>DASUXY010000042.1:0-10433 GCA_036377675.1 Bacillota bacterium
CCCCCTCGAGAAGTCATTTTACAAAATAAATGTCTTTTGTAACTGTAAAAGTAAGCTACAGTCTGTCATTATTCAAGAAAGTGTATACGTAGACGTTTTTTTAAATTTTACATGTTATAATAAAACTATAAATTGTTTAGACAACTGCTCGAAATGGGGGATGGATGATGAAACGTGAGCGAGTCAAAAAGAACGAAGCACAATCAATTCTTGACATGGATGCCACAAGTCTAGCCCAGAAAATCAAACAGAAAGATTTGTCGAGTTACGAAGTCGTACATACATATATCGATCACATTTACAAAATAAACCGAACGATCAATGCTGTTGTCGAAGAGAGGTTTACAGACGCATTAGCGGAAGCAAAAGCAGTCGATACAAAATCCCATTCTTCTGTCAAAGGGCCTTTAGAGGGTGTTCCAATTAGTATTAAAGAGTCTTTTGATGTGAAAGGTATGAAAACGACGGGTGGATTAATTCACCGGCAAGATTTAATAATTAAACAAGATTCTAAAGTTGTAAAAAGACTTAAACGTGCCGGAGCCATTATTCTTTGTAAAACGAACACACCAACCTTATGTTTTTGTCAAGAAACAGATAATAAAGTGTATGGACAAACGAACAATCCTTGGGATGTTACCCGAAGCGCTGGAGGTTCTAGTGGTGGAGAAGGTGCTTTACTCGCCTCTGGAGGAGCAGCCGTAGGGTTAGGATCGGATATTGGTGGATCCATTCGCTTTCCGAGTCATTTAAATGGGATTGTTGGCTTTAAATCCGGTATGAATCAAGTGCCACAAGACGGTCATTTTCCACAAGCAACACTTTCTTTACAACAACGAATGTTAGGTTTTGGCCCTATGGGAAAATCAGTTCGAGATATGGAGCTTTTGTATAAAGTGATAGCTCGCAATACTCCGAGTGAACAATCTCTTCACAGTTTTTATATTCAGTTTATGCCAACAATTAATATGGGCTATCCATTATCAAGAGAAACAAAACAACTCTTAACACAAATGAGAGACTTTTTAAGTACTTCTTTTCCAATTCGCGAAGAAACACCACCATATTTTGATGATAGTGCCTTGCTCTGGCAAGAAATAATGTCTTTAGATGGTGGAGAGTCGATGAAAGAAGCCTCCTTTATAAAAGACCGGACGAAACCGATTACCGAATACATGAAAGAAACGGTGCGAGGTACATCGCAATACCACAAATATTTCACATGGGCATTGTTTGGAGCGCATTTATTTAAACCATCAAAAAAACGAATAAAAGAAATTGAAGCAATTATTCGTAACGGTGATCAGATCATCAATCATTATTTTAAAGACCGTTTGCTCATCGCTCCTGTTTATCATTGTGGAGCACGCAAACATGGTTCATTGTATAAAGAAATCTTTTCTCTTCGAAGAACTTTTCTCTCTTACATGCCATATGTAGCTTATGCAAATGTTTGGGGATTGCCTTCTCTAGTTATTCCCGTCGGTACGGATGACGAAGGGATGCCCATTGGAATTCAAGTTATGAGTAAAAATGGTAACGAAATAGCAATGTTCAAATTAGGAAAAATTATTGAAAAAAGATTTCAAGGATATGTGCGCTGTACGAATATTTAGTCATCATTTTATAATTTTTCCGGCATGTATACATTCTTTCCTTTTAGCAAACAATAAGGGTAAGCAAATATAGTTAAGGGAAGGAAGTTCGAGACATGTCGCGAAAAAAAGAACGAGAATATACTGATTTTTCGAATGTCGTTAACATGCAAAATGCATTAATCCCAGAAGAGTTTCCAGAAGGAGCATTCGGTGACCCATTTAATCAAGATGATCCTGTTCAAGCGAAATCGACTCCGTGGCAACGAGGACAATACCGTGAGAGTGCTTTTGTCTATCCGGATAAAGAGCGCCATGATGATTTACCGAGACAAACCCCTGGTGCCCACCCCATTCATGATGAGGATGAAGAGCAGTGAACAAGCAACTGCTCTTTTGTTATGTGATTTTTATTCTTTCACTTTACGAAGAACGAAGTATGCGCAGCCAAAATTACAGAACTCGTATAAATAATCGTCTAACGTACTAATTTTTGTATCAAAAGTAGCTTTTGAATGATGGTCATGATAAAACCCGCGCAGACGTAGCTGATTATAACCCCAATCCCCCACGATAAAATCATATTTCTTTAAAATATCTGCGAATCGTTCCTCTAACGAATCTTGTTGAAAACCATTTTTGTAATTTTCAATCACTTCGTATTTTTTCCCATATAATTCAATCACTAACATTCACCCCACTTAATTGACTCTAGTTTACCATAAACCATTGTGAAAAAACGAATCGTATTCATGATTTTGGAGGGTATGATTTTATCAATACAATCCAAACTAATTGAATGAAGAACGAAATGAAAAATATAGAAATGAGGTGTATATGATGAGACTTGTTATATCTTCAATTGTAGCACTTTTATTTTTAGTCGGATGCGGGATGGAAAATACGATTGATGAAATGTCAGAAGACGTTAATCCTGTAAAAAACCGACAAAAAGAACCGGTTGATTCAGAATTGGATAAACAGCTTGGTTATGTTAGTTATAAGAAGGAAGAAGTTAAGCTTGATGAAGAAAATAATCATGGCGCAACGATGGATCGGGAAGAAACGGCTGATTTAATTACGCGCATCATTTTACGAAATGACGGTTTTGAAGAAGTGGCTACACTTGTTACCGACAAAGAAGCTCTTATTGTTTATGAAAAGAATGAGGAACTAACAGACGAAGAAGCCGCCTCTATAGTCAATAAGTCAGCAATGTCGATTTTGCCAAGTTTTTTTGATGTGTACGTATCCCATAATGAACAATTAATTCCAGATATTCATAGTTTACACAACTCGACGACAACGAATGAAAATTACGACAATACGTTAGAAAGAATCATTAAAGAAATGAAGAAGGATCCACAAGGAAATGAGGATTTAAATGAGTCACCTTAATGAAATCATCGGGCTAACTACGCATCGTTGGTTAGTCCTTTTCGCTTACAAACATTGTTCATAAAAACAGAGGTGAATACATTGTCGCTTTTTAGGCAGTTCATACTGATGACATTGACCTTTACGATGATTGTTGCTCATTGTATACATGGCGTTCATGCTGAAGAACGTAAAGAAGATCTTTATGAACAGCGAATGGCTTTATACAAAAAAACGGAAACATTAACTCAAATACCTTGGTACTATATTGCGGCTATTGACCAATATGAACGACAAACTCTCGAAAAAAAAGAGGGAGAACGAGACCCAGTCATCTCTATTCAATTTCCCGAAGAATTATGGTTTGGTCCTGGCAATAGTGCCATGATTATGGATGAAAAAATCATTCGTTTTTTTGACGGATTAGGGAAAGATGGAAATGGAGACCAGCAAGCAAATCCGAACAATGATGAAGATGTATTGTTTACAATGGCAAACTATTTATTGCAGTTTGGTCCAACAGAAGATGACATAAAAATAGGTATTTGGAATTTTTATAAACGTGACCTCGCTGTGCAAACGATTAAAAATACAGCTAAAGTATTTAAAAAATTTAACCATATCCATTTAACTGAACGAGACTTCCCTGTCGATACGAATTATAATTATAGCTATCGAAGTACGTGGGGAGATCGCCGAGGATTTGGTGGTGTACGGATTCATGAAGGGACAGATATTTTTGCTGGTTATGGAACACCTGTACATGCAACAACATACGGTGTCGTTGAATTAAAGGGATGGAATCTTTATGGTGGCTGGAGAATCGGCATTCGTGATATTTTTAACATTTATCACTATTATGCACATTTAAGTGCATATAACGACGAAATCCAAGTAGGTCAAGTTGTAAAACCAGGTGACATTTTAGGAAAGGTCGGCTCAACCGGATATGGTCCACCTGGAACATCCGGAAAATTTCCACCACACCTACACTATGGGATGTATAAAGATGATGGCGATCGAGAATGGTCATTTGATCCGTATCCCTTTTTACGAAAATGGGAACGTATGACAAAACAAAGTAACAGTAGATAAGGGGGAATTAACACCCTTATCTACATTTTTTCATGAGTTGATTTGCTCACCCTTTAGCGTCCTTTTTAGATTGTTTCATCGCGTGGATAATGCTTGCTGTCAATCCACCCCAAATAACAATCACTCCAATACCCATGACAATGATTGCACTTATACTCATCTTATTTTGCCTCCTCTTTTAATGGGATTGACGATTGTAACGTTTTCCACTTCGTAAGTGACATTAAAATACCGATGGCGAGAGCTGATGCAGCAACAGCCCAACCACCGTACAAGACAAACACATCTGAATACCCTTCATAGTTCCCTGTTTCGGTTGGGAATTGTCTTAATACGTTTTCTTTAAATAGTCCATACATCATATATCCTAAAACAAGTGGTGTAATAGCTCCTAAACTAATCGTCCACCAAGACCCTACATGAAGATCAGATAAATCATTCGTATATTGTTTGAACTCTCCAAGCTTACGGAAAATCCAAGCGATGAGGATAACTTCGACTAAGCCAACCATCGCTACTCCAAAACTATTAATAAAGTGGTCCACAATATCGAGGAACATGATTCCACCTTGTGTAGCATAGATTAAGGAGATGACTGCAGCTAAACCCCCACCGAATAAAACTGCTTTCAGGCGGGAAAGTTTAAATTTATCAACTAACCCAGCTACGTATGTTTCTGTAATTGACATGAGCGACGTAATGCCAGCCAGAACTAAGGAAGTGAAAAATAAAAAACCAAACAAACCATTGAATGCAGGAAGCTCGTTAATAATTTGTGGGAAGACGACAAAAGCTAATCCGACCCCTGCATCGACAACATCATCGACGGCTACCCCTGATTGTAGTGCCATAAAACCGAGCACAGAAAAGACACCGATGCCAGCAAGTAACTCAAAACTTGAATTTCCAAATCCTACAATAAACGCATTATTCGTTATGTCTGATCGTTTTGGTAAATAACTTGCATAAGTGATCATAATTGCAAATGCAATGGACAAACTGAAAAAAATTTGTCCGTATGCTGCAATCCAGACGCTAGGCTCTACTATTTGAGAAAAATTCGGTTTAAAAAAGGCGTCCAATCCTTGTAAAGCCCCAGGCAACGTAACAGCTCGGATGACGATGATGAGAAACATAACCGTTAATGTAGGAATGAATATGCGGTTAGCTATTTCAATCCCCTTTTTAACCCCTCTACCTAGAATGCCTAACACAACTGTCCATACAATGATTAACGGAATGAGCACAGTTGGTACTAAACTTCCCATTTGACCTGGCTGTTCAGCTGTATGCAAGTAATTTTCAAACAAAAATGCTCCTGGATCAGCACCCCAACTTAGTTGTAAAGAAAAACCAGCGTATGATATTGCCCAGGCAATAATAACCGAATAATACGTAGATATAACAAATGCGACGAGCACTCCCCACCAACCGATCCACTCCGTCTTCTTATCCATTTGCCTAAATGTTAACGGTGCTGAACCACGATACTTATGCCCCATCGTAAATTCCATAATTAAAATCGGTATTCCTGCTGTTAACAAAGCAAACAAGTACGGAACAAAAAATGCCCCACCGCCATTTTCATAAGCTACAGCTGGAAATCGCCAAATATTTCCTAAGCCAACTGCCGAACCAACTGCTGCTAAAATAAAACCTGCTCTCGTTCCCCATTGCGAACGCGTTTCCATCTTTTAACCCCCCAATTTATGATTTAACTAACTCCAAAATGATTGCAACAAAATAATTTACTGTTATTAATTTTCGTTGTTTTCAGATTATATAAATTATAATAGGTCTAAGTAACTATGTCAACGTAAATATCGTCCATTAATTTCACAAATAGTACCATTTTACAGTCCCTATAAAAACATCCTTCCACCACGAAAGGTAAGAAGGACGTTTTCTTTACATATTTTATTGTTCTTCATGTCTCTTTATACACAAACCTTGTGAAAAAAACAAACGATATAATCGCAATCAATGTGACGAGTGTACCGAATATAAACTGTTCGGTTAGCCCAATCACTACATATCCTAATCCAGCTGCAATTGCTGCAATGATGGCATATGGCAATTGTGTCAGAACGTGATCAATATGATTCACACCTGCCCCGGTTGAAGAAAGAATGGTCGTATCAGAAATCGGTGTACAGTGATCACCAAATACAGACCCTGCTAAAACAGCTGCTAATGTTGGCAGTAACAATGTCATATCAGACACTAAAGCTGTTTCAATGGCAATTGGTAACATAATCCCGAACGTTCCCCAAGATGTCCCCGTTGCTAAAGACATCAAACTAGCAATTAAGAAAAATAATAACGGAAGAAATGCAGGGCTTATATTTGAACTTTCAACGACTCTAGCTAAATACTCCCCTGTTTTTAACGTCCCGATAATCGAGCCAATCATCCATGCTAACAATAAAATGTATATCGCTGGAAGCATCGTTTTAAATCCTTCAATAAATATACGCCATGTATCCGCTCGAGGACGTTTTTGTTGCCAATGAAAAATAAGACTTAAAGACACAGCGATGATCCCACCGGTAAATAAGGATAAATTGACATTCGTATTCGCAAATATAGAAAAAATCGTCACTTGATCCGTCGTTTCTGCCATTCCCGTCAACACCATCATCGTAATTGTTGTCACAATAAGAACAACAATTGGAACGACTAAATGATACACTTTTCCATGCTTATGAGGGCTAAACGTATCGCTCAAATCACCGGGGATATTTTGATCATTCGGTCCAATCGGGTCTTTATTTTCAATCGCTCGTTTTTCATGTTTGCGCATCGGACCGATATTTACGCTATAAAAAGCGACAAGAAAAACGAGGAAGAGCGATGCAAGTGCATACAAATTTAACGGAATCATTTTTATAAATGCTTCGAGTGGCTGAAATTCGTAAAATTGATGGGTGGCAAACAAACTGCCTAAAATTCCGATAATATAAGCTCCCCAACTCGAAACAGGTGACATCACGGTTACTGGAGCTGATGTTGAGTCAATATAATACGCTAGTTTCGCTCGAGAAATATGGTGACGATCTGTCATGGGTCTAGCGATTTGGCCTACAGCTAAACTATTAAAATAGTCATCAATAAATATCATTACACCTAAACTTGCTGTTGAAAGTTCCGCACCTCTTCTCGTTTTGATGCGTTGAATAATCCAATCACCAAATGCTTTACTTCCCCCTGATGCCTGTAAAAATGCGGTCATACTTCCTAACAACAACAAAAATCCGAGCAACAAAAGATTATCTACATTTAAAGAGCCCTCTGTCACGAAAATTTCATAAAAAACAGTCCAAATTTCTTTTATAGATGCCCAAATGGCAAAATCATGAATAAATAATGCCCCAACAATAATCCCCGCCCCTAGAGATAACAACACTCTTCTTGTCAGTAAAACGAGGATAAGCATGAGGATTGCTGGGATTATCGAATATATTGTTCCTTCCATCTGTCTAACCTCCAATATTCTACTAACTATCGTATGGAGATTTATGTATAAAGCAAAAAGACAATGATAGAAAATAACTTATCATTGTCTGTCTCTGCAATATATGTTATCCTCCATTCGATCAGTAGTTCTCCATGCTGCTTGTTCGCATGACAGTATGCCCTTTATTCAACGACATACCAACATTAATAAGCTTGACGCTTATTATGCTTCGGCAAACAATCCTTTCATCAATCATCATCGGTGTCATTCTCCAATTGATTACTCATACCATTTGCACCTCTACCTCACCGATCAGATAAGGTTTCCTATTTAATTACAATAAATTCAAGTTTACTAAAAATCTAGTCGTCTTGCAAGTCCTTTTTTGGAATTGAAATCGACGGACCATCGGAATCACCTCCGTAGAAATCGGGTACTTCTCCCATCACTAAATGTTTGTCAATCATTATTTTAGTCGAAACGCTCGTCACTTCCGTCGTAAAGGGAATAATAATCTGTACATCTGCTTCTACAAGAACGTAAAGCGTTATAAATACATTATTAATGCCGAGCACTTCTCTTTCATCGATAATATCGGTTTGCACACTACCGACAAGCTCCAAGTTTACGGGAACTTTCGGGCCGAGATTGGCAAGCATCGTATTTCCTGTCGCTTGCCCAATTGGAATTTCAACGACCGTTGGATCCCGATCGACAAGTTCGTCTACAGTATCTCCATACATTTCTGGCTCACCTAATGGATCTTCATATTCCGGTGGTTCCCCGCGATTCATACTATGAAAAAACTCTTCAACTCGATCCGTTGCTGCACGATTGATTTGATTAACAATCGAAGAATCCCAACCGACAATCGTCACATTCCCATTATGATCGGTCGTCGTTTGCGCAATATCTTCAAACGTATAATTTTCTGCAAATTTTACAGCAGCATTGATTGCTCTCGTCGCAAATTCGGTCGTTTTCCTTTCAGCGATTTCCATTAATGCTGGCTTAATGCCTCGGTCAATGACCCATATACTGAACATAACGAGAACAATAAACAAGATAAATGATATTAAAAAAACATTTCGCCCTGGAGGTGGGGCCAGCTTTCTCTTAAACGTCATTCGATTTCTAAACATAAAAAACCCCCCTTACAACAATTTATGCTTCTCTTAAGGGGGTTAGAATCCAAAGAAGGGATGATTCAAAACCAATCGTGGATTGTAGTTCGTAGCGATCTTATGAAATCCGCAATAAAGCTTCTTTACCGACCATACCTTCTTCCCATCCATATTGATGAGCAGCTGCATGTGTTATCTTTTTTAACGGAGCATACAACAAATCGTCAATCGTTCGAACACCTTCAGCCCTTCCAGCAATGACCTCTCGTTCTGCTAATTTTTCATTCAACACGTCAACGTCGAGTGCAGCACACATAATATAACCAACTTCATTCGCAATCATTAATAAATTCGTTTTCGGAAGTTCTACATGAATAGCGGTAAAAAACAAGCCCTCCACTTCCAATGGATTAACGGTGATCATTGAGCATAATGCCTCCTTCACGACGATGTACACTATACACTATGCATGAAGGAGTGCCTTTGTCACCTTTAAAGATGTGACCGTAACGCACTACGATAATGCTTAGGCAACGCTTCTAATGAGTCGAAAATTTCGTTTGCAACGTATGAGCCAATAAATCACGTAAAAATTCAGGCAAAAAGTATTTTTTAACTTTCGATTTAGCGACTTCGGGTAATAATCTCCCAAACGTAAACATATCAGCAACAGCAACTGAATATTCACGATCCGCTTGAAGCGGTTTATCGTTAAGTGAAACATGTTTAACGTATATTTGACCATTTTCATGTGTACTAACGAAGACGTCTAATCCCGAAAAAACCATTTTCCCAATCACTTTACCGCGGAAACCGAGACCGTTCAATTGAAACTCTGAGAACTCTTTTGTCGTAGAAACCCGAACGACTTCTTTAATTTCGTCTCCGCTCATTTCAACGACACAAGGGTTGATGGGATGTGGACAAATGCGGTGTACATCTTCATACGTAATCGTACCTGCCGGAAAATGATCGAGTAACAATCCCGAGTTTAACATCGCACATTCTGCACCGGTCCATTCTCTCACCGTCTGTGTTAACTCATGCATAATTTTAGTCGATGAAAACCAGCTCACTTGTATCGGCTGCTTAATTTGGACGACTGTTTTACTTAATCGTTCACGTGCTTGATCGGTTAATCGTTGTATCGTCTGTTCTGTCACAGCATCTCGGTCCATATGCGTTACATCTGTCGTATAGGCTTCTTTTTTATGCAACTGCTTTTTCTCATGATCCCACGTCAAAATCACTTCTCCGACATAAGCACAATATTTTCCACCCGCTGTCAATAATGTTTCGTTAACGTACTCTCCTGAACGTAGTAAATGATGTGTATGACCACCGATAATGACATCAATGTCTTTAAACTTTCGGGCGATCGCTCGGTCCTCGTTGATGCCAAGATGAGACATTAAAATAATAAGGTCTGCTCGCTTCTTTAACTGTGACACATGTTTTTCTAACGCTTCATACGGCGAGGAAACATGCCAATGTAATAGTTCATAAAAATCATTAAACGGTGCTGTTAAGCCGATAATCCCTATTTTAATACCAGTGGGAGATTCAATTTCTATCGTTCGTCTCAACCACGTTGGTTCTTCATCTGTGAGACTATGAAGGTTTGTACAAGCTACTTGAAAGTCAGCTTCATCATATAAATGAAATAAATCATCATGTGGTAACGTAATTCCCTCATTATTCCCAATCGTCGCGAAATCATAGCCAGCATCATTCATCAGTTGGACATTTGCTTTTCCCATAAATGCTTCAGCAATCGGATTCATT
>DASUXY010000043.1:0-17194 GCA_036377675.1 Bacillota bacterium
CGAAATGGCGTATGAAGTATTTTTATATCAAAACAAACATCACTATTACCAAGTACCTCAACTACAACAACAAGATATGCAAGAGCTTATAAATAGCTTTGCACCAATCCAAGGCGGAACGATGACTCACTAATATAAAAAGAGGCTGGGACAAAACCCCAGTAAATAAAAACTAAGGCGTGGGAGCTTACACTAAAAAAAGTGTAGGCCCCACGCCTTTTTATGTTGTTATTTGAGTAAACAAAAAGGACACCTTTTGATAAAATTAAAGTTACCAGACAATAATTTAAAAAGAGGTGTCCTTATGTTTAAACATTATACCATGAATCAAGTTGTCTTGCCGCTAGATTTAGAAATAAAATTACAGGAAAATGATATTGCCTATACGGTCCATGAGCTGGTGGAAAGTATTCCTGATGAGGCATTCGCAGGGTTCTTTCGTCAAACTGGCCGCCCAGCCTATCACCCACGGATGATGATGAAGGTTATTTTATGCGCCTATTCGCAATCCGTCTTCTCTGGTCGAAAAATCGAAGCGTTATTAAAAGACAGTATCCGGATGATGTGGTTGGCTCAAGGACATGAACCGAGTTATCGCACCATTAATCGTTTTCGAGTGCATCCTGAGGTAGAAAAGTTATTGCGGGAGTGCTTTGTCCAGTTCAGGAGTCAATTAGTTGAAGAAAAACTGATTGATGAAGAAGCAATTTTCATTGATGGCACAAAGATTGAAGCGAGCGCAAATAAATTCACTTTTGTCTGGCGAAAATCGACAGAAAAATATCACTCTAAGCTAGTAGAAAAGTCAAATCAAATGTATGATGAGTTACTTGAGAATGAAATTATTCCAGAAATTGAGCGAGAAAATTTAGAAGAGCTCTCCGTTGAAGAAATGAAAAACATTGTAGGAAATCTTGATAAAAAAGTGGAAGAATATGACAAACAAATTGAGGCAAGTGAAGTTGGAAGCGAACGAAAACAACTGCGTTCGGAGCGTAAGGCACCAAAACAATCTCGTAAGCAATTCCAAGATTTTATTGTGCGCAAACAAAAATATCAAAAGGATATGGAAATATTTGAGGACCGCAATAGTTACTCCAAAACGGATACAGATGCCACTTTTATGCGAATGAAAGATGACTACATGAAGAATGGTCAACTGAAAGCTGGGTATAATGTTCAAGTCGCGACGGAAGGTCAATACGCACTCGCTTATGATGTTTTTCCAAATCCGACAGACACGCGTACACTGATTCCATTTCTCGACAATATCGAAGAAAACTATTTTGAGTTACCAGAATTTATTGTTGCGGATGCAGGTTATGGCAGTGAACAAAATTATGAAGATATTATGAGTAATCGAAATAGAATTCCGCTTATTACATACAATCAGTATCGTAAGGAGAAGAAAAAGAAACACAAAAACAACGCTTTTCATGTAGATAATTGGGAATACGATGAAGAAGAAAATGCGTTCACATGCCCGAATGGAAAGAAAGTATTTTTTAGTCATGTATCTCATCGAACGGATAGATATGGATTTACACGAGAGTTCAACGTGTATGAATGCGAAGACTGTTCTGGTTGTCCTTTACGCTCTTTATGTACCAGAGCTAAAGAAGGAAACAATCGGAAAGTATTTCGAAATGAAAAGTGGGAATCTCAAAAAGAATATGTCAGAGAGAAGCTTTCAGATGAGAAAATTGGTGAAATTTACGGCAAACGTAAAATTGATGTGGAACCAGTCTTCGGATTCTTGAAGGCTAATTTGGATTTCACTCGAATGTCCGTCAGGGGAAAAGAGAAAGTAAAAAATGAATTAGGATTTGCATTTATGGCGGTAAACTTAAGGAAGGTTACCGCCATAAAGAACAAATCCATGATAGATGATGGAAATAACCATACAAAAAAATGGTTCCGAGCAATTTTTAATGCTTGGAACCATTTTTTATACTATTTTGAGCTAGTTTTGTCCCAGCCCCTTACATATGAAACCGATGATTAGATTGGTTTACTTATCGATTGTCTTCATTCATCATGGAAATAGAGTACTTTTTAAAAGGGTATGAAACGAAATGTACCCGATGTAGAAAGGATTATGTGATTCATGAAGGTTTTAACAGTTACTGGATATAAGCCGATGGAAATGAATATATTTCAAGAAAGTGATCAGCGAATTCCATTCATAAAGGAGGCTATTAAAAAAAGACTTATTCCTTTTATCGAAGAGGGTGTTGAATGGATTATTGTTTCTGGTCAAATGGGTGTGGAGCTATGGGCAGCAGAAGTAGTCTTACAGTTACAAGAGACGTATCCGATAAAGCTCGGGATTATTCCGCCCTTTAGAAATCAAGAGGCTCGCTGGCCAGAGGCGCTGAAGATAAAGTACCAAGAACTGCTCATCGCTTGTGATTTTACAAAACCTCTTTATGAAGATGATTATAAAGGCCCTTATCAATTTCGAGCTAAAAATAAATGGTTCGTATCGAAAAGTGACGGATGTCTCATTTTGATGGATGATGAATATATTGGTAGCAATCGCTTTTTTTATAAAGAAGCTGAACGCGCAGCAGAAGATGGAGATTATGATATATACTTGATCACTCCCTTTGACCTTGAAGATGTCGTTCGAGAAATGAACGATCAGTATTGACGCTTGTTGTTTACAGATAAGACAGCCTTTTTGCTTGAAATGCTTTTCATTGATTCGCACCTTCATTTATAAGAAGCTATCCCGTACCACTTTTTTTAAGTGATACAGGATACTTTTCGGTTTAAAGCAAATGAATCGCTTATGATTCATTTTTCCATTACATTCAAGCAAGTTTATTAAGATCGTTCGAGCATACGGTTCAAGGCAACTTTTGCAAACTTCGTCGTCTCTTCATCAACGGTAATGATATTGTGCTTCTCACCTTGTGCGATTGTTTCTAAGCACCACGTCAAGTGTGGTAAATCAATTCGATTCATCGTTAAACAAGCACACATGTGTGGATTGAGTGAAATGATCTGTTTATCTGGGTGATTCTGAATGATGCGGTTGACAAGATTCATTTCTGTCCCAACCGCCCATGATGATCCACTCGGTGCATTTGCAATCGTTTCGATAATATAGCTCGTCGAACCAGCAAGGTCAGATGCGGCAACGACTTCTCGTGAACATTCAGGGTGAACAATGATTTTCATTTCTGGGTGTTCCCGACGAACTTTTTCTACATTTTCTACTGTGAAGTTCTCATGAACAGAACAGTGGCCTTTCCAAAGGAGAACTTTAATTCGCTCAATCGGCCCATCATACTCGAGTTTTTCAGCAATCGGATCCCAAACGGCCATTTCATCGAGAGCAATCCCTAAATTATATGCCGTATTTCTTCCTAAATGTTGGTCCGGTAAAAATAGGATTCGTTCTTTCTGTGTAAATGCCCATTTCACCATATTTTCCGCATTAGATGAGGTAACGGTTGCTCCACCATGTTTACCAACAAATGATTTAATGGCTGCTGTTGAGTTGACATATGTTAACGGAATAATTGTTTCACCAAATAAATCGATTAGTTTTTCCCATGCTCGTTTTGTTTGCTGGATATTTGCCATGTCAGCTAATGAGCAACCTGCTCGCATATCTGGCAAATACACCTTCTGTTCTTTTGTCGTTAATAGATCTGCTGTTTCCGCCATGAAATGAACGCCACAAAAAACGATATGTTCGGCTTCTTTATTTTCTTCAGATAGTTGGGCAAGTTTTAAAGAGTCCCCCGTTGCATCGGCAAATTGAATGACTTCATCTTTTTGATAATGGTGCCCCGGAATAAACAATTTGTCCCCCATTTTTTCTTTAACGGCAGTAACGCGCTTTTCGAGTTCTTCTGTTGACATGTTCCGGTATTTTTCTGGTAAAGCATTAGACTTTTGTTCTAATGTTTCAAAAATGTTCATTTTTCTTCCCCCTCAATGTTTCTCCCAATGATTTGATTTATGTGGAATAATGTTTTTAAACAGAAATCATTTTTTGCAAAAGAGATGACGATCTGTTCATTCATTTATTTTCACCTTTACACTAATGTCTAACGATGAGACAGAGTGGGTTAAAAAACCTAATGATATAAAGTCGACTCCTGTGTTCCGATAGGAAGCTAAGTTGTCCATTGTAATTCCACCGGACGCTTCTGTGACGATATCGTCAGGGACGAGTTTAATCCATTCGACAATTTCATCCGGTTTTCGATTATCGAACATAATGACATCGGCTTTCGCTTCGACAGCCTCCATGACTTGCTCTTTTGTTTCGGTTTCAACTTCTATGTTGACCATGTGAGAAGTATTCATACGTATGTGTTCAATCGCTTTCGAAATCGAACCTGCAAAAGCAATGTGATTATCTTTAAGCATCGCACCGTCATAAAGACCAAATCGGTGATTATGTCCGCCTCCACATCGAACAGCGTATTTTTCAAGCATCCTTAATCCGGGTGTCGTTTTTCGCGTATCACAAATTTTCGTATGCGTACTATTTAATATCGAGATTGCTTCAGCTGTCTGTGTAGCAATCCCACTCATTCGTTGAATAACATTTAAGATGACACGCTCGCCTTGTAACAAATTCCGAATCGATCCATCAACGGTTGCGATGATTTGTCCTCGTTCAATCGGTTGTCCATCTTGTACATGTATGTTTACGTTTAGTTGATCGTCGAGAATGTTGTAACCTGTCTGGATGACTTCTTGACCGCAAAAGATACCGTCTTCTTTTGCTAAGAATATAACTTGACCGAAATGATGAGGGCTAAAAATAGTACTTGTAACATCGCCACTTCCAATATCCTCCAAAAAGAAATGTTCCAATTGTTTTCTTAGTTTTAACTTGTTCATACGTTCACCCCTTACTAATTTTTTAAATGTGAATTCATTAAGTATTTGTTTCTCATAGAGTACAATTGAAGTTAGGCAAGGAATAAAATCCGCACCTTCAATTGTGAAACGTTGAGCAATATCTGCAAAAAATTAAATGTGATTTTCCTTTAGTCTAATCTGTTTTGGACAATGAATTGTTTGACGATGAGGCTCGATTCCATGTGGACAAAACATACATGATTGAATTAGTGTTGAGGCTTACGTAGTAGACGTGAGTTCTATTCTGAAAAAATCATTCGAGCTGTGTTCTTAACAATCGTTTGTCCATCTATTTCACGATGTAAATGGTATACAACATTTTAAACAGTAAAATAAATGATGATTGACGATCCGTGACCTCCAATAATTTGTTGAATAACATTCGTTTGGAAAAAAGTGCTATCGTTTAAAAGGCATTTTCCAAGTACACGACATTTGCCGTTCACGAAGTCATTAACGATTTCTTGTGAAATAACTCACAATCAAACGGTCAATAATCCAAAATATAGTGGATGACGCCGACTCGTAAACGAATAATACTAATAGTTTACGACCTTGACATTTATAATTACATAGATTTACACTTATGGCAAGTGTATTTTGAAAAATTTCCAAGAATGTGGTGAACGAATAGATGAAGTATTTTGATTATGCAGCTTCAACTTCTTTAGATGAAGAAGCGGCAAAAACATATGTGAAAGCAGCGACAGAGTACTACGGGAATTCGAGTAGTCTCCACGATACCGGAGATGTGGCTCATGAGCTATTAGAAAGTTGTCGGGTAGGTTTTGCACATATGCTTGGTGTTCCGAAAGAGGGCATTTATTTTACTGGTAGTGGATCCGAGGGAAATTATTTAAGTATTCAAGCGTTGTTGTCTGCCCCCCAAAAACAAGGGAAACATATTATTTCTGGGATGGCTGAACATTCATCGGTAAGAAATACGCTGGAAAAATTAAAACAGTTCGGTTATGAAGTGACATTTTTGCCGTTTAACCGAGAGGGGCGAATTGAAGTTGCGGATGTTCAAGAAGCGATTCGTAAAGATACCGTTCTCATTAGTCTACAACATGGGAACCCTGAAATTGGGACGCTACAACCGATCGAAGAGGTAAGTGACTTATGTCGCAAACACGATATTCTTCTCCATAGTGATTGTGTCCAGTCGTTTGGAAAAGTAGATCTTACACGAATTGCTCAATCAGTCGATAGTTTGACAATTTCTGGTCATAAGTTCCATGGGCCCAAAGGGGTAGGTCTCGCTTTTGTACATCCACGGTTGCAGTGGGTTCCTTATTTGGAAGGTACATCTCATGAAAATGGCTTTCGTCCAGGAACTGTAAATGTTCCCGCGATTGCGAGCATGTTTGTCGCCGCTCAACGAGCTATAGAACAGTTAGAAAAGAATAGGCAACATATCAATCAACTTTATGACGTTTTTATGAAGGCAATTGTGCCTGTTAAAGAAAAGTTTATCGTTTATCCATCTGATGTACGATCAACGATTGGTATGAGAATAAAAGGACTCGAAGGTCAAGTCGTCATGCTTGAATGCAATCGCTATGGGTTTGCTATTTCAACGGGAAGTGCATGTCAAGCAAGTGAACAATCTTCTTCAAAAACGATGACTGCAATGGGAGTAAAAGGAAAAGATGCGAAAGAATTTATCCGCATTTCTTTTGGAAAAGATACAACGAAGAATGTCATCCAACAATTGGGCGAAACGCTAGTTACGATTATTGAGGAATCGAACGTGAAACATGGATAAAGGTGAATGAGTAACTGATTACCGATCGAGCTGTTTTAAGAAGTTTCTTGCAAAAAATCAGTTCATTTAAATTGCGTCTTATTAGTGATGAAGACGCAATTTAAACTACGCTGTTGGCGGAGGACTTCAATTCAAAGTTGTTTTTTTAAATCTCTCATATTCGCTATAATCGCGGTTATGATAAAGGCCATCGCCGATCCTAAAAAAATAGCAAAGCCGATTGTCCCTAAACTTAAACCTTGCCAATTCCCATTCAAGAAGGAAATACCGATTATAAGTAGTCCAATAATGATGCCAATGATTGAAAGCATGTATTGAAGTGGAGAGTTTTTGGTTTGAAAATAGATGCTCACACTTGCTAAAATAATGAACGTCGCAACAAGAACCGTCACAAATATACCCACGTAGAACCAGCTCCTTTATTTCCGTTCCGCATAACATCATTTCTAGATAAACGACTTATTTTTTCACCCGTTCGCATCCAGGATCATTCATCCATTCGTTTTGGATGATTATTGTACCATATAAACGAGGAAAATTGGCACGATCATGTGTAAAAAGCCAAGGTAAATTGTTATAATAAAGTAAAAAAAGAGCGACAGTCTACTAGGCAATCGTTACAGCGTATAGTGGCTCTACATAAAAACCCCCCCCAAAGATGAATCTAGGGGGTTTTTTATGTTCGTTCGCAATAAACTGTTATGCCCAACTCTTTTTCTTACATCGTTTTAGAAACATCATCCGGTTGAGCTTTTGTAAAGTTTTTCACTTTAGGTGCACGTGTAATGAAACCTAAGCCGGCAGCGATAAGTAAGAGAATTGCCGAGATGATATAAGCTGCACCATAGCCCCCCGTTGCGTCAATAACTCGCCCCGCCATAAGAGGTCCGACGAGTCCTCCGACACCCCAAGCCGTAAAAATGAGACCGTAGTTCGTTCCGGCATGTTTCAGTCCGAACCAGTCCCATGTCGTCGCGGGGAACAACGCTAAGAGAGCACCGTAAGTTGCCCCGGTCACGATTGCGCCAACCGTCAACGTCATCGGAGACGTATATGAGGCAAAGGCAAACATATTGACCGCTTGAATGATAAAAACTAAAATTAATGTGGCGCTCCGCCCAATTTTATCAGAAACGATACCAGTTACAATTCGTCCACCCGCATTTCCGATTGCCAATAAGGCGGCAAAAAGGAATCCTGTTTCCAGCCCACCTTGAGTTTGGGCAATTTTAGCGACGTGTCCGATAATAATGAGACCAGCTGAAGCAGAGAACGCATACATAATCCAAAGCGACCAAAATTGTAAAGTCTTCATCATTTCACCTGGACTGAAGTCTTTTCTGTCCGTTGAGATACTAGATGATGCTTGATCTTCATTCGTCTTAGAGACAGGCGCCTCACCTCCGACTGGTACCCAGCCCTTAGGCGGGGACTTCATAAAAAAAGATGAAAGCACAATCAAAATAGTGAAAAAGGCACCAAGATAGTAAAAAGCATTGGCAATCCCAAATCGACTAATGAGGGAGTCAGCTAAAGGAGAAACATAAACAGCTGCAAGTCCATAACCCGAAACGACGATTCCGGTAATCGTCCCCCGTAGATGAGGTTTAAACCATTTTGCTGCTGTAGGGGTTGGTGCAGCGTAACCGAATCCCATTGCGGCCCCGGCTACAATCCCAAAACCGATCACGAGGCCGGCAACACTTAATGTAAGGCCAGCAATTGCAAAACCAACTCCGATAAGAAGACCTGATAGAAGTAAAAGGAGTCGTGGACCAAGGCGATCCAACATAATGCCTGCTGGCACCATAAAAAGGGCGAATAAAATAATTGCAACACTGTAAGGAAGTGATGTTTGTGTCGCTGTGAAACCTAATTGGTCTTGCAATTCCTTTGAAAAAACACTCCAAGCATAAAGTACACCTAGACAGAGATTAATTACAGTTCCCGAGATCGCTACCATCCAAGCACGTGAATAATTTTGTGATTGAGACAATTACTTCACCTCCAAAATATCCATGAATGTGTTTCAAGAAGACCGAAAGAAAGTTTAAGAATCCCGCTTACTTATGGAAACGGGATTCTACTAGCGTGGACGGGTTGTAAGTTCTAGTGTTTTTTTCATAATAAATTATTCGCTACGTCGTAACGATATAAGCACGTGTCCACCCTAATTAACCCATTATTTTGTTTTAAACTATTTGTTTATTCATCGCTACCTCGATAACGATTGTACGGTAAGAGGTTCCAAACGCGATAGCTTAGTTCTTCTGAGCGAAGAGCTGGTGGAATATCTTCCAAAATTCTTAAAGCTACTTTTAACTCTCGTTGAGCTTCTTCCTTATCTTGATACATAAATTCATCGGAGGCCACATCAGGAGCTTGATTTACTTTTTCCTCCAAATTTTGTACGACCATTTTTTGTTGTGTCCGTACCGACTCACGAGCATCCGTTACCCATTCAGGTTGCAAGGAGCGGTTCAAGTCACTAACAAAACTAAACTCTTCAAAAATTTCCTTGTAAATGCGATCAGCATTTGAACGAACATCCATAACAGCTGCCTCTAAATCTTGAATCGTAAGCTCTTCAGCTATTAATGGCTTCTTGCGTTTTTGTCCACCGAGTCGAGTTGCTTCTAAATAAAAGGGGAAGATACTTTTAATTGTTTTGCCGACAGGTAGGATTGCTTCATTATTTTCATCGACACCTTTCGGCTGAACCCCTTGCATTGCAATTCGAGCTGATTCTGGTCGAACAATCTCTTTAGGAGGTAAAATTCCATGCCTTAGTAATTCTCGAATTCCTGTACCAGAGATATTAATTCGATAACGTTCATCGTGTGGACATGATTGGACAGTCGCTGGGCTATCACAACGTGTACAATAAAAGACTTCGTGATATAGTCGAACATCAATACCTAGTTCATCCGGAGTAAATTCGTCAAAAATCGTATGACTGGCATACTTATCATAGTAATCGCCTATCCCCGCATGATCTCGACCAATGAGAGCATGGGTACAACCGTAATTTTTCATAATTAAAGCATGTAAAACCGTCTCCCGAGGCCCGGCGAAGATATACGTTACTCTTAATGGAGAAAGAATTGACCGATCTTTCGGGTAATACGTATCTAAAACACTTCGATAGGCTAACATACGAAACTCATGTCGTGTATATTCACGTTTAGCCATTTCAACTAAAGGTTGAACTAACAAACCATCGACTTCCTCTAAAGCGTTTCGATGGATATATTCATGGCCACGGTGCATCGGATTGGCTCCAGTAATAAATCCTGCTACAGAGCGGAATTTCTTTTCCTCGTAAAATAGATGCCACGTATCTTTCGGCTCTAATCGTAGCTTTTCAAAAGGTCCCCAATGTACACGGTTTAGTAATGTAATTGGTCCACCTAAAGCAGTATCTCCCATGCGTCGATAAATAGCGTCAACTCCAGGATGATTTCGGTCGGTTGTTCCGAAAAGGTGAGAGGCACGCTCTTCCTTATCGTATGTGAAAATATCTTCAATCATCAAAATAGCGACAGGCTCTTTACTTTCGTCGGAAAGAGCGACTTCATCTCCAATCGAAAGTGATTGAATAACTTCTTTGTTGCGCTCACCTGTCGGAGCAAAGCTTAGAGGGACAGGCCAAACGACGTTGTTTTTCAATCTTCCATTACGAAGAACTGATTTGTAATCTTCTTCGTTCATGAATCCTTCATTGGGAGATAACACGCCTGTGGCAATCATTTCCAGGGTAATAACGGCTTCGAGGTCGACCATGATTGTAGGTAAGTTTTTCGCTCTAGCTAGCTCCTCATCGCGTGTTTTTCCTGTTGCTACTCGATTAACTAATTTACCACCATGAGGTTGCTGTGGATAATTCATGAATGTTTCTTCGTCCATAACGATTTGTTTTTGATTCATCACATATTCCCCCTAATTTATTTTTTTAGCTCCCTACCGACATCTTTTAGAAATCACTGTACAAAGTAACGGTTAAAGAGGTGAGGTCAATCAATCGATCCCTTTTTCATATGTAGCAAGACCCTACTTTTATTATTTCATTCGCTTCCGTAAAATGACGCTGATGCTAGGAAAAACGCTGCCCATATAACCTCGCCATTGTAACCGTTTTCATTAAAGGTAATCAATATTTCTCCAAGACACTGTTTGTATTTGGAAGGGAATGCAAACACAATTATTAATTAATTCCGAATATTAGTATATATAGAATTTTAGGAAAAGTAAAGGTTAAAATTAAATTATTTAAGTGGATTATTCGGTAAAATGATTTTTTATGGCGTTCGTTTATAAATTTTAGAACGATCATCGTGAAGGTTATTTCATTATTGCGAAAATCGATTACGGTTGATCATGACCCGCTCGTATGAATAATGATTATTTTACTTTTCGAAAAATTTGTGATAATATTTGTTAAACTACTAATCGTAACATATTTTACAGTCACTTTTAAAGCACAATGTATAAAAGAGCCGAAATGAGTGTATGAATATTCATATAGTTGCTTGAAATGAATCATTGATCAAAAACATATATCGATTCGATGAGGAAGAGAGTAATGATGACTATGGCCTGAGCGAATTAGGGATGGTGAAAGCCTAATGTCTTATCATCATGAAGCGCACTTCCGAGAAACAGCCTGAACAAAAGTAGGGCCCTGTCGGGTAATAGCCCGTTATCCTTAGAAAAGAAGGTTCATTGTGAACAATCAGAGTGGTACCGCGAGTCATCTCGTCTCTAAGTAGAGGCGAGATTTTTATTTTTTTAATAATAAGGAGTTGAAGAAAATGAAACAGACGTTTGCAACCTTACTTCATTCACATATCAATGCGTGTATGTCTCTTGATCGAGTGATGGAAGGTATCGAAAAGCCATCTTACGCTTCTCAAGGAGATTTAGCTTTTCCGTGTTTTTCACTCGCAAAAGTAAAGAAGAAATCTCCGCATCACATCGCATTACAATTAGCGGGAAAAATTGAATCTCCACTGTTTGAAAAAGTCGTCGCTAATGGTGCCTATGTAAATGTGTTTTTGAATAAGCGAGTCGTTAGTGAACGTGTGATGAAAACCATTTTAAAGCAAGAAGAGACCTATGGTTCGCACTCGTTTGGGAAAAGAAACACGGTGACAATCGATTTTTCTTCACCGAATATTGCGAAGCCTTTCTCTATGGGACATTTACGTTCGACTGTTATCGGTAACTCCTTAGCACATATCGCAGAAAAATGTGGCTATCGAGTCATACGAATCAATCATCTCGGAGATTGGGGAACACAATTTGGGAAATTAATCGTCGCTTATCATCGATGGGGGGATGAAAGTGAGGTAAGAGCCGATCCGATTCCGCAATTAATGAAACTGTATGTAAAGTTTCACGAGGAAGCAAACGAAGATTCAAGTTTGGAAGAAGAAGCGAGACAATGGTTTAAAAAACTTGAGGCTGGAAATCAAGAGGCACATCGACTGTGGACATGGTTTAAGGAAGAGTCACTCCAAGAATTTACAAAAATTTATGATTTACTCGGCATTCATTTTGATTGTCATCACGGTGAAGCATTTTACAATGACAAGATGAACGAAACGATTGATCAACTTGCAAAAAAAGGATTGATTACTCAATCGGAAGGTGCTGAAGTGGTTGACTTAGCATCATTTAATTTACCTCCTTGTCTCATTCGCAAATCAGACGGTGCGACCTTGTATGCGACAAGAGATCTTACCGCTGCGATTTACCGACAACAAAAATACAAATTTACGAAAGCGCTGTACGTCGTAGGAGAAGAGCAACGTCTACATTTTCAGCAAGTCTTTGCCGTTCTCAAACAAATGGGTTATGAATGGGCAGCGAACATGGAGCATATTCCTTTTGGATTGATATTAAAAAATGGGAAAAAGATGTCGACACGTAAAGGGAAAGTCGTTCTTTTAGAAGATGTGATTGACGAAGCTTTTCAGTTAGCAAAGAAAATGATTGAAGAAAAAAATCCAACTCTTCGTAATAAGTTAGAAATTGCTAAACAAGTTGGGGTTGGAGCAATTATTTTTCAAGATTTAAAGAACGAAAGACAAAACAATATTGAGTTCTCGTTTAAAAATATGTTTACATTTACAGGAGCAACAGGTCCCTATGTTCAATATACATATGCGAGGGCTTGTTCGGTTATCAACAAGGCAAACGTCGATTCGTTTAAGCCTGCTGGACTAAATGATACGTATAGTTGGGACGTTATAAAAATATTGCTGGAATTTCCTCCAATGATTAAAAGCGCATGTATCGACAACGATCCATCGAAAATCGCTAAATATGTCTTAAAATTGGCACAAGCTTTCAACAAATATTATACACATGTGCAAATTTTAGCCGATGATGATGAACAGCCGGATCGCTTATCGTTAGTAAAATCTGTCACGATTGTTTTGAAAGAAGGGTTACAATTACTCGGGATACAAGCACCGAAGGAAATGTAAATATCCAGATTGTAAATCATACGGGTGAAATGCGAACAAACAGGGATCCATCATCATATCATCTAGTAATGCTCATCTTTATAGAAAGGCGGGAATAGGAATGTATGATGAGAATCGGCAGCAAATGCTCAACAATCGTTCATATGCCCATCAGTTGAGTGAAAAAGTGGAAAATGCTCGCGTAATGACCGTTTCAGGGAAAGGGAGTATAGCGATTGAACCGAATCGTTTTCGTGTCCAGTTAGACGTCCGCACGGAGAGTGCTCAGCTTAGTGAGGCGCAAAAAGAGAATGCTTCCATGATGAATAATGTCATTCAAGCTATTGTTCAGTTGGGGATTGCCCAGGAACAAATCCAAACGGCTAGTTACCGTATCCAACCGCGGTATGACTATGTCGACGGAAAGCAACTGTTTAGACACTACGAAGTCGTTCATGCCATTGCCGTTGAAATGACGAACGTTCAAGGAGCAGGACGAGTGATTGATGTTGCGGTTCAACACGGTGTGAATCAGGTGTCAAACCTTGAATTTACACTGACCGACGCATCTCGTTATTATCAACAAGCCTTACGTCGAGCGTTAGAAGATGCCCGCATTAAAGCACAAACAATTGCTGAATCGATGGAACTTATTTTACATGTAACCCCAATTAAAATTGTCGAACTGACGACAGAGCCTACAGCATCTGTGCAAACATTAGCTGTCAAAGAAGCCGGATTTACCACGCCGATCGAACCTGGACAAATCATTATTCGTGCAAGAGTGGAAATGCAATTTCAATATGAATGATTGTATAGAGGAAATGAAGTGATCGTTAGAATATGTATTGAAAACCGACATTAAAACAGATTTGTCCTGAATCATCATTAAACAGAATAACTACTATTGACACGTACAAAATAACAATCGCTCTCCCCTCATTAGGAATTAGAGGCTGATTTTTTATCTTTTTAATTCTTATTCGTATGTATAACTCTGCGAGCTATTTTAGAATCTCCAAGAGCCATGATCTAGTAAGAGGTGGAGGGTATCTATAATGGACATGGAACTGAGGGACGAAGAATATCCCTCCTTAACCGATGATCACACATTGATCGAGTGATTTTATTGCAGATAAAATACTTAAAGCTGTTAGGTAACTTGTCTTTGGGTTTGTAGGCAGTGGGTTGTTTGTTAATGTGAAATCGAGCATACCGAATTCTCCTGAGGCGTGAATGGTATGAATGTTTTTATCTATGTTTGGATCAGCAATGATTTTCACTTGTGTCTCATTTACTCCCAACCCAGCTAATGAAAGGGTTATGGCAACATTTGCATTTTGTGGATACTTTTTAATGGCGTCTTTCGCCGGTCCTGCAAAAATTGTTGTCGCTTTTGTAACAGGTTTTTTCGTTAGTGCATGTGCTGGTTTTCGCGTGTTTAAGGTGACGGTATGCAACCCACCGAGCATATGGGCAGCTTGAATTGTCTCCAGGCCACCAATCGCTCCAGAAGGTAAATATAGTTTCGTTTGATTTGTTTTTGCGATCGCTGTTAATTCGTCGAGTCGTTGTTCGTCCATAAGTGCTCCGACACTAATGATTAACATATCTTTTTCACGGAGCATAGTTGCGGCGTATGTTTGAACCGCTGCAATATTTGCGCATTCAACAATGAAGTCAATCCCTGACTTCAAAAATGAATGCACGTCATGAAAAGCAGAAAAATGATATGCTTTGGAAAGTTTAGATAGCGTTTCTTTTGATTTTTCTCTCTCATCTAGAACAGATGTGATGTAATGATTCGTAAAAATTCTCTCACTATTGATTTTTTCTAATAAAAGCTTGCCAATAGTTCCTGTGCCAATTAATCCGATCTTCATTTTCTCACCTCGGTCATATGCTTATGATGTATGAAATTTCTAAGATGGTATCGATAATCAAGTTATCGCTATTCATGCCGGTTTGCAAGAATCCGTCACGGATGATTATACCATTTATTTTCGACTGTTTACCATTGGGTGGGGGTTGCTCGTCTTGAGAGGGAGGTTGTTACTTCACATAGAGTCTTCAATTCGATCATTACATTTTACTGCATAACCATGACATTTGTCATATAGCTTCCCTGACGTATATGTCTTTTTTCGCCCCTGTATTTCTTCTATGCTAGTGTTAAAGACTATCAGATCGATAGAAGATTACATTTATACAGGGGGAAGCTATGCGTAAACATAAACAAGTCCAATTAAGAAAAAAAGTAGCACCTTTTGAGACGTCACATACAAAATCAAGTATAAGACAATTAATCAATACCCTTTTGCCGTTTATTCTTCTCTGGTTTCTTGCGTATAAAAGTTTAACGGTTTCCTATTGGTTAACGATTTTAGTTGCTATTGTTGCAGCGGGATTTGTCATCCGCATCTTTATTATTTTTCATGACTGTACGCACCATTCTTTTTTCAAGAGTAGTCAAGCGAATCGAATAGTCGGGACTCTTACAGGGATTATAACGCTTTTTCCTTATGAGAAATGGAAGCGAAACCACGCGATTCATCATGCGACAAGTGGTAATTTAGATAAACTTGGAACAGGGGATGTGTGGGTGATGACCGTCGATGAGTATATTTCTGCTTCTGTTTGGAAGAGGTTAACGTATCGATTATATCGTAATCCATTTGTCATGTTTGGCCTAGGTCCTTTTTTTCTTTTCCTCATTTCGAATCGAATCAATCGAAAAGAGGCCAAACGAAAAGAGCGGTTAAACACATACTTGACGAACGTATCCATTATAACCATCTGCGGATGGATGATTTCGGTAATTGGCTGGCAAGCTTTTCTAATGATTCAAATTCCGATTCTTTTCGTATCGGGATCGCTCGGGATTTGGCTGTTTTATGTCCAACATCAATTTGAAGATTCATACTTTGAAGATGAAAAGGATTGGGATTTTGTAAAAGCGGCTATCGATGGAAGCTCATATTTCAAACTTCCGAGAGTATTACAATGGATTACCGGAAATATCGGCTACCATCACGTCCATCACTTCAGTCCAAAGATACCGAACTATTATTTGGAAGAAGTACATGAATCGATACCACCTTTACAACAAGCGACAACGATTACACCCGCTTCCAGTTTAAAGTCGATTCATTTTCGTCTGTATGATGCGAAAAACAGAACGTTCGTTAGTTTCAAAGAAGCGAAAGAACGAATGAAACAAGCTAAAGCAGGCGTACAAATGAATCATAGAAGAACAGAACAGGCTTTTCAGGAAAAGTAAATTTCTTGAGGCGATTTTGTCGGGTAATATTTGTAAGATGCTGACAATCGCCTTTTTTGTTATACTTTAAAAAACTTGGATCATAAACAAGTGGGGGAAGGGATCGATCATTTCCATGGGAAAGTGGTACGAAATTTTTCCGAAAAATACAGGTCTTAGTCTTTATGTATGGATTATTTTTTGTGTGTTACCTTTTTATTTTATTTTTAAACCATCAACAATGAGCGAAATAATGATTGGGATTTTAATGATTCTACTATTTTTTACAGCCTACCGCCTATCGTTTGTTTCAAGCAATTGGCTCGTTTACGTGTGGATTGGGATAGAAATGGTCATTAGCATTTTTATGACGGTTTATTTTGGTTATGTTTATTTTGCCCTTTTTTTAGCTTTTTTCATTGGGAGTCTGCAACATAAAGTTGGTTTCTTTACAGTGTATGGAATTCATCTTTTGACAACGATTGTAGCCATTACTTTTGGTTTTTTTGTACAAACGGAATTGTTTTTTTCTCAACTTCCTTTTGTCATCATAAGTGTCATTGGTGTCATTTTATTGCCAATCAATCGATACAATCGTAACAAACGTGAAAAGCTTGAGCAGTTGCTAGCTCATGCGAATACGAAATTGCTCATTATTGAAGAGCGTCAACGGATTGCTCGTGATTTACATGATACGTTAGGGCAAAAGCTCTCCTTAATTGGCTTGAAAAGTGACCTTGCTAAAAAGTTAATCAAGACGAATCCTCATTCAGCGACATTAGAAATTGACGATATTCATCAAACAGC
>DASUXY010000044.1:0-21508 GCA_036377675.1 Bacillota bacterium
CGAAATGGCGTATGAAGTATTTTTATATCAAAACAAACATCACTATTACCAAGTACCTCAACTACAACAACAAGATATGCAAGAGCTTATAAATAGCTTTGCACCAATCCAAGGCGGAACGATGACTCACTAATATAAAAAACGCTACCAATTATAGTGGTAGCGTTTTTTAAATCTTTGACCTCATAGTGGCTACTTATCTTTCATCTCTTCACACATAACACGATAGCACTTAAATGAATAAAAACTTACAGATTATATGTATTTACAACTTCTGTCCGTAATATTTTTCCAAGGAGAAACCCCGTCCCAATATATCTGATGCATGAATAAAAATGACAAACGATGTCGGAGCTTCCTTTAAAAGCAACTGTTTTAACTGAATCGCTTCTTGGTTCTCCGCTACACAAAATATCATCGTATTCGCTTGATTCGAATACCCACCGATTGAGCGTACTTTCGTATGGCCGCGATCGATGCCTTCACGGATTAACCTTTCAATTTTCTTTGCTTCGTCTGTAATAATTAATACTAATTTAGTAGCAGATGTCCGTAATTGGATAACGTCAATCGCTTTGCTCGTTATATAAATACAGAGGAGCGCAAACAATGTTAGCTCTAAATGAAAGACGATGAGCGACGAAATAACGACAAACCCGTCAACGATTAATTGAGAGTATCCACTAGATAAACCCGTTAATTTTTTTACGATTTGTGCAATCGCAGCTGTTCCCCCTGTCGAGCCTCCGCCTTTATAAACAATACCGAGACCGGCACCGAGAATGATTCCTCCATAAACCGCTCCTAAAAATGGATGAGTGACCGTAAATGGGATGTCTGCACTTAACCAAATGACAAACGGCACCGAAAATGTTCCAACTAACGTTTTTCCACCGAAATCTTTTCCGAGCACAAGCCAGCCGATAATAAAGATTGGAATATTCATTACAAACTGTGTAAAGGCGGGGCTAAGTTCATACAATTCGTATAAAATCGTGCTGACACCTGAAAGGCCTCCTGCTGCAAGTTTCGCTGGTAATAAAAACATATTGTAAGCTAACCCAACGAGGATAGCACCGATGACGACATAAAAATAATCGATAGCTATCTTTTTCATCTTCGTTTTCATCTTCGTCTTGTTTTCCTTTCTGATCTTGTCATTTTTATTTTCATACGGATCTTCTCTAACCTATTCTATATAAAACATAAATAACCCTTACATATAATACAAATGATTTATGTATCTCGGGAATTTCTCATGATTAGATCCTTTTGTTATTTTCGGAACAATTATAAAACTTGTATATAAATCAAATTTGTTGTATAATATAAATTCGGCGGTTTAAGAGGAGAAACATGAGGTGAAAATGTAATTATGGAAAAAATGAAGAAATTATTAACATCCAAAATGGGGTTCTTCTTTGTAGCAGTACTCTTACTTTGGACGAAGACGTACATTATATATGTCAATGAGTTTAATTTAGACATCGAGAATTACATGCAAGCATTTCTTCTGTTCTTAAATCCTCTAAGTTCGGCATTGCTTTTCTTAGGATTTGCCTTATTTGCAAAAGGAAGAAAAGCAGGTATATGGATAATCATCATTGACACACTGATGAGTTTCTTTCTATATGCCAATGTTGTCTTCTATCGTGCGAACTCGGACTACATTACACTGCCAACATTAACACAGACGAGCAATTTCGGTAGTCTAGGTGGCAGTATCGCTAGTTTAGTTCAATGGTCCGATCTCTTGTATGCGTTTGATATTTTCATTTTGATTGGACTGTTTGTATGGGGTTATAAACAGTGGTCCACTCAACGAATTCCTATTCGAAAGCCGTTAATGATTATGGCAACAGCCGTCGTCGTCTTTGCAGTTAATTTAGGCTTAGCTGAAACAGATCGACCGCAGCTATTGAAGAGAACGTTCGACCGGAATTACATTGTAAAATATTTAGGTGCTTATAACTTTGCGATTTATGATGCGATTCAAAATCTACAATCGTCCTCGCAAAGAGTTCTGGCGGATAGTAACGATATAACGATTGTAGAAAACTATACAAAAAGTAAATTTGCAGAACCAGATCCTGAATTGTTCGGTGTAGCTGAAGGAAAAAACATTATTAAAATTCATTTAGAATCATTTCAATCATTTTTAATTGACTTTGAATTACACGGTGAAGAAGTAACACCTTTCATCAATTCACTCGTACATGATCAAGATGAAAACTTTACGTATTTTGAAAACTTCTTCCATCAAACCGAACAAGGTAAAACAGCTGATGCTGAATTTATCCTAGCTAACTCCATTTATGGGTTACCGCAAGGAGCTGCATTTGTGACAAGAAGTAAAAATACGTATCAAGCATTACCTGCCATTATGAAGCAAAAGCAAGATTATACAAACGTTGTTCTTCACGGAGACTACAAGTCATTTTGGAACCGTGACGAGATTTATAAAAACTTTGCGATCGATGAGTATTACGACGCAACATATTACGATATGAGCCCAAATCAAGTCATTAATTATGGCTTAAAAGATAAACCGTTTTTCACGGAATCAATGCCAATGCTTGAATCATTGGAAGAACCATTTTATGCACATTTATTAACGCTCACGCATCACCATCCGTATTTAATCGATGATGAAGATGCGACAATTGCGCCAGCTGAAACAGGAGATGGCTCTGTTGACCGTTATTTTCAAACAGCGCGTTATTTAGATGAATCATTGGAACAATTTTTCAATGACTTGAAAGAATCTGGACTATACGATGACTCTGTAATTGTCATTTATGGTGACCATTACGGTATTTCTACGAACCATAACCGTGCGATGATGGAAATACTTGGAGAAGAAATTACACCATTTAAAAATGCTCAATTACAGCGTGTACCGTTTATGATTAAGATTCCAGGAGTTGAAGGAAAAGGGACTGTTGAGGAATATTCTGGACAAATGGATGTTATGCCTACTTTATTACATTTGTTAGGAATTCACGGACAAGATTACATTCAATTTGGTACCGACTTATTTTCACCTGACCATAAAGACTTTGTTCCATTCCGAAATGGCGACTTTATTACACCAACATATAGCCGCGTGTCTGGAAGTTACTATGACAATGAAACAGGTGAAGAAATAAAAGCGACGAAAGAGATGGAACAAATGAACGAGCAAGTTCAACACGAGCTTCAGCTCTCGGATAAATTACTAAATGGAGACTTGCTTCGCTTCTATGTTCCAACAGAAGACTGGGATCCGGTCGATACTTCTGAGTATCATTACGAAGACGGAGACGTTTCTGAAGGCGAATAGATGAGTAAATGAGTAACTTTACAGTTTACAACCCTTAGCTACCACAATGGCAAGCTAAGGGTTTTTTAACGTAAATAATCCTCCTCTTTCACTGATTCAGCACTTGTGACATCTCTAAGGCTACATCATCACATAATAGTTCGATTTCCCCTATATAGTGGCTAGCGTAAATGACTGTACATCCAAAGTTTGTCGAAATGTTACATAAATAATAGATGAATCTTTTAAGATAACACCAGGCATCTTCACTATTGTATATTCACGATGCAATCGCTCATACTATACGTGGAGGTGTTTTAAAATGGTCGGACCGTACTTATGCCCAAACTGTAAAACAAATCGTTCCCGGTTTACTCTCATTGAACAAATCGCTACACCCGTTAAATTACACCCACAAACAGGCGAACTGTTACATGAATATACAAGAGGAGAACATGTTGAACCATTCCATACCGTTTATAACGGCCCTCAATATAAAATCCAATGCGGTTCCTGTGGACTCATTGAAGATGAACAGGCCTTTAGTCGTTTTGCCGCATATAAACAACAATAGACCATTCTCTTCGTCGAATAGACGCTCTAATGTTATCATCTTGCTTAAAGCCATGACCCTAAAAAAATGGGATGGCTTTTTTATAATCCAAAGGTTAACTCAAGTGAACTTTTTCTTCCGCATCCAAACAACGAATAGTAAAAATAGTGGTAAAGGATATAGAACAATTGAATATGCGTACACGGTTAGGAAATATTCTTGATTCATTCGCGTATACCCCATATAGTAACCGAGCACGCCAATGATGATTGCTATCGACATATAAACTACGGCGTTTTTCCATTTTTTCCGCTTCCCTAAAAAGCCGAGTATTTGGTCACAACTAATTCTCATAAATAAACTACAACGAATATAAGATCCAAATGTCATCAAAATCAATCCATAAACATCTAAGCGATCAACGAAGTTAATATTAATAATCCGGACAATTTCCAATGCCGGATAGACGAAACTTTGCGACTGCCCTAAACCAAATGTCATAATTGCCCCGCTCATCGTCGATAATATCATCACTACATTAGCGAAAACACCTAATAGCGCAACGAAATAGAACCGTTTTTCACGAATATTACGGATAGGAATAATTAACATAAATAACAGTTCAATCCATATGGTACTTAGTAGAACAGTACCTAAAATCACCGGTTTCCAACCATATTCCAACACCGGCAACAGATCGGATAATCTTCTTTCAGGAAAGTTAATAAACGTAAGCGAATGGCCTGTAAACATGACAATAAAAAAAAGAATGCTCGCCGTCAACGCAATTCCTTTTACATCTTTCAACGCTCCATTGATTGACAACAATAAGAAACTAACGACTAAAACCCAAACTGGCGTCTGTGGAAGAAATACTGTACTGATCATATCAACTAATGAAGCTAATGAAAGTGAAGCGAGAAATAGAAAATATATGACAAGGGTGGTAACCGTTAATACGCCAAGGACATTTCCTAACATTTTCTTTAAAGATACTAAAATGTCCTTATCCGGATAATGGAGTCGTAAACGATAAAGCAAAAATAAAAAGAAAGCTCCTACAGGGAAAGCGATGAGTGCGGATATCCAACTATCTCTCCCTGCAAGATTAATAACGAGCGGTAATAAGACAACATGCCCCATAATGGGCAACGTTAAGACGATAAGGAAGAAATTTTGCCATCTATTAACCATGTTCTCACCTTCCCTTGTTCAATTGGTAAGGATTCTTTTTCAGCGGTTTTTCTTGGCGATAACCGGGTCGTTCGATCAACCCTTTATCAAGTATGATGGTCTCTACATGGATTCGGACGTCTGCATCTGCAAAAACTTCGTCCCAACGATCACTCACCTGTTTAAACGCATCGGGTTGTTTTCGATACACATTTAATCCGATCGCTGTCGCATCTGTTTTCAAGTCATGTTGTAAAATATGTAAAGCATGTCGCATATCTTTTTCAATCCGCTCCTCAATCAATTCACTAAATTGCTTAATCCACTCATTAATCGACTCCACATGACGAACGTTTTGATCTGCGAGTTTCCCCCTAGCTTTGACATGGATGTCTACTTGTAAGCGCTCACCGTCTAGATGTGGCTTTATCTTTGTTTTTCCTTTTAACAGTTTAAAAGAAGTCTTATCACCATCTTTGGAAATTGTAATATTTCCTCCTTGTGTTTCATCATTGAGCCAAAGTAATCCAAATGTTTCACGTAAGTTTAACTTTCCTACAAGTTTCCCTTCGTTGAATATACCTGCTCCTGTAAACTCAGTGTGTATTTCATTACTTTGCAGAGTATTCCTAACATATGGAAGATAGCCATTTTTAATCGGGTTCAACAACATTCTAAAAAACTCCCTCGCCCTTACCGCCGGGTAATCAGAAACATAATCGACGAATTCCATTGCCGAAGTCAATTGTTCAGAAATGATATTACTAAAAATGGGAGCAACCGAAAAAATATCTTTCGGTGTCTCATCCGTTACAAACAAAAAGCTATTTAAACGAAGCATTTGTTCCCTTCTTAAAATATCTAAAAAGTATAAGACATCTTCATCCGTTGCTAAGTCACTATGAATAATCCACACATGAGCATGAGTAAAGAACAACCGTCGTTTAGCAATCCGAATGACCTCGCGAGCCGCATCAAACAACGTTTTACTTTTAACTTCAAGAAGGATGCTTCTCCCTTTCGCGCTCGCTCCTTCTGTTGGTGCTACAGCCGAAGGGGCGGTTGCTTCGACGACGATATTGTATTCATTTTCATCTGTTTTACTTAAACCGACACCGAGCACCATAATCGATTCATCCAGTTCTACAATATCCCAACATCCTGATAAGAAGACAAGCCATATAAGGTTAATACAGACGAATTTCTTCATTCAACATAATCCTCCCTACTCGGAGTTTCAGGAACATTTTTGTAGCGAATCGGCCGCGTATGTGGGATACTTTTTGGTCGGTATTTTAAATTTTTGTAAGGTACGCGAATGATGAAATCTCGCCAATCTCTTAAATGAATCGGTGCGACTGGACCAAAGTAAGGAACCCCCATCGTCTTAATATTTACGAGATGCGTAATCGTAGCCAAAATACCAATCATCAACCCGTAAAAACCGAATAAAGCACTTGGAATCATATAAAAAAGCCGTAGTAAAGCAACTACTTCAGTTACGGGGGTAACAAGAAACGTCGTAATTGTAGAAATAGCGACAATAATAATCGTTTGTGCACTAATCAATCCTGCTGCAACTGACACTTCTCCAAGGATCAGCGCCCCGACGATACTTACCGCTTGTCCAATTGCTCGAGGCATACGAACACCCGCTTCCCGAACAATTTCAAATAAAATAAGTAACATCATCGTTTCCAAAAATAGCGGAAAAGGTACGCCCTCCCGCGATTCTTCAAGTGCAATGAGAAATTGAGAGGGAATCATTTCTTTATGAATATTTACTGCACAAATATAAACAGATGGGAGTAATATACTAAAGATTAAGGATAAAAAGCGTAAAAGACGGAGAAAACTCGTATAATAAGGCTTAGAACTATAATCCTCAACACTATGAATCGTTTCAATGAATAAATGTGGATAATAAAGCGCCACAGGATCTCCATCCGTCAGTAAAGCAACTCTTCCTTCCATCATCATCGCCGCTAATCGATCCGGCCGTTCTGTATTCCCCGTTGTTGGAAAAATGGAATGCGGGTGTTCTGCCAAATACTGCTCCAATTGTCCCGAACTCGAAATATCATCAACTTTGATTTGGATGATTCTTTCATGCATCCGTTCGACGATTTTTGGGTCGGCAATTCCTTCAACATAAGCGATGACTACATCGGTTTGACTATACTCACCAATGATGTATGTATGTAAATGTAAGTTCGGATGGGAGATTCTTTTTCTAAGTAAGGAAATATTCGTATCCAGTTCTTCTACAAAGCCTTCTCTTGAACCACTGACAACCGTTTCGGTTGACGGTTCTTCGATAGCCCTTTCGACGGAACCCTCTGCATTAATGAGTAGTGCCGTGTTACACCCATCCGCTAAAAGAATGGCACTTCCTTTAAAAAGTTGCATGATACATATATACAAATTCGTTTCTTCGACAATATCCTGCACATACATTTTTTTCTTAAGACTAGCCGTTAAATTTTTTTCTCCGTTCAATGATTTAGACAATAACGGTTCAACGACTTGTTGACGAAGGGGGCGTTCATCTACTAAACCACCGATTCCTACTATGAGGAGTGAAACGGTTGTTTTCTGGCCGAGTTGGATATCAAATTCGCGCTTAAATAGATCTGGCTCGCTTCCGATTATTTGTTGAATCATTCGTTTATTTTTAGAAAGATCTTTATGAATAGGGATTTGTTTAACCTTTGTTAAATTGCTTTTTACTTCTTTTTTTTGCACTTTTTTTGACTTGCTCTTCCATTTAAACAAAGCGATTCTCCTTTAAAAAATGGCCTATTTATACACTTTTGAATGCATGCTTTATTATGTGTTTGAAGGCAACGGTTTATACTTCTTCAAGTTCAATATGTTTTGTTCCTTTAAATTGCTTGGAGTAGAAAAAGAGTGCATAATCTGAAGTCTCTTCTTTACACATCGTAAGCGATTACATATAATAGTGTTAATCATCTAAAAATTCAGGGGTGATTTAATAATGAAACAAATTGAGGAAGGTACGTTATTATGGGAGCCGAACGACGAACGAAAAAAAGCTTCGAACCTTTATGCGTATATGGAATGGCTCACGCAACACAAAGGCTTGACATTTGAAAGTTATCATTCACTCTGGAAATGGTCTGTAGATGAATTGGAAGCGTTTTGGGAGTCACAGTGGGAATACTTTACTATTCAATTCGAACATCCTTATGAAACCGTATTAACGACCCATTCGATGCCTGGAGCTCAATGGTTTCCAGAAGCGACAATTAATTATACGGAACATATTTTTAGAAACCGTGATGAAAACAAAACCGCAATCATCCACTCTTCAGAAAACCGTAAACAGCATCGCGTAACGTGGAAAACACTTTATCGAGATACAGCTGCTCTCCAACGAACATTCATTGATCTAGGAGTTAAAAAAGGCGATCGTGTCGTCGCTTATGTAGCCAATATTTACGAAACAGTTGTCGCTTTTTTAGCGACGGCTAGTTTAGGCGCTATTTGGTCTAGCGCTTCTCCTGACTTCGGTACGCATAGTGTCATTGATCGCTTTCAGCAAATCGAACCGAAAGTCATGATCACTGTCGACGGATATACATACGGCGGGAAAAATTTCGACCGAATGAATGTTGTAGAAAACATCCAAGCACATTTACCGACATTAGAAGCAACGATCGCTATTCCCTATTTGAATGAAAAGGCTACATTTGAAAATTTGAAAAATGTTACACTTTGGCACGATGCAGCGAAAGAATCAAATGAAAATAATCTCACATATGAACATGTTCCATTTAACGATCCGTTATGGGTCTTATTTTCATCAGGAACAACCGGAAAACCGAAGCCGATTGTCCAAAGCCAAGGGGGAATTTTATTAGAACATTTAAAAGCGTTAACTTTTCACACTGACCTCGGTGAAGGTGATCGGTTTTTCTGGTTTACAACGACAGGCTGGATGATGTGGAATTTTCTCGTCGGTGGCTTGTTAACAGGAAGTACGATTATTTTATATGACGGAAGTCCTACGTACCCTCATAAAAAAGTGCTTTGGCAACTTGCGGAAGATACGAAGATGACCCTTTTCGGAACGAGTGCGAGCTATATTACGGCATGTATGAAAGAAGATTTTTCACCGAAGGAAGAGTACGATTTAAGCCATTTAGAAAACATTAGTTCTACGGGATCCCCGCTACCACCGGAGGCCTTCCAATGGTGCTATGAACACGTTAAAGAAGACTTATGGATTGCCTCATCGAGTGGAGGAACGGATGTTTGTACTGCCTTTATACTCGGTTCACCGATTTTACCCGTCTATGCTGGAGAACTTCAATGTCGAGGACTTGGTGCAGACATTCAAAGTTTCAATATAGCTGGGCAAGCGGTCATTGAAGAAATAGGTGAACTCGTCTTGACGAAGCCCTTCCCTTCCATGCCTATTTATTTTTGGAATGATGAGGATGGCAGTCGTCTCCAAGAAAGTTATTTTGACATGTTCCCTGGTATATGGCGTCACGGGGATTATTTGAAAATTACAAATCGCGAAACGTGTGTCATTTATGGCAGGTCGGACGCTACGATTAACCGCGGGGGAATTCGCATTGGAACAAGTGAAATTTATCGCGCTGTAGACCAAGTACCAACCGTAAGCGATAGTTTAATCGTCGATATCCCTGATCAAGAAGGAGAATCCTTCGTACCTCTATTTGTCGTTATGAAAGATGGATATCAACTTACAGACGAAGTCAAACAAACGATTAACAAACAGATCCGAACACAATGTTCACCTCGTCACGTACCGACGGGTATTTATGAAGTTTCTGAATTACCAAAGACATTGAATGGGAAAAAATTAGAAGTACCTGTTAAAAAAATATTAATGGGTCAATCCATAGATGAGGTCGTTAATAAGGGATCGTTAAGCAATGCCAAAACTTTAGATTATTTTGTCCAATTTGCACAGAATTACATGAAATCATCCTAACGAACATAGAGATCCACAGGATTTAACAACCTTTTCAAAATAAAATATACATTGATTCATACAGATGATGAAGATAAAGCTGACGAAGATGGTTATTCAATAATTGCGATATGGAATGGGGAGCGTAAAAATTATTTTATAAAAAATGATTAAAGATACATTAGATACGAGAAATTATTCTCGTATCTTTTTTTATTTAGTGGTTTTGTCCGATATACTCGAAAACCGAAAGACGATAAAAATTTATTATTTGCTGAGTACGGCTTTCGATGAGTAAACCAAATCGGACAAAATGGAGATTGATAAGGGTTTAAGGTGGATATTTTTTTGAGCGATTTTTTCAAAAAAATACTACCTGTCCCTTGCTCACTTTCAAACGGGCACGAGAGAACCCCCCTTTTGCTGAGGTGGCAGAGGACAGGTTTTTTTGTTTCCTTTTTCTCGAAAAAAAGAAAGGTCTTAAAGGTTTTTGTCCGACTGGATAGTGTTTATTGACCAGGTCTCCTTTTACATAAAATGGGTTTTTGGCATTTATATATACTGCTTGAGTTCAGTAATAAATAAATATCCCATATATCCACTAAATCCAATCAGTAATATACCTGCTATTATAGATGTCCATTTTATAAAACTTTGGTTAACAAATTTTCGGGTATAACTAACAATTCCCATTAAGATTAAATCATGAATTAAGATACCTACCAAAATTCCTGAAGCAACAAATAAAAATTGAAATCCACTTACTTTATTTAAAGCAGCTGTTAAAGCAGTTCCAAATACACCTATCCAAAAGACAATATTCGCTGGAGTAATAGCCATTAATACTCCAGTGGTATAAGATTTTATTAACGATTTTCTCCCAGTTTCAATATTGCTGATAGACAAAGGTTGATTTGCTTCTTTGATACTCTCAATCCCAATGTATAAGAGAAAAAGACAGCCAATGAACCACATAATGATTTCAACAGCAGGCAACATTAAGATTTCAGAAAATCCAAAGTAAATTATAATAATCATTAATAAATCAATCGTCATTCCACCTATTCCAACGAACCACCCATGGAAAAATCCGTTTCTTAGTCCTTGTTTGGACATTTCAATTGTCATTGCCCCTGCTGGTAACGCTAAAGAGACTCCTAATATGATATATGTAATAAAAAGTGATAACATTGATAAAACTCCATTCATTCAATTTTGATTATATATGAATGGACATTTTTCTGTTTCGCTTTTGTTATCATTAGAAATAATATATTGCTTCCATTCATGATGATTGCCATATCCACCTAAATCTGGATGTGTAGGCCAACCTTCGATTTTTCAACCTTTTCTCTTATTAATCTAATTGTTTTACTTCCTGCTTTTGAATCATGTGAAATGTCTTTAAATATTCTTCTAGGTTGAAAAATTAGTATCTAACTTTTTCCTATGTTTCTTGTGATTCTGTTTTTATAAGCGGGCATATTATCAGAGATAAATATAGGTTCTTGATTGAAAATAAATTCCCATTGAAGATCGTCTGGATTTTTGAGCCAAACTTCTGGCCAATTTAGGTTTAATAGGAATATAACATTATATTATAAATCTTACAACAATTCTTCTTTCATGAGTCTGTCAGGCATTTATGGGGGCTCTTCCTCGCCTTTGAATTTTCCTTTAAAACGTTTAGACTCTCTCAAAAAGATGAAACTGCAAAGTATCCAGTAAAAACACAGACTTTATGATTGATGATGAAGAAAAAACTTGCAACGAGTGACTGATTTAGAAGATGGATTTTATAGAAAAAGATTAATTTCATATGGTGGTTTGCTGAAAGAAGTAAATAAAGAATTGACTCTTGATAATGCAGAAGATGGCGATTTGATTCATACAGACGATAAAGAAAAGGCTGATGAAGATGGTTTTTCTATAATTACTATGTGGAACTTAGAAACGTAGGAATTCGTTTATAAGAGATTCTTTCAACAAACGGGCCATATTGTTAAAAGAAGGGGGTTTTTACAACGATTAGGGATTCATGGTTTACCATTCAGGAAATTGATAGTATCACATTCGCAATTAGCGAATATGGTCACTGGGAGAAAGTGCATTCATTTTTATTAACAGGGGAAGAAAAGGCAGTGTTAATTGATACAGGTCTTGGTATTGATAATATAAAGAGAATAACCGATCAACTAACAGACCTCCCCATTACGGTTATTACTACTCATGTTCACGTAGACCATATTGGAAGCCATGGTGAATTTGAGACGATCTATGTTCATGAGAAGGATTCAGACTGGCTAATGAACGGTATTAAGGGATTATCGATAGAACAAATAAGAAAAGATATAGGTCGAGATATTACAATACCCACTCCAGAAACATTTGACCCTGATACATATACACCGTATCAAGGAAAGCCGACGGGACTTGTAGCCGATGGTGATGTAATTAATATGGGAAATAGAAAATTAATTATATATTATACTCCAGGGCATTCACCAGGTCATATATGCATTTTCGATGATACGTATGGGTATTTGTTTACTGGAGATTTACTTTATGATGAAACTCCTATATATGCTTTTTATCCATCAACCAATCCAGTTGATTTAGTTAATTCTCTGGAAAGAATATCAGGGATAAGAAATGTTTCAATGGTGTATGGTTCCCATAATACCTTAGGCCTTGAGCCAGAAACTTTAGAGGAAGTAAAGCTGGCAGTTAAGTTTCTAAGAGAAAAAGGACTTGTTAAATTTGGCACAGGAATTCATAAATTTAATGGTTTCAGCGTTCAATTCTAAATTTGTTCCACTAACGGGCGCGAGTGTGGAAGATAGATTTTTAAAAAAGGTAGCGATCGCTGCCCTTTTTTTGCTCATCTCATTTAGTGTGGTTTTGTCCGTTGCTGAGTGCGGCTATCGGCACGTATTCAGCAACGGACAAAGTGGAAAGGATCAAGGGTTTAGGGTGGAGATTTTTTGAGCGCTTTTTCCAAAAATACGACCCGTTCCTTGCTACTTTCCAAACGGATTTCGAGTGCCCACTGAGGAAAGCAACTGTCTGAAGTGAAAGTCAATATAACTCAATAAAACGAATGAAATTTCCTTTTATAAAAAATGAAAGGAGTCCAGTTTGATCATCAACTGGACTCCTTTTTCTTATTTTGCTGTGTTTTGTCCCCGTTCCTTCGTTTAAAATTACTTATTGCTGTGGTTTAGATGGGTTAGAAATACTTGATAACGCTTGTCCAGCCTTTTCATCATGCTGATAACTCACTGCCAAATCTCCTAGGGAAACAACCCCTACAATCTGCCCTTGATCCACAACAGGCAAACGGCGAATTTGCTGTTGTGACATCAACTGTGCAGCTTCTTCTACATCCATATCGGGTGAAGCGTGTACGACTTGCTGAGCTGTCATCACTTGAGATACAGGCGTTTGTGACGCTTCCCCTTGTGCAGTTGCCCGCAACGTAATATCACGGTCTGTTACAATTCCAACCATTTGGCCACTTTGATTTACAACGGGAATGGATCCAATGTTGTACTGACTCATGATAGATGCAGCTTCTTGAATTGACTGAGACTCACTCACCGTATGAACATCTGAAGTCATAATATCTCTTGTTTTTCTATTCATAATCTAACCACCCTTTCATGATTAGAATGCTTATTTACACATATTTTATGTATGGAAATATCACCCGTCATCCATACCATCTATTTATCCTTTTCTAATTGATAATATTATCAATTATTTAATATGAATAATATATCCATAACAATATCCGATAACGATATGAACATCATCTAATAACTCTATTATATAATAATTATTATTGTTCATAGATATCATTCAAATCGATATCTTTCTTTTTAAATAACATGTATATCATGTGTTATATCAACACTATTACGATAAGTTTAAGTGAATAAATGTCATTAAATATTCAAAGTATTCGTTTTCCATTTATGTTTTTATCACTTGTTAATTGTTTGTTACAAAATTTATGTCAGCTAATTAGTTGCTAATCAACGGAAATTTAGTTATTGTATAGTTAGAGTTACATTATACTAATTTTAAATTAGGAGGATGTAAAATGCACGAAGAAAAAATGGCACAAGACGTTCGCTCACTCCCACGGATTGGTTCCCCGGCCCCTGATTTTGAAGCAACAACGACCCACGGAACATTGCGCTTATCAGATTATAAAGGAAGCTGGGTCATCTTATTTTCGCATCCTGCTGACTTTACACCTGTTTGTACGACTGAGTTTGTTGGCTTCCAAAAAATCTATCCACAGTTACGTGAATTAAATACAGAGCTGTTAGGATTAAGTATTGACAGTGTACATTCCCATATTGCGTGGGTTCGAAACATTAAAGAAAATTTTGATGTCGACATTGAGTTCCCGGTCATCGCTGATTTAAATAAAGATGTAGCTGAAAAATACGGTATGATTATGCCTGAAGAAAGTTCAACTGAAACATCTCGAGCAGTATTTGTCATCGATGACAAACAAATCGTTCGTGCAATCATTTACTACCCTCTTTCCACTGGACGTAATATGGATGAAATGGTTCGCCTCGTTACAGCATTGCAAGCCACCGATGAGCATAATATCGCCACACCGGCCGACTGGCAAAAAGGCGATAAAGTCATCGTTCCTCCAGCAGTCACTGCTGAACTTGCTGATGAGCGAATGAAAGATGATGAATATGAATGTGTCGATTGGTACCTCTGTATGAAACAGTTATAAGGAGCTGGATGAACGGCATGTGTAGATGACAAAGGACAATTGTCAAAATCAGCCCAAAACTTATTACGAACGATTAAAAATGAATCCTTGTCACCGGAAGAAGTTTCGGAACGCGCCAAGATTCCACTTTTTAAGGTTCGTAGCAGTTTGCGGGACATGCAGAGCATGGGATTTGTCATCGAAGAGAATGGACATTTTCAAATGAATCCGGATGCTAAAAAAATCGTAGAGAAGCGCTAAGAAAATAAACAAACGTGGCTGGTAAATCAATCCCGCCACGTTTGTTTGAATGGACAAATCTTGAAGATGATTCAATAGGCTCAATCCTTAACAACTATGAAGATGGTTTTTTCTTCTGGCCTTTATAAATAAACATGTTTAACACCGACAAGCCGATGATCGTCAAAAATAAATACAATGAAAATGGGTCAGTACCTAAATTCATACGATTGAAAATAAACTCTTTTTGGAAGAACGTTACAGTAGCCATGAACAAACAAATCATAATGACAGTGCCTATCGGATACTTACTCAAATCCTTGTTCCTCCGTTTCTGAACGACCATCATCCCGAACAACGACAATAAAACCATCACTAATAGGATGTAAATCGATTGGATTGACATGGAGCCTGCCCCCTTTTAAAGGAATGAGTGAAATTCAATTTATTTTTTCAAAAATCAATTGCACACACACTTTACTAAGCACATCGAAGCCCAAATCGATGATGGACCATTTAAACGCCGTCACTTTTTGCGATGTTTCCTCGCCAATTTTGTGTACTTAAACTCACAACGACATACACGACGAATGATATAACAATGGAGAGAACGACAGAATGCATCCCGAATGGTTCTGGATAAAATTTTTCAAATAAAACATAAAATGAAACACCCGTAATCATCGATGTGAGTGCGCCGTATTTATTTCCTTTTTTCCAATACAGACCGAGCACAATCGGCCAAATAAATGCCGCCTCCAAACCACCAAACGCAAATAAATTGAGCCAGATGATTAACTCTGGAGGATCAAAAGCCATGAGGAAAACGATTACACCAAGAATTCCTGTCACACCGATGCTCAGCCGTTTCACTCGTCGATCACTTGCTTTAGGTTCAATATAATTGATATACACATCTTTTACAATCGAAGAGCTTACAAGTAATAATAATGAATCCACTGTCGACATAATCGCTGCCATTGGTGCAGCAAGGACAATACCCGCTAACCAGGGAGGCATCACCTCAAGAGCAAGAAGTGGCATCACTTGGTCCCCAACTTCGATGTTCGGTAAAATCGGTCGTGCAAACACCCCGATTAAATGCATATTCAGCATGATAAATCCAACAACAATCGTACCGATTATAATCGCTCGGTGCATCGATTGTGAGTTTTTATACGACATCGCACGGACAGCAATTTGAGGTAAAGCAATGACACCGACTCCAACAAGAATCCAAAAGGATGATACATATGCCGGTGTTAAATCGCCATCCGCTCCAAATGGAGTAATCAAGTTCGGATTCTCTGCTTGTAAATCTGCAATTATATTTGGTATACCTTCACCTGCAATCACTGTCGCAATGAGCAAGATTAACGTGCCGATAAACATAATGATCCCTTGAACCGCATCGGTTATAGCTATTGCACGAAAGCCACCAATCATCACATAAATGAGTACAGAAATTGCAAAAATAAATAGCGAAGCAAGGTAAGGCATCCCCGTTAACGATTCAATGAGCCTTGCCCCACCAATCCACTGCGCCGCCATGGCCGAAAACAAAAAGATAATAATGCTGAGAGCCGCCACCCAAACGACCCATTTTGACTGATAACGTTCTTTTAAATAATCAACCATCGTTACAGCTTGATACTTGCGAGTGACAATGGCAAATTTTTTACCTAAGATCATCAACACAAAATAACCCGTGGCCACTTGTGACATCGCCAATAAGACCCAGCCGAGCCCTTGTGTATAAGCTACACCAGGACCACCGATGAAACTACTCGCACTTCCATACGTCGCGGTCATCGTCATCGCTAACAAGAAACCACCCATACTCCGATTTCCTAAGAAGTATTCTTGTAAAAAAGTATCTGACGAGCGAACCGATTTTCCTGCCCACAAACCAATCATAAAAATAACAATTAAAATTCCGATTAAGGGAAGTAATGCTTGCCCATTCATGAATGCTCGTCCCCTTCATCATCAAAGGAAACATCGATAAAGAATGTTTTGACAACGAACGTTACAAGAATAATCATCACAACTAACCCGAGTACACAACTGTAAAAAAACCAGTCCGGCAAACCAAAAATATACGTATACTCACTCGGATCTTTACTCCCCAATCCATAAGCAAAAGCAAACCACCAAACAAAATTGAAGATGACTAATCCAACCCCGATAAATGCTTCACGATTAGCAATTTTAAATCGTTGATCTTTTTTATGTTCCTTCTGCATCTTTCAAACTCCTATCCCGAATGTCCCCAAAAGATTACTATACATAATACCGTATGTATGAAATGAAAGTAAATAAATCCAACTGGGCCTACTATATCTTCCCGTTTCAATCATTTCAGCGGTATGGACCTCGTGTCACTACATTTATCATATTCCTTCATAGTGCTGTACAACGTCAAGAAATGTTTCAACCGCTTTTGTTTGATAAGGTGATTTTGTAATGATGGAAAACTGGCGGGTATAGGGTAACCCCTTTACATGAACCATTTTTAAGTAGCCATTTTTTAATTCTTTTTGAATCGCCCATTGCGAAAGGAGACTCACTCCTAAACCCGCTTCCACAGCCTCTTTAATCGGTTGAGTACTACTAATATACATGCGTCGATGTGGTGCAATGCCGATTTGGGAAAACATCCTTTCTGTCGCCTCTCGCGTTCCCGAACCCCGCTCACGGATGATCCACAATTCGTTTTCCAATTCGGCAAGCGATACGGATTGTTGTTTATTTACAAGAGGACTATCAACAGATGCCACGACGACCATCCGATCTTCTGCAAAATCAGTAACACGTAAATGTTCATCTTGAAAATGCCCTTCGACAATACCGACATCCAATTGATGACTCGTAACTAAATCAGCGATGGTCGCGGTATTACCGATTGTAATCGTCGGATCGATGTCTGGGTATTGTCTTTGTAAAGAAGCGAGGACGTGAGGAAGAACATATTCACCAAATGTATAACTGGCCCCAACTGCAAGTGGGCCTTTCACGCGCTTTGTTAAATCATCAACGAGGCGTTGCATATTTGTATACATACCTAAAATTTCCCTTGCATGATGATCAACAATTTCCCCGGCTTTCGTTAAGCAGACATATTTATTCGTCCGTTCCAATAACCGTGCGCCAACTCGCTCTTCCAATAAACGAATATACTGACTAACGGCAGGTTGTGTCATATGTAATTTCTCTGCAGCTCGGGAAAAATTCTTCTTATCGACGACCGTAACAAACACATGCAAATGTTGATCCATTCCTTCACCGCCTTTGTCATAAGTATTTACTTATCATTATAATAATAATGATTTATTTCCATTATAGCAGGAAGTTGCTTACGATATTTATAGAGGTGTTCCATCGATGACAAATGAAAACATACAAACTGAATTAACTCAGAACTTGTCAAATAAACAGAAAAGACTTTCATCGCTCGTGACATTTAGCGGTGGAGTAGTCTTTACATTTTCAATTGCTCTGTTAGGGTTCCTGCTGGCAAAGATTCCTGCATTTTCTTACGTTGGCCAAATGGCTTGGGCGATGATCATCGCGATTGGCTATCGGCAATTTTTTGGATACCCGGAAATATTGCGACGTGGGATTACTTTTTCAGCAAAAATAGTACTGCGGACAGCAATTATTTTATATGGACTCCGATTAAATATGCAGACGATTATGAATGAAGGGTTCGGACTACTGTTCCGTGATGCATTCGTCATTGGCTTTGCGATAGTATTCATGGTATGGCTTGCGAAAAAAATGACAGCCAATCCGACCATTTCTCTCCTCACTGGAGTGGGAACGGGAATATGTGGCGCTGCAGCGATTGCCGCTGTAGCACCGATTGTAAATGCTAAAGATGAAGACATAGCGATCAGCGTAGGGATGATTGCGCTTATGGGAACATTTTTTTCCATTCTGTACACCGTAATGTGGCCGATTATCCCTCTTTCTGCCTCTGAATACGGCATTTGGTCAGGGATAAGCTTACATGAGCTCGCTCACGTCGCTCTCGCTGCAGCACCCGCCGGTCAAGATGCATTGGCGTTAGCACTGCTCGCGAAATTAGGTCGCGTCTTTTTACTCATTCCCTTCTGTTTCTTGCTGATTTTTCTTATGAAACGAAAAAAATATAACACTACAGAAGAAGACCGTCCTAAAATAGTCTTCCCATGGTTTTTAATCGGCTTCATCATCTGCAGCTTGTTAGGAAATTACGTATTCGGACAGTCCATCCCCGTTTCCGATGCGTTGATGGAGTGGGTTTATACGATGACAACTTGGCTGTTGACCGCTGCGATGGTCGGCCTTGGTTTAAGTGTCAGTTTCCAAGACTTACGTTCCAAAGCAATGCGACCCCTTCTTGCCATGACGATCACGTCCATATGTGTATCTGTCATAACCTTTTTCATTGTTTAAGGGGGAGAAATTTTTTCCCCCTTGAAAAACAAATCAAAATGTTATATAATGAGTTTCGGTTGGATTTTTTCCGACTTCCATCAAGGGGCATTAGCTCAGCTGGGAGAGTGCCTGCATGGCATGCAGGAGGTCGTCGGTTCAAGCCCGACATGCTCCATAAAGTGGTTTCATCCATTTGTATAAAACATCAAAACCCTTCAGCGACGAGTGTTTTGATGTTTTTTAATTTCATATCATTTGATTGAATTTCAATAATACGTAGTCAAACGTAGTCAAATACGTAGTCAATTTCTTCTAAAATTCCTAACTTCGATTCTTGTTTTATTACATAACTCATATTTGAAAATCCTTTGCTGATATGAGTTATCTCCTCCATTATCAATTTTAGGGTCCTAAAATATCGTGTATAAAGGAACTTCATTCAAATCAGACACGTAGTCACAATCACATTTTCATGAACTCAGAAAAGGAATCTACCGCTTTGAATAGGCTACACTTAATTAGACAGATTTATTAAGGTCATATAAACTTGATTCAACAGATATCGGAGGAGAATCAATCATGACTAGAAGAAAAAGGAGAATTTTTACAAATGGGTTTAAAGAACAAGTTGTCAAACTGCATCTTGCTGGAAAATCCAGAAGTGAAATTGTAAAAGAATATGATCTAACGCCTTCGGCATTCGATAAATGGGTTCGCCAACACAAGACTTCTGGATCGTTTAAAGAAAAAGATAATCGGACACCAGAACAAGAAGAGCTCATTAAGCTCCGCAAAGAAAATCAACGTTTAGCCATGGAAAATGATATTTTAAAGCAAGCCGCGCTGATAATGGGACGAAAGTAGATGTGATACGAAATAACGCTCACAAATACTCTGTATCAGCAATGTGTGAAGTCCTGCAAATTGCAAGAAGTACTTACTACTATGAAGCAAAAGAACGCGATGGCCAGGAAGAAGAATTAATAAGATTAATTGTTGAAATTTTTAAAAACAGTCGTAATATTTATGGCCAAAGGAAAATCAAAGTAGAATTAGCTAATCTTGGCTGGCAAGTATCGCGTCGTCGCATTGGCCGGATCATGAAAGAACAAGGGCTTGTTTCAAAATATACCGTAGCCCAATTTAAGCCAATGAAACAAGCTGTAAACGAGTCCGAGACCGGCAATGTATTGAATAGAGAATTCAATACAGATAAGGCTTTAAAAGTAGTTGTAAGTGATTTAACTTATGTCCGTGTCGGACATAACTGGCATTATATTTGTCGATTAGTTGATTTATATAATCGGGAAATCATTGGTCACAGTGCAGGACCACATAAAACAGCTGCCTTAGTTCAACGTGCCTTTGCATCTGTGCCTTACAATCTTAACCAACTTGAATTATTTCATACAGATAGAGGCACCGAGTTTAAAAACGAATTAATTGACGATGCACTGGATGCCTTTGGCATTAAACGATCATTAAGTGAAAAAGGAAGTCCTTATGACAATGCAGTCGCTGAGGCCATGTTTAAAACCATCAAAACTGAGTTTGTTAACGGCACCGTTTTCCCTTGTCAAGAATCTCTTGATCTTGCACTTTTTGATTATATAAATTGGTTTAACAACATTAGAATTCACGGTTCATTAAATTATTTAACACCTGCTGAATACAAGTTATCAAATGCATAAGAACCTTAAATTAATTGTTCAGTTTAGTGTTGACATTCCACATTATTTCTTTTAATCCTCTCCCAAACTTATCTTCAACCATCCTTCGATACTCTTTAGTTGTTTTCATTAGATCCGTCCCCCTTTAACTATAAGTAATCATTTAATTTAATTAAGACAAAATGTTTACTTTCTTTTTCTAATATTGGCCTGAATCCTAAACTAAGATATCCATTCATATAATTACCATATAATTCTTTTTCTTTACAAATAGCTTCATTTATAAAGCCTATATTTTAGTCAAGTCCATAATCTTGTGTAAAATCCAATACAATGTTTTGTCCCTTGATCTTAATGTTTTTTGGGGGTGCACCCCCAAACGAAAAATTTAAAATTTAATATATTTTCTAGATGATCCTATCCACTCTTCGTGGATATC
>DASUXY010000045.1:0-13982 GCA_036377675.1 Bacillota bacterium
AGGCTCTCCTTTACTATAATAGTACTAATCGATCCGGTAAAATATTCGTTCCTTTACAAGCGTAATCAAGACTTTCTAGAAGCGAAATGCCATATTGTCCATCTTTAAATGTTTCCAATTCAATGGCGATGTCAATAATGGGCTTTGCACTCAGACCTTCTACTGCTGTACTTCCGATATGGTGAATAGCAACTATGTGATTACCGATTTTCCGTTGATTTTTTTCTTTTTCGAGTAAAAATGCTCTGTTCCCACTCTTTCGTCCACGGAATTAAAAAAACTTCCCTTTTGGTAAACCGAGCATGCGATCACCTCCACATATTGTAATGTCATACAGACTTCACTTTTCTGAAAATGTCACTTGATAAGCTTGATAAAATATGACGCTTCTGTATATTCAATCACATCCGCTCCTGACTCACATATGATATGTTATCATCCGCGAAAGGAATGAATAGCATGAATTATGTTCCCCCTTACGTGTACACGTATCCATATTATGTCTACGTGCCACCCTACATCGATAGTAGGCAATGGATGTACCCGAATGTTACCAGCCCAATCAAACATACCACCGAACCGTATGATCATATGCAACAACCGAATAAAAGAAGTCAAATTCAATTAAAAGATTACGGAAAAAGGCCTTTTGTCATCAATATCGAGGAGGCTACGAAGCAAAACAATACCTTTCGTACCGCGATTTGGACGGGAAATCATTTGCAAGTTACATTAATGAGTATTGGTGTTGGTGAAAATATTGGTTTAGAACGCCACCCTACCACTGATCAATTCCTGCGCATTGAAGACGGGCAAGGTGTCGTGCAAATGGGCGATACCCAAGATGACCTCTATTTTGAAAGACGTGTTCGTGATGATGATGCCATCATGGTGCCTGCTGGAAAATGGCACAATTTGATCAACACAGGAAATAAACCACTCAAACTTTATAGTATTTATGCCCCGCCTGAACATCCATTTGGAACCGTCCATCCAACGAAAGCAGACGAAATGGCCGCAGAAGAGAAGACGTATCGATTAGATCGGACATAAATCGTCTATCCATTGACCCATATAGAATCCCTTAAAAGATCAGATACATTCCGTGTATGTGATCTTTTTTAATCCAGATGATCAACAGCTTCGTATGTAATTACTTGATTTGCTTTTACGATAACTTTTCGCCATTTTTCTGTTTTCCCTTTGCTAGATTCCTTCATTAGTAACCATCTTCATTAAAAATGGATATAAATAATCGACCGTGTGATGACTTTCTTTTTAAATAAGCGGTCGATTGCTTCTCGGTTCTTTTCTATAAAAATAATCTGTTGGAACTCCGGCTTTTTCGCTTGATTCATCAGTTGATGAGTGAATCGTTGATATTTCTTGAATAGCTTACTTTTATGTTGATGACATCGTCCCATTCGATAACCGATTGAACTGTAAAAACGTCGCCCCGAAAAAATTGCTGCTTATTGACGTCCAACCAAAATGTTTCAATTTCTTGCGTGACGTTGTGTTCAGCGAACATTTTCATCTATGTGTTCAGTTTTCACTTTTTTATATGGTACATCTTCACACCTCCATCAACTTCTGTTTATTGTGCAATGTCAACATAGGTTAGATTATACACTTCATCATTCGCAATTTGTCCATTTTTCTCACCATTATATATGGATTCACATGGTAAAATAAGGATAGATCCTGAAGGAATACAACAAAGGCTGGAGGTAGAAATCGATGGAGATCAAAAGCTTAATAAAACTCATTTTAATAGCTGTTGCATTAGGGGCAGGTATAGGTGCACTTGTTTTGAATATGATGGGAAGCATTGAAGTAGGTAGTGCAATCACGTTATTATCAATCGGAGTAGTCTGTTTAGCAATCGTAAACATCCAAGAAAAGTCATGAAAATTACTTCTAGCGAATTGAGCATATGTTAAAATTCTTTTAAAACAAGATTATTTCATAAGCATTTTATCTTTTATGAGTCTTAGATGCTGAAACACAATCTCCTGAATTACATACGGCAACAAGTTTTTCTAATCTTATAAAAGTAGGAATTTTGAAAGATTTACCACGGAATATGAGGAATGAGTTTCGAGATCGTAAACGAGAAAAATACGAAGAAGAAACATTGAAAGAACATGAAAATATAGTTGTTGTTTTTAATAAAGATAAAGGACAATTAAGAATAAACGGTAGAAAAGATTATGGGAGTAGACAGTTTAAGATACACTTCCATTTATTACCTTGAGTCGGACAAATTAATAATAAAACATCCGGAAGTTGTATCTGAAAAATATCGAAACAACGACTACAGCACAAACGATCCAAAAGAGATTGCAAAATTTATGGAAAAACATCATTTAACAGAAGAAGACTTAGCTAAATATCAAGATTATTTTTTATATGAAAAAGTGTTAACGGATTGGTTTGAACACAATCCAAAGAGTCATTTCTCACTGGATGATTTAGGGAAAGTGGAAATCGTTAAAGAATAATATGACTCATTTTTGCCTATAAAAAATATAGAAAACGATATAAAATGGTATAAATACAATTAGGAAATAATCTTGAAATGTTGATGTTTATACTACTCCAGACAATGTCATACAATCGACTAATCAATGCCAGGATTGATCTAATTAAATAAGTAAAACGTTGATATGAAAGGGTCTGTATACTGCAAACCTTCTTTTTTAGAGCGATAAGATGACATTTAAAACATACAGGGTGCAATTCATAGACACTCACGAAATTAAACAAGATTGTATTTTAAGAATATCACGGGTGAAAATAACGATTACAGAAACGGCACCGAAAAGTTTGGATATGCGCTCGTGCGATCTAGTATTTCTATGACCCATTCAATCATAAATATTTTTCAAACCAACGGCATATATGATGTAAACGTTCGATTCGCATTTGCGGTTTACCACTTCTACTCATCTCATGATTGGCATCAGGAAACCGGATAAATTCCACTTCTTTTTGTAAATGTTTTAGAGTAACAAATAGTTGTTCCGCTTGTTCAATCGGACAACGGAAGTCACGTTCTCCGTGTAAAATCAATAATGGTGTTTCCACATTTTTAGCGTATTTTAATGGTGAAAAGTCCCATAACTTTTCCGGGTCATCGAGCAAGTCAAGTCCATGCTCCCACCTCGTAAAGAAATAGCCAATATCACTAACCCCGTAAAAACTAAGCCAATTGCTAATTGAACGCTGGGTAACCGCAGCTTTGAAACGGTTTGTATGTCCAACAATCCAATTCGTCATAAAACCACCATAACTTCCACCTGTCACACCTAACCGATTTTCGTCAATAAAACGATAGTTTTCAAGGGCATAGTCAAGGGCACACATAATATCTTTATAATCTTTCCCCCCATAATCATGCCGACATGCATTCACAAATTTCTGCCCATATCCGTAACTACCCCGTGGATTCATATATAAAACAACATACCCTTTCGCAGCTAACAGTTGTAATTCATGAAAAAAGGTTTGCCCGTACATTACATGTGGACCGCCATGGATTTCTAAAATGAGTGGATACTTTTTTCCTTCTGTAAACTGATAGGGCCGAAGAAGCCATCCGTGGATTTCCCAACCATCCTCTGTTCGAAATGTCAATGGTTCAGGTTCACATAATTCCACTTCTTCTAAAAATGAAGCATTCACATTTGTCAGTTTCGTTACATTTTTCCCTTTGTCTAGTTGATAAAAATCACACGGATTTGTCGGGGAACTCATCCCAAGAATAAAGTTCTCTCGATGTGCATCATACGAACATCCAAAAACATGATTATTTTCCTCATAAAGAACTTGTAACTCTCCGTGAAGATTCGTTGCATAGAGTCCGGTCGCACCATGATCTGTTCCTATAAAAAAGATTTGCTCCTCATTTTTTGACCAAATCGGTCCTGTATTCGATTCACCATAACGAATGTCACTGATTATTGCATCTCCAGGGGAAAAATCCCATTGCGTACTTATACAAGTTCGTTCACCCGTTTTTACATCAAACACGAAAAGATCAGTCAATGTCGCCCCAGCATATTGTAGACCCATTCCCAAAAAAGCAATTTTATCTCCGCTCGGCGAGAATCTTGCAGCATCATAGATCCCCTTTCCCCTCGTTAATTGAGTCGTTTCTTTCGTATGAATATGCAATGAATATAAGTCATTCGTAGGCTCATCAGCTGTATCCTCATTAAAATTTGCTGTAAATAGAATAACATTCCCATCTGGCGAGATATCTTGATATTGATGATTTACATCCGCAGTTGTTAATTGCTGGAATGAATCATTTTCTAAGTCATATAAAATGATCTGATTTTTTTTCTGATCTAAAAAGCCACTGACATCTGCTTTATAGTTAAGACGATTAACGACGAGTGGCTGCTTCTTTGTTTCCTCTTGTTCTTTTTTTCGTTCTTCCTCTGTTTGTTCTTTTTGTTCATGTAAACGATCATCTTTTTCTAACGGTGCTGTGAAAATAATATATTTCCCGTCTTGAGACCATTCAGGATCGTATGCACCATCTTTCAAAAAGGTAAGCTGTTTAGCTTCCCCACCAGTTAAAGACATGAGCCAAAGTTGAGAAACACCACTACGATTGGACTGAAAGACTACTTTTTTTCCATCAGGAGAAAAACGTGGATGGCTATTTTTATGCTGATCGAATGTCCATTGCTTTACCGTATGTTCGCCTAAACGTTGATAATAAAGCTGTGATCGATATTCCTCTTCATGTATTGTTGTTGAAACATACCCATATCCATCTCCACTTGGTGAAAATTGCGGATCACTACATACTTCTAATTTCGTAAAATCATCTACTGACATGGCGCGTTTTGATGTTGCCATAGAAAAATACCTCCCCTTTTGATTTTTCTATAAAACAAGTACTGGCCATGTGCTCAGCTTTTCTTCTATGTATATGGTGAAACCATTTTCTACTGTCCTCAACCATCCAGAAACGATTGATCACTTACTTAGTATATTCTTCAAGAAAGACTGGCATTCCTTCTTAAAGTCTTTGAAAGAGTTAATATTTTTGCTTAGCCAGTCTTATCATCCTACTATCCCTTCCCTTCTATAGTTATGAACGTATTCCCTTATAAATGACTTTTACAATAACATTTTTTAAGTTTGAGTTTATTTTATATAATCATGTTGGAATATCTCTATAGAATAATGCCATTGTAATGAGGATTTGTTAAATCCATTACCTCCATATCATTTCTTCAAGAATGCTTTCTACCCTTTTAAAAACGATTGAATAAAAGGCACACGTTCAAACGTCTCAGTATTTCGCATCCTCTCTTAACATAGAAAAAGGACTTCCCACAAAGAGAGAAGTCCTTTTTTCAATAGATTTGTAAAATATGATTCTATAATAATAAATGCTTGTATATTTTAAGTGGTCATTTCCAGAAATTCACTTTCTTATGCTTCCTGTAATGTTGAAATCTCGTTAAGTTGAAGCGCCTTCGAAGTTGAAGCATGAAGTTCATTGAAAAGCTCTGGGTTTTCTGCTAGTTTCATGCCATAAGAAGGAATCATTTCTTTGATTTTTGGCTCCCATTCTTTGAACTGTTCTGGGAAGCTTTTTTCGAGTACCTCAAGCATGACGTGAACGGCTGTGGAAGCACCTGGAGAAGCACCAAGTAATGCAGCAACCGAACCATCAGCAGCACTAACAACTTCCGTGCCAAATTGAAGCGTTCCTTTGCCACCAGCTTCAGTATCTTTGATCACTTGTACACGTTGACCCGCTACTATGATATCCCAATCCGCACTTTTAGCGTTCGGAATAAACTCCCGCAACTCTTCAATCCGTTGTTCTTTAGATAACATCAGTTGTTCGATCAAGTACTTCGTTAATGGTATGTTTTTTGCACCTGCCGCTAACATGGTGAAAACATTATCCGGTTTTACAGAATTTAATAAATCCATATTTGAACCCGTTTTTAAGAATTTTGGTGAGAAGCCAGCAAACGGTCCAAATAATAATGATTTTTTGTTGTCAATAAATCGTGTATCAAGATGCGGAACAGACATTGGCGGAGCACCTACCGCAGCTTTGCCGTATACTTTTGCATGATGCTGTTCTACAACCTCTGGATTGTTACATACTAGAAATAGTCCGCTTACCGGGAATCCTCCGATATGTTTACTTTCAGGAATGCCCGTTTTTTGTAGTAAAGATAGGCTCCCACCACCGGCACCGATAAAGACAAATTTTGCAGTATGGTATTCGAGAGTACCGCGGTCAAAATTTCGCACTTTTACTTCCCACAATCCGTCGTCAGTACGTTTGATATCATCGACATTATGATTGTAGTTAATATTAACATTTTGACTCTTTAAGTGATCTAACATTTTACGCGTTAACTCTCCAAAGTTGACATCCGTTCCAGAGTCTATTTTTGTTGCTGCTATCGGTTGATTTACTGTCCGATCTTGCATGATAAGTGGAATCCATTCCTTCAGTTTTTCAGGGTCATCAGAAAATTCCATCCCTTGGAACAGTGGATTGTCTGACAACGCTTCAAACCGTTTTTTCAAAAATCTCACATTGTCCTCTCCATGTACCAAACTCATATGGGGCAATGGCATAATAAAGTCCTGTGGATTTTCTATCAGATGGCTGTTTACTAGGTAGGACCAAAACTGCTTTGAAACCTGAAACTGTTCGTTAATGTTTAGCGCTTTGCTAATATCTAACGTTCCATCCGGTTGTTCAGGAGTGTAGTTAAGCTCGCATAATGCGGAATGTCCTGTTCCTGCATTATTCCATTCGTTTGAGCTTTCCTCTCCTGCTTTGTCAAGCTTCTCAAACACTTCAATTTTCCAGTCCGGTGCCAATTCTTTCAGGAGTGTACCTAAAGTCGCACTCATGATTCCAGCACCAATTAAAATAACGTCTGATGTAGTTTGTTTGTTTTTCACTTTTACCTTCCTCGTATGCTTTATGATATTCAGAAAAAGTGCTCGCTCCCTAGGCGTCTCAAGCACGCTAAAGCGCAACCTTAGCAAACACCTTTTCTGTAACAATTGTTGTCTACTAAAAGTGTATCATAATTAGTTGTAGATTGAAATATCTACTATTATATGTATGAGCATTGAAAGATGGTAAAAAATGAAAAGTCCTTCAGTAATATAGAAAAACAGAGACTTTTAATTTTGCTTTCTATAAGGGATCAGGCTTTCGTTTACCGTTTTTAGTGACTCTTATTTGCTCTTTTCTCCGGACTCTTTTTCTCGCCTATACCCCAACTATTTAACAGTAGTTACCAACCTTTTAGCAGAAGGAAGAAAGCTAAAAACAAAGAGATATATTCCTCTTCCATATTACCACTCTTTCATTCAAGACTATATGATCCTTACATACTGATACTTTTACATTTTACCAATCCAAAAGACCCACAACAGTATACCTAGTTTGCTTAAATGGAAAGGGACATAGATGGAGCTCCATCTATGTCCCTTTTTTAATCCGTAGTTAAATCCAAAACAGTTTGTAGAACAACATTAACACCCTTTTCACAGTCTTCCCAGGAAGTGAACTCATCTTCTGCATGACTCTTGCCATTGACACTTGGAACAAAAATCATAGAAGCTGGAAGATACGTTGCGATAAACTGTGCATCATGGCCTGCACCACTAGACATACGCTTATAAGAATAACCTAAATTATGGCAAGCATTTTCAATCATATCAACAAGTTGATCATTAAACCACACTGTGTCACGGTCCCAAAGTTTATGTACCGTCACCTTACACTTTTCCTTACCCTCTGATTCAGTCAATCCTTGTATAATATCTTCAACTTGACGAATCACCTTTGCATCCTTATGACGTGCTTCAACCGTAAATATGACCTTATTGGGAATGACTGTATGGATGTTTGGAGTAACATTCATCCTACCAATTGTATAAACGAAGTCACTATCCAATTTGTTCATTTTTTGACGTATTTCATTAATTAGGTTATTCGTAGCAAATAAGGCATCCTTTCTCATCGGCATTGGCGTCGTACCAGCATGGTCACAATCTCCGATTACTTCAATCTCGTAGCAGCACATTCCTACCACACAATCGACAACGCCGATGGTTTTGGACTCATTTTCTAAAACTGGTCCCTGTTCAATATGGAGTTCGATAAAAGCAGCTGCATCATAGAGGCGATTTTCTTTGTCGCCTTCATAGCCACTTGCCTTTAATGCCTCTTCAAATGTGACACCATCTTCATCCGTAGATTTCAACATTTGCCCTTTATCAAATCGACCTGACATAACGCCAGAGGCCATCATAGAGGGTTCAAATCTGGCCCCTTCTTCATTCGTAAAATTCGCTACAACAATAGGTGCTTCTAGTTTAATATCGTGATCAACCAATGTCCGTACCACCTCAAGGCCAGCTAACACGCCAAGAACACCATCAAATCGACCACCTTTTTTGACCGAGTCTAGATGAGAGCCAATCACGATTGGAGGTTTATCATGGTCGGTCCCCTTCAATGTTGCATACATGTTTCCCATATCATCCCACTTCACCGTCATCCCAAGATCTTCACATAATGATCGAAAATGATTTCTTACTTTTATATCGGTTTCCGATAAGGCTAATCTCGTTACGCCATTATTCTCTGTTCTTCCAAAATCGGCAAACTCTTCTATGGTTTGTTTTAACCGTTCACCATTGATTAGCACGTTTTGTTTCTCCATATTTTCACCTCCCACCTTGACTATTCCTTCTGTAACTGTTTTTTTATTAATAATGTAGTTACATATTTTCTACTGTCTGGATTCGTTAAGAGAATAGATCTTTTTGAATCAGATGTCCCTAGTTTTTCAAATTGTACAAGATCACCCTCAAGCGTCCCTTTCATATGTTTAATCATATAATGATCTTTCATTAGCACATCAATTTTATATTTCTCTTCCATAAATTCCTGATAACTTGACATGTCATGTTCTCCTTTCAACAAGTAAGGAAGGCCTTCTACGCAAAAACTCCATCTGAATCAAGTTTTCTTTATTTTTTCATAACGGCCTTCGTTTCCTGGCCTTGGACTGCTTCAAAGTTGTATTTTGCACGTTTGAGGAATTTACCCATGCCAGGGGTTCCGACAAATTTTTTATTCTTAATGACATACTCCCCACGAGATAGAACCGTCACAGGCTCCCCTGTCACTTTCATTCCCTCTAGAGCACTGTAATCCACGGCCATATGTTGTGTATCAACCGAAATAATACGTTCCACATTTGGATCAAACAGAACAATATCTGCATCACTTCCAGGTGCTATCGTCCCCTTTCGAGGGAATAGTCCAAAAATTTTTGCGGACTGTGTTGAAATGATATCAACGAATTGATTCAAAGAAATACGTCCTTTTTTAACCCCTTCTGAGAACAGAACACTAAAACGATCTTCTACAAAAGGGCCACCATTCGGTATCTTCGTAAAATCATGTTTGCCTAAATCTTTTTGTCCATTAAAATCAAACGAACAATGGTCAGAACCAATCGTTTGTAACTGGCCACTTTTTAATGCATCCCAAAGAACGACTTGGTTAGATTGATCTCGTAAAGGGGGTGACCATACATACTTCGCACCTTCAAAATTTGGCTTCTCTAAATGGGATTGGTCAAGTACTAAATACTGTGGACATGTCTCCCCATATACACGAAATCCCTTGCGACGTGCTTCTGCAATTTGGTTTACTGCTTCCTTACACGTTACATGCACGACATACAACTGCGAATCAGCAAGTGCTGTTAATTTTGTGGCACGACTTATCGCTTCTTCTTCTAGTTCCGGCGGGCGTGTTAATGCATGGTAAATGGGTTCCGTATTTCCATTTTTTAAAGCTTCTTTCGTTAAATACTCAATGACATCTCCATTTTCCGCGTGAACCATTACCATTCCACCGTGCTCTCTGGCAGTCGTTAGCGTTTGAAAAAGTGTTTCATCATCTGTCTGTAACACATTTTTATATGCCATAAATACTTTGAAAGAAGTCACACCTTCTTCTTCAATAATGGACGGAATTTCCGTTAACACATGTTCATTTGCTTCAGCAATTTGCAAATGAAACCCGTAATCAATCACTGCCTTACCGGCCGATTTTTGATGCCATTTATCGAGTGAGCTCTTTAATGTTTTTCCTTTTTCGGTTAAACAAAAATCTATAATTGTCGTTGTTCCACCATGTGCAGCTGCAATTGTACCTGTTTCAAAATCATCCTTTGTCACTGTTCCCCCAAAAGGCATTTCCATATGTGTATGTGGATCAATTCCACCAGGAAAGACATATTGACCTGTTGCATCCATTATCTCAGCGTACACATCACTAAGGTCTTGCCCAATTGCTTTTACTTTTCCTTCTTCAATCAATACATCGGCCTTATACGTATCGGTTGCCGTAACAATCGTTCCATTTTTTATAATCTTCTTCACTTACGAATCCCCCTTATAAATGAGTGATAGATAGATCCTCATATCTTATTTCACAAATTGGTTTGCAACGTTCTAATAGCTGATTCACGATTATTCCACGACATCGGTGGTTCTGTTGGTGTAAGGTCAACCATATCAATCGCTCCATCAACCGGACATACAATGGAACAAAGATTACATCCTACACAATCCTCTTCCCGCACTTTTAAAATATCATTGCCATTTTCATCTGTTAACATGTCAATACATTGATGGGACGTATCCTCACAGGAAATATAACACTTATTACAGTTGATACAAACATCATTATTGATACGGGCTACAATCTTGTGATTTAAATCTAAATCACTCCAGTTTGTATATTTCTCAACTGAAGCACCAATCATCTCACTTAGGGAATCCACTCCTTTTTCATCCAAATAATTAGATAATCCTTCTGTTAAGTCATCAATGATCCGGAATCCATGATGCATTACAGCTGTACAAATTTGTACTCCTCCTGCGCCCATAAACATAAATTCGACCGCGTCTTGCCATGTAGAGATTCCACCAATGGCTGATATCGGGATATTTATATCAGCATTTCTCGCACAATCAGCAACCATGTTTAGGGCAATTGGTTTAACAGCTGGACCACAGTAGCCACCATGTGCACCTTTTCCACCTACATTCGGAATAGTGTTCCACGTATCTAGATCAACACCTATTAAACTATTAATCGTATTGATCATACTTATCGCATCAGCTCCACCCCGAACAGCAGCCTTGGCCGTTTCTCTAATATCTGTAATATTTGGTGTCAATTTCGTAATGACTGGTACTTCAGCAACTTCTTTCGCATACATCGTAGTCATTTCTACTAAGTCTGGATGCTGTCCAACTGCAGATCCCATCCCTCTTTCTGACATACCATGTGGGCAACCAAGATTTAACTCTAGCCCATCAACACCAACATCTTGTATAGAACTAACTTCATGAGTGTATGGTAATATTCACATTTTCTGAGAAAGTTTACTATCGGGTAATCGGATTATCATGTGAAATTTAACATCCTACATATATCAGAAAATTGCTATAGTACTAATTTTAACTCATTTACCAATATAGATATTGTCACCAAAATAACTTGCATTTTAAAGTAAGCCTCTGATTTTATAACCCATATCTCTCTTTGTAAATAATTACTCCACTGATTTTCGGTAATATGAACTCTCGATTCTTTCAAGCTCGTTTGATTACTCTCATGTATGCCATTTTTGTAGTAGTTGATGGATATTATGAAGAATGACAAAATAAAACAGAGCACTTATTATAATTAAGATAATAGAGAGTAAATTAAATTGAATCGAGATGTCATTCGATACAAAAGATTCAATCATTGTTGTTAATAATGGAATTTCCATAACGTTTTCAAAGAGATGTTTGAGTATCGAATGAATCAAATTAATCCAGCCAGTCATAGATTCTAAATCCACTTTTTCAATTAATCCCACTATGTTTTTATTTTTTGAAAACGTGATATATAGTGCTATAGATGCTAGATTCTTTTAAACAAAGAGATAACTACACCAAATAACATTTCTTCTCAAAATGAAATGATCATAGGTAACTTGTCGTCCATTTATTGGTGAATGTTTTACTTAATGAATCAAAAAGGAACATCTCTATTTTTTATTTAAAAACAAAAAAGGCAGAATGATCTGCCTTTCTTCATATAATATACCTATATTTAAAAATGAAGATTATTAAAAAAGACAGACTTATCCCATTACCCTGCACACAAACAGAGTCTTTGAACGTATTCAATTACTTGTTCAAAGTTGGGAAACGAAGTCTCATCGCATGTGTCATTTTTTAATAATCCTCCTTACAAAATTAATAGAACAATGTTAATCCTACTTTCACCTGCATTAGTTTAAATTTTGATTACTTGCCAAACATCCCCAGCGTAGGGAGACTGGGTGTTTTTTTAATTGTAAAGCATGCTGCAATTTTTAGCATTTGTACAATAAATATTTTCATCATAATGATTTAATAATAAAATTCCCAATATATTATATTTAAGCACAAAATAATAGTAGAAAGAATCGTGATTATTCTAATTGACATTTCATATTTATATGTTTTTTTATTTTTTATTTGAAAAAGTAAACCTCCGCTTATGACAAATGAAATAACAATATATATCACATTGGCAGTTAAAAAAGGTGTAAGAGACACATAAGTTGTCATCGATAATGTTTTATAAGCAATCCAAATTATATTAATGAACATAAATGTATTTAAAATATGTTGACTAATAAGCAAAGTAGATTGTTGTTTTTGCCGTATTGTTTTAAAAAGTGAGGCAATCATAAAGCCGAAAGAAAACAAGATAGCAAATCCCCCTAGAATAAGGCTTCCCCATTCAAGAAGGTGTTGATAATAAGGAACGTAAAGTAAATCTGTATTCGTAGTAGATAGCATTGTTTTAGTTTGTGGATGTTCAGAATAAACGTCAAAAGCATATGCGCTAAAATCATCTTCTGTTATGTAAATACTTGGTTCTGCTTGCGAATAATATAAGCCATTCATTATTAAATCATGTGAATCAGTCTGTTTCGCCTTGCTTCTTAAAAATAATCCATACACTTTACTAAATCCGTGGCGAGGTACACGAGCTGGTTCGTAAATACCGTTCCATTTTGAAGAGTTCTCCAAATTTGTATTATTTCCTATATATGTATATTTCCCAAAAACAATTTCAGGAATCCCGAGGGTGAACGTACTTTCGTTCGCTATGTTCGTTAAAACTAAAACGCCCTTACCTTCTAGTCTATCTAAGTAAAATGAGGAACTAAAAGCTGCCGTATTCCCTCCGTGACCAAAAACTTGCTCACTGTTCGACGGTAAGAAAAACAATCCATTGGCTATTCTTGGTAAGTTAGATTCTGGGTAATATAGAGATGGCTGAAACAGGTGATCAATCGTTTTCTGCTGCTTAAACAACTGTGTACCATCTTCAACTAATAGCGCTTGTAAAACTTTTTGTAGATCTGAAGCTACTCCCATTACGCTTCCAGCCGGATACATAGGAATCATATAATGATTTGGTTCTATTAGTTGAAGGTCCTCTGTATACCCTTGAACTTTTTTTCTTTGCTTTTTCACCCATTGATTGTCGTTCTGTTGGGCATCTATTGCTGATTTTTTCATATGAAGAGGGGCGAAAATATGTTTTTGAACGTATTCTCGATAATCTAAACCGCTCACTTCTTCAACAATATAAGCTGCAAGACTTGGTCCATAGTTTGAATAAGCAACGATTTGACCTGGTGGAAATACTTGCTTAACATCGGCTGCTTCTAGTACATCTCTTAATGAATACTCTTTAGTTGGAAGTTGGATCATTAAATCCGTATAACTATCATCAAATCCTGCTGTATGGTTCATTAAATGTTGCAATGTGACCGGATTGTCATGCGAAGTTTTGGAGTGAAAATCATGTGGTAAATAATTTTCGATAT
>DASUXY010000046.1:0-46042 GCA_036377675.1 Bacillota bacterium
TTTCGCCATTCTCTTACCATTGGATCAAGTTCGGCAGTTAATTGAGAAACAAATGACTTAGAAATAGATGTGCCACAAAGCTTTTCAACTACGTTAGATACTTTTCGTGTGGATACACCTGATACGTACATTTCTAACATATTGAATTAGATTTTGTATTTCTGGTGTTTTCAATGTAAAATGTAGGTGAGTCATCTTGATCTGCCTCCTGGTAAAGTTTTTAGTGGTTTAAAAACATTGTACCGTAAAGGCGATCAGATGGCCTATTCTTTTTACACAATTATATGGACTCTATCGTCCTTTTTAAGATGATGAGATCATAACTTTAGTTTTATTTTCATTTTCCCATTGATATACAGTTCTTGTGCCGTTTTTTAATTCTAAAACAACTTCATAATTGAAAGGGTAAACACCATCAGAATGTTTAATTACATAAATTTCTTTTATATCCTTCTTAGGAACAACTTGTTTTTCAGTTATATCAAATATTACTGCTGCTAAGAGTTCTTCCCTTTCTTCACGTTCTCCCAAGCTATAATTGTTGTACACTAGTTTAGCTGTAATGATGCCTAATATTAAACTTATTGCTATAAAAATAAATAGAATATTCTTATATTTAATAATAATCCCTCCTTTTTATAGTATTATAACATTATAAAAGAAAAAAGGAGTTGACAAACAAACTGACGAAAAAACTAATTATTGTTGTTTCACTGTTTTTGGCTGCTTTTTTATTTAGTGCTTCTTCAGTCTTCACAAGTGATGGGGAAAGAGGTAATTTAACTCAAGAAAGCTTAGAATTAGATCGAGAGATTGAAAAATTATTGGAGGACATTCCTGATCTAGAAGCTCCAGTAGAAGAAAATGAAATACGTCAATTTATGAAAGCGCCTTCTTATAAACCAAGAGCTGGGGATATTTTATACACACCAAGTACGCAATGCAAAAAAAAACAAAAAAATATGTAAGGGAATAACTGGACATGTAGGTATAGTTAGTCCCACTGGAAAATATGTTTATCATATAAGAGGTCCGAAGTCTAAGTCAACATCAATAAAAAAATCAACATGGTTTAAGAACTATAAAAAAACAATTATTATTAGACCAAAAAGTAAAAGTAAAGGGCAAAAAGCAGCTAAATGGGGTTATAACCATTATATTAAAAAAGGTTCTAAAGGTAAGAAAAAAAGTTATAGAGTAACTTTTAGAAGATCAGTTAATTTAAAAACAACTTATTGCAGCCTTATCCCATGGCAAGGATATGCAAAAGGAGCTAATCACTATATGGGTGGCGAATATAGTGGTTATATGCTTCCGCAATATTTTGTTGTGGATGCAAAATTTTATGGCATGAACATATACGGAAAAGTAGGATATTAACATTTCATCTAAAGATAAGTAGATAAGTACTGCAACTTGTGGTACTCGTTTTTTTGTCCGACTTTTGTCGCTAATGTATTTCATTATAAACCTCCTCGTATAATATGTTTAGGCTTAAATATTTGCCTAATTATTATCAATTTTTTTATAGAAAATTTGAATATAACCCCGTTACCTTTCACTACTGGCGGACGCTTTCCGCGGGCATGGCTTGAGCCTCCTCGGAAGAAGTGCACTTCCTGCGGGGTCTCAAGACCCATGCTATTCCCGCAGGAGTCGCCGCCATCCGTTCCAGGTAACTTCAACTTGCGGTAAAATCATATACTAATAGATATGTCAAAACCCTTGGACGTTCCGTGATGTTCCTAGATAATGGTCTTAAGGATCATTTGGGACAATTCTTATCCTCCTTGCGGATTTTAACCGCATTAGATAGACTGTTTCCCAGTGTGCGTTTCGACCTTCAAACACGCAGGCTGTACACCTTGATTTTTGAACCTAGATGTTAGTAGCTCTAGGGCGGCATTCAATGCAAGGATAGTACTCATACACGAGGCTGCTGATCAACGTTCACACTAGGGATATCCCGGAGTGTCCAAGATTTAGGTTCCAATGATTCTAAATCGAAAGGAGTGTTAAATGGTGAAGGAGATAAGTTGAGTTCCTTCACTGTTGAAAATGACTTACCTGGTGCTACAAATTAAGAGATGAAATCATTCAGGCTGTTCAAGGTGAATCTGTTAGTGAACTGCGCATTGGCCTTGAATCGACAAGTGTGTATAGTTTTCATCCATCCATGTTTTTACACAATGATGAATTCATTCAGGCACTTGGTGGTCAAGTGTTTGTCATGAATCCAAAACAAATAGCGAACTTCAAAAAAAGCTATAGTGACATGGATAAGACAGATGAAATTGATGCCTTCGTCATCGCTGATTATATGCGATTTGGACGTCTCCCTATGTCAGTTGTAAAGGAAGAACAATATGTTGCACTTCAGCAATTAACACGTGCACGTTACCAAATTGTTCGGCAAATTACGCAAGAGAAACAACGGTTTCTCCAATATTTAAGCTATAAATGCAATACCTTTACAGAAGATGTAGAATCATCTGTGTTTGGTAAAGCAATGATGGATCTTTTTCTTGAGTGCTATAGCCTTGAAGAACTTTCGCAAATGTCTTTAGAAGATTTAGCTGATTACTTGCGAGTCAAGGGAAGAAATAGATTCCCAGACGCCAAACAAGTAGCCAAATCAATTCAAAAAGCAGCCCGTTCCTCTTACCGATTGGACAAAGTCGTTGAAGATTCTATCGATGCCATTTTAGCCACCTCCATCACGTTAATTCGTACATTTGAAAAACAAATTAAGGATCTTGATAAAACCATCGAAAAAATCATGAAAGGTGTGCCACAAACCCTACAAACGATACCCGGTATTGGAGACCCGTATTTACAGCTGGAATTATCGCCGAAATCGGCCAAATTTGAACGTTTTGACAGCGAAGAGAAAATAGCTAAATACGCTGGTCTTTATTGGCGAAAACACTAATCCGGTCGCTTTACGACAGATGTAACATCTTTATCGCGTAATGGCAATCAGTATCTCCGTTATTACCTTTGAAGCCGCCAACTCGGTAAGAAGGCAGATTCCTTAGTATAGTGATTATTACGCTAAAAAGTATCAAGAAGTACCCAAGCATCAACATAAAAGAGCTCTCGTCTTAACTGCAAGAAAATTTGTGCGTTTGGTGGAAACGCTACTACGCAAAAACCAAATTTACACGCCTAAAAGGGGCGTTACATATGAAGCATAAATAGCTTCAAAACCCTTTTAATAAATACCATTAAATTACATTTAGTTACTGGTTTAGCTTAGAATTGTCTTTTTTAAGCTAATTGCACCTTGATAATCAAATAATTATTTATTTTGTTCTTGACATCTTACCGCAGGTCTATTCGTTAATAATATAAAAAGGCTTAAAAGTGACGTTACGCCATCTTAATATACTGATGATGACATCGATTCGCTTTGTTCAAAAACGCAGGGTGCTCGATATTGTGAAGATTTCGAAAAGAGCCTTTTTTGTTGAATGTCATTCGTCAGTATGAGTGGAAACTGTTTATTGGTCTGGATGAATCATAGCAGCTCGAGTTCGTTACACTTTCTTAGATAAAGGGTAATTGTGAACGAATGATGAACAATATCCTTTATTCTTGTACTTTGCTATAGAAATTTGTAAACTATGAGTACATGGGCTACTCATGGATTACTAGGACAAAAAAAGAAGCTGACTCGATCGAGTCAGCTTCTTTTTTTAATGTAAAGGAAAGATCATATGCACAGAAACATCGTCGTAGTGGATTCATGTCAATCTTTTTACGGTTCCTCTTGTAAAAAAAGTTCAAACCATTTTTTAAAGAGACCTCGTTCGTCTTCGGAGTGGGGTTCGTGAACATGATCTGTACAATATTGTGTAGGAACATCTCCGACTTCAAAATACATCACTCGGCTCGACGGACAATAAGGAGTAGCACGTTTACCAGTATCCGGATCAATGGGAACCCCGACAACTCCTTCAGGTACCTTAAAGTAGTTTTTATCTGCCTGTTGTTCATGGACGCCTTCCATAAAATCGGCCCAAATGTCTTTTGCATAGGAGAGTTCACGGACAATTGTAATCGGGCGATTATCATCATAACCTGTCCAAATACCAGTGACGAGAGAAGGGCTGTATCCTATCATCCAACTATCGGATGTCGTCGTTCCAGACTTCCCAGCGTATGTCCGTGTGAGCTTATCTGTAATGGGAGAGCCGGTCACCTCCATATATCCATTTAACTCAGGGTCGAACATGCCGGTCATAAGGTCGGTTAAAATAAATGTTTTTTTACGATCTAATACATTCTTTCCGGTAGAACGTTTCCGTTTAAAAATCGTTTTTCCCTCATAGTTTACGATTTTTTCAATCGTATATGGTCGGATATCTAAGCCACCATTTGCTAACATCGCATATCCTTTGACCATTTCTTCGACGGATACAGCCGCCGTTCCTAACGCAAGGGAAGCGACGGGTGGGACGTCACTTGATATGCCAAATTTTTTAGCCGTTTGTGCGAGTCTTTCTGGTCCTAAATACAAATGTGTTTTCACCGCATAGATGTTATCAGATAATGCTATTGCTTGTGCTAACGTAATCGGTTTATGTGCATAATAACCGTTATAATTGTCGGGTTGATACGTTTGGCCGTTTGCTAATGTGAAAGCGGTCGGTTCACTTTTAATCATTGTTCGAGCATTGTAACCTTTTTCTAAGGCGGCATAATATAAGAACGGTTTAAAAGTCGAACCTGGCAATCGTTTCGCATGAAGGGCTCGATTAAATGGACTCGTTTCATAATTTTTTCCTCCAACTAATGCTCGAATTGCCCCATTCGATGGATTTAGAGCTATGGCACCGATTTCGAGATCACTTCCAGGGTCGATGACTGTTTTAATCTGATTTTCTAACAACTTTTGTTGGTCGACATCTAATGTTGTATAGATGTCATATCCACCCGAACGAATCGATTCGACATCCATTTGTAAAATTTCAGTAGCTTCTTGTAAAACGGCATCTTGAAAATACGGCCCGAGCAACTGTTGTTTCGGCCGAAAGGATGGTGAATAAGCTACTATTTCACGGGTTGCTAAAAAGTGGTCTCGCTCACGAATAGATTGTTGCTGTAGCATGACGTTTAAAATGTGTTTCTGACGTCGTTTCGCCCGTATTGGTTCATCGATTGGTGAGTAGTATGTAGGACTTTTCGGAATGCCAGCGAGCATAGCGGACTCCGCAAGCGTAAGTGATTGTGCTGATTTATTGAAATAATAGTTGCTAGCAGCTTCAATTCCGTAAGCACCGTGCCCGTAATAAATCGTATTTAAATAGCCTTCTAAAATTTCTTCCTTTTTATAAAACATTTCTAATCGCACAGCATAAAACGCTTCTTTTAATTTTCGTGTCCACGTTTTTTCATGGGTTAAATAAAGGTTTCGGGCATATTGTTGCGTCAATGTGCTTCCGCCTTCTTTTAAAGACATTGTTGAGAGGTTTGTTAAGCCCGCTTTGATCAGTCGTTTAAAATCAAGTCCTTTATGTTGGAAAAAACGTTGATCTTCGACGAAAATAGTTGCATCAATGAGTTGTGGTGATATTTCATCTAATGAAATCCATTGTCTATTTTCCGTTCCGCGTTCTTCGCCGAAAATTTCCCCTTGTGCACTATAAAATGTTGTGTTTTTCTCACTTGTTAAACTTGGAGCTCCTAGCAAAAAGGCAACAAAATATACAGTAGCAATGCATAAGCTAGTGAGAATACATAAACCTATGGACAGTTTGAACAATATTTTTTTCATTTGAATACCTCGATTTACATGTCATGTACGTATCATTATTGGAAAAATGATTGAAAAATAAACTTCTTTTACGAAATGACGATGCAAAAAGGACCCTTTTACGAAGGTGACTAGAAATGGATGGCTGAAAAATGGTATGCTAAGAAGAAAATGCTATTTGTATAACGGTCTATGGGGTAGATACGAGTTATAGGTATGGTTATTCGTGTTTTAATCGACAATGGGCCTTTAAGACATGCGAAATGACGATTTTAATCAGGCGCTATGAACCGTTTATAGCGTTATGTTTTGGATTTAAACAGCCGTTCAAAAAAAGGGGAGGATTTCTTTTGTGTGGGACAAATTCGTGTTCAAAGGAGGGAACAGACTGTGAGCGAAAGTATTTGGATTAAACTGCATACGACCATTGATGATGGTGGTGAGAAGGAATATCACGTAACGACACAGTCGGGAATCATTTATAGACGAAATAATATGCACGTTCTCATGTTTGAAGAGCAGTTAGGACACGATGAAACCGTTAAAAATTTAATTACGATTGTACCAGAAAAGGAGCACGTGTCGATTAAACGATCGGGATCAGTGTCAATGAACCAAAAATTTATTAAACATCAATTGACAGAAAACGTCTTCCAACATCCACACGGAAGTTTTCACATGGAAACATTTACAAAAACAATGGATTACCAATTAACAGCTAGCAAATCGAAATTAAATATTGAGTATACCGTTAAATTAAATGGACAAAAAGAAAGAAACCATTCTCTCTCATTAGTGTATAAACTACAAAATCCGTCTTAAAAGGGTTGTTTTCATCCTCCCATAAAGAAGATTTTATATGTTGATAAATTTCTTCTTTATGGGCATTTTACAGTCGTCCGAACCGAATTTTTAGTTGTTTTTTGTAAAAAGATGTTGACTGAATGATCATTCATCGTTAAAGTAGTAGTAGTATATTTTTTCGGAAGGCCCATATAGAGCTTATTTACTAATTTTTCCGAAAAAATGCAATCGTTATCATCTTTGACTATAATAATACAAAAGGGGGATCAAGCGAATGAATATATTTCTACTCATTAACCTGTTGGCATTTATTGCGGTGACTGCATACGGTATATATTTGTTTGCTAGAGTTGTAGCGACTCGAGTTGCATATATTAAACTTGGAAAAAAATCAGAATTTGATCGGAATATAAAAGAACAAATTCGAAGAGTCATAACGATTGTTTTTGGTCAATCGAAACTGTTGAAAGATAAAAAGTCTGGAATCATTCACGTAATGATGTTTTACGGATTTATCCTAGTGCAGTTTGGTGCGATTGATATGTTTATTAAGGGGTTAGCCCCTGGTAAACATTTGCCGTTCGGTGCAATTTATCCAGGATTTACATTTTTTCAGGAAATTGTTACTCTAATGATTTTAGTAGCGGTCGCTTGGGCATTTTATCGACGTTATATTGAAAAGTTAGTTCGTTTAAAGCGTGGTTTTTATGCAGGATTAGTTTTGTTATTTATCGGTACATTGATGATTTCAGTGCTGTTTGGAAATGGAATGTTACAGCTTTGGCATGAAACAGGACCGACGTGGACAGAGCCAGTTGCTAGTTTAATTGCGATCGCATTCGGCTGGATGTCCCCGACAGCAGCGATGGTAGCTTTCTATATTGCTTGGTGGATTCACACGATTACAATTTTGGCATTCCTCGTGTACATTCCGCAATCGAAGCATGCGCATTTAATTGCAGCACCGATTAATGTGTTCGTAAGTAAGCGTGTACCTGGGAAGTTGAAAAAGCTAGATTTTGAATTCGATGATGATGTAGCCGAAGAAGATATTTCTTTCGGTGTTGGTAAAATAGAAGATTTCGAACAATTACAAATGATCGATTTTTATGCGTGTGTTGAATGTGGACGTTGTACAGATGTATGCCCAGCAGCAACGACAGGAAAAATGTTGTCACCGATGGATCTCATGATTAAATTACGTGACCATTTAACTGAAAAAGGGGCTGCGGTCACTGGAAAAACGCCATGGGTTCCAGCGTATGCTTTTGCTGACACAGATGGAAATATGGCGAGTGCTGGTCAGAACGAAGTCGCAGCGACCATTGAAAATACAAGTTTGATTGGTGATGTTATTACGGAAGAAGAGCTCAATGCTTGTACAACGTGCCGCAACTGTGAAGATGCTTGTCCCGTAATGAACGAACATGTTGATAAAATCATTGATCTTCGTCGATACCTCGTCATGACGGAAGGTAAAATGGATGCAGACGTTCAGCGTGCTGTTATGAATATTGAGCGTCAAGGAAATCCGTGGGGGCTTTCGAAAAAAGACCGAATCAAATGGCGTGAGTTAGATGAAACGGCTTACATCCCAACGATTAAAGAATTGAAAAAAGAAGATAAAAATTTTGAATATCTCTTATGGGTCAGTTCAATGGGAGCTTACGATAGCCGGAGTCAAAAAATTGCCATTGCTTTTGCGAAACTATTGAACAAAGCTGGTGTTAGTTTTGCGATTTTAGGAAACCGTGAAGCGAACTCGGGTGATACAGCCCGTCGAATTGGGAACGAGTTTTTATTCCAAGAAATTGCTGAGAAAAACATTAAGCAATTCAAAAAGAACGGTGTTACGAAGATTGTTACGATTGACCCACATGCATATAACATCTTCAAAAACGAGTATCCAGATTTTGGCTTTGAAGGAGAAGTTTATCACCATACGCAATTGTTATATGACCTTGTGATGAGTGGTCAACTCAAGCCCCAACGAGCGATTAACGAAAAATTAACGTACCACGATTCATGTTATTTAGGAAGGTATAACGGCGTCTATGACCCACCACGTGAAATTTTACAAGCTATTCCAGGAATTGAACTCGTTGAAATGGATCGTACAAAAGAAAACGGTATGTGTTGTGGAGCCGGCGGTGGATTAATGTGGACGGAAGAAACGACAGGTAATCGTATTAACGTCGCTCGTACAGAACAAGCGATGGCTGTTAATCCTTCGATGATTTCCAGTGCATGTCCATACTGTTTAACGATGTTAAGTGATGGAACGAAAGCGAAAGAAGTAGAAGATGATATTAGTACGATGGATGTTGCAGAAATTTTAGCTTTGTCAGTCCTTGTCGAAGAAGATACAAAAACTGCTTGATACTAAATATATTTTCGATTATGATAGTTTAAAAGAGGGGATATATATTTCCCCTCCTTTTTTAAAAAGGTATCTGAGCGAGCGTTCGTTCAAATAAAGAAAGCGTCAACATTTTTTTACATTGTATATACAAGGAACTTTCAGAAAGGAAGGGCAGTTCAAAAAATAGAGTTTTTAACGAGTTGCTCTGTCAATTCAATCAAATGATTTCTTGCTCCTCGTTCCGATCCAACAAATATTCTATGAAGGAACGTTAGCAATTCATCATCAATCTAACATAGAAACATAGAAAGGGATGGTTTCATGACAAAAACTGTAATCGTATCAGGTGCTAGAACTCCATTTGGCAAATTTGGAGGAGGATTAAAGTCACTCACAGCTACTCAATTAGGAGGAAAAGCAATTCGTGCTGCACTCGATCGAGCGGACATCGATGAAGCAACAGTCGATGAAGTGATTATGGGTACCGTTTTACAAGGGGGACAAGGCCAAATTCCGTCACGTCAAGCAGCTCGGGAAGCAGGTATTCCATGGGGTGTGAAGACGGAGACGATTAATAAAGTTTGTGCTTCGGGATTACGCAGTGTGACATTAGCAGACCAACTCATCCGATTAGGCGAGGAGGAAATCATCGTTGCCGGTGGGATGGAAAGTATGTCCAACGCTCCATATTTCCTACCAGATGCACGCTGGGGACATCGCATGGGGGATAAATCAGTAAAAGATTTAATGATTCACGATGGATTAACATGCTCATTTACCCAAGTACATATGGGCACATATGGGAACGATACAGCTACTAAATTCGAATTGACACGAGAAGCTCAAGATGAGTGGTCCTATCATAGTCATCAACGAGCGATTCAAGCGATTGAAGAAGGTAAATTTAAAGAAGAGATCGTACCTGTTGACGTACCCCAGCGGAAAGGTGATCCCATTACTGTAGATACAGATGAGGCTCCACGCAAAGATACAAGTTTAGAGAAGCTCGCTCAATTACGGCCAGCATTTGATCCAGATGGAACGATTACAGCTGGAAATGCACCAGGGGTGAATGACGGTGCTTGCGCTTTCGTAACGATGTCTGATGAAAAGGCAAAAGAACTAGGGAAAACACCGTTGGCAATCATTCGCGGCCATGCAGAAGTTGCTGTTGAGGCGAAGGATTTTCCAGAAACTCCAGGCTTAGTTATTAATAAATTGCTAGAAAAAACAGGTTATTCTAAAGATGACATCGATTTATTTGAGATTAACGAAGCCTTTGCTGTCGTTTCACTGGCAAGTGCGAAAATTGCTGGCATCGATCTTGAAAAAGTGAATGTAAACGGTGGTGCCGTTGCATTGGGTCATCCAATCGGTGCAAGTGGTGCGCGAATTATTTTGACATTGAGTCATGAATTGAAGCGTCGTGGTGGGGGGCTAGGTATTGCGGCTATTTGTAGTGGTGGTGGCCAAGGAGATGCGATTCTAATCGAAGTCCCTAAATCCTAAGTGAAAACAGAGACTTCTATGCTTATAAAGAGTGAAAAATGGTTACCCGAACGATTACAACATAGATTGTTAGATTACAGGAGGTTATCGACATGGCAATTAAGAAAGTAATGGTTATTGGGGCAGGTCAAATGGGCTCGGGAATTGCCCAAGTTTTTGCTCAATCTGGATTTGAAGTCATTTTAAATGATATGAATAGAGAAGCGTTAGACAAAGGTTTGAATACCATTGAGAAACTACTTACGAGTTCTGTCAAAAAAGAGAGAATAACTGAACAATATAAACAGGACACGTTAGCCCGGCTGTCCAAGTCTACCGAGTTAAATGATGCAGCAGAGTGTGATCTCGTCGTTGAAGCAGTTATTGAAAATCTCGACATTAAATCAAAAGTATTTCTGCAATTAGATGAGGTAGCACCGAAACATGCTATTTTGGCGACGAATACGTCATCCCTTCCAATTACAGAAATTGCAGCTGTCACAAATCGACCTGAACAAGTTATCGGCATGCATTTTATGAACCCTGTTCCTGTTATGAAACTTGTTGAAGTCATTCGAGGACTACAGACGAGTGATGAAACGTTTGAAACAATTGAAAAAGTATCCAAGGATTTAAATAAAACTTCTGTTGAAGTGAATGACTTTCCTGGCTTTGCTGCTAATCGAATCTTAATGCCGATGATTAACGAAGCCATTTATACTGTATATGAAGGAGTAGCTACACCAGAAGATGTTGACACTGTGATGAAACTTGGGATGAATCATCCGATGGGACCTCTCACATTAGCTGACTTTATCGGCTTGGATACATGTCTTTATATTATGGAGGTTCTCTATGAAGGATTCGGCGATAGTAAATACCGTCCATGTCCACTGTTAAGACAATATGTAAATGCAGGCTGGCTCGGGAAGAAGTCAGGACGCGGGTTTTATACGTATGAATAGTTGTTCGTGAGTTCCTAGAGAAGTAGCAAAAGTAAAAGAAATGGGGATGTTGTGAACGGTTGTACTGAACATGTAAGGAATCACTATTGTTGCACGCCGTAACCGCTGATGCATTCACATGATGACTTTCAAACGACGTAAAGCCCATTAAAAACAAACATATAAGGCATGCGAAGGGGGCAATCAACATGAATTTGCAGTTTACAGAAGAACAAGAAATGATGCGTAATATGGTTCGAGATTTTGCAGCGCAAGAAGTATCTAAGGAAGTCGAACGAATGGAAAAGGAAGGACGATTTCCGAGAGAACTGATTCAAAAAATGGGTTCGCTTGGATTAATGGGAATTCCCATCCCTGAACAATACGGAGGAAGTGGGATGGATTTTACATCCTATATTATTGCCATTCATGAACTTTCCAAAGTGAGTGCTACATTAGGCGTTATTTTATCTGTTCACACATCTGTTGGAACGAATCCGATTTTATATTTTGGAAACGAAGAGCAAAAGAGGCATTACATACCAAAGCTTGCTTCTGGAGAATATTTAGGAGCTTTTGCTTTAACCGAACCTAGTGCTGGGTCGGACGCCGCAAGTATTAACACAAGAGCTGTAAAAGAAGGCGACCATTACGTATTGAATGGCTCTAAGATATTTATTACAAATGGTGGCGAGGCAAATACGTACATCACCTTTGCCCGCACGAGTGAAGGGAAAGGTTCAAAAGGTGTCAGTGCCTTTATTGTCGAAAAAGATACGCCTGGTTTAGTCATTGGACCAAACGAGAAAAAAATGGGCCTACATGGCTCTACTACCGTTGAGCTCAGCTTTGACCAATGTAAGGTTCCAGCTACGCAACTTCTCGGTCAAGAAGGAGAAGGTTTCAAAATAGCGATGGCCAATTTGAATGTGGGAAGAATCGGGATTGCTGCCCAATCTTTAGGAATTGGTGAAGCTGCTTTAGAACATTCCATTGCCTATGCAAAGGAGCGTAAACAATTCAGAAAACCGATCGCTCACCTTCAAGGAATCTCTTTTAAGCTAGCTGATATGGCTACACAAGTAGAATCTGCTAAATTATTAACCTATCGTGCAGCCTCGCTCGTTCAAAAAGGAATTCCTTGTGGTAAAGAAGCATCGATGGCGAAGATGTTCGCATCGAAAACAGCTAGGGAATCGGCGATTGAGGCCGTACAAGTATATGGTGGGTATGGCTATACGGAAGATTATCCAGTTGAGCGTTTGTTTAGAGATTCTAAAGTAACTGAAATCTACGAGGGCACGAATGAAATTCAACGAATCGTCATTGCGAAACATTTGTTAGATTAGACGGTGTGTTCGCGTAATGCTCAGCAGTGAACCGACTGACTAGTTGGTCGGTTCACTCCGAACAAATGAACTGACGAACGGTTGGAGACATGTAGCAAATGATGAACGAAGATGACATTTATGGTACCATAAATGTTGAAAAAATGAGGAGGAATACATGATGGATTTTCAATTAACAGAAGAGCAAAAGATGCTCCGACAAATGGTGCGAGATTTTGCAGAAAATGAAGTAGAACCGACTGCAGCAGAGCGGGATGAGGAAGAGCGTTTTGATCGCGAGATTTTCGACCAAATGGCTGAACTTGGCTTAACGGGAATTCCGTGGCCAGAAGAATACGGTGGCATTGGCTCAGATTACGTAAGTTATGTCATCGCTGTCGAAGAACTATCTCGTGTTTGTGCTTCGACCGGTGTAACGTTATCGGCTCACCTATCGCTTGCGAGCTGGCCGATTTACAAGTATGGAAATGAAGAACAGAAGAAAAATTTTCTTCGTCGCTTAGCTACAGGTGAAGCTTTAGGTGCGTATGCACTATCAGAGCCTGGTGCAGGAAGTGACGTAGCTTCTATGAAAATGACTGCCAAAGAAGACGGTGACGATTACATTCTTAACGGAAACAAAGTGTGGATTACAAACGGTGAAGTTGCTGACATTTATATCGTTTTCGCAAAAACGGATACCGATGCTAAACACCGTGGAATTAGTGCGTTTATTGTTGAGAAAGGGACAGAAGGTTTTACATTTGGGAAAAAAGAAAAGAAACTCGGCATTCGCTCATCCCCTACGACAGAATTAATTTTTGAAAACTGTCGGGTTCCTAAAGAAAATATGCTTGGTGAAGAAGGAGAAGGTTTCAAGATCGCGATGACAACACTTGATGGTGGTCGAAACGGAATTGCTGCTCAAGCTCTAGGGATTGCTCAAGGAGCACTTGATGCATCGATTAACTATGCAAAAGAGCGTGAACAATTCGGAAAGCCGATCGCCCATAATCAAGGAATTTCCTTTAAATTAGCCGATATGGCGACAGAAGTAGAGGCTGCACGTCTATTAACGTATCAAGCAGCATGGCTTGAATCGAAAGGATTGCCTTATGGAAAAGCAAGCGCCATGTCAAAACTATATGCAGGAGATGCAGCGATGCGTATTACCGTTGAAGCTGTGCAAATCTTTGGTGGATATGGATATACAAAAGATTATCCCGTTGAACGATACATGCGCGATGCGAAAATCACACAAATTTATGAGGGAACAAATGAAATTCAACGTCTCGTCATCGGTCGTATGTTAACGAAATAAACATTACCGAGAGGCGTTCGCTCGATTCATCATTGTAAAAATGCGATCCCGTCGATTCACCGATCGAAATCCTTTCCGGTCGATGAGACGGGATAGCTATTATATAAAAAATAACTTCATCGATTTATTCACCGGAGTAATCATCTTAAGTAATGTAAGGAAGGGGTGTGCCATGGAAGAAAATGATGTACTTTCCTCTGTGAAAAATAAGCAGCTCATAGAAAAACGTCGGAAGCAAATGATTCAAGGAGCCATTACTCTCTTTAAAGAAAAAGGCTTTCATCGGACGACGACACGAGAAATCGCTAAGCAATCTGGATTTAGTATTGGCACATTGTACGAGTATATTCGAACGAAGGAAGATGTTTTATTTTTAGTATGTGATTCGATTTATGTACAAGTACGTGAGCGACTCATGGAAGAAATCGACTTAGAAAATCGAACAATCGATAACCTTATCAAAGTAGTTACATCCTATTTTTTATTGATGGATGAAATGCAAGAAGAAGTACTCATTATGTACCAAGAGTTGAAATCGTTGAAGAAAGAAGATATTGATTACGTCTTACAGAAAGAACGAGACATGGTTTGTATGTTAGAGCGAGTCATCGTCACGTGTGTGCCGAAAAAATTGGATCAACGCGATGTCACATTATTAGCAAATAACATCTTTATCCAAGGGCAAATGTGGGGTTTTAGGAGATGGATGTTACAAAAACAGTTTACACTTGAGGAATATATTGATCGACAAATTCGCTTCTTGTTAAAAGTATTGGATCTTAACGACGAGGAAAGCACACTTTAATCAAACGTTTGAACAAAGAAGAATGGTGACTTTAAAACCTGTTCTAGCTCGTGAGTGAAAGACATGAGGTCTACTGACGAGATAGAAGGGATTACCTTAAATAAATTAATCAGAAAATTGGTTACTGTTGGATTATAGCAAAGAATGAATCTATATTGTTTATTGTGGGAGATAGAAGTTTCAGTTAAAAATGAGGGGGTTTTCGTAATGGAGCAAATTGAAATTTATAAGTCAACTCATCCGATCCGTTTTGTAACCGCTTCCAGTTTGTTTGATGGGCATGATGCATCAATTAATATTATGCGTCGCATTCTCCAGTCAAGTGGGGCAGAAGTTATTCACTTAGGACATAATCGTTCTGTAGAAGAAATTGTTCATGCTGCGATTCAAGAAGATGTACAAGGAATTTCCGTTTCATCGTATCAAGGAGGGCACGTCGAATACTTTAAGTATATGATCGATTTATTGAAAGAATTAGGAGCAGATCATATTAAAGTGTTCGGAGGTGGAGGTGGTGTCATTATTCCTCGTGAAATTAAAGAGCTTCACGATTATGGCGTTTCAAAAATCTTTTCACCTGAAGATGGGCGTCGTTTAGGGTTACAAGGAATGATCAATCATATTCTTGAAGAATGTGATTTTATGCCACCGATTAACCATAAAAAAGACTTTGAAAAGCTGTTAGGAGGCAATCGTCAATCTATTTCCCGTTTTATTACATTTGTGGAAAATGAAACCGATGAAACGAAAAAGAAAGAAGTATTGAACGCTTTAGAAAAAAAAGGGGATGCTTCAATACCCGTTTTGGGAATTACTGGAACAGGTGGTGCTGGAAAAAGTTCATTGACGGATGAATTAATTCGCCGATTTATTCATGAAGTACCCGATAAGAAAATAGCGGTCATTTCCATCGATCCGACGAAGCGAAAAACAGGTGGAGCTTTACTCGGAGATCGCATTCGTATGAATGCTATTTTTACAGATCGCGTTTACATGCGTTCATTAGCGACACGTGATTCAAGGAGCGAGTTATCAAAGGCGATTCAGGACGTCATTACCGTCGTTCGAGCGTCTGGTTATGATTTTATTATCGTTGAAACGAGTGGAATTGGGCAAGGTGATGCTGCAATTACAGAAATTACTGATTTATCGATGTATGTCATGACTTCAGAGTACGGAGCACCGACACAACTTGAAAAAATCGATATGATAGACTTTGCTGATTTTATCGTCATTAACAAGTTTGAGCAGAGAGGTTCTGAGGATGCCCTCAATCAAGTGCGTAAACAATATGAACGAAGTCGGAAACTTTTTCATAAAAACAAGGGAACATTTCCTGTTTTTGGGACGATTGCGAGTCAATTTAATGATACAGGTACAAACGCCTTGTTTACCGCTATTCTGAATAAGCTAAATGAGTCGTATGGTTGGGATTGTCCTGTCACCTATGATGGACAGAAGATGAGTAAAAAACAAAATATGATTATTACGAATGAAAGGCGTCATTATCTACTTGAGATCGCTACGCATGTTCGTAACTATCATAAACATGCAGAAGAGCAAAGTAAAATTGCGCGTAAGCTCTTTCAATTAAAAGAAGTTAAACAAACGATAACAGATGAACAGACAAAAGAAGTACTTCAGAAAACGATTGAGTCATACGAAGAAAAGTTAGATGTATCTTCTAAAAAATGTCTTGAATCATGGGATGAGATGAAAGAAAAATATGCACAAGAGAAAATGAGTTTTTCAGTTCGTAATCGGGAAATTGAAGTCGATATCGTCACTGAGTCATTAGCAGGATTAAAAATCCCTAAAGTAGCGTTTCCGAAATATACAGATTGGGGCGATCGACTGCTATGGCTCCTTCGAGAAAATGTACCAGGAGCATTTCCATTTACAGCAGGGGTGTTTCCGTTTAAACGTAAAGGTGAAGACCCAACGAGACAATTTGCCGGAGAAGGAACACCAGACCGTACAAATCGCCGTTTTCATTATTTGTCAAAAGGAGAAAAAGCGAAACGTCTCTCAACGGCCTTCGATTCGGTTACTTTATACGGTGAAGATCCTGATTATCGACCAGATGTATACGGGAAAGTCGGCGAGAGTGGTGTAAATGTATGTACGTTGGAAGATATGAAGAAACTTTATGACGGTTTTGATTTAACCGATCCGAAAACATCCGTTTCGATGACGATTAATGGACCAGCACCGATTATTTTAGCGATGTATTTTAATACGGCCATTGATCAAGAAGTTGAGCGATTCATTAAAGAAAACAATCGTAAGCCGAATAAAGAAGAGTATGAAACGATTAAGGCAGAAACATTATCTGTCGTCCGTGGAACAGTACAAGCGGATATTCTTAAAGAAGACCAAGGACAAAACACGTGTATTTTCTCGACAGAATTTGCTTTACGTATGATGGGTGATATTCAACAATATTTTATTGACAACGATGTACGCAATTATTATTCTGTGTCGATTTCGGGTTATCATATCGCTGAAGCAGGTGCAAATCCAATTACACAGCTTGCTTTCACGTTAGCAAATGGCTTTACGTATGTTGAATATTATTTAAGTCGAGGGATGGATATTAACGATTTTGCACCGAATTTATCCTTCTTTTTCTCGAACGGCTTAGACCCAGAGTATACCGTTATAGGGCGTGTAGCCCGACGGATTTGGGCGATTGCAATGCGAGATAAATATGGGGCTGACGAGCGAAGTCAGAAATTGAAGTACCATGTTCAAACGTCTGGACGATCACTACATGCTCAAGAAATCGATTTTAATGATATACGCACGACTCTACAAGCATTACTAGCGATTCAGGACAACTGTAACTCTTTGCATACAAACGCCTATGATGAAGCAATTACAACGCCGACTGAGGAGTCTGTCCGCCGGGCGATGGCGATTCAACTCATTATCAACCGAGAATTCGGTTTGATGAAAAATGAAAACGCCCTCCAAGGATCATTTATCGTCGAAGAACTGACAGATTTAGTTGAAGAAGCTGTCCTTCAAGAGTTTGAACGAATCAATGATCGTGGCGGTGTTCTCAGCGCGATGGAGCGTCAATACCAGCGTGGTAAAATTCAAGAAGAATCCTTATACTACGAGGGCAAAAAGCACTCAGGGGAATTACCGATCATCGGTGTCAATACGTATTTAAATCCGAACCCACCATCTGAAGAAGAAATTGACTCCATGGAATTAGCCCGTGCGACGAAAGAAGAAAAAGAACATCAAATTAAAGAACTGAAAAAATTCCATGAAGCAAATAAAGATCATGTTGATGAAGCCTTAACGCGTCTAAAAGAAGTTGCTTCTTCCGGTGGAAATATTTTTGCTGAACTTATGCAAACCGTTCGCGTTGCGAGCTTAGGGCAAATCACACAAGCATTGTATGAAGTAGGTGGACAATATCGCCGGAACATGTAAGCCATCGATTTAGTTTCATTTCGTCAAATTATTGTTTTAAAAAAGGTTGAGTAAGACGAGTGCGTCTACTCAACCTTTAATTGTGCAAACGATGCAAATATAAAACGTTTATATCATATAAAGTGACGACTTTAAGCGATTCATGGAAGGGTTTAGAACGAATACAGGGTGAGTAAAAATGAGAGGTTTATTCGCCCGCTGTACTTTACTTGACGATAGTTGTAAATGTATTTATATTATAAAATATAAAAACGCAAATAAGGCAACAGTCTTAATATAATATAAAGAAAAGGGAGTGCAGGACCGTGAGCTTGAAAAATTATAGCCACGATGAATTACAAAAAATGTCGATGGTACAGTTAGCTGAATTCGTTCTATTAGATGAAGGAAAACCTCTACAATTTAAGGAGCTTTTTAAAAAAGTGGCTGACACGAAAGGACTAGATGTTGAGAAGCAAATGGATTTACTCGCCCAATTTTATACGGACTTAAATATGAATGGTCGCTTCGTCACGTCTGGGAAAAATGTATGGGGTTTAAAACGTTGGCATTTAGCTAAACAGATGGATGATAAAGGATTCGAGCAAACAAACCAACAGCTTGTTGATGGCAGTGAAGGTGATGAAGCATTAGATGATGAATTGTTAGCATTCGAAGAAGGCGAAGAAGAGTTCGATGATTTTGAAGATTTGGACGAAGATTTTGAAGATGAGGAGTTTATTCCCAATTAAAAAATTGATCCGTATGCAAGTGATTCGTAAGACGAAGCGGTTGTGGTTTGCACTTGACGGTTAAACTTCTCATTTTATGAACAAAATGACGACGTCGCTAAGCTGTTTCGCAATCTTGACTTTTCAAAAGCATATGCGTAAAATCTTAATTGGGCTCTTTAAATCAAAACAGCGTTTCCCCTCTGTTGGGGAGGCGCTTTTCTTATTTTACAACCGATAATGATTTTTGCTTACCCTAAATGACATGACAGACAATATGATCTAGCAGATATGAAAGAGGGATGTATGATGACGAAGTATATATTTGTTACAGGTGGTGTAGTCTCATCACTAGGAAAAGGGATTACGGCTGCTTCGTTAGGACGGTTGCTAAAAAACCGTGGATTAAAGGTAACGATTCAAAAGTTTGACCCTTATATTAATGTTGACCCAGGAACGATGAGTCCGTATCAGCACGGAGAAGTTTTTGTAACAGAAGATGGTGCTGAAACAGATTTAGACTTAGGACATTATGAGCGATTTATCGATATTAATTTGAATAAATATAGCAATATTACAACTGGTAAAGTGTATTCAAGTGTTATAAAAAAAGAGCGTCGTGGAGAATATTTAGGAGCAACAGTTCAAGTCATTCCCCACATTACAAATGAGATTAAAGATCAAGTTTTTCGAGCTGGAAATGCGACGGAGGCAGATGTTGTCATTACGGAGATCGGTGGAACTGTCGGTGACATTGAATCACTACCTTTTCTCGAAGCAATTCGACAAATTAAAAGCGACTCAGGAAAAGAAAATGTGATGTACATTCATTGTACACTCGTTCCATATATTAAAGCGGCTGGTGAAATGAAGACGAAGCCGACCCAGCATAGTGTGAAAGAATTACGTTCGTTAGGTATTCAACCGGATGCCATTGTATTGCGGACGGAATTGCCGATTAGCCGAGAAATGAAACAAAAAATTGCCCTCTTTTGTGATATCGATGAAAAGGCAGTGATCGAAATGCGTGATGCTGATACACTATACCATGTTCCGATTGCTTTACAAGAACAATTTCTCGATGAGTTAGCTTGTGATCACTTACAGTTAAGTTGTCAACCGGCACGTATGGAAGAATGGAAGCAACTCGTGAATAAAGTGCGTAACTTAAGCCATCAAATTGACATCGGCATCGTTGGCAAATACGTGGAACTCCCAGATGCTTATTTATCCGTTGTCGAATCATTGAAACATGCAGGTTTTGCATACGATACCGATATTAACATTCATTGGATTAACTCTGAACAATTGACGCCAGAGACGATTGCAGATGAGTTAGCAAATGTCGATGGAATTGTTGTTCCTGGTGGATTTGGAAGTCGAGGAATCGATGGAAAAATTGAAGCGATTCGCTTTGCACGCGAACAAGAAATGCCCTTTTTAGGCATTGGTTTAGGCATGCAACTAGCAGCAGTCGAATTTGCTCGAAATGTTTTAGGATTGTCAGATGCCCATTCGATTGAGGTTAATCCTGAGACAACACATCCAATCATTACGACCGTAACTTCGTCAAAAGAGAACGGAGAGGAAACGAGTACGTGGCGACTAGGGAAGTATCCATGTCAACTGAAAGATGGTACAAAGACGAAAGCTGCATATGGGCAAGTGAACATCGTCGAAGAACGTCATCGTCACCGCTATGAATTCAACAATGAGTATCGTAACCAATTGGAAGAAAAAGGCTTCATCGTCTCTGGTGAAAGCCCTGATGGTACATTTGTAGAGACGGTTGAAATAACAGACCATCCGTGGTTTGTCGCTTGTCAATATCATCCTGAATTTAAGTCGCGCCCGACAAAGCCTCAACCATTATTTTTAGGACTTATTGGAGCAGTCGATGCAACACGTCAGTCATAAATATTCACCACGAGCTGTATAACGTTATACCGACTCGTGGTTTTTTGTCATACTTGCCTGCATCTGTTTACGTTTCAAATGAAGGGATTTGCACAATAACTGTCGAAATAAATCGATAAGGGGGAGATGGTCCATTGAAGAAAAAAATAGTCGTTGTTGATGATGAACAAGGGATTCGTTTATTACTACAAGAAATTCTTGAAACATATGATTATGATGTAATCACTGCTAAAACAGGCAAGGAAGTATTCGAAATTTTGGAAGTGGATACATTCGATTTGCTCATTATTGATTATAAACTACCGGGAATGGACGGAGCGGAAGTGCTAAAAAAAATCGAACAAGAAGGGACTTTTTCCAAGCCGGTTATTATGATGAGCGGTTTAGTTGAAAATATAGATGATCGGATTAAAAACATCCCTTTTGTCAAAGGGATTTTAGCGAAGCCATTTCAAATCGACGAATTTATTAAATTGATCCAATCCATCTTAGGCTAATTCATTTCATACTTTGGTACATACAATTGTTGCTAGTTAGCAACATAGTTGGTATTCTAATAGTGAAGTGTAACTTTACTAAATCATTGTAGGGTCATCTTAGAAGGAGGAAATATGATGCCATTAGTTTCAATGAAAGAGATGCTAGAGACAGCAAAAGAAAAACAGTATGCAGTTGGTCAGTTCAATTTAAATAATTTAGAATATGCACAAGCGATTTTACAAGCGGCTGAAGAAGAAAATTCACCAGTGATTTTAGGGGTATCTGAAGGTGCCAAAAGGTATATGGGAGGTTATAAAGCTGTTGTTTCCATCGTAAAAGGATTGATGGAGGAGTATGGTACAACAGTCCCAGTAGCGATCCATCTTGATCACGGCTCAAGTTTTGAACAATGTGCCTTGGCGATTCAAGCAGGTTTCACATCTGTGATGATTGATGGGTCACACTTACCACTAGAAGAAAACATCGCTTTAACAAAGAAAGTTGTCGAATTAGCTCACATCCACGGTGTATCTGTCGAAGCAGAACTCGGACGAATTGGCGGAGAAGAAGATGATGTAGTCGTTGACGATGCACAAGCTTTTTATGCGATCCCTTCCGAGTGTGAACAGCTCGTTCGCGAAACGAATGTCGACTGTTTTGCACCAGCATTAGGTTCTGTTCATGGACCGTATAAAGGTGAACCAAATCTCGGTTTTGACCGTATGGAAGAAATTAAGGAATTGACAAACGTTCCATTAGTATTACACGGTGGAACAGGAATTCCGACGAAAGATATTAAACGCGCAATCTCACTTGGTTCAGCAAAAATTAACGTAAACACTGAAAACCAAATGGCGCAAACGAAAAAGATTCGCGAAGTGTTGAACGAACAACCAGACTTGTATGACCCTCGAAAGTATATGGGACCGGGTCGGGAAGCGATTAAACAAACAGTCATTGGGAAAATGCGTGAATTCGGTTCGTCTAATCAAGCATGAAGAGCAATATAACTGATTACATATGAAGTGTAGAGAGGAGGTCAATGATGAAATTTTTTATTGATACAGCGAACATTGAAGAAATTCGGGCTGCTAATGAATTAGGAATTTTAGCAGGTGTTACGACAAATCCGAGTTTAGTAGCTAAAGAAGGTGTCTCTTTTCACGACCGTTTACAGGAAATTACGAATGAAATATCCGGATCAGTAAGTGCAGAGGTCATTTCTGAAGACAAGGACGGCATGATTAAAGAAGGTAAGGAACTCGCTGCAATTGCTCCAAACATTACTGTCAAAGTTCCGATGACAATGGAAGGTTTAAAAGCAGTTAAAGCATTCAAAGATTTAAACATTCAAACGAATGTAACGTTAATATTTAATGCGAACCAAGCTCTTCTCGCAGCACGTGCAGGTGCTACATATGTCTCTCCTTTCTTAGGGCGCTTAGATGATATCGGTCATGATGGGATGACACTCATTCAACAGATTGCCGACATATTTTCTCATCACGATATTCCCACGCAAATTATTGCAGCTTCAATTAGACACCCGCTGCATGTGATGCAAGCTGCACAAAATGGAGCACATATAGCGACTATTCCATATCATGTCATTGAGCAACTCGCGAATCACCCATTAACAGACCAAGGGATTGACAAGTTTTTAGCGGATTGGCACAAACATCGTTAAACAACGGTGTTTGTGCGTAAGAGTGATCACAATCTTTTTTGCGTAGTTGATGAACGTATATTTATAAATGATAGGGTGAATACTTGAACTTGAAAATATATAGGTTCAAAAAATCGTTTTGAACTGCCTCTTTGTTAAAAAAGCGAGGTCTTTTACATGGAAAAAATGTTAGTAGAAGGTGGGCATATTTTAAAAGGAAAAGTGCGGATTAGCGGTGCGAAAAACAGCGCTGTCGCATTACTTCCTGCTGCGATTCTTGCAGATTCAACAGTGTCGATTGAAGGGCTTCCGAATATATCAGACGTGCACACGTTGAGTGATTTAATCGAGGAAATTGGTGGAAAAACATCTTTGGATGGAGAAACGATCCATATCAATCCTGAGCGGATGGTGTCGATGCCACTTCCGAATGGTAAAGTGAAAAAACTGCGCGCTTCATATTATTTTATGGGAGCGATGCTCGGTAAGTTTAAGCAGGCGGTAATTGGCTTACCTGGAGGTTGCTTCTTAGGCCCTCGTCCGATTGATCAACATATTAAAGGGTTTGAAGCGCTTGGTGCGGAAGTGACGAATGAGCAAGGTGCTATTTATTTACGTGCGGAGGAACTTACTGGAGCGAGAATCTATTTAGATGTTGTCAGTGTAGGCGCAACCATTAACATTATGTTAGCAGCCGTCAAAGCGAAAGGGCAAACGATCATTGAAAATGCAGCGAAGGAACCTGAAATTATTGATGTAGCGACTCTTTTAACGAATATGGGTGCGAAGATTAAAGGGGTAGGAACAGATGTTATTCGCATTGAAGGCGTTCCTTCTTTACACGGATGTCGACATACCATTATTCCGGATCGTATTGAAGCAGGTACATATGCGATTGCGGCTGCGGCTGTAGGGGAAGAAGTTATCATTGACAATGTCATCCCACAGCATTTAGAGTCTTTACTTGCCAAATTGCGTGAGATGGGTGTTGTCGTTGAAGAAAGTGATGAACAACTGTTAATTGCACCACGTCAGCCCTTGAAAAGTGTCGATGTTCAAACACTCGTTTATCCAGGTTTTCCGACTGACCTTCAACAGCCATTTACGAGCTTATTGACGAAAGCATCGGAAACAGGTGTCATTACGGATAAAATTTTTTCAGCACGTCATAAACATGTCGATGAATTAAGGAGAATGAATGCCTCGATTAAAGTTGAAGGAGGATCCATAATCGTTTCCGGTCCCGTACAGTTAGAAGGTGCTCGTGTCAAAGCTACTGATTTGCGAGCAGGAGCTGCACTCGTCATTGCTGGATTAATGGCCAATGGAATCACTGAAATTACTGGGCTCGAACATATTGATCGTGGTTATGAACGGATGACTGAAAAGCTAACGAATCTAGGTGCAAACGTTTGGCGCGAAGATATGACAGAACAGGAAATTGCTCAATTCCAAAGTTCTTAATCATGATGAATGACCGATGTGAGTTGCAAGAAAGATCGGTCATTTTTCTTGATTGTAGATGAATAGGTAACTATATCCTACTTCAATTATAATACGTGATAAGCTTTTATAAATGGTGAGTAATCTGTAATAAAGGGTGCTTTTAAAGGAGAGACAAACATGGAAAGAAGTTTAACATTGGAATTGGTTCGTGTAACAGAAGCAGCAGCACTATCCTCTTCCCGTTGGATGGGCCGGGGAAAGAAAGATGAAGCTGACGAAGCAGCGACGACTGCGATGCGCGCTTTTTTTGATACGATACCGATGCAAGGGACAGTCGTCATCGGTGAAGGGGAAATGGATGAAGCCCCAATGTTATATATTGGAGAAAAGCTTGGCACAGGTACTGGGCCACGCGTAGACGTAGCTGTCGACCCTTTAGAAGGAACGAGCATCGTAGCCCAAGGAACATGGAATGCGTTATCGGTCATAGCCATTGCTGATCATAACAATCTATTACATGCCCCTGATATGTATATGAAGAAAATAGCGGTTGGACCAGAAGCCGTCGGTAAAATAGATATCAATGCTTCGGCAACGGATAATTTAAAGGCCGTCGCTAAAGCGAAAAACAAAGCTGTGGAAGATGTTGTCGCAGTTGTCCTTGATCGTCCTCGCCACGATGATTTAGTTCGCGAGATTCGGAAAACAGGTGCACGGATTAAGTTAATACCTGATGGTGATGTTGCCGGTGCGGTTAATACAGCATTTGATGAGACCGGTGTCGATATACTGTTAGGTATAGGTGGGGCTCCGGAGGGCGTGTTAGCTGCTGTTGCTTTGAAATGTTTAGGCGGTGAAATACAAGGTAAACTCGTTCCATCAAATGAAAAGGAACGAGAGCGTTGTCGACAAATGGGCATTGATGATTTAGATAAAGTTTATTATATGGAAGACTTCTGTAGTGGAGATGATGCGATTTTTGCAGCAACAGGTGTTACCGATGGTGAATTATTAAAAGGTGTTCAGTATAAAGGCTCAAAAGCGACGACACAATCCGTCGTTATGCGAGCAAAAAGTGGCACGGTCCGTTTTATTGATGGTGAGCACCGATTGAAGACAAAACCGAACCTCGTTATGAAACCTTAATTAAACAAGGGAAAAAGAGTAATCGCCGAACATTATTCCTCTTTTTCCCCGTTCTACATCCCCTATTTTCTAAAAGTTGAATATTAAGAAGAAAACAGGTATATTATAGATGTTTAAGAGATGCATTGTATGGATGATACGTACAACATTCGAGCCCGTTACTACTTTCTGATCTTTTGAAATTAGAAAACTTCTATTCTAGCTTCTGACATCTCTTCATTTCTTCCTAGCTCAAACTACCTGATAAGAAGTGAATATCTCATTACATGTATGATAACTCATCGAAGAAAAAATGTTTTAAATAAATACAATAGTTTAAAAGTTGTTTAAACGAGCCTCTTCATTATATCTTAGAGGAATTAAACGTGCGCAACTCGACGAACTATGTTAAAGGAATAGGCGTGGTGATTGAATGGGATCATTAACAATTTCACATTTGGAGACATTAACATTAAAAGAAATTTATGAATTAGCTCGCGATTATAAAATTTCATATTATGCAAAATTAACGAAGCGTGAATTAATTTTTGCTATTTTAAAAGCGCAAGCCGAAAAAGATGGATATCTTTTCATGGACGGAATCTTGGAAATTATTCCATCGGAAGGTTTTGGCTTTTTACGGCCGATTAATTATTCTCCAAGTGCTGAAGATATTTATATTTCTGCCTCACAAATACGTAGGTTTGATTTAAGAAATGGCGATCAAGTATCCGGTAAAGTTCGCCCACCGAAAGAAAATGAACGATATTATGGTCTGTTGCATGTCGATGCGGTTAATGGGGATGACCCTGAAACGGCGAAGGAACGTGTACATTTTCCAGCTTTAACAGCTTTATATCCTGATCGGTTTATGAAATTGGAGACAGATCCAAATCAATTATCGACGAGAATGATGGATTTAATGACACCGGTAGGTTTCGGTCAACGAGGACTGATTGTTGCCCCACCAAAAGCAGGTAAAACGATGCTTTTAAAGCAAATCGCTAACAGTATTTCAACAAACCATCCTGAAGCTAAATTAATTATTTTACTCGTGGATGAGCGACCAGAAGAAGTAACCGATATTGAGCGTTCTGTACATCCAGATGTCGATGTCGTTAGTTCAACGTTTGATGAATTGCCAGAAAATCATATTAAAGTATCTGAATTAGTGTTGGAACGAGCGATGAGGTTAGTCGAGCATAAACGGGATGTCATCGTCTTGATGGACAGTATTACACGGTTAGCACGTGCATACAATTTAGTCATTCCCCCAAGTGGACGAACATTGTCAGGAGGAATTGATCCGGCGGCATTTCATCGTCCGAAGCGATTCTTCGGAGCGGCTCGTAATATTGAAGAAGGGGGAAGTTTCACAACGTTAGCTACAGCTCTTATCGATACGGGTTCACGAATGGACGATGTGATTTATGAGGAATTTAAAGGAACAGGGAATATGGAATTGCATTTGGATCGTGATTTAGCGGAGCGAAGGATTTTTCCAGCGATTGACATTTTACGATCTGGCACGAGAAAAGAAGAGTTGTTAGTTGATCAGGATCATCTTGATAAAATGTGGGCGATCCGAAAAACGATGCAAGATTCCCATGACTTTTTCGAACGTTTCTTACGTCGTTTAAAATCTACAGAATCGAACGATGAATTTTTACAAAAGATGGATGAAGAGATGAAACGTCGTGGGACGAGACGCTAACAGTAAGTGATGAATACGTAAAAAAACGAACCATTTATTTTCTATCTGTTGCAATCAATTCCTTACACTGTTATAATCTTTACGTGAGATTATATTAGGTATGAGATAGAAACTATGTTACGAAAGTTCGTATCAAGGTAAAAAGGAGTGGAAAGATATGAAGAAGGACATTCATCCAGAATACCGAAAAGTCGTATTTCTTGATACAAGCTCAGACTATAAATTTTTAAGTGGGTCTACAAGAAGTTCAGATGAAACGATTGAATGGAAAGACGGGAAAACGTATCCGTTAATCCGTGTTGAAATTAGTTCTGCATCACACCCATTTTATACGGGCAAACAAAAAGCTGACAAAGTCGGTGGCCGTATTGACCGTTTCAAGAAAAAATATAATTTGAAGTAAAGATGGAGTGTGCTTGCTGAAAGGAACAGTCGTGGCGGTCAACTTGATGGAGTGTGACGAAAGAAGTTTGTTAACTCTCACGTCACACTTTTAAACTGCCTTTTTTAAGAGATTCTTTTAATATTCGTTTTTAAAACGTAAAAACGGCATGAGGATCAGACGTAGTGGTAACTGTTCATGTCGTTATCCAATGGACAGTGCACTTTTATAACAATAAGATTAACATGTATAGGTCTTGTTTGGCCTATTCACAGGCAAAACAGTAACGGTCTTTGCCTGTTTTTTGTATTTTTCTAGCCATGTAGAAGAGTATGTTATACATCGAGATAACGGCTTGTTAAAAGGAGTGCCACCTTATGTATGTAATGAACGCTAACGGTTGGCTTGAAGTGATTTGTGGAAGTATGTTCTCAGGGAAATCGGAAGAGCTTATTCGTAGACTTCGTAGGGCGCAATATGGAAATTTGTCCGTCTCTGTGTTTAAGCCGAGCATCGATAACAGATATGCAAATGACTCGGTCGTCTCTCATAATGGAACATCGTTCATCGCCCAGCCCGTTCAGTCGGCGGAGGAAATTATTCAGCAAATCGATGATTCAATTGATGTGGTCGGTATTGACGAGGTACAATTTTTTGATGAACAAATCATTTCGGTAACCGATGAATTAGCTAATCGCGGGGTTCGTGTCATCGTGGCCGGTTTAGATACAGATTTTCGCGGAAACCCATTTGGTCCGATGCCGAAATTAATTGCTCTGAGTGAATCCGTGACGAAATTAAATGCTATTTGTCCAGTCTGTGGTTCCCCTGCGAATCGTACGCAACGTTTAATCAATGGAAAGCCCGCATCTTATGATGATCCTATCATCATGGTAGGTGCTTCTGAATCGTATGAACCGAGGTGCCGTCATCACCATGAAGTACCAAATAAACCGATACAGGATGAAGCGGTACGCAATAGATTAAATCAATCATACTAAAAAAGAGCGCGTAAAGTGCTCTTTTTTTGAAAGGAAAAGTGGTTAAGACAGAGTTGTTTATGATATCGTAGTCATTTCCGCGAAAAAGCTTAGCTAACCATTACGTTCAAAAGCTGAATCGATGCACCGACGGAGCGATTTAAATTTTGACCTGTTTACTTGCGTATACTATAATTATACTGTTATCCGAAAGAGGTGATGATAATGTTAGACCGATTGCAATCACTAGAAGATCGTTACCATCAATTAAATGAATGGCTTAGCGATCCAGAAGTAATTAGTGACGCAAATAAGTTGAAAGAATATTCGAAGGAACAATCTGATTTACAAGAGGTTGTTCAAGTGTATCGTGAATATAAAGAAGTTATCACTCAACTCGATGATGCGAAAGTGATGCTAGATGAGACTGGTGATGACGCTGAAATGCAAGAAATGGTTCGTCTAGAAATCGAGGAGTTATCCCAACGTCAAGAAGCGTTGGAAGAACAACTGAAGATTCTCTTAATACCGAAAGATCCAAACGACGATAAAAACGTCTTTGTTGAAATTCGTGGCGCAGCTGGCGGGGACGAGGCTGCTTTGTTTGCTGGTGATTTATATCGGATGTACGTGCGTTATGCCGAAAAACAAGGTTGGAAAACGGAAGTGATGGAAGCTCACTCAACAGGTGTTGGTGGCTATAAAGAAATTATTTTCATGATTACTGGAAAAGGTGCTTATTCAAAGTTAAAGTTTGAAAACGGTGCACATCGTGTACAACGCGTGCCGGAAACAGAATCGGGTGGTCGGATTCATACGTCAACAGCGACTGTTGCAGTGTTACCAGAAGCAGAAGAGGTCGAGGTTGATCTGAATGAAAAGGACATCCGTGTAGACACATTTGCTTCAAGCGGACCTGGTGGTCAGAGTGTGAACACGACGATGTCTGCTGTTCGCTTAACACATGAGCCAACGGGAATTGTTGTTTCGATTCAAGACGAGAAATCACAAATAAAAAATAGAGAGAAAGCGATGAAAGTTCTTCGTGCTCGCGTCTATGATAAATACCAACAAGAAGCTCAAGCTGAGTACGATGAAACGCGCAAATCAGCGGTTGGTACAGGCGACCGATCGGAACGTATTCGGACGTACAATTTTCCACAAAGTCGTGTTACAGACCATCGGATCAATTTGACGATTCAAAAGTTAGAGCAAGTTCTTGATGGCGACTTAGATGAGTTTATTGATGCATTACTTGTGGAAGAACAGGCGAATTTATTGAAGCAAATAGGTGAGTAATGTGCAAAATATTAAACAGTATGAAGTCCTTCAATGGGCTTCTCTTTTTTTAAAAAAATATGAGTGTGAACCGAAAGTGGCCGAACTCCTCTTGCAACACCATCTAAACGTATCGCGAACACAGTTTTTTGCACAGATGCGCGAACCAATTTCTGATGGAGTCGTGCAAGCTTTTAAGAGAGACGTTAAAAAACATGTTGAAACTGGAATTCCTATCCAACATTTAATGGGGTATGAACAATTTTTCGGGCGTCATTTTTACGTTAATAAGCACGTCTTAATTCCGAGATTCGAAACGGAAGAACTCGTTCAACGGGTAATTGAACATACGCGAAAAACGTTTGTAAAAAATAAGCCTGTTACGATTGTTGACGTAGGAACAGGCAGTGGGGTCATCGCAGTTACGTTAGCTCTTGAGTTAGACAATGCTATCGTTTATGCGACGGATATTTCCACTGAGGCGCTAGCCGTTGCTCAGCAAAATGCTAAACAACTCGGAGCGGATGTTACCTTTTTAGAGGGTGATTTTTTACAGCCGTTCATTGATGAAGCACAACGAGCACAGATCATTGTGTCGAATCCACCATATATAGCTATGTCAGAGAGAGACGAACTGTGTGATACCGTTAAAAATTTTGATCCGCCGATTGCTTTATTTGCTGACGGTAATGGTTTAGCGGCTTATCAAACAATCATTTCCCAACTTCCACAAGCGATCGCAGCGCGTGGACATCTATTTTTTGAAATTGGTCATACGCAAGGAAGAAAAGTAACCTCTCTGTTACAGGAATCATTTCCACGAAGTGAAGTAACTATTTATAAGGATATGAACAAGAAAGATCGGATTATTTCTTGCCAACTCTTGTAGAGAAGAGCCCGTTATCGATCTATGAACGAGACGAATCATAAAAAAAATAATAACATTTTGCGAGAATACTAGTTTAAAATTATTTCTCCCTGTCGATACTGTGAATACATTTATAATGAAACGGGGCATTGAAGATGAAAAAACTAGTGTTTTTTGTATGTATCATACCATTTGTTTATTTGGCGTTACCTATTTCAAAAGATTCTATTCGCTCGCAAGATACGATTGATTATGAAGTCATTCCCGATGAAGCGATTCGCTTGCGAATTTTAGCCAATAGTGATCGAGATGAGGATCAAGAAGTAAAGAGAGCGGTCCGTGATCAAGTGAATGAAACGATTTCCGCATGGGTCAAGAATCTTACGGATGTTGAAGCGGCCCGTCAACTCATTGAAGCGAAAATACCGACCATTCATAAAATTGTTGGTCAAACACTAAAAGAACATGGTGTAACAGATCGTTATCACGTCTCGTACGGGGAAAACATTGCCTTTCCTGCAAAACTGTACGGTTCTTACCTCTATCCACCAGGAGAATATGAGGCCGTATTAATTACGATTGGTGAAGGACAAGGGGAAAATTGGTGGTGTGTACTTTTTCCTCCACTTTGCTTTTTAGACTTTGAAAACGGGACGACTGTTGCTGAAGCCAGTGCAAAGGAAGATTCATTAGAAGAACACGAGTTAGAAGAAGATAAGGAAGAAGATGAGAAAGAAGATGACTCGCTTAACGTGAAGTTCTTTCTATTTGATTTCTTCGGTTGGTCATAGAAGATCCCCTGAGCACATAAAATGATAGAAAGGATGCAAAGCAAATTTAAAATAATAGGGGTGAAGGCAATGAAAGTAATCGCAGCACACGAAGCATCGGATGAGCAACTTGAAAAATTTATGCTCCACGCACAACAGATCGAATTAAAAACTTTGTTCAAGGAAGGATACGTTGTAATCATTGATGGGAAAATTCAAGGTTGCTTTATTTTGTCTACAATGGAACATAATGTCTGGTTAAAACAATTGTATATTATGCAACGATACGCTCGTTATTTACCTGTGTTAATAGAAACAATTGTCCAGATGTCGAAAAAAAAACAGGCAAAAAAGCTTTACGTCCATAGCCATCAGCCGGCGATTGACCTGCTATTAGACGCGTTACAGTTTCATTTACAAAACGAACTGTTGGCGACTAAACAGTTTAAACGTAAGAGTGGAAATTGGTGGGCTTACGATGTGTCATAAATAATTACACACACTATCCACAAGTTCATGTGGATAAGTTGTGGTAAACGTGTTAATAGTGTTCATTGATTGTTTATAAGCTGTGTATAATCGAGTGAGAAACGCTAGCGATTGCCAAGCTTTGTTAAACGACCTGTGGATAAAATACACAGGTTTTTTTATGCAGTAATGGGCTTTGGACTGTTACGAAATCCGTCAGAATCTGATTCGTACAAACTGTTAGTAGCAAACAAGTACATGAACGTCACCATTTTTGCGTAAAAAATGTGAATCAACTAAACTGTAGATGAATGATCTAACATAAGGTAAGAAGATGAGAACTTCAAATGAATCGAGCGAATGAGGTCTGCATGATTATTGATAGAAAAGAGGTACTACAATATGACCGTAACGAAACGTTGGAACGTAAAAGGTAATCTCCACAACAAAATGCATGACATCGAAGAAGCTGCACATATGTTACGGAAAGGATTTGTCGTTGCCTTTCCGACTGAAACAGTCTATGGTCTAGGAGCCGATGCGACGAATGAAGAGGCAGTTTCTAAAGTGTTTCAAGCGAAGGGCCGTCCACAAGACAATCCTCTCATTGTCCATGTAGCGACGAAAAGACAATTAACTCAACTCGTACGCCCATATGCACCGTATGTTGACCGACTCATCGATACACTAACACCAGGACCGATTACATTTGTTTTACGAAGTAATCATACGTGTGCTGACAATGTAACGGCAGGACTGTCAACGATTGCTGTGCGAATTCCGGACCATCCTGTTGCGCAAGCTTTATTAACGACTTGTGATTTTCCAGTAGCTGCACCAAGTGCAAATTTATCTGGTAAGCCGAGTCCGACAACTGCCGATCATGTGTGGGAAGATTTACAAGGTAGAATCGCTGGAGTGCTAGACGGTGGACCAACAGGGCTGGGAGTTGAATCAACGGTGATTGATTGTACAGGAAAGACCCCGGTCATCTTACGTCCCGGCGGGATTACGAAGGAAAGTCTCGAAACGATAATTGGTGATGTCATTGCAAAATCGACACCACCACATACGATGGCTCAGCCAAAATCGCCAGGAATGAAATACAAACATTATGAACCAGAAGTTCCGCTTTGGCTCATCGATGGATCGATAGAAAATCTTAAACAAACGATTGATCAACAACAGAAAAGTGGCCTCCGCGTCGGACTGCTAGCGAGTAACGATACAGTAAAGCACGTATCAGCTGATGTTGTTCTTCCTCTAGGAGAATCGATTCAGGACATAGCAGCTAATTTATATGATCGGTTACGCTCGTTTACGAAAGATGATGTCGATTTAATTGTTTGTGAAACATTTCCGAGAGAAGGGCTCGGTCAAGCAGTGATGAACCGTTTGATGAAGGCGGCAAGCAACTATATCGAACAAAAAGAGTTCGACGTAGACGCTCGGTAGATTTATATTTTTAAAAGTTGTCCATCATATTCCTTTCAGGACGGGCATATACATTAAATGCATGTCCTGGGAGGGATACGGATGGCACAACAGGTTGTAATTGAATGGATACCTTTAGTTTTTATGGCGTTTGCTTTAGGGATGGATGCATTTTCGGTCGGACTTGGCCTCGGAATGCAACTCATTCGCATAAAGCGTATAGCTTTCATTGGAATGGTCATCGGCTTGTTTCACGTCATCATGCCATTTTTAGGTATGATGATTGGAAAAGTGATATCTACACAAATCGGTGACTTGACAAAGTTGGCTGGTGGACTTCTTATCATCGGCATCGGTGCACAGATGATGTTTTCCTCGTTTAATCGACAAGCAAAGAAGTGGATCGACCCCATTGGTATTGGTCTTTTTCTCCTAGCTTTAACCGTGAGCATGGATAGTTTTTCCGTCGGTTTAAGTCTCGGACTATTTAATGCACAAACGGTCATTGTGCTCATGTTGTTCGGATTCATGAGCATGAGTTTAACGTGGTTCGGTTTGTTATTAGGGAAAAAGACATATAATTTGTTAGGGGTTTATAGTGAAATGTTAGGTGGAAGTATTCTTTGTGGGTTTGGGTTGTTCATTATGTTCGGTTAATACGTTATTTTACATACATGAGATCATCGATTCGCCTCCTCTGTACCTCGATAAAACCTCCCATTTTCCCTATGTTTCGCTAATGATGAAATGGCTTTCCTGTCTATGATGAAAACTTTGTAACCGAATTTTATAAAAAAATAAAGGATATGAAGAATAAGGAATCTGACAACGGTTTTTTTTCATGGTATATTTAATATGAAGATTGTTACGTTTGTCATTGTAGAGAAGGCATTCTTTAAATATGTACGTTGTCGGAGGTTTGTTAATGAACATATTGTTTGTTTGTACAGGAAATACGTGTCGAAGCCCCATGGCAGAAGCGTTGCTAAAAGACCAGATGCCTGAAGTTAACGTACAGTCAGCTGGCATTTATGCAGGGGAAAATGAGCCAGCTCATCAATATACGATTGAAGTGCTAAAGCGTAAAAATATCTCCTTGAATCACCGTTCGCAACCGGTCACTCGAAGAATGTTAAATGAGTCTGACATTGTTCTAGCGATGACGCGGCAACATAAACAATCACTTATCATGCAATACCCCGAATTTCAAGACAAGTTTTTTACTCTAAAGGAATACGTCTCTGAAGCTGATAAAGAAGTATGGGAAGAACTCAAAAAAACATATGTCAATTATGAAGAAAAACGATCGACCTTCATTCATAACAATCAACATAAAATCGATAATGTTCTTTTGGACCAAAAGCTTGCAGAACATTTACAACCTGAGATTGAACGGATTACTCAATTAGAAAGTAATTTAACGAATTACGACATTTCAGATCCGTTTGGGGGCAGTTTAGAAGTTTACCAAAAGACGTTAGAAGAAATTGACGAGTCGATTGGATTACTAGTTCAAAAGCTAAAAGACAATCCTTTATAAGGAACGAGGGTAAAAAATATCAAAGATAAAATCGTCGATGATGCTCGAGCCGTTATCTGTCGAAGATGTCGCCAAAGAGATCGAGATGATTTTTCGGTTAGTTGACAAGCAGTTACAATTGATTCAAAGTAATCGGTACAGTCGCAAGAAGTGGCTACCATTGTTGAAGAAACTCTTGCAGGAACCGAGGAAGTAAATGCATCAATCCACGAACAAGCGAGCACAATACAACAGATGAATCATTTATCTCATGCTTTGAAGGACAAGCTGAGCACTTAAACACATATCCAACAATTCCATGTATTCTCATTGAACAACCATGAGGAAAGTGCCTTTCTTATGATGTTCTATCGATAGGTGGATTAAAAATTGGATCTTTTCTCTACGAACTCAACAATCATTTATATCAATGAAAAGGAGTGATGGACGATGAAAGTGATTATATCTGCTGATCATGCAGGGGTAACCATTCGCAATGAAGTAAAGAAATTGTTAAACGAGATGGGAATCGAGTACGAAGATACAGGTTGCAGTTGTGAAACATCAGTCGATTATCCCGACTACGCACTACCAGCGGCAGAACGTGTAGCCAATGGTGAGTTTGATCGTGGGATTTTAATTTGTGGAACAGGTATTGGTATGTCGATCGCTGCGAATAAAGTTAAAGGAATTCGTTGTGCGTTAGTGCACGATGTTTTCAGTGCAAAGTCAACGCGCCAGCATAACGATGCAAATATACTGGCAATGGGAGAACGTGTCATTGGGCCAGGTTTAGCAAAAGAAATTACAAAAGCATTTTTGGAAACAGAGTTTGACGGTGGGCGTCATGAACGACGAGTTGGCAAAATTACGACCTATGAAGAGCAATAGAGCTGTTGAATCACAGTTGTAAAGGAAGGATGTGCAATTTATCTAGCTAAACCGATGAGCAGGTGAAAGAACATGGAGAAATTATTAAAACATGTACAAAAGGATATCGACTCTCTCGTCTTAGAATGGGTGGAGAGCTCTTATTTACAACGAGATGATTTATTTGTCATCGGCTGTTCGACGAGTGAAGTGGCTGGTGAGAGAATTGGAACTGCAGGAAGCGAAGAGGTTGCTGCGCAAATCTTTCAAGGGTTGCAAAAGCTTCAACGAATGACCAAGGTTCATCTTGCGTTCCAATGTTGTGAGCATTTAAATCGTGCCTTAGTGATGGAAAGAAAAACGATGAACAAATATGGATTAGAAGAAGTAGCCGTGATTCCCGTTTCATCAGCAGGGGGATCAATGGCATCTTTTGCTTATAAGCAATTTGCGAATCCAGTAATTGTTGAAAGTATTCAAGCGCATGCTGGAATTGATATCGGTGAAACGATGATTGGGATGCACTTAAAGCATGTAGCAGTCCCTTTGCGGTTAAAACAACGTTCAATCGGGCATGCACGTTTGAGTGGGGCTCGAACGAGGCCAAAATTCATCGGAGGCGAGCGGGCGATTTATCACGATTTAGAGATCGGCCGAGCTCAATGTGAATTCAATGATAAGAAGTAATTTTGTTCTGTACATAATATATGTTATGTTCAGTAAAAGAAATATTGTTCAAACGATTGATCAATAGGAAAAAATACCATTGATAGACGTTTACTACATGTTTTTATTCATGGTAATTATAATTGGAGGTTTTTATGTTGAATCAAGTAAAGCAGTTAGAACCAAAGTTAACCCACGTTAAAGAAACAGATCCTGAATTGTACGATGCTATTCAAGCCGAGAAAAAGCGTCAACAAGAAAAAATTGAACTGATTGCGTCAGAAAATTTCGTATCTGAGGCAGTGATGGAAGCGATGGGCTCTGTTTTAACGAATAAATATGCAGAAGGTTATCCGGGTAAGAGATATTATGGTGGGTGTGAGCATGTCGACGTTGCTGAAAACCTTGCCCGCGATCGTGCTAAACAATTATTTTCTGCTGAGTATGTTAATGTACAGCCCCATTCAGGTGCCCAAGCGAATATGGCCGTTTATTTTTCGGTATTACAGCCAGGCGATACCGTTCTCGGCATGAATTTAAGCCATGGGGGACACTTAACACACGGTAGCCCAGTTAACTTTAGTGGAGAGTTGTATAAATTTGCCGAATACGGTGTTGATCCAAAAACAGAACAACTCGATTACGATGCCGTTCTCGAAAAAGCAAAAGAAGTAAAGCCGAAGTTAATCGTTGCTGGTGCAAGTGCCTATTCACGTGAAATCGACTTTTCTAAATTCCGCGAAATTGCTGATGAAGTCGATGCCTATTTAATGGTTGATATGGCGCATATTGCTGGACTCGTCGCTGCAGGACTCCATCAAAATCCAGTACCATACGCTGATTTCGTAACGACGACAACACATAAAACATTACGTGGTCCGCGCGGTGGGATGATTTTATGTAAAGAAAGGTATGGAAAAAAAATAGATAAATCCATTTTCCCTGGCATCCAAGGTGGCCCACTCATGCACGTAATCGCAGCAAAAGCTATTTCTTTACGGGAAGCTTTATCAGCTGATTTTAAAACGTATGCCGAACAAATCGTGAAAAATGCAAAAGCCTTAGGCGAAGCTTTAATCGATGAAGGTATTCGAATTGTTTCAGGGGGAACAGACAACCATTTGTTATTACTAGATGTTACCCCACTTCAGTTAACGGGGAAAGTGGCTGAAGAAGTATTGGATCGTGTTGGAATAACAACAAATAAAAATACGATTCCCTACGATAAGGAAAAAGCATTTGTAACGAGTGGTATACGAATCGGAACAGCTGCAGTTACAACACGTGGTTTTAAAGAAGAGGAAATGAAAGAGATCGCTCGTCTCATGTCGCTCACTTTAAAAAATCATGAAGATGAAGCAACCTTAACAGAAGTTGCCAAAAGCGTACAATTGCTAACAAAACGTTTCCCATTATACGAATGAGGATTGGGGCTGTCCAATAAGTCAATTCTTCACTTTAGATGGCCGATCTAAAAAATCCAAACTATTGATTTGTCAATGGTTTGGATTTTTGTTTACACGTTTTTAATTTACGTTTTATCCTTTAAGGACAGCTCCTTTTAAACGTTGAGAAAATTGTGCAGTCTGCTTCGAGTCTTGAATCCGGGTTTATTTTACAGTACAATTTTAGGGATGTTACAAATACGAGGGAGTGATCAGCAAATGGGAAAAATTCATGTACTTGATCATCCGTTAATTCAACATAAATTAACGTACATACGAAATAAACATACAGGAACGAAAGAGTTTCGTGAGCTTGTCGATGAAGTTGCCATGCTCATGGCATTTGAGATTACGAGAAATCTACCTTTAAAAGATTTGGAAGTAGAAACACCCGTCACAAGAGCGAAAGCGAAAGTGTTAGCAGGCAAAAAAATCGGTTTAATCCCTATTCTTCGGGCGGGTTTAGGTATGGTGGACGGGATGTTACGATTGCTCCCAGCAGCACGTGTTGGACATGTCGGCCTGTATCGTGATCCGCACACGTTACAACCTGTCGAATATTATATAAAGTTACCGAACGATATTTCTGAACGAGAACTTATCGTTTTAGATCCGATGTTAGCAACAGGAGGTTCGGCGAATGACGCCATCCATTCCTTGAAAAAGCGTGGTGCTAAACATATTCGCCTTATGTGTCTCGTTGGTGCCCCGGAAGGTGTAGAAGTTATTCAAAAGGAGCATCCGGATGTAGATGTGTATTTAGCTGCTTTAGATGAGAAATTGGATGAAAGAGGTTACATCGTTCCCGGCCTTGGCGATGCTGGTGACCGATTATTCGGTACAAAATAAAATTTTTTCAATGAATGTATGGTTTCCCCTTTTCTAACAAATGCTAGATGAAAAGGGGATTTTTTATGTCTGTTTACAAATGGTTCATCACATCAACTGTCATCGTAATCGGACTAACTTGGATGCCTTCGTCCGTTTATGTATATTCAGTGATGAAAGACAACGTAACAATGATTGTTGAAGTAGAGGGTAATCCACAAAAGAAGAGCGATTATTTAGCTGTTTATTATCCATCTGTGGAAGTCGTTTCCGTCTACGACACATTGCTCAATGGATTAGCTTTACAAGGTCATCCAAGACAGCTTGCTAAAATTGCTTCGCTTGACTTCGTAAAAGCAGTTCATGCTGTTGAAACATACCGTCCATATACGATTGAAACATCCAGCCCTTTGGATCATATTCGCGACTTGCAGCAATCGTATCCGGATGCCGTTTTTCCATCACAAATCAATAAAACACCGTATACAGGAAAAGGGGTGACGGTAGGCGTTATCGACACTGGAATTCAATATGACCATCCTGATTTAGAAAAAAATTATATCGGTGGTTACGATGTCGTCGATTTAGATGACGATCCTATGGAAACGACAGAGGAGGAGGGAATGCCAACGATACACGGTACGCATGTCGCAGGAATTATTGGCGCCAACGGGATGCTAAAAGGAGTTGCTCCTGAAGTTAACATTCGCGCCTACCGGGCATTAGGGCCGGGTGGTATAGGAACATCAATCCAAGTGATTGCCGCGATGGAAGAAGCGATTCAGGACGGTGTAGATGTTATCAATTTATCCTTAGGAAATGCGGTAAACGGACCCGATTATCCGACGAGTATCGCTGTCAATCGAGCCATTGATCTTGGAGTGTCCGTCGTTAGTGCGAATGGAAATGATGGCCCAGACCGCTGGACAGTTGGTGCTCCAGCTACCGCCTCCAAATCCCTTTCTGTCGGGGCTTTTCGAGAACAAGAGATGGTTCCTTACGTATATGACGGGCGAAGAAATCGTTCTATTCCGATCTCTTTAATGGTCGGGTCTATTTCGTGGCAATTAGACAAAGCGTATCCGGTCGTTCACACTTCTTTCGATCAGTTAGAAGAAACGGTACATGGTAAAATAGTTCTAATCGAACGCGGTGAAACACCTTTTTATGAACTTGCTAAACGTGCAGAAGAAAAAGGAGCGATTGCCGTACTCATTTACAATGATGAAAAAGGCCCATTCCTCGGTTCCGTAATGAATGGAGAACAGCCTGTGAATATACCGGTAGCTGCGATTACGAAAGAAGATGGAGTATGGCTCAAAAAGCAAAGCGATGCGTGGATGGATACAAAGTATAAGAAAATGCCTGCTGGAGTAGCTGATTTTAGCTCGCGTGGTCCAGTAACGATGAATTGGGCGATTAAACCCGATCTATTAGCTCCCGGAACAAACATCATTAGTACTGTGTCAAGCGGGTATCAAGTGTTACAAGGGACGAGTATGGCTGCTCCTCACGTTACAGGTGCAATCGCTCTCCTAAAAGAAGCACACCCTAATTGGTCGCACGAACAAATAGTTGGCGCTTTACAAACGACGGCAGAAGTCATCTATGACCGCAATGGCAAGCCAGTTGATCCTATTTTACAAGGGCATGGCCTCATTCAACCAGAAAAAGCTTTAAAAACAGACACAATCATCTACAACTCGTCTTTATCATTTGGTAAAATGACAAATTATGAGACAACAGTAAAATGCGAGATTACAATCGAAAACGTGGCGAACGAACGACAAACGTATTCCTTTCACGTACCATATAAGCAAAAAGGGTTGCATTGGAACATCCCTCAGTCATTTACACTCGAAAAAAAGGAAAGAAAAACAATTCCCATTGAATTAAAAGTTACTTCACCGCTCGTCGAACGAGGAATTCATCAAGGTTGGTTAACGATTCAAGCAGAGGAAAATACGTATGAACTTCCGTATTTATTTGTCAATGAAACAGCGGATTATCCAAAAGCAATGGGGTTTGAAATTTCATTAGAACCGTTTTCAGACGAAACATACAAATATCAACTTTATATTACTGAACCAGTCATTCATTTGGATGTCGAATTGTATCAAGAAGATACGCTCGTTTACGAAGGGTCGTTATTGTCGACAGATGATTTACAACCCGGTATGAACGAAGGATATATTGAAAAAAAGGATGTTCAACAGCAACCTGGAAAATATCGAGCGCTCATAACCGTTCAGTTAGAAGATGGGACATATAATAGCTATGAAACAGCACTGTATATCAATCCATCGCTTTCGCACACAATTAAATCTCCGAGTTAATCATTGTGGAAGTAATCGTAAAGTGCAATTTTTTATCGCAGTACTTTTTCTATTCGACAATTCGTTCACAAAAATGTCAATAATTATAATGGAAAATTACATTATAATGACTTATAGTAATTATCTATGCGAGACAAATCACATTCACTTGATGAGGAACCTTTTTCACTGTTCTGTAAAACCTTACAAATCTCCGCTATCGGAGAGCTTTTAGCCGATTTAGATCAACGCAAATCAAAAGAGAAGTAACCGTTCGGTTTGAATCATTTTTTACGTAAAAAAGCAATCAGCATCATCTGATGATAGCAATGAAAAAAAATGGCAAGAATAAAAAGCCGAATAATGTCATAAAGCAATTGACAACAAAGTATGGCTATTGTAAACTTGCTTAGTGTAGAACAGTGATAGAGGTTTGCCACCTAGTGATTGTCGGCTTTTCTGATGCGGATTTTACATAATAAACATAAAAGCATTTAATAGCAATGTTCCTAACAAACTTATTTATAAGGCCTTCGTTACAAACCATTACAACGAGACCTATAATTGGACAACCGAACACAATGACAGAACAATGATTTGAGCATAAGTGGACGATGATTTTTTGGGAGAGAAGAGGAATGATGTCACTGTACGAAAAGGGAATTATTCGGCAACGAAAGTGGATGCTCTATCTCCTATCCATCATCGTTCTAGGAGCAGGTTTTAGTCCGTATCCGAGGTTTTTCTTCGGTCTTTTGCTCGGAAGCGTCATAAGCTTTTACAATCTATGGTTACTCCAATTCAAAATAAGACGTCTCGGAGAGTTTGCAGCAACAGAGGGAAAGAAGAGAATAGGTACAGGTACCTTTGCACGATTTGCTGGAGCCGCACTAGCCGCATTGATCGCACTTCGTTTCGAAGAATATTTTCATATCGTTGGTGTTGTCATTGGATTAAGCACTTCATATCTCATCATAACAGCCGATGTTGTCACGCGTATACTTTCCCAAAAGGATACTATTTAACAAACAAAACGAGTAAAAAACATATAGAATTTTCTTGAATGTAGCAACTAGCCACACGAAATATTCTTCAAGCACAATACAATATTACCTGAAAAGAGGTGATGAAACTGGATACGAAAGCACCAGTCATAGAAAATGTATTTGGGATTTCTTGGCTATCCTTTGACTTAGCGAACGTCCTAATGATTGCACTATCATCGATTATCGTATTTGTCCTTGTCGTTTTAGCTAGCCGAAATTTGCAAATGAAGCCAACAGGTGCACAAAACTTTATTGAATGGATTGTAGACTTTGTAAAAGGCATGGTTAGTGACACGATGGATTGGAAAACAGGGCGGTTGTTCTTACCCTTAGGGTTAACGTTATTTTTATTTATCTTAGTAGGTAACGTCCTCGGTATGGTAACGTCCATCATTATCGACGATGTAGCATGGTGGAAATCACCAACAGCTGATGCAGGAGTCACTTTGACATTAGCAGCTATGGTTGTATTGTTGTCACATTTTTACGGAATCAAATTAAAAGGATTTAAAGGCTATGGAAAAGGCTTTTTCCAACCGGTCGCTTTCATGTTTCCGTTTAAGCTCATTGAGGAATTTACAAATACATTGACATTAGGTTTACGTCTATTCGGTAATATGTTTGCAGGTGGTATGTTAACGGCGCTCATCGTCGGGCTAGGATCAAAAAGTGTTGGTGGATTTATCTTATCTGCTCTGCCAATGCTCGCATGGCAAGGTTACAGTCTGTTCATTGCGGGAATCCAAGCGTTTATATTTACACTGTTAACGATGCTTTATATATCGAATAAAGTGGTGGAACAAAGTTAATAAAATTGGCGTCAATTTGTGTTTTAGCTTAAGAAATTCATTTTTTCTTAAAGTGAAATAATAAATGATTAAGGAAACTATAAAAGGAGGATTTTCAAATGGGAGCTTTAGCAGCAGCAATTGCTATAGGTTTAGCAGCATTAGGAGCAGGTCTTGGTATTGGTATGATTGGTAGTAAAACGGTAGAGGGTATTGCACGTCAACCTGAACTACGTGGACAATTAACAATTACAATGTTAATGGGAATTGCACTTGTAGAGGCTATTCCAATTATCGCGGTAGTTATTGCGTTCATGGTGCAGTAATTATTGCATAGAGTTTTACGAATAATGCTTGTTAACAAATAAACATGGCGGGGTTCGTTTCCGGATGAATCTACGCCATTCCTTTATATGCAGTCATTCTTTATGAAAGAAACCTTACAATAACTGTTCGATAGATTGTAGAGTATTTACTGGAATGATCGAGTTATACTGAAAGGAGTGAAAACTGTGCATGTTTACAGTAGTTTTATAACGATTGGCGCTAATGTAGGTGGTTTAAGAGTTGGTGACATGCTCGTCACGTTAGTCTTCTTTATCATCTTGCTTGCCTTATTAAAAAAGTTCGCTTGGGGTCCGTTAATGAATGTAATGGAACAACGAGAAACTTATATTGCGAATGAAATTGAGGCTGCGGAAAAAAGCCGTAAAGAAGCAGAAGCTGCCTCTCAAGAAGCTGCAGCCCAATTAAGACAAACGAAAGAAGAAGCACAAAAAATTATCAATGATGCGAAAGAGGCTGGTGCGCAGCAAGAAAGAAACATCATTGAATCCGCTCGTGAAGAAGCGTTACGCCTCAAAGAAGCGGCTGAAGCAGATATCCAAAGTGAAAAGGAAAAAGCGATCCAAGCCCTTCAAGATCAGGTGGCCTCATTATCCGTTCTCATTGCTAGCAAAGTAATTGAGAAGGAAATTAGTGCACAGGATCAAGAGAAATTGATCAATGATTATATTAAAGAGGTAGGAGAAGAGCGATGAGTGAAGCTATAGTTGCCAAACGATACGCAGATGCTCTCTTTGAACTCGGTAAAGAAAAAAACACATTGGATCAATTCGTTGAGGAGTTCCAGGTCGTTCGTGAAGTTTTCCAACAGGATGCCCAACTGAACACATTTCTGGAACATCCACGTATTCATCAAATGAAAAAGAAACAGATGTTGGAAAAAGCCTTTCAAAGCATGAATCAAGATGTAGTCAATACATTATTGTTATTGCTTGAACGTGATCGCGTACAAATTGTACCATCTATGATTGATCATTTGATTCAACGAGTGAATGATGCAAAAGGTATTGCAGAAGCAACTGTATATTCTGTTCGTGAACTTTCGGATTCCGAACAACAAGAACTCGAAAAAACAATTGCGAAACGATTTCAAATCAAATCCGTTACGATTCATAATATTGTTGACCCATCGATTATTGGTGGAATCAGAGTCCGTGTTGGAAATACAATAATGGATGGATCGATCAGTGGAAAATTGAAACGAATGGAACGAGAAATTGCATCTGCAAACAATTGATGATAGGGGTGAAATGGTATGAGCATCAGAGCTGAAGAAATTAGTTCATTAATTAAACAACAAATCGAAACTTTCGATTCAGATATACAAGTAAGTGATGTCGGAACGGTCATTGAAATTGGAGACGGTATCGCACGAGCTCACGGCTTAGATGACGTAATGGCGGGAGAACTTGTCGAGTTTGCCAACGGGACGATGGGAATGGCACAAAACCTTGAAGAATCAAACGTAGGTATTGTCATCCTCGGTCCTTATGATGATATCGCTGAAGGCGATGAAGTACGCCGTACCGGAAGAATTATGCAAGTACCTGTAGGTGAGGAATTACTAGGACGTGTCGTTAATTCACTTGGTCAACCGATTGACGGTAAAGGACCAGCAGAAACGACGAAAACACGACCAATTGAAGCACCTGCACCAGGCGTTATGGATCGTAAATCAGTTGACGAACCATTACAAACAGGAATTAAGGCAATTGACGCCCTCGTTCCAATTGGACGTGGACAGCGTGAATTGATTATTGGTGACCGACAAACAGGTAAAACAACAGTTGCCGTTGATACAATCTTGAACCAAAAAGATCAAGATATGATTTGTATATACGTAGCGATCGGACAAAAAGAATCAACAGTTAGAAGTACCGTTGAAACATTTCGTCGTTATGGTGCGTTAGATTATACAATTGTTGTATCTGCGAACGCATCAGAACCGGCACCACTTTTATATTTAGCTCCATACGCTGGTGTCGCTATGGGTGAAGAGTTTATGTATAACGGAAAGCATGTTCTAGTTGTTTACGATGACTTATCTAAACAAGCAGCTGCTTATCGTGAACTTTCCTTACTCTTGCGTCGTCCACCAGGTCGTGAAGCATTCCCAGGAGATGTATTTTACATACACTCTCGTCTGTTAGAACGTGCCGCTAAGTTAAGTGATGCAAATGGTGGTGGATCTTTAACAGCATTGCCATTTGTTGAAACGCAAGCAGGAGATATTTCAGCCTATATTCCAACAAACGTTATTTCGATTACAGACGGTCAAATTTTCTTACAGTCCGACCTATTCTTCTCAGGTGTACGCCCAGCGATCAACGCTGGATTGTCCGTATCTCGTGTCGGTGGTGACGCTCAGATTAAAGCGATGAAAAAAGTTGCAGGTACATTGCGTTTAGACCTTGCAGCCTATCGAGAATTGGAAGCATTCGCCCAATTCGGATCTGACCTTGACGAAGCGACACAAGCGCGTTTAAATCGTGGAGAGCGGACAGTAGAAGTGTTGAAACAAGGGTTGCACAAACCACTTCCTGTTGAAAAGCAAGTGATGATCATATATGCGTTGACAAATGGTTATCTCGATGATATTCCAGTCGAAGATGTCACTCGTTTTGAACAAGAATTCCATGATTGGCTCGACCAAAATGGAAAAGACTTGTTAGATTCGATTCGTGAAACAGGTAACTTACCAGAAGAGGATAAAATGAATCAAGCA
>DASUXY010000047.1:0-6085 GCA_036377675.1 Bacillota bacterium
GTTACTACTATATTCACCTGCCACATAACGGTATAGTCAATCGTCATAGACGACTTCATTATTATGAACTGGACTCGTGTGTCCACTCATTTTAGATGATGATTTGTTGATGTTGAAGCAAATCCACAGTCATATTTAAAACAATATTTTGTTGTAACCATGAAGATTGAAGAGAAGATGTATCTTTAATTTCTTGATTGCATTCTGAAAGGTAATCTATTTTCTGAAGTAAAAAACCATAGAGAAACAATTTTCCTTCCTTGGCGACCGATTTTCCTTTCTTAAATGAAGATAATTTTGTAGGAACAAATTCTGATTTTGTAACAATGATTTCATGATCGATTTGTTTAATTTCTAAAACCGGCTCGGCAATAGGTATGTCATTTTTAAGAACAACTTCGATTTCATACGTACCGATTACAACTGGAAGTTTTATCGTATAGTTGCCTACAGGTTTTTCCTTTTTAGAAGGAAAGATTGCCCCTACTGTCGCTCTTTGCAAGTTGCTGTTCTTTTCTCGGCATTCCGAATGCTTGCGAAGATGGGATGAAAGGTGATATATTTTTGATTCAGCGAGTTCACAATACGGTGGATTCGTGTATACGTTTATTTGCTCAAATAACTTCGTCTGCAAATCAGGTGAGAAAGCATTTATCCGTTCGAGGAACTTATACATATATTTCTTCATAGAACCAATTACAGGCGGGTGCATAAACTGCTTAACATCTACATAAATGGAAATGGGAATTTTCTCTTGAATAACTTGTATATTCGAACTCGCTTGATCGTAAGTTATTTCACTCTTCATTTGTTCCTCGTTATTTTTTTCGGCCTGTGATGACACATCTTTTTTCCCGAAAGGATCATTGGAATGTTCTAAAAGATGGTCAATATTTTTATTCATATCTATCAGTTCTTCTGTTGTACCTTTTGCGACAGATTGCATAGAATACGCTTCCATAGAATCCTTTGATAATCTATCTTTTTGAGTCTTTTTATTCGCCTGTTCGTATTTCGTTCCTTGAGCACCCTGTTCACTCACGGAGGTTGATGACGTAAGAAATGTGGATCTGTTTTGTTTTTTTGAAGGTATTGTCGAAGCTGACCTTTGATGGCAACTTTCACTTTTAGTTGCACGTTTCTTCTTCATCCGACTCATTTGATAGCAAACAACATCACGATAAGAAATAGTTTTCTGCTTCTTTTTCTCAAAGGGCTGTTTTGTATTTGAATCATCATTTACTTCATTTTTAAAGTACTCTATAAATAACAATAAATATTTTAATTTCTCTCGAATCAATAAATGTTCCACACGGAAAACACCATATTCATATAAAAATAACGTGTGATTACATGTTTCTAGTTTGAATGTCATCCACTCATTGAAGTTTGGTGCTACAAAAATCCTTTCAGTAATTTCCTTGGAAATAATATCACGCATCGTTTGATGATTAATCCATGGAGTTTTCATAGAGTCCTCCCTCCTAGATCCACTCTGGTGCCATGTGAATGTTTACAATAATGGACCTTGTAAGGTTCTAATGTATTATGTATGCATGCTCTCAGCTTTTGTCCCTTATTTACGGCATTTTGGGCAGATGACTAGTTTCCTTTCATGTAGGAGCAAATGTATCTTGATGACAAAAAAGAGTGTTATGCATGCACTGCGCTAACACTCTTTCTTATCTAATTAAACGGCTTTTTCTACCTTTGAAGACACTAGCTTTTTATGTTTAAACACAAAATAAGTAGCCGTTAAGATCATAAAGACGACAATATACGCTACTAAAATAGCTATATTTTGCCACATAAACGTATAATCACCACTTGAAATAACTGCTTTAAACGCTTGAACCGTATATGTCATCGGGAGTAACGTATGAAGCGGTTGAATCACTTTCGGTATTAATTCTAATGGAAATGTTCCCGCACTCGTTGTCAATTGTAAAATCAAAATAACAATGGCTATAAAACGGCCCGGGTCACCGAACAACGTTACTAAAAACTGAATGAGTGTCATAAACACGAGACTCGTTATAATCGATACGAAGATAAATAATGATACACTTTTCACTTCAATTCCGAGTCCTATTAAAAGAATGAAATCGACGATTAGCGCTTGAACAATTCCAACAATAGCCATGACACCAAATTTTCCAAAGAACCAAGTAAGCCCATTTCTTGGTCGTTTAGCTGGATCATTCATATTGTAGACGATCGTCATTAAGAGCGAGCCGACAAACAATCCTAACGATATAAAATAAGGTGCAAATCCTGTACCATAATTTGGGACTTCATTCATTTCTTGTTTATCAACATTAACCGGGTCACCCATCATCTCATACGTAGCGTCATCTGAACGTACAGAGCCTACTTCATCAGCAGCATCATGCATTTTATCATTCAATTCCGCTGTTCCGTCTGATAACTTTTCTGTCCCTTCGGTTAAATCTGTTGAACCGTCAGCTAATTGTTCGGTTCCTTCTTGTAATCGTGATGAACCATCTGATAATTTACTCATTCCATTGGCCAATTGTATAGAACCTAAGGCTAAATCGCTTGCACCTTGATTCGCTTCCGCTAGTTTTTTCGTAAATGTTTGCATATGTCCGACATATTCATTTTGCCCATTTTTCAATTGTGTCGAACCTTCCTTCAATTGCTCAGTTCCCTCAGCTAGTTGATGGACGCCACCTTGCAACGTTTTCTGTCCTTCTTGGATCGCATTCAAGCCCTCTTGCAATTCGTTAAAAACCGGATCGACAGCTGTTTTAATTTGACTTTTAATCCCGTCAGTTGAATTTCCAGAAAGCTGCTCATTAACGGCATTTTTATATTCCGTAAAGCCACTATCAATTCCTACAATCGTTTGATCGATTGCTGCGTTAATATTTGGAGCTAGCTGTTGTTCTAATCCTTGTTGAACGATATCTTTTGAGGGGGCGTCTTCTCCTAAGGCGCTGATGATTTGTCCTATGACTTGTTCATCAACACCATTTTTCAGAAGAATTTCTGCCAGTTTTTCGCCTTGTTCTTCTTGTTGAGCGACAATTGTTTCCGCAACATGGTCTGCAATCCCTGAAGTTAACCCTAAAGCGAGTTCATCTGTGAGTCCACTTTCAATGCCCGATTGCAATTCATTCAATCCTTCATTCATTTTCTCACTGCCATCTTCAACCGTACTTTCGATCGTTTCTGTAATCGCCTCGGCCATTTGTGTAGGTAATTGTTCTTGAAACTGTGCTAACCCATCTGATAGCTCTTTTGTTCCATCGATTAACTCTGGTAATTTTCTACTCATTTCTTGAAGTCCATCACTTGCTTCATTTATTCCATTGGCTAATTGGTTTGATCCTTCTTGAACATCTTTTGAAGCCGTGAGGAGCTCATCACTACCGCTATATAGTTGTCCCATACCATCAGCGAGTTCACTGAAGCCATCTCGCAAATCACCTGCTCCCGAATACGCATCATGAATTCCATCCGTAAACAAATTCGACTGGCTATGGAAAATGGCTAAATGTTCTTCTAAACTTCTCGATCCATCATTAATTTCCATAGCTCCTTCATGCAATGAGTTTGTTCCATCATTCGCTTCTTTTAGTCCATCAGCAACTTCTGTCACCTTATCAAACATCGTTTCTGCATATGTTGCTGATACCTCTTTAGAAATGGCGAGTTTAATTTCTTTCATCGCTGTTTCACCGATTTGTGAAGAAAGAAAGTTATAGCTTTCATTCGGCACATATTTTAACTGTAGTTTTTCCGGTTTATCAGCCATCACTGTCGTCGCATTATGAGAAAAATCTTCTGGTATTTCGACGAGCAAATAATATTTTTGTTTTTTTAAGTCACGATAACCCTCTTCTTTGGAAACAAAATGAAATTGAAACTCATCATTTTCTTTTAACTTGTCAACGAGTTCATTTCCTATTTCCAAATGTTCGCCTTCATATGTTGCCCCCGTATCTTCATTGACGATTGCTACCGGTAGATCTTCTAAATGATCATACGGATCCCAAAATGACCAAAGAAACATCCCCGCATACATGAGTGGTACAAATAGTATCGCAATAATAGCGATGAGCACTTTTTTATCTTGGAATATTTTCTTCCATTCCGAAACAAATAACGACCTTTCCATCACTAAAAAACCCCTTCCTAATAACGTTTGACCATTTTGGTTATTTGGTCATTTTGGTGAATAAAATAGACAGCTGTTACATTTAACAGCTGAATGATTCAATAAGCTTGAGTATGCCTTTGTGTCATGTTAAGATAATAGAATTACCTCTTAGACAGTCCCTCAAACATATATAAGGTGAATAATCGGGAAATCTCATCCTTCTCCAAAGGCTCGTGATATTTCTCCCATTCAAAGATGAGTGTAATGTATAAATTTAGCATAACGAACGCTGTTATTTCTGGGTCACAATCCTTAATTTCACCTTTATCAATAGCCTTTTGCACAATTCCTTTAATATAAGAAACGATCACATTTTCTAACCTTTGAATCACTTCCGAAACTAACGGGGTACCCATTTCCTTTTCTTCTTGTAAAAGTTTGATCATCAACTGATGGTCTTGACGAAATTCTAACAATTTAAACAGAGCTCGCTCCGCATTCCCATAAAATGTTAAATTTGCATCCATCGCCTCTTCTGCTGCAGCTTTCATTTCACTAATTAAAGAGGTTATGATTTCATCGAACAAATCTTCTTTATTTTTATAAAACGTATAGATCGTTCCTTTGCCCACTTTGGCAAGTTTGGCTACTTGATCCATTGTCGTTGCTTTATATCCAAACATGGAAAATGATTTTGTAGCCGCATCAACTATCATTTGTTTTCGATCGACTGCCACCTCCCCACCTCCTCTTAACAATTGACCATTTAGGTTTTTTGGTCATGAACAGTTGATAGCATATCATATCTTTAAAAGAGAAACAATTTAAATGATAGATGAACATTCAAACGTGAATGTTCGATGATACATTGTAACAATTTTATCCTATAGGAGACCGTCATCCTCATCTAATAAATTGTTCAATAAAATTGAGTAATGTCCTGTTTTAAGGAGGACATCCAATCTCTTCTTCAATACGCTTTTTGCTGATCATCGTATGGCAAACGTTTACTCAACATCTTCTGCCCCTTTCTTATAGAAACAAATGTAGCAATCAATATCTTGTTACAAACATAGGCGTACTTAACTCGTCATGATTTATGCTTATTGTAACTGACCTTACTTTTGACTCAACCTTCTTTTTACACACGTTTTAACATAAAAAACAACAGACAGATTTACATGCTCACTGACGCACATGTGTAATCTGTCTGTTTAAAGCGTTCTAACGAAATAGTTATTCATTTTTATTTTTGTAGAAATTCATTTGACAAATGGTATGGGATACATTTTTATTGACTGAATGATATTGTGGAATGTTTGTAGAAGTTAAATAGAAGAATTGACTTATGCTTCTTTGACATTGGCATTTTGTTTCTTAACATACTGTTTTCCTTTTTGCAACCATTTTCGTTTTGCTTCTGCTCGTCGTTTCTTTTCTTTCACAATTGGAGTAAAGTATTTATTCGCAAACTCAATCGTCTTTTTCCACGTAGGAAAAAAAACAACTTCATTCCTACGATTCTTTTTAGATGGATTTGGGTGATCCTTGTCATTCAAACAAACCCCAAATATACGATCCTTGGACTTTAACATATCATAGACTAATTTTTTATTTTTCTTAGTGGAGCAAAGATCATCCACAGTTCCTATGAAAGTAGAATCATGATCATTAAACGATTTAACATCAAATCGCTTCGTACTTCGAAAAACTTTGTGGTCATCTGCATAAACCCATAAAATAGTCCCACGTTTTACATCCTTACAAAAAGTTACTTTATTTTTATCCATGATGTCACCCTCGCTGAATAGTAAAGTTTACTAGAAAAACTTCTATTATTAGTATACACTATTTTTCAATAAAATGCACGTGAATACGCTTACTACAAGGTTTTAAGAGCTTTTACCGATTGTATTATCCTACCATTTTGTTACCATTTTCGTTGATTATGGTCGACAT
>DASUXY010000048.1:0-38937 GCA_036377675.1 Bacillota bacterium
GTATTTCTGATGTTTTCAATGTAAAATGTAGGTGGGTCATCTTGATCTGCCTCCTGGTAAAGTTTTTAGTGGTTTAAAAACATTGTACCGTAAAGGCGATCAGATGGCCTATTCTTTTTACACAATTATATGGACTCTATCTCACTTCGTTTGAACAGATGTAAATTTTTTAAAAAAATTGATCAATCCTTCGTCAACGATCAAACATCTGTTGATGTAAAAGAGCCAACTGTTTTTATGTAAACAGTTGGCTGTAGTCTTCATGAGATGCGCAAACGGTTGAATAACGAATACTATTTCTTCTTGTATTTATTCACTTCATCGCGTACTTTAGCAACGATATTTTTTGCACGTTCGACGAGGTTTTTTGGGAAGTTTTCATCTTCACCATATTCAACTCCGTGAGGATAGTAATGCTTTCCTAAAAGAGGTGTCATCAGTTTGATTACAGCATCTCCTTTGTCAACATCACCTTCAATGGCATACCCTTGAATGCGGATATAATATGTAATATTTTTTTCTTTTGAACCAATTTTATAATCATATGTTACACGCTCGTAGTCCCATTGACCAGCACGGATAAAAGCATTTTTCCCCATTAAGTGATCTAATGGTTTCAAATCGATAATTGTATCTTCAATTTCCAAATTTTCAAGTTTCATTTATTTTCACCTCACTCATTATCCTTACTAAAACTATAATAGTATGAAAAGCTGCAAGTTGCAATCGAAAAGGACATATTCATCACGTATAATGGAGAGTGTTATATGTTTATGAATAAAATAAAAGGTTTGAAGAAGAGAGTGATTGGAATGGTTGTCCCATTTGTCACATATATTTATAGAAGAAAATCGATAGAGGGTGAATCCTTACATGCGTTTGATTTCACGATTGATGATCATAATTTTGTGCGGTATTTCGGCATCTGTCTATGTTCATAAAAATGTTGTCATTGATAAGAGTTTACCCGAATACAGTAGCGACTTAGCGATGCAAAAGAATAGTCATTTAAAAACAAAGGTTGTCCCACCACAAATGAGTGAAACAATCGCTGTAGAAGACAGTTTATTTAAGTGGATGGGGAAGTCTGTCGAAGACCTTGTTGAACAATGGGGTAAGCCTATACGTAAAGACCGGAGTGCTTATGGTTATACGTGGTATATTTATACGGATGAAAAAAAGCATCATCTGCAATTTGGGGTTTTAGATAAAAAGATTGTGACAATTTTTGCTCTCGGAGAGGGTGTGTCCATTCACCCTTTATCGATTGGGCAAACGTATGATTCGGTCGATGACGACATTCAAATTGTAGAAGAAGTCGTTTATCAAAATGGAAGTTCAACATATAAATTTCATTTAAGTGGTGATGACTTGCGGATGCGCCCGTTAGCTAAAGTAGGAGAGGACATGTTTGTTCAATGTTATTTTGATACATATACGAATAAATTATCATCGATTCGGATCGTAAATGGAGAGATATTACTTAAACATCGTCCTTATAAAATCCATTATCGGGGAAGTTTATCTGAGCGACCACATATTTCTCGGGAAGGATGGAAGGAAATTGAGTCAGGAATGGAACGACAAATATTCGAGATTACGAATGTATTAAGATCTGTTTACGGAAAGGATTATTTACATTGGGAAAGTCACGTGAGCGATGTAGCATTTTTACATAGCAAAGATATGGCGCTTAACGATTATTTTTCGCACATGAGTTTGAATGGTCAAGGATTAAAAGAGCGTTTACAAGCGAAAAAAATCGTTTATCTTTCGGCAGGTGAAAACATCGCTGCACAATATCCAGATGCTCCTTCTGTCGTCATCGGATGGCTAAATAGTGAAGATCATCGGCGAGCGTTGTTAAGTGAACAATATACACATCTCGGTGTTGGAGTGTACGAATTGTATTACACTCAAAATTTTGTCGAAAAACCTTTTTAAATATGGTGTGTAAGATGGTATGTCAAGATGAGTCATTCAGCTTTCCCCTTACATGTAGACAGAAGCACAGCTGTCATCTGTCCTGCATATATTATTTATGAAGGCGATTGATGTTCTCTGTTAATGAGGTGAGCAAAATGAGTGAGAACAATCTACATGGTACTGTGAAGGAATTTAAGCAGTTTATAAACGAACATCCTAAATTAAGAGAAGAAATTCGCAGAAGCGGCAGGACATGGCAAGAGTATTATGAAAAATGGATTTTACTCGGAGAAGATGATGCGATGTGGGAACCGTATAAGAACGAAAAAAATACATCAACAGAAAAAGAAAAGAATCCGGAATTATTTCAACATTTATTAAAAATAGTCGATAAAATGGATTTTGATAAAGTGCAAAAGAACGTTCACCAATTAAACGAGACCGTTTCCATCCTTCAGGAAGTTGTAGGTCAATTTAAAAATCAACAGCGCCCACAGCGTCCACATCTAAAACGATCAATGAACTGGTTTAGGGATTGACTAAATCATGGATTCTCAGACATATCGCTATTTAAAAAATCATCCACAGTTGCTTGATTTTGTTCGCTTACATCCCATTTGGTATCGTTTACTTTCGAGAGATCCCGCACTAATCAAGCAGCTGGAGAAAGAAGCGAAAGTATTCTATGGAAATACATTATCACAAAAAATGAATCGGGTGAATGAACATGTTCAAATGGCAGCTCTGCTCATGCAGTTTGTCGGGCATATGAAGGACTAAACGTTTTCTATTTTCATATCGTTCATTCCATGGTAAGATATTGATGAGGTGACGATGTATGATTGCAACCTTAGAGCACGTAGAAATATTAGACCAATCTCAGTTTTTGGGACAGATGATTTTACAATCTGATGTCATGGAAGATTATCAAAAAGCTCGTCAAGATTTACAAAAGGATTCTGAAGCTCAAAAGCTTATACAGGCATTTAAACATATAAAAAAACATTATGAAGATGTTCAACGGTTCGGGAGATATCACCCTGACTATAGAGAAGTAATGAAAAAAGTTCGGATGACGAAACGAAAAATGGATATGAATGAAAAAGTAGCTCATTTTAAAGTAGCGGAGCGTAACGTTCAAAAGCTATTAGATGAGATTAGCGAATATATTGCTCGAAGTGTTAGTGACAGTATAATTGTACCGAAAGATGGCGCTACCTTGTCAGATAGTGGTTGCGGATGTGGCTCCGGAAGTAGTGGGTGCGGTTGTCAAGTCTCCTAGAAACCGATTGAACAAATGAAGTATATATAAGTGAGGAGTACTATGAGAGTTAAAAGACAAGGATTAATCGTAGGTTTTCAGCATCTAAAAAAAATGAGAAAAATTAAGAGACTCGGTCACTTAGTTTATGTATCTAAACGAATGAAGTATGCTATTCTCTATGTTGATCAATCAGATGTGGAACGTGTGGAAAATCAGTTGAATAACTATCCGTTCGTTACGAAAGTTATTCGGTCTTATAAACCTTATGTTCAAACAGAATTTGAAAATGCGATTCCTGACAAAGCGAAACAGTTTGATTATAAAATGGGAATATAATTCATGAATGGAACTTTTTGACAAAGAAAAAAACCTGCAGATGGATGTTCTGCAGGTCCTTTTGTTTTCTAAAATGAAAACAAAAAGGCAAAGGGAGAGGAGAAACCGGAGGAGGACTTATGGGGAAGTGTAAGTCTTCTCCGTATTTTGAAACAACTCAGCTACGCTTTGGCTGTTTCATTATGTTATTATGTACAAGAGGAAAAAAATATATACAAGTTTTAGATTTTTTTCTTCATTTTTCAAAGGGATTTGTCAGAAGCATAACTTATCTCGTCAAAGAAAGATGAGTTACTGCACAACCGATCATTTTATGGTAGGATAAATGACGAATCTTGTCTAAATGAGGTGAATGGTATGCGTGTGATTGCGGGAACACATAAAGGTAGGCTATTAAAGTCTGTACAAGGTAAAACAACTCGTCCAACAACTGATAAAGTAAAAGAAGCCGTTTTTCATATGCTCGGACCTTTTTTTGAAGGGGGCACTTGTATGGATGTATTTGCGGGAAGCGGGGCATTAGGAATTGAAGCGCTTAGTAGGGGTATGGATCGTGCGATTTTTGTGGACAAGCATCCTAAAGCAATCCGTACGATTCATCATAATTTAAAAGCTCTTCAATTATCTGATCGAGCTGAAGTTTTTCGTACAGATGCTATTCGATCTTTACAGGCGGCAGCAAAAAGAGGGCTTACATTTAACTTAATTTTACTCGATCCTCCTTATCAAGCGGTTCATTATGATACATATCTAGAGGAAATCGTAAAGCTTGAACTCGTTAAGGAAAATGGGCTCGTTTATTGCGAGCATGATCCAGCAATTGTTCTACCTTCACGCGTCAATCATCTCGTGCGAACAAAGTATGAAAAGTATGGGAATACGACTCGTATTTCGATTTATCAAAGGGGGAAGCAGACGTGAGTCAGTTAGCCATCTGTCCAGGGAGTTTTGATCCAATTACAAATGGGCATTTAGACATCATTCAAAGGGGAGCAAGAATTTTTGATCACGTTATTGTAGCCATTTTTAACAATCAATCGAAAGATCCATTGTTTTCTGTTGAAGAGAGAATTTCGCTGTTAGAGGAAACGACGAAGCATTTACCGAATGTTACAGTTGATTCAAGCGATGGATTACTCATTGATTATGCGAGGAAAAAAAATGCACAAGTCATTTTACGTGGCCTGCGTGCGGTTAGTGATTTTGAATATGAAATGCAAATAACTTCTATGAATCGGAAATTGGAAGATGAGATTGAAACATTGTTTATGATGACGAACAACCAATATTCATTTCTCAGTTCAAGTATTGTTAAGGAAGTGGCACAATATAATGCACGTGTTACAGGCCTCGTTCCAGAAATTGTTGAGAAAGCTTTACGAAGAAAATTCAATTAATTCAGCAAATGAGACGAGCTTTTTCCTAACGGTTTATAATTCGAGACGATTCTGTTGGACAAAGATGTTGCATATACATTGCAACATCTTTTCTATTCGTTCATTTTACGATCCGTCTAGATAAGATGATTATTCCAACACCTAAACTTATAATGGTTATAAACGGTCCAAGTTGTTTAAGTAGGTAAAGAGTTGCTGACCAATGATTCACTAAATCTTGTTGATATACAGGAACGTCATCGATTTTTGCGACACGCCGATTTACGTACAATGGTTTATACAATACGATCGTTAATAGACTGCTAAACGTACCATGTAGGAGACGAGCAACAAAATAGGTGGAAAATCGAATGTCCGTTTTAGCAATAATACTACCGACTTGGGCTTGAATTGAAAATCCATGAAAACCTAAAATAAAACTGATTAAGACGATGTTCATTAGGAAAGGTTCAGCCATTACTTGGGAAATCATATGGGCACCGATTGTAATTTCAAACAAACCAGAAAATAACGGAAGGGCTAATGTTTTCGGAATGGTTAAGATGTGAAAAAACGGTTGAATACATGTTGCTGCCAGTGTAGATAATCCCATTAAAAAAAATAACTTTGTTAAAACAGAAAATAATATAATAAATCCTCCGACCATGACAAGCGTCGTAATCGAATTTAAAACGGCATCACTAAAAACCTCTCCGAATGGTCGCGGGTCTTTCATACGTGTTTCATGCATTTCTTTAAACGCTCGAACGAGTGAGACCTTCTTTTTTTGTTGTTGCTGTTGTTTTTCATCTAACGAACGACCGTAAAAACGCATACATATTCCTACAATTGTATTTCCAGCATAATGACAGATGGCAAGTAACAGACCAAGTTTTACATCATGAAAAAAACCAACTGAAATAGCACCAAAGATAAATAGGGGGCTAGACGCATTCGTAAAGGCAACAAGTCGTTCGGCTTCAATTTGAGAAATTTGTTTTTCCTGTCGTAGTCTTACAGAAATTTTTGCACCAGTAGGATATCCACTAGCCATTCCCATTAACCAAGCAAAGCTTCCTACACCAGGAACGTTAAACAACGGTCTCATAAGCGGTTCAAACAAAACACCTAAAAATTTGACGACACCAAAGCTTATTAATAGTTCTGCGGTTATAAAAAACGGTAGTAAAGATGGAAAAACAACTTCCCACCACATGTTAAGTCCACGAATGCTCGCTTCAAAGGCTTGGTCTGGAAATTTAATTAACGCAATCGTTAAGAAGATCGAACTGCTAGCCAATACGATTGTTTTTGTAATCTGCTTCAAGTGAGTGCCTCCTCATAGGAAACTTGTTCTGTACATATCATTTTTGTAGTAGTAAAATGATTTTAGTTTAATGTTTTATCAGCAATAAAGAGTGAGTGGGTGATGTTTTTGTTGGACGAGTCTTTACCAATATACGCATGTAGACAACCTATTTATGCCATGACTTTATAACGATGGTTTTACATACTTTATAAATAGCAGTGTCTTTATTTATTTTTTCTCCGTAGCAGGAGTTATGGAAGGGGCTTACGAATGAGGTTTCGAAAACTGACGCTGAAACAGCTCATATCAACGATTGTCACGGCATTAGTGATTGTTTTTTTATTTGCATATAAGCTTCCGTTTTACGTGTATAAACCGGGCGAAGCAGATGCACTTGAGTCAATTGTTGAAGTAGAAGGCGGTTTTACAAGTGAAGGTCAAATGCACCTTGTCACTGTAAGAGGATCTCAAGCAACACCGATTCAATATGTATTCGCTCACATTTTTCCACATCAAGATATCGTTCCTATAGAGGACATTCGACCAGAAGGTATTACAGAAGATGAATATTTTCATGCACAACTGCAAATGATGGAAAGTTCTCAGGAAGCTTCGACAGTCGTAGCTTATGAGGCAGCAGATGCAACCATTACGATTGACTATGAAGGGGTATATGTGGTCGGGGTATTGGATGGGGTACCAGCAGATGGCGTGCTGGAAATGGGCGACCGTATTACAGCAATCGACAACGAGGAAATTAAACAAGCTGAAGATTTAATGGATTACGTAAAAACGAAACAGGCAGGGGATACGATTACAGTGCAGATGGACCGAGAAGACGAGCGATTGTCTAAGGACATAACATTGGAGAAATTAGAAGCACTCGATGGTAAAGTTGGCTTAGGAATTACACTCGTCACAGATCGAAAAGTAACAGTTGATCCTGAAGTGCATTTTTCAAGCGGAAATATCGGTGGTCCTAGTGCCGGTTTAATGTTTTCCTTAGAAATATACGATCAACTAACAGAAAAAGATTTAACGAACGGATATCAAATTGCTGGTTCAGGTGAAGTCGATTATGAAGGAAATGTTATTCGCATAGGTAGTGTCGATAAGAAGGTCATTGCAGCAGATCGTAACGATTGTGATATTTTCTTTGCTGCGAATGAGAATGGAGCAGCAAATTCAAATTATGAACAAGCAGTAAAAACTGCTGAAGAGATCGGAACAAACATGGAGATTGTTCCTGTCGATACATTCGATGATGCATTACAATATTTACAAGCCTTACATGCAAATGAATAGATCGTATCCATACTTTATGGTTGGTTTATCCGTTTTTTTCAGTGATTTTAAATTCCGATTTACTGATGAATAAGCTATCGTGCTGTCCAATACGTCTTCACTTTAGATGTTCTATCTAAAAATCCAGAACATCGATTGTTTTGGATTTTTGTTTCTCATTTTTAACTTAAGTTTTCTCCTTTTTGGGACAGTGTGTCGTATAGCATGATTCATATCAATCATGGCTGTTCATTTTGGAGTTTCTATTTATAACCGTCTTCACTGGGAGGGTCGTTTAGTTATGAGGCAAACTACTAAAGTTTCCTCTACTTCGTACATGTAACTTGTTTATTCGTTGCCATACTGAACTTCATCAATTTGCGATGATTGGTAATTGTAATTCTTGCTTATACAATTTGTCCTTCACACTTCGTGGGCATATACTGTAATAGGCATATGTTGAGCGTTCCTCTATCATTAGCATGGGGTCCATCGTTCGCTGTAACGAGGAAACGATTGGAACGTTCATGTTCTTTTTTTGTTGATTTAAATAAGCTTGACCTTTTTTCGTCATTCCGAGTAAACGGACATAAGGTAATGATGATCGATTGTGAATGTGATTGATTTCTTCTTTTTTTGTGTTTGTTAAGATGTGCGTGAATATGCGTTGAATCCGGTTCCACGTATATCGTTTCGTTTTCATCGCTTGCACCCAAGTGTGGAAAGACGCGGCCTTTTTCGCTGTTTTCTTTATGCGATGTTCAAGTCCTTCATCGACCCCTTGGATCGTCCGGAGCTCTCCGGCACTCATCGTCATGATACGGTAATGGATGAGATTAAAGTAATTGTCCCACTGATGCCACAAAGATGTTGCTAACTTGTAGTTTTGTAGTTGTTCTGTCATTACAGGAGGGATCGTATCGATTACATTGCGTAAGTTGTTTGTTTCGAGAAGCTTTTTTCGAATACTAGTTGCACTTGCAATAGAGTTTGTTATCATGGAGTCATGATAATTGTTTTGAATACGTTTAATTGTAAGTGGCGTAATAGGGTAATTGTTGTTTAAAATAGCTTTTACGTAGCTTAGACCTAATATATTATTCGGCTTTGACAAATCCATTGTATCATCGGTTAAACCAATTTTTTGGTAAGCATATTTACTTGCTTGAGGATAGGAGTACCCTTTATTCAAGTAATCTTTCAACGTGTTGTCATACTCATGTCGCTTCGTTGTTAGTAGCTGATAGCTCGTTGTGAAGTCCGTGATTTCACCAGATTCACTTCCGAAACAAATCGCTTTCACACCGATTTCATGAAGGGTTTTAATGGCTCCAGTAGCGAACCATCGACTACTTTGAACTGCAAATGGGTAAGGTAATTCCAACACGATATCAATTCCAGAGGCTAAGGCAGCTTTTGTTCGTTGGAATTTATCAACAATTGCTGGTTCCCCACGTTGTAAAAAAGAACCGCTCATAACAGCAATCATGCAATCGGCTCGAGATATTTTTTGTGCTTGCTTTATATGATAGACATGGCCATTGTGGAGCGGATTGTATTCGACGACTAAACCGCATGCATTCATAAATAACAACCCCAATTTACATTAAGTTTATACGGCTATTGTAACAGAAATCATCTAAGGTCGCATCGTTGACCGAGCTTAAGTGCGTGGGGTGATTAATAGCAATACGACAGGGGATACTATGACCAACGAACTTGTCATTTAGTAAATCTAATAGATGTTGTCTTGACAAAATGTTATTTTCCTTTTAAAATAATTTTGTTGCCTTGAGGTGGTAATTGTGAAATTTACTTTGGGAGAACTTGAAAGAAATGCCTTTCATGAAACATTAGCATTTGATGGTAAAGTTGACGTATCCGAACTGGAAACGATGAATAATGATATTCGACGGATAGATTCTGTTCATGTCAATGGGACATGCCATATGGAAGGAGAGCGAATTGTTTTTTCCTTTTCGATTACTGGAGAGGCTATTTTGCCTTGTGCTCGTACGTTAGCTGATGTAACATATCCAATTGATATTCAAGTCACAGAGGTGTTTACAACATCTCCTTACTATAACGAAGAGGATGAGAAAAATGAAATTCATCCTGTTGATGGAGAAGTACTTGACTTAACACCGTATATAAAGGAAAATATTTTGTTAGAGATTCCTTTCCGAGTGTTTTCCAAAGAGGCTAAAAGTGAGGAAAATGTCCTTACAAAAGGAGACGGTTGGGAGTTTTTTACCGAAGAAACATATGAAAAACCGATTGATCCTCGCATGAAAAAATTAGGAGCTTTATTGAAAAATTATCAGGAGAAGGAAAAATAATCGCATCACTGTTTGAAGGGGGTGTAAGTCATGGCAGTACCTAAGAGAAGAACATCTAAAAAAGTAAAAAGACAACGTCGTACGCATAAAAAATTGTATGTCCCTAACATGGTTGAATGTTCAAATTGTGGTGAGCTGACAAAACCACATTACGTATGTAAATCATGTGGACATTACGATGGTAAAGAAGTTGTTAGTGATTCATAATCGTAATTCGTTAATGAAGCAGATCACCTTTTGAAAAGTGATCTGTTTTTTTACACTATAAACAAAAAGGGGAGGAGATTTTTGTGACGACAAACGTTCAATATGAGCGTAACGACAAAGGTTATAGCATTATTCGTTTAAACCGACCTGAAAAGCATAATGCGATCTCGGTACAAATGACTGAAGAACTTCGGGTGAGTTTAGAGCAAGCTAAAAAAGATAAAGTGAAATTTTTAGTCATTACGGGCGCAGGTGATCGGATGTTTTGTGCAGGTGGTGATTTAAATGATCTACACGGAGATTTATCATCAGATGAAGCATATGAGCATTTAACACCAATGAAAGAAATTCTTTATGAGATTGCTTCTTTCCCAGTTCCGACAATTTGTCTGTTGAATGGAGATGCTTTAGGTGGCGGATGTGAATTAGCGACATCGTGTGATTTTCGAATTACAAAGCCATCGACAAAGTTTGGGTTTGTCCAAGCGAACTTAGGTATTATTCCTGGTTGGGGTGGAGGAGTGCTTTTGTATGAAAAAGTAGCACATTCCTTCGCTTACCAATGGTTGTTAGAAGCAAAGGTTTATCCGGCTGAAGAATTAAAGAAGCGTGGGTGGATCCACCGAATTGTTGAAGATTTCCAACTAGAAAACATTGACAAGCTATTGGAACCATATCTTTCAAAATCATACGATCAAATGAAAGTACTTAAAAACCAATATAAAAAGGCACTATCTGCCAGTGATTTATCTAGTCGGATGAGTGAAGAAGTGAAAGACTGTTCGTATTTATGGACATCAGAAGAACATAAAAGGGCTGTTGATCATTTTTTTCAACGAAAACAGCGAAAAAATAAATGTTAAGCAACTCATTTGCATATAAGAAGTGACATAAACGTCTCTAAATAATATGAACAAGGCCCTACATATCATCTATCTACAATCTGAAAAGAAGTATTCTATCATTCCTAGTATGTGCATACATTGATAGCAAAAGGAGTGATATGATGAATACGACACGTCAAGACGCTTGGACTGAAGATGAAGATCTTTTGCTTGCAGAAACAGTCCTGCGTTATATTAGGCAAGGTAAAACTCAATTGGAAGCCTTTAAAGATGTAGCTAAGCAACTATCTAGAACACCAGCTGCTTGTGGTTTCCGGTGGAACGCAACGATTCGTAAACACTATCACGAAGCCATTGAACAAGCAAAAGAAACGAGAAAGCAAACAGTGAAGAGTAGTTTTAATAGGGATCAATTGAAATTGCCATTAGACGATGAAAGAGATGCGATTGAATCAGCCATCATCATGTTGGAAAACATGAAGTCTAATTTTTTTGCAGAAAATGGTGAAAGTTTGCAATTTCAATACCGACTAGAAGAAGAGAATAAACAATTGAGAAAAAAGTTAGAACGTTACGAAAATGCTTGGAGAGAAATGGAGAATTTGTGGGAATGGGCACAAGGACATGAGAATCATAATGGGTAGGTGACTTCGTGTCATATGAAATCCATTATACGGTCGAAGGCCCATCTAAATAAAAGACATGAATGCTTTCTTTGCCATTCATGTCTTTTATAAATGATTAAATGTTGCCCATGGAGAAAAAGTTATTGCTTATGATTTTCATTCTTTTTTTCTTGAACCCCTTCTGGAAGCCAAATGAGTGGATTTTCATCGAAGTCTCTTTCTATACTATACTGCGCTTTTTGGAAGCCCATTTTCTTCCAAAAACCGTGCGAATGAACTCGTGGATTCGTCTTAATCGGTAATTGGAAACATTTTGCAAAATCAACTAACGCTCTTCCATAACCTTGTCCTTGATAATCAGGTAAAACTTCTAGCTTCCACAATTTCAAATAATCTTGTGGTGGTTCAAAATAAACATCGTATTTTTTATCTATTTTGTACAAGCTCATTCGAGCAATAAGTGTATCTCCATAATATATTCCATAAAAAGGAGATTCACTATTATTTTCAACAATATTTGATTGTAAATCTTCTAGCATGGATAACTCTTGATGGCCGTACTCTTTAAAGCGCTTAAATTTTTCTAATGTTTTATAGTTGATGAGTAATTTTTCAACTTTAATTTTATCCTTCAAGATCATTTGCCCCCTTACTGGCAAAATAATTTTGTTTTGCGTCTATATGATCATTATAATATAAATAGATGTCGAAGAAAATAATAGCGGGAGGAAATCGATTTTTTTTATAAGATTTATTTCTTCGAACATTGCGATAACTACAATAATTAAATTCGATAGAAGGGTGTCGTGAAAATGAACATTGGAATTATCGGTGGAGGATCAGTCGGTTTATTAGTGAGTAGTTATTTGAGTAAAGAACATGAAGTGACGATCTATGTTAGACGGGAGGAACAGAAGAAGCATCTCGAAGAAAAAGGACTCCGTTTAACGAATGATTCTTCTACCTCTTTCATTACACCTAGCTTGTTAGAAGAGTTGGATCAACAAGATGTGTTATTTATTTGTGTGAAACAATATCATCTATCAGATGTTATTCCGATAATTAACGAGACTAATGGGCAGACACCATTGGTTTTTTTACAAAATGGTATGGGTCATCTTGAAGTCGTTCAAAACCTTCGGCAACCGGTTTTTATCGGTGTTGTTGAACACGGTGCTTTACGACAAAACGATTACACGGTATCTCATACGGGAAAAGGTAGTATTAAGCTCGCTTCTCTTCAACAAACAGACCAGTTGCAGGAGCTCGTTGAAATATTTCATCAAGTGGATTTTCCCTTTTTAACAGCTTCTGATTGGGAAAAATTATTGTTGGGAAAACTATTTATCAATGCAGTTATTAATCCTTTAACAGCAATATTTGACGTGCCGAATGGAGAACTATTAAAAAATAAATACATACGAAAGTTAGCTAAACAAATTTGCTATGAAACAGCAACAACATTCGGTTACGATGGTGAGAAGCAGTGGTTACGTGTAAAGGAAGTAGCGACAAATACGCAAGAAAATATTTCATCGATGTTGAAAGATTTAAGAGAGAATCGTCTAACCGAAATAGAAGCTATTTTAGGGTATGTCATTAAACAACATTCATCACGAGAACGTATTCCGTTTACATCATTTGCTTACAATGGTGTTAAAGCGTTAGAAGTAAAAAGAGGTCTCCATCTTACGTGAATGGAGGAAGTGTGTAAACATAAATTTTAAAAACAGATTACATGAAATCCACTATTGTTTTATGTACAATACGTATGGATGTGAAACATACTGATTAAAGGAGTATATGATGAATGCGGATTAATAACGTACAAATCGATAATCAAAATAAATTAATTCAAGAATATAAAGAGCAAAAGCAAAGTATAATGCAATATTTTGATTATACATGTGAGCAGGAGGATTTTAAACAAAGAGTCGAGGATCTAAAGGGTCGAAAATTTAAGAGAGATGAATTGGCTGACGTGTTACATAAAATGAATAAAAAGTGGTCTGCCCATCCAACAACATTCGACAACATTCGCCGGTTAAAAGATCAAAACAGCGTTGTCGTTATTGGTGGACAACAAGCGGGTCTGTTAACAGGACCTCTATATACGATTCATAAAGTAATTTCGATTATTCAGTTTGCTAAACAACAAGAACAACAATTACAGATTCCTGTTATTCCAGTATTTTGGATTGCCGGTGAAGATCACGATTTTGAAGAAATTAACCATATTCATTTACCAGATCAAAAAAGCGAACAATTGAAAAAGATAAAACTGGATCAGTCTGTTCTCGAAAAGGCACCTGTATCGAGCATTAAAGTCGATGAAACGAAGGCATCCAAATGGTTAGATCAAGTTTTTAAACACCTCCAAGAAACAGCTTTTACGAAAGAAATCTATGTTAAGCTAAAAAGATGTTTGCAACAATCCGAAACGTATGTTGATTTTTTTGCGCGAGTTATTTTCCAACTTTTCCCCGATGAAGGGCTTGTTTTACTTGACTCTGGCGATCCAACCATTCGTTCACTCGAAAACGACTATTTTCAAGCGATGATTGAACAACAACCTACGATTAGTAAAGGGGTTTATCATACATTACATGAATTAAAAGAGAAAAATTACCCAATATCCTTAAATATTGCTGAGAATAGTGCTCATCTTTTTTATCACAAGCATGGGGAGCGAATCTTATTAGTTCGTGATGAAGCAAAAAACTGGGTCGGTAAAAATGATGAAGTTAAATTGACGACAGATGAATTACGCAAGGTTGCTTTATATACACCAGAACGCTTAAGTAATAATGTCGTCTCTCGACCTGTAATGCAAGAGTTGTTATTTCCATCTCTGGCGTTTATTGCTGGCCCAGGAGAAATCAGTTATTGGTCTGTCTTAAAGCCAGCCTTTCATGCACTTCATGTAAAGATGCCACCCGTTTTACCTCGTTTATCAATAACTTTTATTAGTCGTACAATTGAAAAATTGCTCAATCAATATTCAATGAGTGAAATGGATGCGATTAACGGGCGGATGAACTTGAAAAAAGAACAGTGGCTCGCTTCTAAACAGAAACCACCTGTTCAACAAGTAGCAGCGCAAATAAAAATGGACATTGAGAAGATTCATCAACCACTAAGAGAGATGGCACGTCAGTTCGGAGCTGATGTTGACGCTCTCGCTCAAAAAAATTTATTATATTTGCAAAGAGAAATCGACTTCTTGGAAAGACGAATCACAGATGAAATTCGAAAAAAGTACGGAAAAGAGTTGCATGAATTTGCTGTTCTTCAGCTCGCTTTAAATCCTGCTGGCGCTTTGCAGGAGCGGATGTGGAATATACTACCATTTATAAATACATTTGGCATCCAATCGATTAAAAATGTCAGTAAACAACCGTTGTCTTTTCGTGCACCTCATGTTGCGATTTATTTATAAGGAAGGATCTCTCATTTGTACATGTTGACTAGTAGTTCTTTTCATCTATAATCAACTGTTTCGTAGTCATCATGTGTATAGTTTTAAAAAACTGTCTATTAAAAATAGGTCTTTAGTGTCTCTTTTTTTTAAACAAAACAGCAGGTTTTTATAGACTTGTTTTAATTCCACATCATGCTATGTTGCTGGATAAACTTGATGAAAGAAAACCGTCGCATCGATTGATGTTATTGATGTGTAACATTATTCGTCGCATTTCGATAATATCCAACAGCATAGCTTTTATAATGGTCGCCATATAGTTCAAAAGACCTATTTTATAATGTGGCAGAAAAAAATCAAAAAATGAAGTGGTGATTTGTGGGGGAATGTGGTAATATAAAACAAGAAGGTGGGAGGCATACGCTATGTTCATGGGGGAATTCCAACATAACATTGATGCAAAAGGAAGAATTATTGTCCCATCTAAGTTTCGGGACGAGTTAGGAGCAACATTTGTTGTTACCCGTGGACTTGATCGTTGTTTATTTGCCTACCCGCTACATGAATGGAAACTATTAGAGGAAAAGTTAAAAAAATTACCTATAACGAAAAAAGATGCTCGGGCGTTTACGCGTTTTTTCTTTTCAGGAGCTGTGGAATGTGAAGTGGACAAGCAGGGAAGAATTAATATTCCACAACCATTAAGAGCATACGCTGCACTTTCCAAGCAATGCGTCATTATCGGTGTTTCCAATCGGATCGAATTATGGTCACTTGAAAATTGGGAAACCTATTTTAATGAAGCTGAGGAATCGTTTGCCGACATCGCTGAAAATCTTATAGATTTTGATATTTAATAGATGGTGTGTAACGAATGGCAATTCGTTTTTACCTCCTTTATAAAGGAGGTGTAAAAGGGGAGGTGTAAAAGTGTTTAAGCACAAGCCAGTATTAGAGCAGGAAACGATCGATGCTTTACAAATTAATCCAGCCGGAACTTACGTAGATTGTACACTCGGTGGTGGAGGTCATTCTGAACAAATTGTTTCTCGATTAAATGATGGAGGATTGCTCGTCGCGTTTGATCAAGATATCCATGCATTACGTTCAGCTAAAAAGAGATTAGCCCCTTACGAGGACCGAATTTTGTTTATTCATCGTAATTTTCGTCATTTGGAACATGAATTAACCAAACATAACATTGAAAACGTTCAAGGAGTTTTATTTGATTTAGGCGTGTCCTCTCCTCAACTTGATGAAAAAGAGAGAGGGTTTAGTTACCGCTATAATGCGACTCTCGATATGCGGATGGACCAATCACAACAACTTTCAGCTTTAGAAATCGTTAATGAGTGGCCGTATCATCAGCTCGTAAAAATATTTTTTAAATACGGTGAAGAACGATTTTCAAAGCGAATTGCTCGAAAAATTGAACAACAACGAAAAAAGCAAGAAATCACAACGACTCATGAATTGGTGAATATCATTAAAGATGCAATACCAGCACCAGCGAGACGCAAAGGTGGACATCCGGCTAAACGCGTTTTTCAAGCATTGCGGATCGCTGTAAATGATGAACTTAATGCTTTTCACGATGCACTGCATCAAGCAGCAAAAGTCGTTGATATAAAGGGACGAATTGTCGTGATTACATTTCATTCGTTAGAAGATCGGATATGTAAACGATCCTTTAACACGTGGAGTACTGCCAAAGAGGTTCCAAAAAATTTACCGATTATACCAGCAGATCATGAAGCTCCATTTAAGCGAATTACGAGAAAGCCAATTGTCGCAACAGAGGAAGAGTTGACGGACAATCCACGAGCAAAATCTGCTAAATTGAGAGTTGTCGAAAAGACGAATCATTGGGATGATGACTTTACTTATACGGAAGGGTGGAATAAATAATGGCTGTACCAAAGATTAGAAGAAGCTGGCAACCTCATAATACTTCCGAAGCACCACAAACAACTCATCAACCGACAAGTAACAGACAGAAGAAAAAGTGGATTACAAAAGGAGAAAAAATTCTTTATTCGGCTGTTTCTGTTACGTTAGTCATTGCTGCACTATATATCGTATCCTTTTCTTCTTCTACAGACACGTTGAATCGTGATTTGCAAAACCTCGAACAAAACGTTCACACCCAGGAAATGAAAAATGAAGAGTTATTATATGAAGTGAAAGAGTTGAGTGAACCAGCACGCATTACGAAAATAGCGAAAGAAAACGGTTTAAAAATCCAAGATTCACGAGTGAAACAAGCAAATTCATTCAACAATTAACTTAGGTGAAAGCACATGAAAAAAAATAAACAAACAAATCGAGTGGCTGGTCTTTTAATGGTTTTTTTTGTTGGTACGTTCTCTATTGTAGCTGGTAGATTTTTGTATTTGCAAATTACCGGTGAAGTCGATGGGGTTTCCCTCGTTGAATGGGCTGAAGAAAAGAGAACGTCATCGCACCAACTAGACGCTGAGCGAGGAAAAATATTTGACGGAAATGGCATGCCACTTGCCTACGATCGTCCGACGTATCGACTTTATGCCGTTGTTAATAAAGCGTACTCAACGAATCAAGAACATCCGGTCCACGTCGAAGACCCAGAGAAAACAGCTAAAAAGTTAGCCCCCCTCTTAGATACCGATGAGAGTATGTTGTTGTCAAGGATAGAAGAGGGGATCAAGAAAGGAAAAGACCAAGTAGAGTTTGGTAATGCAGGCAAACATTTATCACAAAAAACAAAAGATAAAATTACTGATTTAAATTTACCAGGAATCGGTTTTAATAAGGAATCGATTCGCTATTATCCAAATGGTGTTTTTGCCTCACACATCATCGGGTTTGCGCGGGAAACAGATGACGATATGGAAGAAGCTCGAGACGACGATTCACAAACGATAAAAGGGATTACGGGCATTGAAAAGGAAATGGACGAACTATTAACCGGAAAAGACGGTTTTGTCTCCTATCAACGTGATAAATATAATAAAAAATTGCTCGATCCTAAAGAGCTCATTCGTAAACCTAAGCACGGAAAAGATGTCTATTTAACCATTGATCAAAAGATCCAAACTTTATTAGAAGATGCGATGGCTGAAGTTGAAACCGAATATAATCCCAAACGCATAACGGCAATTGTCATGGATGCAAAGACAGGTGAAGTCATTGCGATGGGAAATCGACCAAGTTATAATCCAAATGAACCAGAAAGTGTTGAAAATTGGTACAATGATGCTATTTCCATTCCGTTTGAACCTGGGTCCACGATGAAAATGTTTACGTGGGCGGCCGCAATTGAGGAAGGTGTGTACAATGGAAAAGATACATATAAATCAGGAAGCTACCGAATCAATGAGCGGATTATTCCTATTAATGACCACAATGGCGGTGAAGGATGGGGGACAATTACGTATGATGAAGGGTTTTTACGATCCTCGAATGTCGCTACTGCAAAGCTCGTTTGGGAAAAGTTAGGCCCAGAAGCTTATTTGGAATATGTAAAGGCATTTGATTTTGATAAGCCGACAGGAATTGATTTACCTGGTGAAAACGTCGGTAAAATATTGTACAATTGGCCCCGTGAGAAAGTGACAACAGGCTTTGGTCAAGGGACAACATTAACGCCGATTCAACAAATGAAAGCAGCAACAGCAATCGCTAATGGTGGTAAAATGTTGCAGCCTTATGTCATAAAAAAAATAGTCGATCCGAATACAGGTGATATTATTCAAGAAAACAAGCCGACAGTTGTTGGAGAACCTATTTCGGAAAAAACGTCAAAACAAGTATTAGATTTACTTGGGGATGCTGTAAGTTCTAAAAAAGGAACGGGCAAAATCTATGAACTGTCTGACTACTCAGTTGCCGGTAAAACAGGAACGGCTCAAATTCCAAACGAAGACGGTTCAGGATATTTAGGAGGTCATGGAAATCATATCTATTCCTTTTTAGGAATTGCACCTAAAGAAGATCCACAATTAATTATGTATGTGTCCGTAAAGCAGCCCCATTTATTAACAGATGATGGTATGGAGTCAGGTTCGGCGCCCGTATCGTTCATTTATAAAAACGTAATGGAAAACAGTTTACATTATTTAAATATTGAACCAGATAAGGAAGAACATGAAAAAATCGAAATGGTGAAAATTCCTGATGTTGAAGGGAAACGAGTAACAGAAGTAAAAAAACAATTTAAAGAAATCCCTCTCCGTGTAACATTTATTGGAGAAGGGAAAAAAGTTGTCGCCTCAAGCGTTAAAAAAGGGACTGAAGTGTTACCTAATAATGAGGTCATCTTATTGACGGATCAACCTGCAATGCCTGACTTGACAGGCTGGTCAATGCGCAGTGTACTGCAACTAGCAGATCTCCTCAACATCGACGTAGAAATGACCGGTCATGGGTACGTTTCTTCTCAGTCGATTAAAAAGGATCGGGAAATAAAAAACAATGATACGTTAAAAGTGAAGTTACGTCCTCCAAATGAATAAATGAGAATGTTTTTAAAGTATTAAATCATGATTATGTGAACAGTCATTCTTAAACGATTTATAAAGTTGTAACGGTGGAAAACAGTGTTCTATTTCGCTTTTTAATTCATATAGTGGATACAAGCCTACTTAGTCATCTTACAAGGGAGATGGAAAGATGAAGCGCGTATCTACTGTTACCATTAGAAAGCGATTAGCTACTGTTTTTCTTTTTGGGTTATTTGGTTTTGTAATTATAAATACGAGGCTTGGTCATGTTCAGTTTATTATGGGAGAAGAGCTCATGGAACAGGCAGATGAATCTTGGAGTCGCGATATCGTATTTGAGCCTGAACGGGGTCACATATTAGATGTGAACGGACAAACGTTAACAGAAAATATTTCAGCGCCATCGGTCATTATCGTACCTAGACAAATTAAAAATAAGCAGGCAACCGCAAATAAATTAGCAGAAATATTACATCTATCTTATGATCAAGCTTATGAGTACGTAACAAGGAATGTAATGTTTGCAAATATTCATCCTGAAGGTAGGAAAATCTCAAAGGAACAAGAAAATGCTTTACGAACGCTCAATATGGACGGTGTTTATCTCGCTAAAGATTCAAAGCGGTCTTATCCCTTTGGCGAGAATTTGGCTCACGTGTTAGGTTTTACGGGAATTGATAACCAAGGTCTTATGGGACTTGAACTGTATCACGATGAAAAGTTAAGTGGGAAAAAGGGGAGCTTATCTTTTTATTCAGATGCAAAGGGAGGGAAGCTGGAAAATTTAGCAGATGTATATAAACCACCGAGCGATGGGCTTAATTTAAAAACGACAATTGATTCGGAAGTTCAGACGATTATGGAGCGAGAGTTAGACCTTGCCGTTGCTACGTATAACCCTGAAGGAGCGATTGCCATCGCTGTTAATCCGAAAGATGGCGGAATCTTAGGGATGGCTTCTAGACCTACTTTTGATCCTAGTAATTACCAATCGTTTGACCAAGAAATATATAATCGAAATGCACCTATTTGGAGTACATTTGAGCCGGGGTCAACGTTTAAAATTATTACGCTAGCTTCAGCGTTAGAAGAAGGGATCGTAGACTTACATAAAGATCAATACAATGATAAAGGTTCGATTCAAGTTGGTGGTTCAAGATTACGCTGTTGGAAAAGTGGTGGACATGGTCAACAGTCGTATTTAGAAGTTGTACAAAATTCATGTAACCCAGGTTTTGTTAACTTAGGACAAAAACTTGGCAAAGAAAAGTTATTTACATATATAAATAAATTTGGCTTTGGGACGAAAACAGGTATCGATTTGCAAGGGGAAGGGAATGGGATTTTATTTAAGCCTGAAGACATCGGCCCAGTCGAATTAGCAACGACATCGTTTGGACAAGGGGTATCTGTAACGCCGATTCAACAAGTCATGGCGGTGGCAGCAGCCGTTAATGGTGGGTATCTATATGAACCGTATATTGCGAAGGAGTGGATTGATCCGATAACAGGTGAAATTGTTCATAAAACAACACCTGTTTTAAAAAGAAAAGTGATTTCTGAAGAAACGTCAAAAGAAGTTGCGAAAGCTTTAGAAAGTGTTGTGGCAGAAGGTACGGGACGACCTGCTTATGTCGATGGTTATCGTGTCGGAGGAAAAACAGGTACCGCTCAAAAGGTCGGAAAAGATGGTCGCTACATGACAAATAATTATATCGTATCTTTTATAGGGTTTGCGCCGGCAGATGATCCGGAAATTGTCGTGTATGTAGCGGTAGACCATCCTAAAAACACAGTCCAGTTTGGCGGGGTCGTAGCAGCTCCGATTGTCGGAACGATTATTGAAGATAGCTTACGAGTGATGGGTGTTAAACAACGAACGGATGGCTTAGAAAAAGACTATGTATATCCAGAACAACCAAAAGTAGAAGTCCCCAACCTCGTCGGTTTAAAGAAAGATGATTTAATGGAATATATGACGAATTTATCGATTGAAACGAGTGGGTCTGGTAAATATATTATCGATCAAGCACCGTCGCCTGGTTCCATGGTAGAACAGGGGGCAGATATAAGGGTTTATTTATCTGATAAAATAATAGATGAAAAATAATCGTGAATTAATCGGAAGTTTGCTATAATGGTAAGGTAAAATATAATAGGTAATAGCAAAAGCTGAGCTTTGAAGTTTTATCATTTTTTACGTTACCTAACCTAAAAAGATACAATACCTTTAGTCATGAGTGGAATGATGTGAGCTATTTTAAGTGTAAACTAGTATTTTCGTCCGCTCAGTCGCTAATTATATAAAGATAGGATGTTTGATGATGAAATTAACAGAAGTACTATCATGTTTACCTTTTTACGATGGGCCAACGCCTGTTCCACAAATTGATATTCAATCCATTGAAGTGGATCATCGAAACATTGTTGAAGGAGACATGTTTGTCTGTATAAAAGGTCACACTGTTGATGGTCATGATTTTGCGAAAAAAGCGATTGATCGTGGTGCCCGTGTAATCATCGCTGAAAAAGAACTTGACGTACCAGCTCCTGTATTTACGGTACCTGACACATCGAGGGCACTTGCGATGCTTGCTTCTACATTTTATCACCACCCAACAAACGAGTTGCCGCTAATCGGTGTAACAGGGACAAACGGAAAAACAACGGTCACATACGTATTAGAAAAAATTTTTAACGAGTATGGTCGAAAAACGGGTCTTATTGGCACGATTCAGATGAAAATCGGCGAACAATCATATCCTATACATAACACAACGCCAAATGCTCTCGTTTTACAACAGTCATTCAAGGAGATGAATGATAAAAATATCGATCAAGCAATTATGGAAGTTTCTTCACATGCCCTTGATCAAGGACGCGTCTTCGGTTGTAATTTTGATGTAGCTGTTTTTACGAATTTATCGCAAGACCATTTAGACTATCATAAGGATATGGATGATTACCTACGGGCAAAAAGTCTTCTCTTTTCGCAATTAGGAAACAGTTACAATGGTGAAAAGAAATTCGCTGTTTTAAATGCAGATGAAGAAGCAAGTGCTCTTTTAAAACGAAGTACAGCTCAACATGTTTTAACATACGGTTGTAATCATCCAGCCGATGTTATCGCCAAAGATATTCAACTTGAAATAACGAAAACAACTTTTACGCTACAAACTCCTGAGGAAACGGTCGAGATTCAGAGCAATTTAATCGGAATGTTTAACGTCTATAATATGCTTGCTGCAAGTGCTGCTGCGCTTGCTTTAGATGTACCCGTTTCAATTATTCAAAAGGCATTAGAAAGTATAAAAGGTGTAAATGGTCGTTTTGAACCTGTAAATGCTGGGCAATCATTTGCCGTTGTCGTTGATTATGCTCATACACCAGACTCCTTAGAAAATGTGCTCCAAACGATTAATGAATTTTCCAAACGAAATGTTTATGTAGTCGTTGGCTGTGGGGGAGATCGCGATCGAACGAAACGGCCATTAATGGCTCAAATCGCAGTTAAATATGCAGATCGCGCCGTATTTACTTCAGATAATCCTCGAACAGAAGATCCAGAAGCAATCTTGGATGATATGGTTCGTGGACTTTCACGTAATGAAACGAATTATGAGGTTATTACAGATCGTAAACGAGCGATCCACCATGCGGTCAATATAGCGAAGCGAGATGATGTCATCTTAATCGCTGGAAAAGGGCATGAAACGTATCAGCAAATCGGTGATGTGACCTATGATTTCGATGATCGAGAAGTAGCTAGAGAAGCGATTTTTTCAAGGGAGGAATAATCGTGTTATTTACGACTCAATGGTTAACGTCCATTTTCACTCAATATCGTGGAGAAGCGTGCGATTTAATCCCTATCGAACGAGTGAATACGGATAGTAGGAAGGAAGCGAAACGGTCATTGTTTATACCTATCGTCGGTGAAAACTTCGACGGACATGATTACATCAAAGAGGCTTTTAATCATGGTGCGGTTGCAACAATTTGGGATCGAAAGAAAGACCTTCCGCGATTTTTACCTACTGATTTTCCAGTTTTTTTTGTAGACGATACGTTACATGCCTTACAACAATTAGCAACCGCATATCGAGATCGAGTCAATCCTACGGTGATAGGGATTACAGGTTCAAATGGAAAAACAACGACAAAGGATTTCGTATCCTCAGTCCTTAAACAGTCTTTTCGGACTCACTACACGCAAGGAAACTTTAACAATCATATCGGCCTTCCTTTAACGATCTTATCGATGGACACCGATACCGAAATGTTAGTTTTAGAAATGGGAATGAGTGATTTTGGTGAAATTGACTTATTATCGCGGATTGCTCAACCGACGATTGCAATCATTACGAATATTGGCGAGTCACATCTTGAGTTTTTAGGGACACGTGAGGGGATTGCGAAAGCAAAACTGGAAATAACGAACGGTTTAACAGAGGATGGTTTACTTATCATCGATGGGGACGAAAAATTATTGGAACATCTTCGCGATGATTATAATATAATTAGATGTGGATATCATGAACATAATGATGTTATTATTCAATCTTATGAAATCAACAATCAACAGACGACATTTCAACTGTCAAATGAAAAATCATATACCATTCCTTTATTAGGGAAACATCATGCGAAAAATGCGACGTATGCAATTGCTTTAGGGAAAAAGCTTGGAATTTCCGACGAAAAGATTTATGAGGCGTTATCGACAGTCGCGTTAACGTCGATGCGTTTTGAAATAACCGAAGGAAAAAAAGGTGTATCGATTATTAATGATGCTTATAATGCCTCACCTACTTCCATGAAAGCTGCGATTGATGTTGTTAAACAAATCGAAGGTTTTCAAAATAAAGTTCTTGTTCTCGGTGATATTTTCGAACTCGGTGAACAATCCAAACGACTACATCGTTCGATTGGGGATGTCATTGAACCTCCCATTACTGCTCTATTTACATACGGAAAAGCTGCTGAGGTTATTTCATCGACGGTTCAAAAACACCAGACAGAAATTGTTTGCGAACATTTTTCGTCAAAGAGTGAGTTGATGAGCAGGTTGTTATCGTATGTACAACGAGATACGTTAATATTGTTTAAAGCATCGAGAGGAATGGCTTTTGAAACTCTTGTTGAAGAACTGCAAAAAAAGTAAACATTTATATTACAAATTTCAAAAAGATAAATGACACTATTATTTTGGTGGACGGTTATTATACGAGGAGGAGAAATAGTGAATCTATCTATATTAATGATGACCATAGCGATCGCTTTTTTAATTACCGTCCTCATATCACCTATTTTCATTCCTTTTTTAAGACGATTGAAATTTGGGCAAAGCATTCGCGAGGAAGGTCCCAAATCACATATGAAAAAGACGGGAACACCGACGATGGGTGGAGTTATGATTATCGTGAGTATCATTATTTCGTCGCTTACGATGATTTATAAGTACAAAGGCTCAATCGGCTATGAAATGGGGTTATTAATTTTTGTTTTAGTCGCATACGGACTAATTGGGTTTCTGGATGACTTTATAAAAGTAGTGATGAAACGCAATTTAGGACTGACGTCCAAACAAAAATTAATTGGACAGTTACTCGTTGCCATTCTTTTTTATTTTATTTTGTATCAACGAGATTTCCCTAGCTATATTCACATTCCAGGAACGAATATTCAGTGGGATTTAGGTTGGGGTTATGCGTTTCTCGTTATTTTTATGCTTGTCGGTTCCTCCAATGCTGTAAATATTACGGACGGATTAGACGGTTTATTGGCAGGGACGGCCGCGATCGCTTTTGGTGCTTTTGGAATTTTAGCATGGTACGGCTTTCCGAATATTGAAGTGATGATTTTCTCGTTATCCGTCATCGGTGCTTTGCTAGGATTTCTCGTTTTTAATGCGCATCCTGCTAAAGTGTTTATGGGAGATACGGGCTCACTTGCTTTGGGCGGAGCAATCGCTGGCGTTGCGATTTTAACGAAAATGGAAATTTTATTAATCATTATTGGTGGCGTGTTTGTTATTGAAACGTTGTCAGTAATTATTCAAGTTATATCTTTTAAAACAACTGGAAAAAGAGTATTTAAAATGAGTCCTTTACACCATCATTATGAGCTTTTAGGATGGTCTGAATGGCGAGTGGTTACGACCTTTTGGTTAGTTGGACTTATTTTTGCTGCTCTTGGTATATATATTGAGGTGTGGTTAGGTTGAAAAAATTGCTAGATTTTTCTTATCAACATATACTCGTTTTTGGGTTGGCAAAAAGCGGTACAGCAGCTGCTAAAGCTCTGTTAAAACACGGGCGAAATGTCCGTGTAAATGACCGAGACGCTAAAGAGAACGACCCAAACGTTCAAGAGTTAATTCGGATGGGAGCAGAAGTGATTGTTGGTTCCCATCCTCTTTCTGTGTTAGATCATATTGAACTCGTTGTAAAAAATCCAGGCATACCGTATGATCATCCACTGATTAAAGAAGCTGAAAAAAGAGAACTTCCAATTATAACTGAAATCGAATTAGCTTATCATTTATCCGCTTGTCCAATGATCGGTATAACAGGATCAAATGGAAAAACGACGACAACGATGTTAATTACGGAAATGTTGGCGACGAGTAATCAACGTGTAAAAATCGCTGGTAATATAGGAACAGTAGCGACAGATGTTGCTCTGACGACTACACGAGATGAGCAAATGGTCGTTGAGCTGTCCTCTTTTCAGTTATTAGGCATTCGCGACTTTAGACCGAAAATTGCTGTTTTATTAAATATATATGAGGCTCATTTGGATTATCATCAAACCTTTCTTAATTATCAACAAGCAAAAAGCAATCTATTTAAAAACCAAACAAGTGATGATTATTTAATCTATAATGCTGATCAACTACTTGTTTCTTCGATTGTAGAAAAGGCTATTTCAAAAAAAATCCCTTTTTCTATACGCCAGCGCGAAATAGATGGGACTTGGGTTACAGAAGATGCTATCTATTTTAAAGATGAAAAAATAATCAATCGTCAAGACATTGCATTAGTCGGAAATCATAACTTAGAAAATATAGTAGCCGCCATTACAGTTGCGAAATTAAGTGGTGCTACGAATGAAGCCATCCGAAAAGTGTTACAAACATTTTCTGGTGTTAAACATCGTTTGCAATTTGTCGATACGATAAACAATCGTCTCTTTTACAATGACTCTAAAGCTACAAATGTGTTAGCAACAGAAAAGGCTCTTGCTTCTTTTAAACAGCCAACTATTTTGTTAGCTGGGGGACTAGATCGGGGAAATAGTTTTGCAAATTTAATTCCTTTTCTCAATCATGTGAAAGCGATGGTCGTTTTCGGTGAAACAGCTAAAAAATTGGAAGAGACTGCGATTCAAGCTGGTATTGCAACGGTTGAATATGCTAAAGACGTGGAAGATGCCGTGTATATAGCTTATAACCTTTCGAAAGAAGATGATGTGATTTTACTATCACCAGCGTGTGCAAGTTGGGATCAATATAACACTTTTGAAGAAAGAGGGAACATGTTTATTCAAGCCGTGCATACACTAAAGTAGTAGGGGCTTGGACATGTTAATCATCCGATTAATATATAAATCTCTTTCGACCAAAAAATAAATGCCCCTAAATGAATGACCGGTAAAGGGGTGTTTTTTATTGCGTAAAGTTTCACGTTCCCATGAAAAACCTGACTATATGTTATTGATTGTCATTTTCATATTGCTCATTGTAGGGACGGTTATGGTATACAGCTCTTCTCATATTTGGGCCGACTATAAATATGGAGATTCGCTCTTCTTTGTCAAACGGCAACTACTGTTTGCTAGTGTAGGAATCGTTGCGATGATTGTTATTATGTCTATTCCATATGTAGTGTGGGGTAAATATGCTAAATGGTTATTGATCGGTTGTTTCCTTTTATTATTGCTCGTTTTAATTCCAGGAATCGGTATCGTTCGTGGTGGAGCCCGAAGTTGGATTGGCGTTGGTGCATTTAGTATTCAACCATCTGAATTTATGAAGCTTGGCTTAATTATTTACTTGTCCGTATTACTAGCGACAGAACAAAAGTATATTACCTCTTTTAGAAAAGGATTTGGTCCATGTCTATTATTAATTTTTACAGCTTTTGGATTAATTATGTTACAGCCTGACCTCGGAACAGGTGTCGTACTCGTGCTGACGTGCATGTTAATGATTTTTGTAGCAGGAGCGAGGTTAATACATTTTTTTGGTCTTGCTGGATTAGGTGTTGGCGGATTAACTTTTCTTATTTTATCCGCTCCTTATCGAATTAGTCGAGTGACTTCCTTCTTAAATCCTTGGGAAGATCCACTTGGAGATGGCTTTCAAATTATTCAGTCATTGTATGCAATCGGCCCTGGTGGGTTAATGGGAATGGGTCTTGGAAAAAGCTTACAAAAATATTTTTATTTACCTGAGCCACAAACTGATTTTATTTTCGCTATTTTAGCGGAGGAGTTAGGTTTTATTGGAGGAACGGTTGTCATCGGTTTATTTTTCTTGTTATTTTGGCGAGGCATAAAAATCTCCCTTGAAGCTCCAGATTTATTTGGGCGATTTTTAGCGTTAGGTATTGTATCTATGTTGACGATTCAAGTGATGATAAATATTAGTGTTGTCATTGGGTTAATACCGGTAACAGGAATTACGCTGCCTTTTTTAAGTTACGGTGGATCGAGCTTAACGTTAACTTTATGCTCAGTAGGGGTATTATTAAACATTAGTAAATATACAAAAGTATAAATCTTAGATGAATGATTTTTCATTTGGTAAATTTTCTATGTTTACTTCCATAAAAAAGTAGGTAAACTAGTAATTGTATATCTGTTTAGGTTAGGGTTATGTTATAATTCAAGTAATGGTAATAAACGGCATCTTCTCGAACGTCGTTTATGCTGTAAATCTATTACAAAGGAAGAAAGAAATGAGTAAAAAAAATGTTGTTTCAATAGAGGATCGTCTCCCAGGATTGAAACAAGAGCGTAAAAAAAAGAAAAATCGCCGGATCATCTTTTACCTTTCAATTTTTTTCTTCTTACTATCGATTATCGTTTATTTACAATCACCGCTGAGTTACATAAAAACAATCTCCATAACAGGAAATAACATCCTTTCAGATGAAGAGATTCTAAAGCAAACAAGATTAACGAACAAAACGAATATATGGACAATGAATAAGGGTGAAGTTATTGGTCGCCTAAAAAAAGATTCTTTTGTTAAGGACGCAAAATTGAAGAGGAAATTTCCTCAAAGTGTCGAAATACATATTAATGAATACGAACTTGTAGGCTATATCGAAAAAGCTAATTCATACTTTCCTATTGTGGAGAATGGAAATATATTAACCGACCGTAAGCAAAACAGTGTGAAGGGAAATGCTCCATTACTCGTAAATTTTAAGGAAGATGACCATTTTGAAAGTATGGTTCATGAATTAGCACAGTTACAACCAACGCTTTTGGACGCGATATCTGAAGTTCATTGGAATCCTGATGACAAGCATCGAGATAATAAAATTCTATTATATATGAAAGATGGATATGTCGTTTCCACTGCGATTCGTGATTTTGCGAAGAAAATGGTTGTTTATCCTTCGATTGTTTCCCAGCTGGAATCTGACGAGAAAGGAATCGTCCATATCGGTGTCGGTGCTTATTTTGAATCTTTTGAGACAGATCAAGCTGAAAGCGATGAACCTGAGAGGTAACTGAAGAAATTTAATACAATTGAAACATTTTGTTTTCCTTTTTTAAAGGAAATTTCGTTTAAAGTATGAGATAATGAATAGAATCGATAATCAATACTAGTTACAATTGATAGATGTTACTACTTATCTATTCTTCCATAGAGGCAGAATAGATGGGTACGATTACAAATGAAAGATAAATAAATGAATAAAGTAATGTTGTTTTTGAGATCTTCTGATCTGGAGGTGTCTTGCTTTGGACAATAGTGAAATACTCGTAAGTCTTGATATAGGTACATCTTATATTAAAGTTATTATCGGAGAAGTATTAAATGATTCATTGAACATTATTGGTGTTGGAACAGCTAAATCAACAGGGATGAAAAAAGGTGCTATTGTTGACATTGATCAAACCGTACATTCTATTAGAAATGCTGTTGAACAGGCTGAACATATGGTAGGCATGCAAATTCATAGTGTTGTTGTCGGTATCAACGGTAGCCACATACAGTTACAGCCATGTCATGGAGTTGTAGCCGTTCAAAGTGAAAATCGGGAAATTAATGATGAAGATGTAGCCCGGGTGATCGATGGGGCACAAGTCATTTCTATACCACCAGAGCGCGAAATTATCGATGTCATTCCAAAACAATTTATTGTAGATGGATTGGATGATATTAGTGATCCAAGAGGTATGATTGGCGTACGACTGGAAATGGAAGGAACGATTATCACTTGTTCTAAAACAGTATTACATAACATCTTGAAATGTGTTGAACGTGCTGACTTACAAGTAGCTGACATCTGTTTACAGCCACTTGCAGCAGGTTCAATTGCTTTGTCAAAAGATGAACGAAATTTAGGTGTCGCACTCATTGATGTAGGTGGAGGATGTACGACAGTGTCTGTTTTTGACAACGATCATTTAGCAGCTACGAGCGTAATTCCATTGGGCGGAGACAACATAACTAAAGATTTATCCATCGGCCTACGAACGACGACAGCAGAAGCAGAACAGATAAAAGTAAGTCATGGTCATGCCTTTTATGATGAAGCGAACGAAAATGAAACATTTGAAGCGACAATCATTGGTAGTAATACATCCCAAACATATAATCAATTGCAAATTTCTGATATCATTGAAGCGAGACTAGAAGAAATCTATGCTTTTGCTGAAAAAGAAATTAGAAGAATGGGCTTTTACGATCTACCAGGTGGTTATGTGTTAACAGGTGGTACGATGAAAATGCCCGGTGTTTTGGAACTGGCTCAAGATTTGTTTCAAGCGAATGTACGCATTGCGATTCCTGACTACATAGGAGTTAGAGAACCGCAATTTACTGCTGGAGTAGGGATCTTGCAATTTGCCTATCACAATGCAAAAATTCAAGGAAAAGAATTTTATCCGTCAGTTCAAATGGATGCGCCTCATGAAGAAAAACCGAGTCGAAAAACACATCAATCACAATCGGCTGAACCGAAAAAACAGAAGAAAAAAGAATCAGGATTTTCCAATTTCTTTAAGTTCTTTTTTGATTAATAAGGAATGCAATCAATCGCTTGTAACATCATTTTAATTGCTGTTTTATGATTTTGCTTATTGGGAGGAACGAATATATGTTAGAGTTTGATATGACGATGGATCATCTAGCTACAATTAAAGTAATAGGTGTAGGTGGCGGAGGAAATAACGCTGTCAATCGCATGATTGAACACGGGGTTGAAGGTGTTGAATTTATCGCTGTTAATACGGATGCACAAGCTTTAGAGTTATCGAAGGCAGAATTGAAACTACAAATTGGTGAAAAGCTGACACGTGGACTAGGTGCAGGTGCCAATCCTGAAGTCGGGAAAAAAGCTGCTGAAGAAAGTAAAGAGCAAATCGAAGAATCGCTAGAAGGCGCAGATATGGTTTTTGTCACCGCTGGTATGGGTGGTGGAACGGGAACAGGTGCAGCTCCTACAATCGCACAAATTGCTAAAGAGCAAGGAGCGTTGACGGTAGGCGTCGTTACGCGACCTTTTAGCTTTGAAGGAAGAAGAAGATCGAACCAAGCTGTTTCAGGAATTAAATCTTTAAAAGATAGTGTCGATACGTTAATCGTTATCCCGAATGATCGTCTACTAGAAATTGTGGACAAAAATACGCCGATGTTAGAAGCGTTTCGCGAAGCGGATAATGTGCTCCGACAAGGCGTCCAAGGGATTTCTGACTTGATTGCTAAACCGGGACTTATCAACGTTGATTTTGCTGACGTGAAGACGATTATGTTTGATAAAGGTTCTGCATTAATGGGAATTGGTGTCGCCACAGGAGAAAATAGAGCAACTGAGGCTGCCAAAAAAGCGATCTCCTCTCCATTGTTGGAAACCTCCATTGACGGTGCACACGGTATTTTAATGAACATTACGGGTGGTACGAATTTAAGTTTGTTTGAAGTCCAAGAAGCAGCTGATCTTGTTACGAGCGCAGCAGATGAAGAAGTAAATGTCATTTTTGGATCTGTCATCAATGAGAATTTAAAAGATGAAATTGTTGTTACAGTGATTGCGACAGGTTTTGATGAAGCGAAGCAAGCAAATGAACAGCCTAAACAAAGGCACTACATGAAGCGTCAACAGGCGGCGACCCAAGAAAGAGAAGATGGAGTTGAGGAGCCTATGTTATCTCATCGTCCACAGGAAGATGAAGATACTTTAGATATACCTGCTTTCTTAAGAAATCGCAATCGGAATCGTTAATTAAAATCATATAGAACCGATTAAAACAAACGAGAGGTAAACTCATCGTTTGTTTTTTTATGGTCTTTTTTAAATAACGGTAAAATGTGGAGAACGTTTCGTAGCTTTGCTTCAATTCCTAGCTGTTTTTTTTCGTTCATTCTAAATAAGGTTACAGGAAGTCCGACAAACTTTTCGATAACTAGTTTAAATTAGTACGATTACGCATACAAGATGTGACAGACTTTGCTGAGCTAGTAAGTTATACTCTCTGTAAGTTTAAATATGAAGGTGAATTTTAATTGTAATTTACAGTTCGCCGACAATTTCCATCGTGTGCTGTCATTCGCCAACATGTTTACAAATGAAATTGTGAAAGTGATGGATGTATTTGGAAAGGAAGATCATTTTGACAATTTATCTTGACGCCGTCTGGGCTCTCAATTTTCTTTTGGATTTCATGTTGCTGTTATTGACACAGGCATTAGCACGCGAAAAAACACGTAAAACGAAGCTGATATTTGGAGCAGTTGTCGCATCTTTGCTCGTTCCAATTACCATTTATTATCCGCATTCATTTTTGACGAGTGTGTGGGGTAAACTACTGTACTCTGTATTTATCATTATGTGCGCCTTCCGTTTTTCTTCCATTCAGCGAACGATAAAATTGTTATTCCTTTTTTACTTTATTTCATTTGCGATAGGAGGTGGTTTAATCGCTACACATTTTCTTCTTGCTCAGCCAATCGATGCTTCCCAAGGTAGCGTGTTTACGTTTCATAAGGGCTACGGTGATCCGATTAGCTGGTCTTTTGTCATCATCGGTTTTCCGCTCGCTTGGTTGTTTACAAAGGCACGTATGGACAAGCACGCTGTTGAAAAAATCCGCTATGATCAGTTATGTCCAGTGACAATTTATATGAAAGACAAAAGTTATTCAACGAACGGATATATTGATAGTGGAAATCAACTCGTCGACCCCCTGTCCAAAAGTCCGGTCATTTTATGTGATGAAATTTTTTTGAAACAGTGGTTTTCAGACAATGATTGGTCATTGTTAAAACAAGCGCACGAAAGTCTTAATCTTGATCATTTACCTACTGGATGGGAACCTTACGTGCAACTTGTACCGTTTTATGGTGTCGAAGGTAAAAGTGGCTTTTTGTTAACGCTTCGGCCAGAGCGATTAACAATTGACTATGAGGGAGAAAAAATTATCGCTCATAAAGTTTTAATCGGTATTCAATTTGCAAGTTTAACGAAAGACAACACTTATCACTGTTTGCTTCACCCACAAATTATTAAATTAGGTGCTGTTCATCCAGCGTAAAAAAGGAGAGAATAATAGTGAGACGATTAAAGTTACGTTTTCGTTTATGGTGGTATAAGTTACTTATTAAGTTAGGATTCAAGTCAGATGAAATTTATTATATTGGTGGACGTGAAGCTCTTCCACCACCGTTATCCAAAGATGAAGAAAAAGAATTGCTACAGTTACTCACGAAAGGTGATCAATCAGCTAGAGCTGTCTTAATTGAACGTAATTTACGATTAGTCGTTTATATTGCGAGAAAGTTTGAAAATACAGGAATAAATATCGAAGACCTAATTAGTATAGGAACGATCGGTCTCATAAAAGCGGTAAATACATTTAATCCTGAGCGAAAAATTAAATTAGCTACATATGCATCTCGTTGCATAGAAAATGAAATACTTATGTATTTACGTCGTAACAATAAAATTAAATCTGAAATTTCCTTTGATGAGCCATTAAACATCGATTGGGATGGTAATGAATTACTACTTTCTGACGTATTAGGAACAGATGAAGATATTATTACAAAAGATTTAGAAAAAAAAGTGGATAAGCATTTGCTAAAAAAAGCTCTAAATCAATTAAATGAACGAGAGAAAAAAATTATGGAATTACGCTTCGGGTTAGTCGGTGAAAAAGAAAAAACACAGAAAGATGTAGCCGATTTACTTGGAATTTCCCAATCGTACATTTCACGATTAGAAAAGAAAATTATTAAGCGATTAAAAAAAGAATTTAATAAAATGGTATAAGCATTGTCCAATACATGATATAGAATCGATTTCCAATTGTTTGTAGTCATTCTCATTGCATAAAAACCTTCCTAGGGGGAGATACTGTCCTTGAACAGCATCTCCAACTGGGAGGGTACACAAATGAGCAAACATAAAGTAGTCATATGTGGAGTAGATACAGCAAAATTACCTGTATTAAAAAATGAAGAAATGCGGAAGTTATTCGTCCGGATGCAAAATGGCGATCGATCAGCCCGAGAAGAGTTGATCAATGGAAATTTACGTTTAGTACTTAGTGTAATCCAACGTTTCAATAACCGCGGAGAATATGGAGATGATTTATTTCAAGTCGGCTGTATTGGGCTAATGAAATCAATTGATAACTTTGATTTAAGTCATAACGTTAGATTTTCGACGTATGCTGTCCCGATGATTATCGGAGAAATTAGAAGGTATTTACGAGATAATAATCCGATTCGCGTATCTCGATCCTTAAGAGATACCGCATATAAAGCATTGCAAATAAGAGAGAAGTTGACGAACAAAACATCGAAAGAACCGACACCAACAGAAATTGCTGAAGAAATGGGCATTCCTTATTCAGAAATCGTATTTGCCCTCGATGCGATTCAGGATCCTGTTTCCTTATTTGAACCGATATACAATGATGGAGGAGACCCGATTTACGTCATGGATCAAATAAGTGATGAAAAAGAAAAAGACGAATCATGGGTTGACAAGCTTTCGTTAAAAGAAGGGATGCATCAATTGAATGAACGAGAGAAACTTATTTTAAATAAACGATTTTTTCAAGGAAAAACACAAATGGAGGTAGCCGAGGAGATTGGTATTTCTCAAGCACAAGTATCTCGCTTAGAAAAGGCAGCAATCCATCAAATGAACAAGGAAATGTTTGAATAAAATAAGCAAGATTTGTAAAAAAAGGAAGAGGTAGATGAACACCTCTTCCTTTTTTATGTTTTTTCCGATGAAAATATCATGTTTTTAAGCATATACATGTATAGAAGGAGGTGGTATCCTAAATGGTAACGCTTTCTGAATTGCAAATTAAGGAAATTATCGTTATAAACAATGGGAGTCGACTTGGACATATTTCAGATTTAAAAATTGATCCTGAACAAGGAAAAATTATTGCTTTAATTGTTCAATTACGAGATAAAAAAAGTGGGTTATTTGGAAAACCCCATGAACGAATTATCTATTGGGAGCAAATCGTTACGATCGGTTCGGATGTCATTTTAGTTGAGAATATCGATCAACCGCAATTGTATATGGATTAAACGATGTGAAGGTCCAAATAAGTGATTAAATTTGAATATGTGATAAAATGGTACACATAAGAAGTAGATGGAGCTGACAGAGATGCAAGAAATTTTCGTTCGTCAAAATAAAAACAGCTGTTATTTACATATTGAAAAATGGCACCGACTCGATTCTCGTTTACGGGTTGGATTTACGATGCGCCTAGGCGGGGTGAGTGAGCCCCCTTATGATACATTTAATCTTGGGTTTAATGTTACTGATGACGATGAGCATGTTGTCGCAAACCGAAAAAGGTTGGCAGAGAAACTGTCAATTCCGCTTCAACATTGGGTGGGTGGAGAACAGGTTCATGGTAATCATGTTTGTATCATTCACCAGGGAGACAGAAATAGAGGAGCTCATAATTACCGAACGTCAATCGAAGGAGTCGATGGCCTTATTACGAATGAGTTAGGAATCTTATGTACGGCTTTTTTTGCTGATTGTGTTCCTTTATTTTTTTATGACCCTACGACCGGATACATCGGCATTGCTCATGCGGGCTGGAAAGGGACAGTCCGTCGAATCGCTGAAAAAATGGTTCAAACATTTTCTTCACAAGGTGTGGATCCTGCACATTTACTTGTAACGATTGGTCCATCGATTTCGCAAGAGAAATACGAAGTTGACGACAACGTGATGCAACATATTGATGAAAACTTACAAAAAAAGACAGGTATTCAAAGAGGTCATCATCGTTATCTACTCGATTTAAAACAATTAAACGTTGAAATCCTTTTGCAATGTGGTGTAATTCGTCATAATATAGAGGTAACCAATTATTGTACGTATACCGATGACAATTTATTTTTTTCTCATCGCCGTGATCACGGAAAGACAGGTAGGATGTTAGGCTTTATCGGTTATACGCTTTGAGGATGTGAAGGAGGAACTAAAGGAATGAAGGATGTAGCGGCAAATTTGGAAACGATTCGTCGTAACATTTCAAAGGCTTGTAAAAAAAGCAATCGTAATCCGGACGATATAACAATTATAGGAGTGACAAAATATTCTTCAATCGAACGAACAAAAGAAGCGATTGAAGCAGGAATCACTCATCTCGGTGAGAATCGTACGGATGAATTTTTACATAAATATGAGGAATTAGACGATTTGAATGAATCGCTTCAATGGCATTTTATCGGAACATTGCAATCTCGGAAAGTGAAAGAGATTATTCATGAAGTCGATGCTATTCATTCGTTAGACCGTTCATCTGTTGCAAAACAGATTGAAAAGCGAGCAGACAAGCCAGTAGATTGTTTCGTTCAAGTGAATGTAAGCGGAGAAGAAACAAAACATGGACTACCTCCGGAACAGGTAGTGTCATTTATACGAGAAATGGGTGCTTATGAAAAGGTGAGAATAGTTGGACTGATGACGATGGCTCCCCATGTCGATGATGAACACGTGCTAAGAAGTACATTTCAACAACTTGCGTCACTAAAAGATGAAGTTCAACGTGAAAACTTACCTCATGCGCCTTGTACGTATTTATCGATGGGGATGAGTAACGATTACGAAATTGCTATTGAGGAAGGTGCGACACACATTCGGCTCGGTTCTGATCTCGTAGGTTCTGTGTAACTTTCCAGCAACGCAAATGTTAAAATACAAAGGTAATGAAGAAGAATGGATAGCTATTGATCTGTGAAATATGCTATGCTATGATTTTTCTTATCGCCTCTTCCATGCGTTGTTCAATAAATAGAATTAATGTACTTCGAATGACAGTGATTTTTTTGCTTATGGAAATCACGTAGTCGGACGAATTTAATAAAGGATGATCGGCATTGTTAGAACAATTACATTTAATTTTATATTATGCTCTTGTCATTTACGGCTATGCATTAATTATTTATATTTTTATGTCCTGGTTTCCAGGAGCTCGGGAGTCATCATTTGGTAGGTTTCTCACAAAAATTTGTGAACCTTACTTAGAACCTTTCCGAAGAATTATTCCTCCGCTCGGCATGATTGACTTCTCACCAATTGTCGCTATTTTTGTACTTGTGTTTGCAAGAAATTCAGGCTTACCCGCATTATTTAATATGTTAGCTAATTTGTTGTAAGGATTTAATAAATGGACTTATATCAACATTTTCGACCAGAAGAACATCCGTTTATTGATCAAGTAATTTCATGGAAAGAAATCGTTATGCGGACATATCAACGGAAATTGACAGATTTTTTAAATCCACGACAACAACAAATTGTCGACATGTTAATAGGGGCTAACGATTATGAATTAACTGTTGGGCAATTTGGTGGAGGTCCTTTTACAGAGCGGAAAAGGGCAATAATTGCTCCGTATTACGAAGAAATGAAAAATCATAGTTATAAAATTACATTAATGCAAGCATCATATCAAAAAAAATTTATTACATTACAACATCGTGATGTGTTAGGTGCTTTTTTGTCACTAGGAATAAAGCGGGACAAGCTCGGCGATATTATTGTCGAAAATGGCACGATTCAAATTTTATGCGCAACTGAAATTGCTCATTATGTTCGTTTAAATTTAACTTCAATCAAAAACGCAACCATTCAACTAGAAGAGAAACCTCTTTCTAAACTGATTGAAAAAAAATTAGTTTGGCAGGAATCTATGACAACTGTTTCATCATTAAGGCTAGATAATGTAATCAAAGAGATATATAATATATCTAGGAAAGAAGCATCGGAAATGATTGCAAAAAAGTTAGTAAAAGTTAACTTTAAAGTTATCGAAGATGCGAAATTCCAGCTACAGCCAGAAGACCTTCTTTCGGTGAGGGGAAAAGGAAGAAGCAAACTAGTCGCCGTCCATAGTCGAACGAGAAAAGATCGACTTAGAATTACGACGGCACGATTGAAATGATGATATGTGAAAGGAACTCTCGTAATGTTGAAACGTACGGCTAGTAACGATATGAAATGATTTGGGGAGGTGGCTTGTATGTCATTAACACCATTAGATATTCATAATAAAGAGTTTACAAAAAGTCTTAGAGGATATAATGAAGATGAGGTCAATGAGTTTTTAGATCAAGTAATCAAAGATTATGAATTAGTCATTCGCGAAAAAAACGAACTGAAAAAGAAAGTTGATGAATTAAACGAAAAGCTTAGTCATTTTGTGAATATCGAGGAAACGTTGAACAAGTCTATTTTAGTTGCTCAAGAAACAGCTGAAGAAGTAAAAGGAAACGCCACGAAGGAATCTAAATTAATTATCAAGGAAGCAGAAAAAAATGCTGATCGAATCATTAACGAAGCGTTGAATAAATCTCGGCGAATTTCCATCGAAGTTGAAGATATGAAGAAACAAGCGAAAGTTTTCCGAACTCGTTTACGAATGCTCGTTGAAGCTCAGCTGGATATGATCGATACAGGCGATTGGGAAGAGTTGCTTCATTCTGAAGTGAATACAGATCAAGACCTTGAATTAATTGAAGAGTAATGGAAGAGCCTTGACGTGTTTAGGAATTTTACATATAATGCATACACAAGAAAGGTACTAGATTTACAAATCGATCTACCATCACGATATAGTTTAGATATTCATATATACGATGATAGAGACAGTATAAAAGCAAAAACTTGTTAAGCGAGCTAGGAATGGTGGGAGCCTGGTACAGGTGTGCTTTTAGAAAATCACTCTGGAGTATCCATTTGAACACTGTTATAAGTAGAAGTGGACGGTTTATTCACGTTACGAATCTT
>DASUXY010000049.1:0-41250 GCA_036377675.1 Bacillota bacterium
TTAGCAATAATTAAATAAATAACGCTTAAAATTAAAATAATAACAAGCGGACTGATGAATCCTATAACGATAACCGTCCCTCTAGTAAATACGTTCACCATTTCTTTTTCATCTTCTGTTAACCTCAATTCTCCGTAATCAATGTCCATCCCTAAAGACCCAAGCGAAGCACCAATCCCAAATAAAATCATGATCATAATTAAGGCTTTCCATATGTGCGGTCTTTTCCGGATCCGTTCAAATTGTTCGACCGGATGTGTAATCATTCCTACAAGTGATGGTTTTTTACTTTTTTCTTCATAGGACATTTCACTTATTTCCTTTGACATCTCCACTGTCTCCTTTACGTATAATATTTTTTCACAGATTCGTAGTTACTCCACCGCAAGATAATCAAACTCTTCAGATCATCCCACCTCCAATTTTTAAAAAGTGTACAATCAGCCCAATGTTTTATTAATATCGTTATTTCGAACTATTATGATGTTAGGGGCAATTGCGTAAATTATTCTATTAAATGATACGTTTACAAATATAAAAAGTTTCATTTACATCTATATTAAATATTTTTTTACAAAGAGGGCCTCCATTTTCACCTCTCTTGAGGCATAAAATCCATCGACTTCTCATATAGTTTACGAAGAAATATGCCTTTACTTTATGCTTTTTTTACAAATACTGTATGTATTTATATCGATAGAAAGTGGGTGTTTTCTATTAAACAAAAGGCCGTACTAGAGATTAATCGCTTAAAAACATATTTTTATTTATCTGACAACCGTATAGCCAAAGCCGTTGATGACTTGTCACTATCCATTCTTCCTGGTGAAACCGTTGCCCTTGTCGGCGAATCGGGAAGTGGTAAAAGTATGACAGCTCTTTCGGTTATGAAACTCATCAATAAACCTGGGCGAATCGTCGATGGAACGATTCTATTAAATGGAAAAGAACTCACACATTACTCCGACAAACAAATGGAACATATCCGTGGGCAAGAGATGGCGATGATTTTCCAGGAGCCGATGACTGCACTCAATCCTGTCTTTACGATCGGCAGTCAAATTTCAGAAATACTTCGTAAACATAAAAAGATGTCTAAGACAGCTGCGCGAAAACGAACGATTGAATTATTAAATGTCGTAGGAATTCCACGTGCTGAAGAAATCATCCATGATTACCCCCATCAATTATCAGGTGGAATGAGACAACGCGTCATGATTGCGATGGCCATTTCCTGTGAGCCAAAACTACTTATTGCCGATGAGCCAACAACCGCATTAGACGTTACGATTCAGGCGCAAATTCTCGACTTAATGGTTGAGCTGAAACATAAGTTCCAAATGGCTTTATTGCTCATTACCCATGACCTCGGCATCGTTTCCCAATATGCAGATCGTGTCATGGTCATGTACGGCGGGCAAATTGTTGAACAGGCAAAGACAAGTGAACTGCTCGAAAGTACGAAACACCCCTATACACGCGGATTGTTAAAAAGTTTGCCAAGATTGGATCTAGATAAAGAACGGTTAGAAATGATTAAGGGAACGGTTCCATCAGCTGATCGTTTTCCGGACGGTTGTCGCTTTTCTACAAGATGCCCGTACGTCATGAAAACATGTCATCACAAAAACCCCGACTTAAGGAAGGTTCAAGAAGATTATTTCGTTCGCTGTTATTTATACGAGGACGGAGGTAAACCAAATGAATGCGGTCAAACATGATGTATTAGTAGATGTTCAACATGTAAAAAAATATTATCCATTGAAAGGAGGTGTTTTGAAACGGACGATTGGACACGTAAAAGCTGTCGATGATGTGTCATTTCATATTTTTCGAGGAGAAACATTAGGCATTGTCGGGGAATCTGGCTCTGGGAAATCAACTTTAGGACGTGTCATTCTTCGGCTGCTCACCCCATCAGAAGGAAAAATCTTCTTCAACGGAAAAGAAATCTCCCAATTGAGGAGAAAACAGCTACGTCCCTTTCGACGTGACATGCAAATGATTTTTCAGGATCCATTTGCATCATTGAACGCAAGGATGAGTGTTGCTGAATTAATCGAAGAACCCCTTTTTGTCCAAACTTCGCTTTCAAAAAGAGAACGAAAAGAAAAAGCCCTTGAAATGATGGAAAAAGTCGGCTTACGTGTAGAAGATCGACAAAAGTATCCTCACGAATTCTCAGGAGGACAGCGGCAAAGAATTGGCATTGCAAGAGCACTCATCATCCGACCCCAATTTGTTATTTGTGATGAACCTGTATCCGCTCTTGATGTATCTATCCAAGCTCAAGTGTTAAATGTCATGAAAGACCTACAGGATGATTTAGGATTAACGTATTTATTCATCGCTCATGACTTGAGTGTCGTCAAGCATATTAGCGATAGGATTGCTGTCATGTATTTAGGAAGAATCGCCGAGCTAGCACCTAAACAGACACTTTATAAACACCCCCTCCATCCATATACAAAGGCATTGCTCGCTTCGATTCCTGTCCTGGAGACCAAACCATTGAAAGAACGAAGAAAAAAAATAACCGTAGATGGTGACTTGCCGAGTCCGTCCAACCCACCGTCCGGATGTGCATTTCGGACAAGATGTCCCGAAGCACATGATCGATGCATCGTTGACCGACCAGAATTGACAGAAGTTGATGATGGACACTTTGTTGCTTGTCATTTATATCCATAAATTTGCTTATAACAAGCAACTAAGGCAAATATGTAAAGCATTTTAGACGATGTATATCTACTCTTTTATCGAACACTTAGCCGCCCAAATGAACATGCCGTCCGCAGTAGTTCAAGCTGAAAGAAGACTCATGGAAGCATCCATGAAAGGATACAAGGAGCAACTATTTCCAAACGTACCGTTTTAATTTTTCAGCGAGAAGATAACGAAATGCACGAATTACACATAAAAGAAAAACTCTACATCCTTCATCATGAAAGGAGGTGATTTTCAGCATCCATTCATAAATGATATTTTCATTCTACTCGTTACTCTTAAAAGGCCTAAAATGTTCGTTTACGGGCAGTTAGATTTCACCATTTATTCGATATATTGAACGAGAGATAGTAATATACTGCCCATTCATTTGCAATCCATTACTCGTAACAAGGGGGAGTTCATTTGTTTAAGTCATTTACAGTTAAATTATTTACGTTTTTATTGCTATGTGGAATCGTCTTTCTTGCTGCATGTTCAAGTGAAGAGCCAAAACCAGATACAGATAAGAAAGAAGAAGTAAACGACAGTGAACCAACATCCGGTGGAACAATCGTCGGAGCGATGTATTCTGCTCCCGCCGGAATGTTCAATCCAATTTTTTACGAGGAAACATATGAAGCAAATATCCTCGAATTTACACATGAAAAACTCGTTATCCAAAATGAAGAGCTCGAATTTATCCCAAGTCTTGCAAAAGAGTGGAAAATAAATGATGACCAGACGGAAATTACTCTTTTCCTAGAAGAAGATGTGACGTGGCATGACGGTGAACCCTTTACAGCTGAAGACGTTGTCTTTACGTATAAAGCGATGTCCGATCCAGATTATGTCTCAGCAGGAGGTATTCGCACAGCCTATGTCCAACCGTTATTAAATTATGAGGAATATGTATCCGGAAAAACAGATGAATTTACTGCTGTCGTCGCTGAAGATGACTATACCGTTACGTTTAAATTTGAGGAGCCGAATGTCAATCCACTCTATCCAGTTAGTTTCAGGATTATACCGAAACATATTTTTGAAGATATCCCAGTTAAAGATATGCCATCTGCTGAAGAATCATTAGATCCTGGAAAAGTTATCGGCACTGGACCTTTTAAATTTACCGAGATGGTTGAGCGTGAACAATATGTGTTAGAGCGGTATGATGATTATTGGCAAGGTAAACCGTATCTCGATAAAATTGTTTGGAAAATCATCGCACAATCCGTTATGACGGGCTTACTTGAATCGGAGGAATTAGATTTCGTTTCTGAGCCGAACGGAATTCCACCTTCAGATTACGAAACAGTCAACTCACTCGACCACATTAACATTATCGAACAAGCCGATTTTGGATATCAGTTACTCGGATTCAAACATAACCATCGAACGACTGAAGATGTTGAAAATGGCGTCTTAAATCCAGACAATTGGGTACCAAACGAAAAACTGTCCGATCCCATCGTCCGGCAAGCGATTGCCTACGGTATTGACCGCCAAGGATTAGTAGATGGATTGTTATACGGTCGTGGGCAACCGATCAATTCACCGATTGCTATCCAAATGTGGGCATTCGATGAGGAAGCTGCCATCGATTATACCTATGATCCGGATAAAGCGATGGAGATGCTCGATGAAGCAGGTTACGTAGATGTAGATGATGATGGATTTAGAGAAGATCCCGACGGTAAGGAATGGGTTTTAAATATGGATTATCCAACTGGAAATGAATTGCGTGAACGATCCGCTCCACTCATCCAACAGCAACTCGAAGAAATTGGTGTGAAGGTTAATTTGCGACAACCGAAGGAAATGACCGCTTATGTTGAAGATTTAACCGATGATGATAGTGATTGGGATTTATATTTACTCGGCTGGACTTTAGGTAGTGATGATCCAGATCCAACAGGTCTATGGGCTTCTGATGCACCATATAACTTCTCACGTTGGAACAACCCCGATTCAGATGATTTCATTCAACAAGCATTGAAAGCTCCAGAAGCTTTTGAACAAGATTATCGAGCTGACGTTTATGCAAAATGGCAAACGTTATTTTCTGAAGACCTCCCAGCACTACTACTCTATGCACAAAACAAACTATGGGCTCATAACAAACGGTTACACGGTATTCAACCTCTCCCTCATACGATGTATGAGAATTCCCATCTATGGTGGGTTGATGACGAGGAATAATAAATAGGATCATGAGAGTATACGTAATCGTATACTCTCCCTCATAGGAGGGTCAGAATGTACAAATATATTATAAGAAGATGTATCATTTTTATTCCGATGCTCATCATGTTAACCATCATTGTGTTCGGCTTAGCAAAAGCAGCTCCGGGCGATCCATTTACTGGGAAAATACTCGACCCAAATGTTGATCCAATCGTTTATGAACAACAGCGGAAAGAGCTTGGGTTAAACAAGCCTATTTACGTGCAATATTTTCATTGGGTCACTTCGATTGTCAAAGGGGACTTAGGTGAGTCGATGTATTATAACGGACGGCCTGTACAAACACTCATCAAAGAGCGATTGATGAATACAGTATATTTAGGACTCTTTTCTCTTTTTATTACATTAATCGTATCGATCCCTATCGGTATTTATTCGGCGCGAAATCAATACTCAATGTTCGATTACGGCTCAACAACATTCGCTTTTTTAGGATTAGCCATTCCTAACTTTTTCTTCGGTCTCATCGCTATTTATATGTTATCGATCAAGCTCGATTGGTTCCCCGCACAAGGAACAATTTCCAATACGAACATCACTGGTATTCAGGAAATAAAAGAACGGATTCATCACCTCATCTTGCCTGGAATTACAATTGGACTCGCTAGCACAGCTTCCTATATGCGGTATATGCGCTCTGAAGTGCTCCACGTTTTAGGTAGTGATTATATACGGACGGCAAGAGCAAAAGGAATGTCTCAGCGAAATGTGTTGTATAAACATACGTTACGAAATGCTTTAATCCCTATTATTACATTAATGGGATTTGAACTAGGAGCCTTGTTGAGCGGAGCAATCATTACTGAACAAGTATTTAATTATCCTGGGTTAGGGACGTTATTTATCAATGCCGTGTTAAATAGAGATTATCCGGTCACGATGGCGATTGCTCTTCTTTTAGGCGTCGCTATTCTCGTCGGAAATTTATTAGCCGATATTTTTTATAGTATTGTCGACCCAAGAATCCGTTATGATTGAGGTGAATTGAAATGCATGCAAAAGAAATAGACAATCCTTCTCATTCACATAAAAGTCCATTTCAGTTAGCTTTTAGACGATTTTATCGAAATAAACTGGCGATGATCGGGTTAATCGTATTCATTGGCATTTGTCTGCTCGCTCTATGTGCCCCCTTGTTAACGGATCATGACCCTACGAAAGGAGACTTATCACTCATTGAACAACCACCTTCCTCGGAACATATTCTTGGGACAGACAGTTCTGGGCGTGATAATTTTGCTAGACTCATATACGGTTCAAGAATTTCGTTAACAGTCGGAGTTAGCGCGATGCTATTTACGCTCGTTATCGGTGTCATTACTGGAGCGATTAGTGGTTATTATGGTGGAATTGTCGACCAAATCATTATGCGAGTTGCTGACCTCGTTCTGACCTTACCGTTTCTCGTTTTAGCCTTAACGATTATCGCTTTATTGGAAAAGGTTACGATTAGCATCTTCGTCATTGTTATTGCGGTAACGACGTGGCCGACGCTTACTCGCATCGTCCGTGGTTCATTTCTCTCCTTACGCGAACAGGAGTTTGTTCTTAGCGCTCAAGCTATCGGTGCTGGAGACTTTCGGATTATCTTTAAACATTTCATTCCAAATGCGATTGGACCGATTATTGTAAATGCTACGCTCATGATGGCGACGATGATCATCGCTGAATCCGGATTAAGCTTTATCGGGATGGGAATTCCGCAACCGACGCCGACATGGGGAAATATGATTTCTGAAGCTCAAAATATTCGCATCCTCCAAAACCACCCCGAAGCATGGATTCCACCTGGAGTTGGGATATTAATTACGGTACTTTCGATTAACTTCATCGGCGATGGTTTACGTGATGCATTTGATCCGAAGAGCGATCATCAATAAATGATTGTTTACGTTGTAAGTTTTGGAATCAGTAAGCATCATCTTCCTTGTCAAAGACCTAGATGGCATGATGGAAGTTTGATCGTTTATTGAAAAAAACAACCCGTTCACTCCTGAATGAACGGGTTTTCTTTGTCTACTTCACAGACGGAAAAGACGCAATAGACAACCTCTCTCTTAAATGAGTAATGATTAATTTAATTGTAGCGATTTCTTCGCATTCATCACCGCATCAACGACGTAATCTGCCGTGACAATTTCCGCACCATCGATGAGGTCTTCTTTACTAACATCATTATGTTCCATACAAGACGCACATACGTTGAACTTACCACCTTTTTCTAGAAAAGCTGGCAATAATTCTTTAATCGGTTTAAATGGTGCCCCGATATCAATTTTATCAGCATATCCTTTTTCCGCTAAATGAACAGCATCTGAAAGTAATAACAACTCGACATCGTGACCTTTTTCCAATGCAGTCACGCCCATCGTAAACGCAATCGTAACATTATTCGAATCTCTTTCATGAGCAGTTAATGTAACTAACAAATCTGAACCTGTACTCATCAAATACCCTCCTCAATAATATTAGAAGTATGCAAGTTTGAATCATACCCCTCTAGGTATATGATACACTTATCGAAATAAAAAAATCAATGAATTAACTTATTTTCCTAAACAAATGAATTGGAACGTGCTATATTCCTCCAGTATACTTTATCCTTTCCAAGGAGATTTATGCATACATAGTTATCCAGAAATGTAGGAATATTTTGTTAGGTTGAAAGAATACAACCAATGTCTGCAATCAATTTTAGCAAATTTTAAAAAGATGTTAGGATTTAGTAGCTGAATGGATAAAAATAAGCTGATATCGAGTCAAATGCTCAGAGAAAAAGTCATTTATGAAATATTTATTTAAATGTATGCTTCACTTCATTTAACCAACGTTCATTCTTATATTGCGTACAATCGGAAAAAGGAAAAAACCGATTCTCCTTTATATAATACCAATGATAGAGAATCGATAATTTGATTAACTTAAAAGTTTTTTTATGGTACCGGCAACAATAGCAACAATGATAGCACCTAGTAGAGCAGGAATTAATGAAAAGCCTGCTAACATAGGACCCCATGTGCCAAACAAGAGGGTACCAAGCCAATTTCCGATGAAACCAGCTACGATAGCTCCAGCCCAGCTCCCTGGCATATCAAGAGGCGATAGCTTATCTGCAACAGTACCAATAACCATTGCAATAAGAACAGAAAGAAGAATAGCAATTATATCCATCCAACAACCTCCTTCCATAGTATGCATTCCTTTTACTAGATGTTCGACGGATAAAAGAATCCACTATAACCATATGAAGTCTATCATGATGCACAACGAGTTTTACTTCTAATTCACGCTACTAGCCAAGATAGACCATAACGGTATCCTAGGCTATTTTATAGTTACTTATTTTAAATAGTACTATTATGAAATCGACATGGCGTAAGAACCTTAAATTGATAAGGTGGCTAAACGTATAACTTACTCCACTCAATCGCTCTTTTACCTTCCTAATCTCCATTGCCCGTAAATGGTCCCTAAGTTATGAAATATTGTGGTATTTAACTTTACATCCTTTTTGAAATCAAGATGTTCTGAATGAGTAAATAATAAAGGAGCAAATGGATCCTTTTTTTGATAAGAAATTATGAAATTGACTTATTTATATATCTTTTATTTTGATGTGGAACTAAATCCTCATCTCCAGGCATTAGTCGCCATTTCTTATTAACAACTATACGGAACCAAACACCGGGCAAGAATGAGGTAACTAATGCTAACATAACAAGTATGGCAAAAAACTCCTGATTAATTATTCCGGACGAATATGCCACTGAAGCGAGAACAATTCCTGGCCCCCCACGGTCATTAATGGCTATTGCAAAATTAAGACTAGTTAATCGATCCTGCTTAATTAGCCTGGGGTTATATAAACATCATCCTTTTTAATAACTTGCGTGACTTTACTGTTGATCGGTAATTCAAATTTTTTTGACAATCTTTCAGATAGTTAGCAATTTCATTTTTTGTAGGATAACCGTTTGAGTCACCTTCCAAGTTTAACCCCGGAAGTGCGCTATGGACCGAGGTGTAAATAGCTTTAGGGAATCAAAATGAATCCGCCATGATTCGCCCACCTCAGGATGAGCAGCAAGGATGAAAATTTTTGTTTTCTTTTTTTAATTAATACCCCATAACAAGTCCTGCTTGCCCACCGCCAATGATCATTGTGTTGTAAGTTTTCAAGATACATGACACCCTTCCGGAAGGAATATAACTTAATGGCTTGGTATTTAAATACTAAGTCATAGGCTTCCTTACGAGCAATTCTTCTTATTTTTCACTGGAAGTTTTCGGACTGTCTTTATAAATTGTATAGCCTTAGGTTGTACTCCAAATCTTGCATGATATTTTTTTTAATAGGATATAACTTATTTATGATTCACCTTAAATCTCGTGCTCGAAGATATCTGTTACCCCTTAAAACCATTGGTTATCTTCCTATCCATTCGGACAATTTATTTTGCCAGCCTACTGGTAATTGTTTATAGACTTCCCCTTGAAAAATAAAGTCAGCTATGAGAAGACTGAATATATTTGAAAGCATAATTATCCATAAAAAAATAGCATCGCACGGTTACATGCAATGCTATCTTTTTATTCGTTTTATTTCTCCTTAATTGAATCACATGAGGAGATTAATTAAAATGACAACAAAAATCAAAAAGATTTTGACACCCTACTCATTTCGACATGCACACAGTTAACAGAAGTTGGCATCGATTTACCTACAATTATGCAGAGGGTAGACTACGAGAATCCAGCTACAATTGAAAGCCCAACATTGAAAATTTATACACATGACCAACAAGATCGAATCAAAAGCTAATAGAAATGTCACAGCACATCATAAAAGCCTAATTGTATTGATAAAGTAAAATATTCTGTGATATTTTTATAAAAAAAGACACCGTTTATTTTCTAGTTAAAAAATTGCCTAATAAGTAAAACTATATTATTCTATTAAACTCATTCATGGCATTAAAACAATTATATGCTCATCACGCCGCCTTTTGAAGCATTTGTTACAAGTTTTGAATACCTTCCTAACCAACCTTGTTTGATTTTAGGCTCAAATGGTTTTAAGGATTTTCTACGTTCAGCTAGGACTTCATCCGATACTTTTACATTTAGTGTTCTATTTGGTAAGTCGATCACCACAATATCCCCATTTTCAATTAATGCAATGGGTCCACCTTCCGCGGCTTCTGGAGAAATATGTCCAATGGAGATACCGCGAGATGCACCTGAGAAACGCCCATCTGTTAGAAGAGCCACTGTACTGCCTAAACCACGTCCCATAATAGCCGAAGTAGGAGCTAACATTTCTGGCATTCCCGGACCACCTTTAGGCCCTTCATAACGAATAACAACAACATGTCCTTCCTTTACAGCTCCATTGTCAATTGCTTCTTGAGCTTCCTCTTGAGAATTAAAGACGATTGCTTCCCCTTCAAATACTTTAATAGAAGGATCAACAGCACCGACTTTAATGACGGCACCTTCTGGAGCGAGATTTCCGTATAAAATGGATAACCCTCCAACTGGACTGTATGGATTATCTTTGGGACGGATGACTTGTTCATTCTTAATTTCATATCCACTAACGAGTTCGCCGATTGTCTTCCCTGTTATCGTTAAGCGATCTGGATGAATTGCATTGGGAACCTTTGTTAACTCATTAATAATTGCACTTACTCCACCAGCATTATTGATATCATCCATAGAGATATCAGATGCAGGCATAATCTTCGCCAAATATGGAACACGGGCTGCAATTTTGTTAATATCTTCAAGATTATAATCTATACCAGCTTCTTTAGCGATTGCTAATGTATGCAGAACTGTATTCGTAGATCCACCCATCGCCATATCAAGTGCAAATGCATCATCAATCGCCTCTTTCGTGATGATATCGCGAGGTTTAACATCTTCTTCGATCATACGAATGAGATGTTTTGCCGCTTCACGAATCAGATCTTTACGCTTCTCGCTCGTGGCAACAATTGAGCCATTTCCAGGAAGGGTTACACCTAACATTTCCATTAATGAGTTCATGGAATTTGCTGTGAACATTCCTGAACAAGATCCACATGTTGGACAAGCATTGCTTTCAATATCTTTAAATTCTTCTTCCGTCATCTTACCTGATTTATAAGCACCTACACCTTCAAAAACAGATGTCAGGGAAAGTTGTTTTCCACTCGAGCTTTTACCAGCTTCCATAGGTCCTCCCGAAACAAAGACGGAAGGTACATTCGTACGAGCAGCAGCCATTAACATACCAGGTGTGATTTTGTCACAGTTTGGAATGTAAAATACTCCATCAAACCAATGGGCATTTATAACCGTTTCAGCACTGTCAGCAATTAATTCACGACTTGGTAATGAATAACGCATTCCGATGTGTCCCATCGCAATGCCATCATCAACACCAATGGTATTAAATTCAAATGGGATACCACCAGCTTCAATAATTGCTTCTTTTACGACATCTGCAAACTCACGTAAATGTACATGTCCAGGAATAATATCAATATAAGAATTACAAACACCAATAAATGGTTTCCCTAAATCTTTCGCTTTTACTTTTCCCGTAGCATATAAAAGACTACGATGAGGAGCACGATCTACCCCCATTTTAATCTTATCACTTCTCATCTGCGCACACACCCTTGATTTGTATTTGTATAATGTATTCTAAATCGTAGGTTGTCTGCTGTCAATTACATTGTGACATCTTGGATGAATCTGAGATGTCGTAAAATGAACTATTATTCAATCCCTAACTCTTTCATTCGCTCACAGCCCATCCTTTATGATTCAGATGTTATGATATTGTTCATGTACTATTTTTTAATCGCTCTCTTTTTTGATTCTTTAATTTCAGTACATTTGTAACGTATATTCTTTGGGTCAATATACTGTGTGTAGATGGCCTGAGTAAAATTAGGCAAAATCCTATCTAGATCGTGAAAGGGAAGTTAGGAGAGAAAATAACACATGCATATTCAAATTCACCAAGGAAATACAGCTCCGCCAACTGTAGCAAACATTACGATTGTTATTGATGTGATCCGAGCTTTTACAGTAGCTCATTATGCTTTTTTAAAAGGCGTCAAACGGATCATTCTTGCTAAAACTGTGGAACAGGCGTTTCAGTTAAAAATGAAAAATCCCGATTTTCTTTTAGCTGGAGAGGTAAATGGTCTTCCCATTAAAGGATTTGACTTAGACAATTCTCCTTACAATATAAGTTCAAAAAACTTAGCTGGAAAAACGCTTATTCAAAAAACAACAAACGGCGTTCAAGCGACATTACATTGCTTATCATCAGACCATGTGTTTGTAACCGGATACACGAATGCAAAAACGACAGCACAATTTATAAAACATAAGTTTGCAAAAGATCAGCAGAAAAGTATCAATATGATCGCCTCTCACCCAAGCGGTGATGACGATCTTGCTTGTGCACAGTATATAAAAAGCATCCTTGAAGATGCAAATACGATTTCAAGTAAGGAAGTAGCCAAACGCATTAAACATTCGCACGTAGCTAAAAAGTTTTTTGACGAAAATCATTCATATTTTATCCCCGAAGATATCGATTGTTGCATGATCGAGCTGGATACGGGTTTTGTCATGAAGGTTAGAAAGAATACTAAAATACCGATGATAGAGAGGGTAAATATATGCAAGAAAAAGAGTTAATTCTTCCAACGAGGGAAATGAAACCGAGAAAGAAAGGGTTAACGATTCTAATTGATAACGGGGCACCCTTAAACTTTTTTCAAGATACGATCAACAGTTTCAGCGACTACATCGATTTCGTAAAGTTTGGCTGGGGAACCTCCCTCGTAACGAATGGTTTACATCAAAAGATAGATTGGTTACGAAATCATGACATTGAATTCTTTTTCGGTGGTACATTATTTGAAAAATTTTTAAGCCAAGGTAAAATCGAACATTATTATGATTACTGTAAACAATTTGAATGTAACTATGTTGAACTCTCCAATGGAACAGTACCCATTGATAACAGAGAGAAAGCTCGATTCATATCAGAGTTTTCACAGGAATTTATCGTATTTAGTGAAGTTGGCAAAAAGGATGTTACAGAGGCCAACGCACAAGATTCATCGGCATGGCTACAATATATACAACAAGATATACAAGCAGGAGCTACAAAAGTAATCTTGGAATCAAGAGAGAGTGGAACAAGTGGAATTTGTAGGGAAGATGGAAATGTACGAATGGATATACTTGATTTCATCCTCGATGCTTCGATCCCCATTGAAAAATTAATTTTTGAGGCACCTACTAAAAAGATGCAAACATTTTTTATAAAAAGGCTAGGAGTGAATGTCAATCTTGCAAATATTTCCCTTCAGGATATCATTTCACTTGAAACGTTACGGTTAGGTTTACGAGCTGACACCTTTCATATTTTTAAAGTGGAGGGTATAAAATGAGAGAAACGAATAAAATATTTCATTTAGCCATTCCATGCAAAGAATTGGATGAAACGGTAGACTTTTATGAAAAAATGGGATGCAAATTGGCCAGAAGGTATGATGATCGCGTAACATTTGATTTCTTTGGTGACCAACTCGTTTGCCATTTAAGCCCAGGACATATTGATGCTGAACCATCGATGTATCCACGTCATTTCGGTATTACATTTTTAGATAAGGAAGAGTATGAGCAAACATTAGCATTTGCAACTGAACAAAACCTCCCCTTCTTTAATAAACCAATGGTACGATTTAAAGGAAAAAGAGAAGAACATTTGACGTTCTTTTTGATCGACCCGGCTAATAATTTACTCGAATTCAAATATTATTATGATGCCGAAATGGCTTATTAAAAATAGGATCTCTTTAAAGTTCTGTTACGATTAAAAAAAGTAACGGAACTTTATTTGTTTACTCGTCTAGTTTTTAGTACGAATTCTTTTAATTCTCCATCCATTATGGTATGAACGCAAATTTGCGATAAATTTTCATTGTTATCTTTCATTATTATTTTGAAACAAGAAAGCCAACTGAATCCGCTTATTCATAACGGAATACAATTGGCTTGTAATAAATCACTTTATCTTTTTTATTTAGCTGTTGTAATGTCTGCTTGACTATTAAAGTACCGTTCTTTAGCACGCTTGAAAATTTTTTGAATTTCCTTATCATAATATTTTCTATCCATGTTTGTAACGGACTTTAATAGATCACATCTCAATTCATTCACTTCAGCTAACTCCTCCGGTGTTAATATCTCTTTTAAGGTGGGGTTTTTTCGCATAGAATAACCTCCTAGATATAATTGCATTACCTTTATTATATTCAGTTTCACCTCAAAGGTTCAGTGTTTATTCGATTTAATTTCTTTTTCCATTTCGGATTTAATTTGTTTATCACGAGTCACATTTGCTGAGAAGCTCTTTTCTGCTAAGCGATCAATCAACCCTTCACCAGCATATCCAGCCAAAATAGAAATTAGAATGATTTTCTCCATTTCTGTTGGAGCCGACACCAATACTCCTACAAGTGAAGCGATTGCACCAAAACAGCTATCCAATAAAAATCCGGGATTCAAACTTTTTTTCTTAATCCTCGGCATTTTTATATGCTTATTTCGTTTTGCATGCGTTAAAATTCCCACAATAAATCCAATTAACGAGGCAATAATAAACTGTCCGAACATCGTTGACCACCTCATTTTTATCAAAAAAGAGATAACTCCTTTTTAAGAAATTATCTCTTTTACTACATTTCTATTTTTCATCCCATAATATGTGACATCTCAATCACTACATATTTATTTAAATCTGGTTGATCCTCCCTAGCTGCTTATTTACACCATAGTCGATTCGGTTTTTTCTTTTGCCAATTCCTGTGCTACACCAATAATCCAATCTTCCTGCCCACCAACAGCACCCATCTTAGCAACTTCTGTCAGAATATCGCGAGGATCCACTCCGTACTCTTTTCCAGCCCGTTCGGCAAATAATAAAAAGCTAGAGTAAACACCCGTATACCCAAGAGTTAAACTGAGGCGATCAATTTGTACTGGCCGCTCCATCATTGGCTTCATTACATTTTCCGCAGCGTCCATCGCCTTATACAAATCTACGGAATGAGGAATTTCCATTCTGTTCATTACAGCTACCAATTGTTCAGTCGCCGTGTTTCCAGCTCCTGCTCCCATTCCGGCAAGGCTTGAATCGATCCGATCAGCTCCTTCTTCCAATGCAACAATTGAATTTGCCACCCCAAGTGATAAATTATTATGAGCATGAAAGCCAATTTCTGTACTCAGATTTTCTTTAAACAAAGCAATTCGTCGGCGCGTATCATCCATTGTGAGTGCACCTGCTGAATCGACAACATAGATTGTCCCCGCCCCGTAAGATTCCATCTTCTTGGCCTCTTCTAGTAAATTTTCAGGTGTAGTACGGGAAGACATCATCAAGAATCCGACTGTATCCATTCCTAATTCAACAGCTTTTTTAATATGTTGCTCGGAAACATCTGCTTCAGTACAATGCGTTGCGATTCGCACAACTTGTGCTCCCCAATCACGAGCTCTTTCCAAGTGCTGAATCGTACCAATTCCCGGCAATAAAAGTACGGCTATTTTTGCATTTTTGGCATTTGCCACTGCAGTTTTAATCATATCTTCTTCTGTTTCTTTAGAAAAACCATATTGGATGGAACTGCCACCCAATCCATCCCCGTGAGCTACTTCTATAATATCTACACCTGAATCATCAATTACCTTCGTCAGCTCGGCAATTTGTTCCGTCGAATACTGGTGCCGAATGGCATGCATACCGTCCCGTAATGTTACATCATTAATGATTATTTTTGATCTCTTCATTTAATGGACTCCCCTTTCAATAAGCTTTCTGCAATCATTTCCCCCGTTTTTACAGCAGCGGCAGTTATAATATCTAGATTACCTGCGTATTTTGGTAGATAATCACCATTTCCTTCCACTTCCACAGACACTGTAACAATATTTTCTTTAATTACAGGATCCGCTTTAAAGCGGTATCCCTTTACATAGTCCTGCATTGTCTCCAGCATCGATTGTAACGATGCGATAATTTGATCTTTATATGGCTCAGCATTTTCTTCCGTTTGAACATAAATCGTGTTCCTCATTAAAATTGGAGGATCGGCAGGATTTAATGTGATAATCGCTTTCGATTCCTTTGTTTCACCTATTTCTTTCAATGCATTTGCTGTTGTCACTGTAAATTCGTCAATATTTTGCCGTGTTCCAGGACCTGCACTTTTACTAGATATCGAGGCAACAATCTCTGCATAGTCGACTTCAAGTACATGAGAAACAGCTTTAACCATAGGTATCGTTGCCTGCCCCCCACAAGTAACCATATTTACGTTATCTAAATATGGAATTTCTTCTTCTTGCAAATTTACAGAAGGAACTAAAAATGGACCCACTGCAGCTGGGGTTAAATCAATCGCCTTTTTACCCATTTCCTTTAAAATCGGCGCGTTGTGCGCGTGTGCTTTAGCAGATGTCGCCTCAAAGACAATGTCCGCTAAATCAGGATTTTCCTGCAGACTCTCAATCCCATTATCAAAGGATTTAACGCCGTTCTCACGTGCTCTCTTTAACCCTTCCGAATCCGGATCTATCCCTATTAATGCTGTAACTTCCAACTTTTCACTTCTCAGTAGCTTATACATAAGATCTGTTCCAATATTTCCTGAACCGATAATTGCACATTTAATTTTCTCTTGTGACATATTTTTTCTCTCCTTTTATTTTAATTGGCTTCCACTTCTAAAACCTGTTCAGTAGTAATCACTTTTTCCCCCTGATTGTTCGCTATTACAACAGCTAATGCAGCAATCACTCCTGGAGAAGCAAATACTATAAAGTTCAGCTGTAAAGTTAAACCAGAAGCAAGTAAAATACCACCAAGGGTAGGTCCTAGTATTGCCCCGATTCGCCCAACTCCCAATGCCCAGCCAAGCGCTGTTGAACGCATAGTCACCGGGTAAAATTGGGAAGTGTACGAATGTGTAAGGTTCTGAGTTCCCACTGTTGCTGCACCTGCAATCGCTACCAATATATACAATAAGGTCATATTCATTGCATATCCAAGACTTGTTATCGTAACGAAGGCGACAAGAAAGAATAGAATAAGAGATTTCCCAACACCCCATTGGTCCGCAACCCATCCCATTAAAATAGAGCCTACTGTAGCTCCGACGTTTAGTGAAAGCAAGAAACTTAAACTTGATCCAAGAGGAAAGCCCGCTTCGGTCATAAATTTAGGGAGCCATGTATTCAGTCCATATAACATAAGCAGAGACATGGCGTATGTTATCCAGATCATCACCGTTAAAAGAGCTCTCTTTTTAATAAATAAACTTTTCACTGGTGATGAACTTTCAATTGGCTTATTTAATACGAAAATTTCATTTTCTGATGGTTTATAGTCTGCATTTAACTTTACAAAAATCTTCTGAATCCCTTTAAAATCATTGTTATTAATCAACGTGCCGACAGAATCTGGTAATGATTTAGTTAAGAAAGGTACGAACAATATTGGGAGGGCTCCAAAGAAAAAAACGGACTCCCAGCCAAAGTTAGGAATCATGAACATACTTAGAAAAGCAACAAGAACCCCTCCTAGAGAAAATCCAGTCATAATAGTAGCAATCATACGGCTGCGCAATCCTTTTGGGGAGTACTCACCAATCAAGCCAATGACATTCGGCATCATACCACCTAATCCCAAACCAGTAATAAATCGGAACATCCCAAACATTTCTGGAGTTGGAGCTAATCCTGAAAGGAGCATAAACAGACTGAAGATGGATACGCATATCAAAATAATATTTTTTCTTCCTAAATTATCTGCCAAAGTGCCGAATATTAACGCTCCAAGCATCATTCCAAACAAGGCATAACTTCCAAATCTCCCTGCCTGAAAAGCAGAAATTCCCCAATCATCCATGATAGACGGGACTACGGCTCCATAAATGACTAAATCAAAACCGTCAAAAATCATTAATACGATACCCCAAAACAGTAACATCAAATGAAACTTATTAAACTTTGTTTTTTCAATGAATTGTTCTGCATTTGTTGTTACCTGCATAGACAGCTCCTCCGCTCCCTTAATATAATTGAAAGATCTCCTAATCTCCGAAAAGGATGTTCTCGTTATTTGTGTTAAATCCATCATTCCAACTGTGTTTAAATCTTCCATTTCATCACCAGCAACAAATATCTTCTCCATCTCCGGTAATGATAATGGCATTTACATTTTTATTTGCCTTTAGTTCCTCCATTAATTGGATAATTTCTTGATATACTTAGGTATTTAATTTATTGCCAGGTGCATTACTAATCGTCACGACAAGCTACTCTATTTTCAATATGACAAAATAAAATAACCCATGATATAACCTCCAAAACATTTACAGTTTCACCATAATGTTTACTATTTTGAAGATGGAACAGTTTTATCCTTTCTCTCTTTGTCTTGTTGTAGCTTTAGAAGGTCCAAGAAATAATCATCCCTAGTATGGATGGCATTTTTACCATGATCATCATATTTATAAAAACCTTGATTTGTTCGAATACCATGATGGCCATCTTCCACCATTTCTGTTAATAAAGAAGGGAGCTTTCTTGTATTTGACAGGTCTTTCATAATGTTACTCACCATCGCTTCTGTTGTTTCTATGCCAGCTAAATCTTGACTTTCCATAGGACCGCAGAATGCCCATTTGAAACCCATGCTCCCTCTCATAGCAATATCAATATCTTCAGCAGAAGCTACTCCCATTTCAATTAAATGGAACGCTTCGCGTAGCATGGCTACTTGAATACGATTGACAATAAAACCTGTAATTTCTTTTTTTAGAACTACTGGAGATTTTCCAATTTTCTTCATTAAATCATACGTTTTTTGAACGATATGTTCTTCTGTATGCTTACATTTAACTACTTCCACAATGGGTACAAGCTGTGGAGGATTAAAGAAATGAGTAATGATAAATCTTTCTGGATGCTTTGCCTTTTGAGTTAACTCTTCTAATGGAAAAGTAGAAGTATTCGACGAAATAATCGTTTGATCAGAAACAACTCCTTCAATAACCTCGTATGTATCTAGTTTTTGTTCAAGAACTTCTGGAATTGATTCAAGAATGAAATCAGCATCTTGAATAGCTTCAAACAAATCGGTTGTGTATGTGATACGGGCTAATGTTTGTTCCGCTTCATTGTCGGATAGCATTTCTTTTTCGACCATTATTTTCAAGCTATTTGTAATGAGTTCTTGAGCTTTTTCTAGCGATGTCTCACGTCGTGCTCGAATACGTACATTCTTTCCTGCTTGAGCAAATAATTGAGCAACACCATGCCCCATAACACCTGCCCCAAGTACAGTGATGTTTTTCATTTTAATCCCTCATTTCAGTATGATTAAATATTGAAGCTTGATGTGAATGAAAAAGGCAATTTAATAGGAAATAGGATATAGAAAAATCAGTCTACCTCTATCTATTTCCATTAACTATCTAATTTCCGAAGCACTTACTCCACCGATGGACCAATGCGTCTTTGGTACCTCAGTTACAATAACACGTACATTTTTTTTCGGAACTTCTAATGTTTCACTAACTGTCTCTGTTACATTTTTCATTAATGCATCAATTTTTTCTTGTGGCCTTCCTTCTAGTACTTGGATGTTGATAAGCGGCACATTCATTTCCCCCTTTAAAAACTATTCAGTTACAAAAAATGATACATCGCCAAGCCCGCCATATTTTACATGCACAAAATCACCCGGTGACAGGTGAACAGCCGATGTCACTCCACCAGTTAAAATAGGCTGGCCTGCTTTCACTTTTTCACCTTTTTTACTCAGCATGTTCGCAAGTCTTGCCACCGAATGAGCTGGATGTCCTAGTACAGCGGCCCCTGCCCCAAGAGCTTTAATTTCTCCATTGATGGAAAGTGTAACCCCAACTACATCTAATTCCAGTGATTCTGGTCTTTTTAAGTCTGTACCGAATATCGCTCCTGCCGCAGATGTATTATCGGCAATCACATCCGGTAGTGTAAAATTAAAGTTTTCATATCGACTATCAATTATTTCTAATGCCGGAAATACATATTCTGTCGCTCGCAGAACATCAAGTACAGTTACTTCAGGGCCTTCTAAGTCTTCCTTTAAAATAAACCCGATTTCAGGCTCAACTTTTGGATGGATATAATCTGAAACTGAAATTGAATCGCCCTCTTCGACAACCATATAATCAAAAACATACCCATATATCGGATCATCAACGTTCATTTGTTTCATTTTTGCTTCACTCGTAATCCCCATTTTAGGACCTATGATTTTTTTACCTTCCTTCAGTTTCTCCTGAACCAGCTCTTCCTGAACTAAATATGCCTCTTCGATGGTTAGATCAGGATATAAATCTGCTGTTATTTTTACGATTTCTCTTTTTTCTTTTTCCGCACGATGTACATAGTTAACAAGTTTCTTCATCAATTGTTGATCCATGTTGTTTCCTCCTAGTCTGATACTGATAAAAAACTGCATATTGAGGCGAAACGATTCGTAAGATATAGGAACTTGAAATGAACTAGATTCAATCAAGCCTTTTATTCACTCCGTAAATGAAACCCTAACTTCTCCAAGTTGAGCAAACTTCGCATAAAATTCATCACCAGGTTTGGCATCGATAGCCTCTGATAGTGCACCAGATAGAATGACTTCACCTGCTTTTAATGGAATATCATAACCGGCTAGTTTGTTGGCAAGCCATGCTACACACTTGGCCGGATTGCCTAGGGCTGCTGCACCGACACCGGTATTTTGTAGATCATTATTTTTATATAAAGCCATTCCAATCTGTTTAATGTCTATGTCTGAAAGTTTTTTAATCTTTTCACCAAGTACATATAACCCTGAGGAAGCGTTATCAGCAATCGTATCGGCTAAAGTAATCTTCCAGTCTTTTATTCGACTGTCAACGATTTCAAGTGCAGGTACGATTGCATCTGTCGCATTGAATACATCTATCGTTGTCACGCCTGGTCCAGCCAAATCTTCTTTTAGAATAAAGGCTATTTCTCCTTCAACTTTGGGCTGTAATACTTTTTTAAATGGAATAGCTTCCCCATTCCTAACTTCCATGTTATCTAACAAGTGACCATAGTCAGGCTCATCAACACCAAGCAACTCCTGCATCGCCTTAGACGTTAACCCAATCTTTTTTCCCGTCACCTTCTGACCACTTTTTATATTCTCATTTACAATTTGCAGTTGCACTCGATAAGCTTCATCAATAGAAAGTTCAGGATCCAGTGCAGTAACCGGCTGAACCCCTTCTCCTGTTTTCCAGGCACTTGTTAAATGATTAGCATATTCTTCTACTTTAGATTTAAAATTTGTTGTCATTATGTTTTTCATTCCTCCTAAAACTTGAGAGTAATATTCGTTAATTCGGAGTAAAAGTCAAAACTATGTGCGCCACCTTCACGACCAATTCCACTATGTTTCATTCCTCCAAATGGTGTACGTAGATCACGTAAGAACCAAGTGTTAACCCATACCATTCCTGCTTCAATCTGCGCAGATATGCGTGTAGCACGTTTCATATCACTCGTCCATAAACTTGCACTTAATCCGTAGTGTGTATCATTCGCTTGCTCTATTACTTCTTCTTCTGTATCAAAAGGAATAACCGTTATTACCGGTCCAAAAATTTCTTCTCGTACACATCTAGACTCTTTTCCTAAACCTGTGATTACCGTTGGTTCAACGAAGAATCCTTTATCAAATCCTTCAGCAGGCTTTCCTCCTAGAAGGAATGTACCTCCTTCTTCTTTTGCAATGTCTATATAACGAAGAACTTTATGATAGTGTTCCTCACTCACTAATGCGCCAACTTTAGTGTCGGGGTCAAAAGGATCACCAACTGTTAATTGTTTTGCTTTCGCTACAAATCGCTCAAGAAACTCATCATAAACAGGCCGTTCTACATAAACACGTGAACCGCATAGACAAACTTCACCTTGATTAATGAAGCTGGATCGCAAAGTCGTTTCAATCACGTCATCCATATCAGCGTCTGCAAAAATAATGTTTGGATTTTTCCCACCAAGTTCAAATGATAGTTTCTTCAATGTAGGTGCTGCTGCTTTCATAATTTCAGTTCCTGTAATCGTTTCTCCAGTAAATGCAATAGCATCCACATCATGATGTGACGTAATCTCAGCGCCTGTTTCACCAAATCCATGAACAACATTGACTACCCCATCCGGCACACCGGCATCTTTACAAATTTGAGCCAATACGGTTGCTGTCATTGGTGTCACTTCGGATGGTTTCATCACAGCTGTATTGCCCGCCGCAAGAGCTGGAGCCAGTTTCCAGGTCAATAGAAACAATGGTAAGTTCCATGGGTTAATGAGACCCACCACCCCAACCGGTCGACGAATAGCATAATGCATAGCTATATCATCTTGCTGATAAGCTTCTGTTCCAACTGTAGTCATATAGTCAGCAAAGAAGTAGAAATTATTTGCAGCTCGATCAATATCAACATTGGTTGAGAGCCATAATGGTTTACCCGTATCAAGTGATTCAAGTGCAGCTAATTCTTCCTGTCTTTCTAAAATCAAATCACCAATTTTACGAATTATATTTGACCGTTTTTTTAATGGCATATTTCCCCATTCCCCTTTAAGGGCTTGTCTAGCGGCTCTTACTGCTTGATCAACTTCTTCTTTCCCACCCTCTGCAACGACCCCTAACACCTCTTCGGTAGCTGGGTTAATATTTTCAAATGTTTTTCCTTTATCTAATTCCACATACTTACCATCGATATAATGCCGACAATCAATTGGCTTTATTTTTGTTTTTGCTTCTGAAATTTGCATGAAAATGCCTCCTAATTTTATTCGCTCAAACTCTGATACATTTGATAATAATTACTATTCTGTTAATTCTACAGAAGATTTATCTTTCCTTATTTTTATAGATTCCACTGAAGTACTACGATTTTATACGAAGAATTCCTCGGCTGCTTCTAAGTATTCTTCTTGTTCCGGTGTTAAATCATGTTCATCAACAATTGCATCCACTGGACAAGCGGCAACGCAGGCACCACAATCAATACATAAATCTGGATCAATAAAATATTGATTAGGTCCCTCTTTAATGCAATCAACGGGGCAAATACTTACACATTCGCCCGCCTTTTCTTCACGGCATGGCTCGGTGATTACGAAAGCCATTGTTATCCCTCTCCTTTTCTATTACTCTATAAAAAACTGATTTATTAACTCTCTTCTATTTTTCCAGTAATTTCTTAAAACTCTTATATTTATCTTTGTTTAAATTTAAAAATTTCAAAGCATTTAAGCCATGAATTTTTTCTTTTTCTGTATCATTTAGTGTTGACAGATGGTCAACAACTTTTCCGGATGGTGCTTCGCGTAATAAAAATGGATAGTCGGATCCAGCTATTATTTGATCAACCCCAAATCGGTCAATCATAAATTGCAAGTTATTTTCATCATAAACAAGCGAATCATAATATAATCGTTTTGCATAATGACTTGGAGGTTTTTCTGTCTTTCTTATATGTGGCCATACATTCCAGCCCTTATCCAGTCGGGGTAATAAATACGGTAAGGATCCGCCCCCATGTGCAAAACATAATTTTAAGTTAGGAAATTTGTCTAACATACCGCTCATTATAATACTCCCTGCTGCTAAAGCTGTTTCTGAAGGCATTCCAACCATATACATGAAGTTATGTCGTGGTAGTCGTTCTCTTCCTAATGTTTCCCAAGGGTGAACAAACAGTGGGACGCTACGTTCATTTGCAGCTTGAAAAAACCGCTCCAGCATCTCATCATCTAAGTTCTTGCCATTCACATTACTTCCGATTTGAATCCCTTTCAGACCTAGTTCATTGATTGATCTTTCCATTTCCTTTATTGCTAATTCAACATCTTGCAATGGAACTGTTGCTAACCCGATAAATCTTTTTGGATGTTCACGTGTAACAGATGCAATAAAATCATTTTGGAATTTTGCCATTTCCAAGCCTTTTTTAGAATCTGCCCAGTAACTAAATGTAACCGGTATAGGGGATAAAACTTGGATATCAATTCCTTCTTTATCCATATCATCTAAGCGTTTTTCCACATCCCATGCCTGATTCGTTATTTCTCTGAAATTTTTACCCTTGATCATAATATTTGCGCCACAATTACATGTTTTTTCCAAAACAGGCCAGCGATCATCACCATATTTGTTGGCTAAATCTAAAAAGTCCTCTGAAATGATATGTGTGTGAAAATCGACTTTCAGCATTAAAAACTCTCCTATTTTTTTGACATTTTTACAGAGGAGATCGACTTTGTACAAAGTTCATCTCCCCCTTATTTGATTTATTCGTTTATTTTCGTTCCATACGTTAGATAGGATTCGGGAGGAGTACTTCCCCACATATCCATACCGAGTTCTCCAATTTCCGGTCCCCATTCAATCGGCTTCCAGTCTGGTGAAAAAATTAACAGTCCGCTTGTCCAAATTTCAACTCGATGACCAGAAGGCTCAAAAACATAGATGAATTGCGCACCGCTCGTTCCATGCTTACCTGGTCCCCACTCAATTTTAATGTCGTTTTCCGCCATGATATTGGCCGCGCGTAAAAGTTCATCCGGTGAATCCAAATAATATGCTAAATGATGAAAGATTGCTCCATTTTGTTTGGAGTTTCTCATAAATGCAATTTCATGAGAAATATTCGTCCTGCTCAACCATGACCCTAAGCGAATATCCTCTTTGTTTTGAACATAGTAACGATGATGAATACCAAGCAACTCTGTCCACCATTGCTGTTCTTTAGCAACATCATTCACCATAACATTTACATGGTCAAAGCGGCGCGGTGACACTCCCCTAGCAGGATATTTACTTGGATGACTTGCTAGTTTTGATGACAGCAGTGGATCATCTGTAACAAATAATTCCTTTTCCCAATAGAGCTCAATCGGTATTCCCGTTGGCGATTTAAAATGAAGGGCATCTCCTAAAGCTTTTTTCTTTCCACCTTCCACCCAGTTGAAATCAATATTCATTTCTGTTAAAAGTTTTTCGAACAGCTTTAATGATTCACTCGTACTTACACGCCAACCTATCCGGTGCAGTTCCGATTTATTTGATGCTTTCAAAACGAGCGTATGGTGATCATAGTCCTGCCAGGCTCTTAAATATGCATAATCACCATCTGTTTCTGTTAATACAAGACCCATTATTTCTGTATAAAATTGTAGTGACTTTTCAAAATCGGTAACACTAATTTCAACATGGCCCAAATGAGCAACCGTCCGTAAATAACTATCCAATCTCTCTTGTGCTGATTGTTGAGCTACTTCTGAAACTTTTCCCATGTAAAATACCCCCATATCCTTAATATTCTGGATTATCATATTTGAAAATACTTCTTAGCACAGCCAGCCAACACAGTTTACTGGTGAACTCGTTTCTTTTTCTTCATGGTTTCCCTCCTGCTCATAATGGATGTACTATGAGCAACTTTCAGTGACTCATTCGGATCAATGTAAATTTTTGCGTTACTTACAGCGATTGGAGCCTCACCAAACCCTGTTGCCATCAATTCTACTTTACCCGGATAGGTCGATATATCACCAACAGCATAAATTCCCGGAATATTTGTTTCAGCTCTTGAGTTTGTTAAAATGGAATTATTTTTTATTGCTAAACCCCAATTATTTATAGGACCCAAATTTGATATAAATCCATAATTTACTATATATTCATCTGCTTTGAGCTCCATGATCTCTTTACTTTTCGTATGTTTCAATTTAATGAATTCTAATTTTGATTCACCTAATAACTCCGTAGGCACAAATGGAGTAAAGACGTTGATTGAAGAATCCATCATTTTCTTCACACTATATTCATGGGCTCTGAATCGATCTCTTCTATGCACGATTGTCACATTGGCCGCTATTTTTTCTAGCATCAAGGCCCAGTCTACAGCTGAATCTCCACCGCCAAAAATAGCAACATCTTTATCTCGGAAATCATTGATGTTATTAATGTTGTAATGAAGATTTACATTTTCAAATTTAGATTCATTTTCCAAATTCATCGTTCTTGGTTTAAATGCACCGTTTCCGGCTGTAATAATAATCGTTTTCGAGTAATGTGTTTGTGAGTTTGTTTTTACTTTAAATATTTCATCTTCCTTTATGACTTCAGTGACTACTTCATTGAGGCAAACTTCATTTTCGAATTGATTCATTTGTTCTGTTAATCGAACTACTAAATCTTGCGCTTTTATTTTTGGGAATCCCGCTACATCATAAACATATTTATCGGGATATAGTGCAGCAAGCTGTCCTCCTAATTGAGGTAAACTTTCAAGTATTTTTACACTTGCTTGACGCATACCTGCATAAAAGGCGGTAAACATTCCTGCTGGGCCGCCACCAATAATGGTGATATCAAATACTTCTTCATGATTCATCCGTCCACCACCTTTCATCCAAATCGTTTCGCTGTATCTTTGTGAGCATGATTAAGAGATTAGCGTTATAGAAAGTTCTAACAATCATGCTTGATCTTTCAAGTTCTCTTCTCTTTTTTAAAGAATCAAGCTAACCTTTCCATGTGGTCTTAAACTATCAAGATTTATCATCACTTTTTTACTTTTAATCGCAAGTTTGTTGTTTTCATGGACGAGTCTGTACTCTGCCTTGCCGATAAAAGTATCCACTACTTCTCTCTTTGTTCGATGTGTCGTAAAATTACACTCCACTGAAATGACATCCGATTCTAAGTTGTTAACTAAAATATTGTGGTAATTTCGAGTAGTTGTTGAGTGTGGATATTCAACATGTGCTTCTTTTTTCAACAACCTTTCGGCACGATCCTGTAGCCGTGCACGGTCATCGTGAACATAGAATATAGACTTCGTTGGGCTGGCCTCGGGGTCACCTAAAGGTGGAATCTTATATGTCCCATCATCTGTAAACAATGCGGCCCATTCTTTCAATTTCCATTCATCTAATAACTTAGCTTCCTTATATAGAAAATCAACGATGTCTTGGCGTTCTAATGTCTTCACAGTCATTTTAGGATAGCCTCCTTTTCATAGGATTTCTGTAGTAATCTATTATATTGTCTCCAGAAGCTTCGCATTTGCAGCTCATCTGTTGCTAATGCGTTTTCCTTTCCTCTAACCATTCCTTTAGAAATATCATTCCACTGAACTGCCGCGTTGTTATTATAAGCTTCCTGACATAGCTCTAAAGCTTCATTATCATCTGGAGTCGCGAAACCACCTGGGCCAAGGAACTCTAAGAAGTTATTATTTCTCGCTAAACGATGTTTCTCACTTTCTCCTTTAGGAGCAAATGAATATCCACTCACTTCCATATAACCAGGTGAAGTCGGATAAAAGGTTCTAGCAGTTATTGCCATAATGTCATTGATCACTAAGTTAGGGAAAATGATGATGTTTCGGTTATAATTTGCGATTCGGTCTGCACGTTCTTCTCCGAACCTTTCAACGAGCCTTTCTTTCATTTTCTCCATATCCCTTTTTAAGTCTTCATCCCATATTGGCGTCCACTGTGCTACAGGTCTTCCCCACGGGGCTACATATTCCATAACAGCATGACCGTTTCCTAAGTCTACTCCTCTTCCTTCCAACTCTACCCGCTTTAAATTAGGGTCCTGAGACTGTTTAATATCAAAGTACGTCTTATGTGTCGGCAATCCATGATATAAATCAGCACTATTTTCAGTTAATAACTTCCAATTCGCTCTTACGCTATATTCTTGGACCCCTCCTAGAGCTTCCAGTCCAGATTCAGATTGATCTACTATCAAGTCGATGTATTCCTTCGCATCACCGAGATATTCATCCAGCGAGACAGCATTTTCATTAAAGTTAACAAACATAAAGCCGCGATAGCTTTCTAGCCGTTCCACCTCTTTCAGATCTTTAGTGCCATTATCGTTAAAGTCTTCAGGGAAACCATCTCTTCCAGGCATCGATGCTAGCTTTCCATCATTGGTAAAGCTCCATGCATGATAGAAACAACGGAACACCCTTGAATTACCTGAGTCTTCTCTACAAACTAGAGCACCACGGTGCGGACATGTATTATACAGTGCTCGAATTTTTCCGTCATGACTATGAACAAATAATAAGTTACGTCCCCCGACCTTTTTTCGCTTATAATCTCCCAATTCAGGAATTTCCGTTTCATGTCCAATAAACAACCAACACTTACTAAAAATTTCCGCCCTTTCCCGTGCTAATATTTCTCTGTCAGTAAAAACACTTCTATGAACGAGAAACTCATTCTTTTTTACATTATCTTGAATAAGATTCATTTAGCACCCTCCAATTAAAGTTTTTCATGGGAATTTAAAAGCATATTACTAACGCCATTTACACTGATCCGTAACCATACCCCTTCATTTAATACGTATCAAATAGCATCTCCCTCCTATCCACCTATGGATACGCGATCGTCTGTTCGCGCTAACTTTAAAGCGTTTACATTATAAGTGAGATTTTTACTTCTTCTAAATAATGTATACCATTCGCTAATTTTTCCATCCGAAATGATATCGCTTACATAAATTATATAAAGGGGGGTCATCCTAACACAAATTGAGTATTTATAGAATTGAAGGCCAATTTCAATAAAAAATTTATGTGAATATATTTAGAAAATTGGTTATAATGATAATTTTGGTTATAATTTGTTGACATATTTAATCGTATTTTAATAATATATACTTATAAAAATTCTTTTTAAACATATTCGCAACAGTTGTAAATGCTTTCTTGTATGGTGAAAGGGGAGTCTTACATGAATGAGAGTCAATTGCAATCATTTCTATCGGTAGCTGAATATAGAAGTTATTCAAAAGCTGCAGAAGTACTTAATGTAACACAACCAACGATTACCTCACGTATAAAAGCTTTAGAAAATATTTTAGGATGTAAACTTTTCAAAAGAATTGGTCATGAAATCTTTTTAACTAAAGGGGGTAATATATTTATTGATTACGCAAAAAATATCTCCATCTATATGAATCATTCAAAAGAGATAGCTAACATGATTAAAGAACCAACGATAAAAATAGGGTTTTCCCCCAGCTACTCCTATTCCTTTATTGTAGAAGTCTTGAAAACGATTAAATTAGCTGGCAATGTTAATATTAAAGTTATAGAAGGGCATGATTCTGTTAGTTTAAATGAAAAGGCCTTAGCTGGTGAAGTTGACTTAATATTTACGAGAGAAGCTTTGCCTGCTAGTCATGACATTATTTCGGAGTATCTGTTTGATAACCCTCTTGTAGTTGTTATGCCAAAAGATCACCATCTAAACAAAAAGCAAAGTCTTCGCTTAAATGATTTAAATGGTGAGACAATTATAAGTTTCCGGCGAAATTCTTTACTTTGGGAATTAGTGGATCAGCATCTTATCGGTGTTCAAAATGTTACCCGCATTGATTTGGATAATAATGAAATGCTCATTCAAGCAGTTGCAAGCGGGATAGGAATTGGTATAACACCTAAACTAACGATTGATAAAAAATGTAAGCATCATAAGGTTAAAATACATGAAATAAAAGAAATCTCCAATATACCGAATAAAGTCTATGTACAGTATCGCGAAAATCCACGGACAAGAAGTCTTACTAAAAAAATTGTTTATTCCATCATCAATTATAGATACACACAACATCCTGTTGGCATCTAACTTTATTTAGAGTTACCTAAATAAATTATCTAGCTCCTTGGCTCAAGAATCATGCTTGCAGAGGCTCCATGTCAAATATAACAAATATAACACTTTATTTAGTAGCAATTAATATTGTTGTCTATCAGCATACTAGTCCGGCAGCTGAGGATAATAGATAATTACATTTTAATAAAATATTTCGTGATAGAAATGTGAGATTCTTATAAAAAAGACGAGGTTTGTACTCGACAAACCCCGTCATATCAACGTTTTACCTTATTTAATTACATCATGCCTGGCATTCCGCCGCCGCCCATGTCAGGCATTGCTGCAGGTTCTTCTTCTGGAATATCTGCTACAACAGCTTCAGTTGTTAAGAACATCGCTGCTACAGATGCTGCGTTTTGTAGGGCTGAACGAGTAACTTTTGTTGGATCAACGATTCCCACTTCATCCATGTTTACCCATTCGCCTTTTGCTGCGTCAAAACCGATGCCTGCACTTTCGCCTTTTAGACGTTCTACAATGACAGATCCTTCTAGACCAGCGTTTTCACCAATTTGACGTACTGGCTCTTCGAGGGCTCGGAGAACGATATTGGCTCCTGTAGCTCGGTCTCCTTCTAGTTCTAATTCCGCTACTTTATTATATACACTCATGAGTGCAGTTCCTCCACCGGCAACAATACCTTCTTCTACTGCTGCACGAGTAGAATTTAAAGCGTCCTCAATGCGTAGTTTACGTTCTTTCAGCTCAGTTTCTGTTGCTGCACCAACTTTAATAACAGCGACACCACCTGAAAGTTTAGCTAAACGTTCTTGAAGTTTTTCGGTATCGAATTCAGAAGTTGATTCTTCAACTTGTGAACGAATTTGTGTCACACGTGAAGAAATAGCTTCTGGGTTTCCAGCACCTTCTACAACCGTAGTGTCATCTTTCGTTACAACGACTTTTGAAGCGCGACCAAGCTGATCTAGCGTTGCATTTTTCAACTCTAAACCGAGATCTTCAGTAATCACTTCTCCACCTGTTAAGATGGCAATATCTTCTAGCATAGCCTTACGACGATCACCGAATCCTGGTGCTTTCACCGCTACAGCGTTAAATGTTCCACGCAGTTTGTTCACTACAAGTGTAGCAAGTGCCTCACCTTCTACATCTTCAGCAATGATAAGAAGTGGTTTACCTTGTTGAACGACTTCTTCTAAAATTGGCAATACTTCTTGAATATTAGAAATCTTTTTGTCTGTAATGAGAATATAAGGATCTTCTAAAACAGCTTCCATCTTATCTTGATCAGTTACCATATACGGAGATGCATAACCACGGTCAAATTGCATTCCTTCGACAACTTCTAGCTCTGTAGCAAAGCCTTTTGATTCTTCAACCGTGATAACACCATCGTTGCCGACACGTTCCATCGCTTCAGCAATGAGGTTACCTACTTCTTCATCACCTGAAGAAATTGAAGCAACTTGGGCAATGGATTCCTTTCCTTCAATCGCTTTAGAAATGCCTTTTAATTCCTCAACAGCAGTCGCAACTGCTTGTTCGATTCCACGGCGAATGCCTACTGGGTTCGCTCCAGATGTGACGTTTTTTAATCCTTCGCTAATCATCGCTTGTGCAAGAACAGTCGCAGTTGTCGTTCCGTCACCTGCAACATCATTCGTTTTCGATGCTACTTCAGAAACGAGTTGCGCTCCCATATTTTCAAAACGATCTTCTAATTCAATTTCTTTAGCAATCGTCACTCCATCATTCGTAATGAGTGGTGAGCCAAATTTTTTATCTAAAACAACATTACGACCCTTTGGTCCTAATGTCACTTTTACTGCGTTTGCTAATTGCTCCACTCCACGTAGCATAGCGCGACGTCCGTCTTCACTAAATTTTAATTCTTTAGCCATCGAAAAATGCCCTCCTTAAGTATATGAAAATATAATTTCGTTCAATATGTGTTCATGTTTCATCTAGATGAGTCATTCCTTCACCTAGCTAATAATAGCTAAAATATCATCTTCTCGTAGAATTAAGTATTCTGTGCCTTCGTACTCCACTTCAGTACCGGCGAATTTGGAATAAATAACGCGGTCGCCCTCGTTTACTTCAAGCGCCACTTTATCCCCATTGTCTGTCACACGGCCAGTACCAACTGCAACGACTTTTCCTTCTTGTGGTTTCTCTTTTGCAGAGTCTGGAAGTACGATGCCGCTTGCTGTTTTTTCTTCTTCTTCAACAAGTTCGATTACAACACGATCTCCTAGTGGTTTAATCATGTAAATAACCTCCTTAATTCTCTTCTCTTTTATTTTTTATTAGCACTCAATATCGCCGAGTGCTAACACCCATTAATATAATAAATAATAATTTTAAAAAATGCAAGCCTTATACTTACGTTTAAAAAATATTTAAGTTGTAATCGCTTATCGTATAAAGGATATATATGTTAAAATACATTCGAGTATGTAGAGGTAGGTAGATTGATGCAAGATTGTCCATATTTTACATACACTTATATAAAATAATCGCATATAAAGGAGTCGTTCGGTTTTGAATAAACGATATTGGTGGGTCATCATCACTTACATCATCATGCAATTTTCAGTTCCAATCCTCGTCCTCGCGTTTGGAATTGATCATGAGCATACAATCATATATTTATCCGTCTTTAGCTTCATCATTGCTTTAATCATCATTCTTTGGTTAATGAAGCCAGAGATGGTCATTGAACAGCATCGATCGAGTGAACGAACAAAGAAAATTGTCATATGGTCAATCATTGGATTTTTCCTAGCTTATTTTGCACAAGCCATTTCCATCATTATCGAAACATATGTCTTTGGCATTGTGCCAGGATCAGAAAACACACAGTTTATTATGGAAATTACTCGAACACTGCCTATTTTTATGATTATCCCGGCAATGATCGCGCCGATTTTAGAAGAAATTATTTTTCGAAAAATCATCTTCGGCACATTGTACACGCGGACAAACTTTTGGATCGCTGCCCTATTGTCGTCATTTATATTCGGAATTATTCATCAAGAATTCGAACATATTTTAATTTATTCATCGATGGGGTTTGTTTTTGCCTTTTTATACGTGAAAACAAAAAGCATTCTTACTCCAATTATCGTCCATATTTCTTTGAATTCGTTTTCGATGATTATGCAATATTCGTTAGACCCTGAAGACTTTGAACGCATGCGTAAACAATGGGAAAACATCCAAACGATTGTGATTGGAGGCTAACATCTAAATGAAAATCCAGCTCTTTGTAAAGGCCATCATCTACTTGATTGTGGGCCTTTTCTTAATCGGTGTCGCTCTGCAAACAACATACACCATTTGGAATGCGACAACGATTTTATTAGCAATTTTTTCAACGCTAGCCATTGGAACAGGCATCCGCTTACTTATCCTTTATTTTCGTAAAAAAAACAATTCATAACGTTTGATAAGGAGAACGAGCCAAAACAACAACCGTTCATCGCTGCTTCCGATCGTTTGATCAACAGATCATTCTACTATAAAAAACGATAAATTTCCCTTTTGTATCACATTGTAATTATGCACGTAAAAGAGTCGCCTCCCATGTATGAGCGACTCATTAAATCAACGTGCAAACAAGCAAGATCAATCTTCCGTTTCAACAAGAGGATAATGTTTTAAAAAGTAAACGAGTGCTTGGAGTTCAATTGCTAAATCAATGTGATGGACGCGAACGTGATTCGGAACAGTAATTCGTGCGGGTGTAAAATTGAGAATCCCCGTAATTCCTTGATTGATTAAACGATCCGCCATTCCATCGGCTTCACTAGCTGGTATCGTAAGAATCGCTACTTTAATACCGGCGATTTTTTCCTCTAGATCATCGATATGGTAAATCGGTACGCCGCCGATTTTTGTCCCTGCCTTTTCTTTATCTCGATCAAAAGCCATCATAATTTTTGTGTTATTATTTTTTAAAAAGTTATAGTTCAAAAAAGCTGTCCCCAAATTACCAACGCCTATTAATACGACCTCCGTCAACTCATCTTGATCTAACGTTTTACGAAAGAAATTGAGTAAATACTCAACATTGTAACCATAACCTTTCTTTCCTAAAGCTCCAAAGTATGAAAAATCTCTACGAATTGTAGCTGAGTCTACTTTCACAGCATCACTTAGTTCTTTAGATGACACCCGTTTCTTGCCTTGATGCTGTAAATTGTTTAAAAACCGATAATATAAAGGTAAGCGTTTGGCTGTTGCTTGGGGAATTTTATGTTTTTCCATTATTGATTCCTCCCCTTATTTCGGTAGTAATCACCAGATGTACCACCTTGTTTCTCTAAGACGTACGTTTCTCCAATAACCATTCCTTTATCTAAGGCTTTACACATGTCATAAATTGTGAGAGCGGTTGCAGAAGCTGCCGTTAGCGCTTCCATTTCCACACCTGTACTCCCCTTAGTTTTGACAAAAGATTGAATGATAATCGTATAAACACCCTTTTCAATGTGCCAATCAAATGTAATATCAATCCCCTTTAATGCGAGTGGATGGCACATAGGAATCCAATCGGATGTCTTTTTTGCTGCCATAATTCCCGCTACTTGTGCGACAGCAAACACATCACCTTTTGCCAGCGATTGATTGACTATTTTTTCATAAATTTCCTTCGTCACGCGTACACTGGATCTTGCTGTAGCCGTTCGTTCAGTTTCTTTTTTATGGCTAATATCTACCATACGCGCTCGACCTTGTTCATTAAAGTGAGTAAAATGTGACATAAATTCAGCTCCTATGAAAAAATCCAGCGATAAAAATGATCGTATTTAAACATCTATAAATTATAGTTTACCTTATATCTTAACAGAAAACTTACTAGAAGTCGTGACTAGATTATCTTTTTAGATTGCTTGAGCGTTTATACATACGGTACACTAGGTAACATGAGGTGAAAAAAATGATTGTTATGCAAGTAAATGGACTCACGAAATCATTTGGTGCAGAAGAAATTTTATCAAATATAAAAATGGAAATAAAACATAACGATCGCATTGCCATCGTCGGCCGAAACGGAGCTGGAAAATCAACATTGCTCAACATTTTGGCTGGTGAATTATCCTATGATTCCGGTGAAATCATTCAACCAAAAGAACTGACCATCGGTTACTTAGCCCAACACAATAGATTAGAATCGAAACAGACGATTTGGAATGAAATGTTAGACGTTTTTACACCTCTTCTTAAGCAAGAAGAAGAACTGCGTCTCCTCGAACAAAAAATGTCCAAAACATCTACTTATACTGAAGAAGAATATGAGAAACTGTTGCAAACCTATGATCGATTACAACAATCATTTGAAGCGAACGGTGGATATCGTTACGAGGCCGAAATTAGGGCAGTTCTTTCCGGTCTAAACTTTTTACAATATGAAGATGATACACCTATTCATACGTTAAGTGGCGGGCAAAAAACACGACTTGCCCTTGGGAAACTATTATTACAACACCCGGATTTACTTATTTTAGATGAACCGACAAACCATTTAGATATGGATACACTCACCTGGCTTGAAGGATATTTAGCAAGCTATTCAGGTGCAATCGTAATTGTCTCTCATGACCGCTATTTCTTAGATAAAACGGTGTCGATTGTCTATGATTTATCACGACATCAGATGAAAAAGTATCACGGAACATATTCCGAGTTTTTACAACAAAAGGCAGCATCCTTTAAGATTCACCAAAAAGAATACGAAAAACAACAAACGACGATTAAAAAAATGGAACAGTTCATCCAGCGTAATATCGCACGGGCATCTACGACGAAACGTGCCCAAAGCCGGAGAAAACAACTTGATAAAATGGATAAAGTTGATAAACCGCTCGGTGATGAAACGCGTGCAACATTTTCATTTCAAATAAATAGACGTAGTGGTAACGATGTTCTGAATATTGATGAACTCTCCTTTCAATATCCACAAGCTGACAAACCGTTATTTACAAATATACAGCTTCGTGTAAACCGAGGAGACCGTATCGCCATTATCGGACCCAATGGCATTGGGAAATCTACCCTCTTACAAATCATTACGAATCAATTGACACCTACGTACGGTACAGTTCAACACGGTACGAACGTACAAATCGGATATTATGATCAGGAACAAGCGAACCTTAACACTTCTAATACCGTCTTACAAGAACTGTGGAATGAACATCCCGAAGTCAATGAAAAGGATATTCGAGCCGTGTTAGGTAATTTTTTATTTTCTGGTGACGATGTGTTAAAAGAGATTCATTCACTTAGCGGTGGCGAAAAAGCACGACTCGCCCTCGCCAAGTTAAAAATGAAACGAGCGAACTTACTCATATTAGATGAACCGACAAACCATTTAGATATTGATAGTAAAGAAGTTTTAGAGGCTGCTTTACTCGATTTCCCTGGTACGATTATTTTCGTATCCCACGATCGTTACTTTATTAATAAAATTGCCGATCACGTTTTAGAAATGAACTCTGATGGAATGACCGTTTATTTAGGAAATTATGATTACTATATAGAAAAGAAACAAAAGGAACTCGAACTTCTCCAATTGGAGAAAACAAGGACGACTCATCAAACAATCTCGGAAGGAAAGTTACATTTTCAACAAGAAAAAAAATTAAAACGTCAACAACGCAAGAAACATCGACAAATTAAAGAGCTTGAAGATACGATTGATGCTCTTGAAACAGAGCTAGCAACTTTGCAACAAGAAATGACAGAACCCGACGTTTATGAAGACTATGAAATAGCTTTACAATATATGAACAAAACAGAAATGATTAAGCGAGACATTGAACAATTAATGAATGAATGGACTACACTACAAGAGGATTCATCATGACAACGAATCCACTTATTGTGTAGTTTTTTTCTTGCACTTTGACGATTATTTCGAAAAATCCCTTTTCAACGCGTAAAAATATATTATCCACAACAATACCCACAGCCAAAACGTTGTTTTATCACTTATCAACAAGCTTATACACACTATCAACAGCAACGTCTGTTTTTATCCACAGAAGTTACCCACATTTACAACCTTCGCCTATCAACTATTCAACATTTGTTTGTGGATGGGTGTGGATAACTGTGAATAACTATTATGATAAGCATACGTTCAATAATATGTAATTATAAGGATCATGAGGTAGAACAAAAGGTTATTCATTCAAAAAAAGAAGCCAAGCAACGTAGCTGACTTCTTCTGACACATTTTTTATTTGCTTTCGTACTTATAGGCTATTTTAAAAGTAATGATGGATTAGCGTTTAAATCAAGACCAGACCGTTTTCCTTGTTCATAGGCAACCGTTCCAGCTGCAGCAATCATCGCTGCGTTGTCCGTGCATAAATGTAAGGGGGGGATGAGCAATGGAGTACTCGATTCGGCAAATGCGTTCTTCAAAGCTGAACGTAATCCTTTATTCGCTGCCACTCCTCCTGCAACAATGACTTGCTTCACATCATATTGCTTAGCAGCTCGAAATGTTTTTGTTGTTAAAACATCAATCACACTTGCTTGAAAACTTGCTGCTACATCTTCTTTTCGCAATGATTCGCCCCGTTGTTTCGCATTATGAATCTTATTAAAAACCGCTGATTTTAAGCCACTAAAACTAAAATCATAACTATCCTTGTCAAGCCAAGCACGTGGAAAGTCAATCACTTCTTTCCCTTTAGTCGCTAATCGATCGATGTGTGGTCCGCCAGGGTATGGTAAATCAAGCATCCGAGCTACTTTATCAAATGCTTCACCAGCTGCATCGTCTAACGTTTCTCCGATCACTTCATAGACACCATGTTTTTTCATCAAGATAAGTTCTGTATGTCCTCCGGAAACGATTAACGCTAGCAGCGGAAACTGAAACTCATGTTCTAACCGATTGGCATAAATATGACCCGCAATATGGTGGACACCGATTAACGGTTTATGCTTTGCAAATGCTAAGGCTTTAGCCGCATTAACACCGATGAGCAATGCTCCGACTAAGCCTGGGCCTTCCGTGACAGCAATCGCGTCAATTTCATCCCACGTTAGTCGTGCCTGTTCAAATGTTTCTTCCAACACGACTGTAATTTGTTCAACATGATGACGTGAAGCAATCTCGGGGACAACACCACCAAATCGTTTATGGCTTTTAATTTGTGACGCTACGACATTAGAGATGATTTCCCGTCCATCTTTTACAATGGCGGCAGCCGTTTCATCACAACTCGTTTCAATACCTAAAATGTGCGTATTTTTTTTCATTGTAAATTCACCCACATAACAATCGCATCTTCATGATTGTCCGTATAATATTTTTTACGAATCCCACCAGGAACTAGACCGAATTTTCGATACATCCGTTGAGCAACCGTATTGGATGCACGAACTTCTAAAGAGAGACGCCTCACACCTCTACTTTGAGCTTGTTGACAAGCATAAGCAAAAAGTTTTTCACCGTATGAGTAACCACGATATTTAGGTAAAATCGCTATATTTGTAATTTGCGCATCATCTAAAACAATCCAGAGCCCTACATAACCAATGATTTGTTCTTCTACTTCCGCAACAAAATAATGTCCATATTGATTATCAACAAGTTCTTGATAAAAAATTTCTTTTGGCCAGGGATTCGTAAAAGAAGCTGTTTCCACTTCTAAAACATCTTCAAGATCATTCATCTCCATATTCCGTATTCTTAAATTAGTCATTTTGTTTTTCCTTTTGTAATTTTAACCAATTCGCTTCTGCTTCGGCTAGACGTAAATAATTCGGCGTTAATGTGTATGTATGATCAGCCTGTTTCATCTTCCCTGCTAACGCCAAATGACTCGGCTTAGCCATTTGATACACGTCTTCAGGAATGAGACTATGATCCCCTAAATGATCCTTAATGATTGTACGATACGCATCGATATGCGGACTTAAAAAAAGAATTTGTTTTTTCTTACGTCCTAAAAACTCCAACCAATCTTCCATTAACACATTTTGTTCGTGAACTATTCGTTTCATCTGTTGACCATCCCATTGATACAACCCAGTAAAAACCATACGGCGACGTGCATCGAAAAACGGACAAATGAACGAATTGTAAAATCGCCCTTGATAAGCTAAAGCTTCCAAACTTGACACACCAACAATCGGAATGTTTAGCGCCCACGCCATTGTTTTCGCTGTCGTTAATCCAATTCTTACTCCTGTATACGAACCTGGACCTTTGGCAACGACAATTTTATCCAATTGTTCAGGCACAATATTTGTTTCCTTCATTAATGCAGCTATAGCGGGCATCAGCCGTATCGAATGGTTTTTCTTTAAATCAGTTACAATTTCTCCAATGATTCGCTCATTTTTCATAACGGCTACACCTAAAGTATGTGTAGACGTATCCATTGCCAATATGTACATAATCTTATAATCCCCTTACATGTTCATCTTGCGTAACTGTTTCGTAACTTCCTCAAAATGCAAACCTGTTGGTGTAAACGTTAATAATCGACTCTGTTCATCTACATAAGTGATACTTATTTTTAATATTTGATCAGGTAAAAAATCTACAATGTACGATGCCCACTCTACTACACAAATGCCGTCTCCCGAAAAATATTCCTCAAAGCCAATATCTTCATCAGAATCCTTTAACCGATAGACGTCCATATGATAAAGTGGATACGTACCTTCATACTCTTTAACGATTGTAAATGTCGGGCTTGTAACTGTATGTTTCACACCTAGCCCTATAGCTAATCCTTTAGTAAACGTTGTTTTCCCAGCCCCAAGATCACCTTCTAATGTAATCACATCTCCCGGCTTTAACATGTTCGCTAACTGTTTAGCCACTTCTTTCGTTTCTTGTTCAGAAAACGTTTTAATTGTAAGACTACTCATACCATCACCTACTTTAAATGAATATATCCTTCCTTTTTCAACCGTTTTTGCTTCCCACTCTTATCATAAAGGAATACTTGTCCGTTCAATTGTTCATTTGATGTAACGTAACCTATTTTTGTTACTTTTGTATTCGTTTGTGCGGCTACTTTCTCAACGATCGCCCAATCCTTTTTCGAAACAGTCCCTACTAGCTCAAAATCTTCACCACCGAAGTACTTCCATTTTCGCTGATTTTCCAAAGAAAACTGATTTAACAAAGGGTGAACAGGAACATGCTGATCATTTAAATAAATCGTCACTTTTGATGCTTCGGCAATTTCCCTTGCCTCGTTCGCAATACCATCACTAATATCATTTAAGGCGAGACGTGAAATCGTGCGTAATTGGCTAGAAAACTCAATCCTCGGTGAAGGCTGACGATGGCGATGAATAAAATATTGTTTCCCTTTCATATTATAATTCGGGTGAGTCAACGCATAAAGGCCAGCTTGAGAGTCTCCTAATGTACCAGTAACAAACACAACATCACCATCTTCCGCTGCATGTCTAAAACGCGCTTTCCCCTTTTCAACAGAACCAAACACCGTTACCGATACAGTTAATTCATTACCACCAACTGTATCTCCACCTATTAAATCCATATGATACATATCCGCTAATGTTTTCATTCCTAAAAATATATCTTTCAATTCCTCCTCTGCCCATGTTTTCGGAATAACAATTGCTACGAGGTAATATGTAGGCGTTGCTCCCATCGCTGCTAAATCACTTACATTCGCTGCTAAAGCACGATAGCCAATATGCATAGGTTCCATCGTTTCACGTGAAAAGTGGATATGTTCGACAAATGTATCAACAGCAGTGACGACATCTTCTGTCGGATGACGAAAGACTGCCGCATCATCACCACCTCCCTTTAAAAGAGAGGATTGGTTATATGTCTGCTGCCGAATAGATTGTATAAAAGAAAATTCATCCATATCCAATTTCACCCATCCTTCATTACGTACTATGTTTATGATAGCAAAAAGTGAGGACACATAGATAGTGAAACATATTGATGATGAAATAAAGATGTAGGTGCTTTATTGCTATTGGTGTGTGCAGTCATCTTCAAACATGTATGGATCACTTTTACATTTATACTTTCCAGCGTATGTAAAATTAAAATTAAAAAAACATGATTTCTACTGAAACCATGTATAAGTTTAAACTATGTATTTTTTTTAATGGCGGTCTGGACGGGACTCGAACCCGCGACCTCCTGCGTGACAGGCAGGCATTCTAACCAACTGAACTACCAGACCATAACTAAAATATTGGTTGCGGGGGAAGGATTTGAACCTACGACCTCCGGGTTATGAGCCCGACGAGCTACCAGACTGCTCCACCCCGCGGTATAATATTTATTTGTTATTAGTATCAATGTCTGGTGGCGTCCTACTCTTGCAGGGGCAAAGCCCCAACTACCATCGGCGCTGAAGAGCTTAACTACTGTGTTCGGTATGGGAACAGGTGTGACCTCTTCGCAATCGCTACCAGACAATGAATTAATAAGTAAAGACAAGAACTATT
>DASUXY010000050.1:0-10037 GCA_036377675.1 Bacillota bacterium
TCTTAGCTTTGTTTCATTTGCAATCAACCAAATGTCTCCATTGACGTTTCAAGCCAATCGAAATCTCAGTTGATTGCCGGAAAACACGGAGGTGTTTTCCCTTTTGCATACTCGTTGTTTTGTTCAGTTTTCAAAGAACAATTCGGCCGGATCATCGTCCGGACTTCTATTATATCACACACTGACGTACTTGTCAACGTGTTTTCCAACTTGCGTTGGGATGGGCCTGAGTGGATTCGAACCACCGACCTCACGCTTATCAGGCGTGCGCTCTCACCAGCTGAGCTACAGGCCCTTACAAAAGCGGGTGAAGGGAATCGAACCCTCGTCATCAGCTTGGAAGGCTGAGGTTTTACCACTAAACTACACCCGCATAAATAAATATAGATATTAAAACTATAGATATTAAAACGCATCATAGATGGTCGGGAAGACAGGATTTGAACCTGCGGCCCCTTGGTCCCAAACCAAGTGCTCTACCAAGCTGAGCTACTTCCCGCACAAATGGCGCGCCTAAGAGGAGTCGAACCCCTAACTTTTTGATCCGAAGTCAAACGCTCTATCCAATTGAGCTATAGGCGCTCAAGTCGACTCTATTAGTATATCACACTTCCAAAGTAATTGCAAGGATTTGTTTGGTTTTTTTGTAAGTGCGGCCGAGAGGACTTGAACCTCCACAGGGTCGCCCCCACTAGGCCCTCAACCTAGCGCGTCTGCCATTCCGCCACGGCCGCATTTTTAAAAGTTATATTTTAAATTGATTAATTGGTTATACTCTCATCTTTTTTAAAAAAGTTGATGAGCCATGGAGGACTCGAACCTCCGGCCCTCTGATTAAAAGTCAGATGCTCTACCGCCTGAGCTAATGGCTCATATATTTATTAAATATCATATCTCGATGCGTTAACCACAAGCCAAAGCAAAACTTAACTGGGCTACTAGGATTCGAACCTAGGCTCACGGGACCAAAACCCGTTGCCTTACCGCTTGGCTATAGCCCAACAAAATGGCGGTCTGGACGGGGCTCGAACCCGCGACCTCCTGCGTGACAGGCAGGCATTCTAACCAACTGAACTACCAGACCGAACCTTTTATTGAAAACAGTATGACCCGTAGGGGACTCGAACCCCTGTTACCGCCGTGAAAGGGCGATGTCTTAACCACTTGACCAACGGGCCCCGATGAACAAACGGAGAAGGAGGGATTTGAACCCTCGCGCCGCAAAAGCGACCTACGCCCTTAGCAGGGGCGCCTCTTCAGCCTCTTGAGTACTTCTCCATCTGGCTCCACAGGTAGGATTCGAACCTACGACCGATCGGTTAACAGCCGATTGCTCTACCACTGAGCTACTGTGGAATATTTTAATTATTCAGTTCTTATTTATGTTCCAGTGAATCACTATCGCTCATTTTAGCGACAGAATATATGATATAACACTTCTTCTATATTGTCAACACTAAATCAGTAAAAAGTTTTTATTTATATATATTTTAATAGATATCCTTACTCGTACTCGCTGTAATGAACGAAAGCTAGTCAAATAACGTAACCAGCGTTTTTCATTATAACAGATTTACATTTTTAAGTCTAGTATGAAATCGTTATTCATTTACATAAAGAAACATCTTCAAATGGCTTTCATATATTTGTATTATATAAGGATAGGATAGAAAGCTGAATAATTTCCTTTATAAATATATATAATTTCTGTTAGTGTAAGTCATTGAATGACGGAACAATTTAGCCAGCCTCTAGTTGATCATTAAGATTGAATCTTTACGTATCCGGTTTTCTCACATTAAAATATAATACAAAAAACCCATCTCTTTTTTAAAAAATGCTCAAAGATGGGGAAAAGCAATGATAATTCAGTGCTACTACTCTTGATGTGTAACGACTTGATCAAAGCGGTCGTAACGTAACTGGTCAACAGGAACAATCGTTTCTTTTTCATTGATTAATTGTTCGATAAGCTTTCCAGTCACTGTAGCCATACTAATACCGTCTCCTTCATGTCCAGCGGCAATATAAAATCCAGGAACCTCATCAACAGCAGAAATAATGGGTAAGTGATCCTCTGTCCATGGCCTGAATCCTGTGTACGTACGAATCATATTGAAATCATTCATTTTCGGAAAAAATCGTAACGCTCGTTTTGCCATCGTTTCAACGACATTCATATCGACTCTGCTATCATAGCCAACAAATTGACGGCTACTACCTAGTAAGAAGTTTTGGCTTTCGGTAGGCTCAAGCACTAATGCAACCCCATGCTCTAATGTACGAGCATCCGCAATTCTTTCACGTTCAAATTTATTCATTAAATAACCGAATTCCATGACATTTCGCATCATAACCGGATCCTGTCTCGCACCGACCATAATATGTCCTTTTCTCGGCACAATCGGTATGTCAATCTGAAGCATCTCCCCAATGAATGGTGCCCACACCCCAGCTGCATTAACAACCTTTTTAGCCGTCATTGTACCGTTTGTCGTTTCAATGATAAAATCTTCTTCTTTGAAGATTGCTGTCACTTCCGTCTTTGTATGAAGCTTGAGACCATATTGCTTTGCTTTATCAATTAAGGAATAGCAAAATAAATAAGGATTGATGAGCGAATCTGTTTCACACTCTAAGCCACCAGGGATATCATCAGCAAAGTAAGGTGACTCTTTCTGTATATCAGAATGGTCTAGCAATTTAAATTTTAAACCTGCTTCTTTTTGAATGTTAACCCATTCTTCGGCAGCCTCCATTTCTGCATCATTATCACAGACGAGAATACTCCCTAATGCACGATATTCGAATGGATAGTCAAGATCTTTTTTTAATTCAACTGTCAAATCCTGACTGACCATCGACATCTCACTTTCAAACCCTGGGTCTTTATCAACGATCGTAATGTTCCCATCACAACGGGAAGATGTTCCACTCGCAATGTCTCCTTTTTCAACGAGCACACAATCCATACCGATTTTTGACACATAATAGGCGATTGCACAACCGACGATTCCACCACCGATAATAACTACTTCCGCCTGATTTCCATCCATTATTTAATTCCTCCTTGCATTAATAAGTCAATAAATGAAGTGAAGCTACCTGTAGGAATTCCCTTTTCAAAATAGGAAAAGTTTCGATAGCAAAGCGACACATGGTACAGAACGATGATTTGTTCAAGGTTGCATCCTACCCTTGCCCAGACATTCGGATTCTCTTTAACTTTCATCTTTTTTCTTATTCTTTAATTATATTGATTAAATATTAAATCAATTCTATCATATATGTTAGAATAGCAGTGAACGAACTGTCAATGTATTTTTAATATTAGGAATAAAAGAGGCTTTATTGGTGAAGGGGAGTCATGATATGGATGAAATGATTATTTGTAGATGTGAAGAAGTGTCTTTAAAAGACATTACACAAACAGCCAATACGTACCACTGTTCTGCCAGAGAAATCAAATTACGGACCCGAGCGGGAATGGGCTATTGCGGAGGACGGACGTGTCGTCCAGCTATAGACGCTGTCCTCGAAAACGTCACAAAAGAGCAACCAAGCCATTCGATTCCACTAAAAGTACAACCACCCATTCGACCTGTATCCTTAACTACTTTAAGGGGGAATGCGAACGATGAATAAACGCCGAATTGTTCATCATCCTGTCCTAGATCATTTAGAAAATAAACCTAAAATTTCTTTTACTTTTGATGGGAAAACATATACGGGGTATGAAGGAGATACGATTGCATCAGCACTTTTAGCAAATGGTATTCGTAAGTTGCGTGTTCATGAAGAAAGTGGCACTCCACGGGGAATTTATTGCAATATCGGTCATTGTTATGAATGCCGAGTAACTGTCAATAAACAGCCCGGTATTCGCGCATGTATGACGGAAATTAAAACAGATATGATCATTGATCGTGGGAAAATAAAACCTTCCCCCTTAAAATTAAACGGTAATCATCTTCCCCAAACATATGAACAATTTATTAAAATATCTGGACAAGAAAAGGAGGAGGACTAACATGTATGATGTCGTCATCATCGGAGCAGGACCTGCTGGTTTATCTGCTGCAACCGTTTGTAGAAAGTGGGATTTGCACGTTCTTGTCATCGACGAATTTCCGAAACCAGGTGGGAGACTACTCGGTCAACTTCACCAAGAGCCGAATGGAGAATGGTGGAATGGTATTCAAGAAACAGATGATCTATTAAATGAAGCGGACAAATATAAAACTGATATTCGCTGCGGCATTTCAGCTCATCATGTGGAAAGAACGAATGACGAATTTTCCGTATATACGAACGAAGGAATCGTTAAGGCTAAAAATGTTCTTATCGCGACTGGTGCTGCTGAAACGCCGACGCCTGTTCCCGGTTGGACTCTTCCCGGAGTGATGTCCATCGGAGCGGCCCAAGTAATGACGAACGTTCACCGTGTTCGTGTAGGAGAAAAAGGAATCGTTATTGGGGTTAATGTACTATCAGCAGCAATCGCCCGCGAGCTCCAACTAGCAGGCGTAACCCTTCACAGCATGGTATTACCCCCTCTTCATCCAGTTACAACCGATCATGGACATCCGAAGAAAGTGATGGAAGGTTTAGCTCGCATCGCTCACTTAGCACCTTCAATGCTGATTCGTCTAGGGAGCAAATTTGCAAAAGCTGCTTGGGTTCAAAACTTAGCGATTCAATTTTATCCTAAAGGTGGAGTAAAGATGTGGGGCATGCCTATTCATCTTCGTAAAGCAGTGACCAAAATCAACGGTACAGAACAAGTGGAATCGGTAACGATTTGTGACATTACACCCGACGGCGAGCTCATTCCAAATAGCGAAGAAACAATCGATGTTGACTTTGTCTGTATTGCTGGAGGACTTTACCCGTTGGCGGAACTGGCCGCAGCTCTTGGATGTCCCTTCCATTATGTAGAAGAACTCGGAGGACATGTACCGATTCATAACGAACAGATGGAAACTCCAATCGAAGGATTGTATGTCTCAGGCAATATCACTGGAATTGAAAGTGCTAAAGTAGCTCGAGCCCAAGGGAAAGTTTCTGGATTGTCCATTGTTAAGCGTGCGATTGGAAATGTAACTGACATCGATTACAGAGTAAAAGAAGCGATCGACGAAGTAAATGTCATCCGCCAAGAGGCGAGCATCCAATTTCACCCTAAAATTAGCGAAGGACGAGCAACGATTGAAAACGTATTTCAGCAATATACAAATCACTTCCCCCACGAACGACAAAAAGAAAAAAGCATTCATTAAACGACAACATCCTGCTCTCTTCCCTTATGATGTAATGAGAGGGCAGGATCTTTAATAGTTCATAGTTATTTACTGTTTTTTCTCATTTATTATTTTCAAATGAGAATTGAGTTTGTAGCTTACTTTTCGTCAATCTATTTATAAGTGCGAAGCCGACCACGACATTTCCCACAACGAAAGCGCTGAACATCTACTCTCCGAATGCGTTTGTAAACCTGTTCACACCGTTGACACACATACATATGATTATACTTATTTTTTTGCGATGGAAGAGGTTTACAATGACGAGGAGATCCAGTTTCCTTTAACAGTCGTTTAAAATCATCATCCTTATGCCCATAGCCTTTTCCTTCAATGTGCAAATGATAATGACAAAGCTCATGCTTTATAATACCGATTAATTCATCCAAACCTAACTCCATGTAATATTTTGGATTAAGTTCGATTACCTTTTTAGCAGGAATATACCTACCTCCTGTTGTTCGCAGACGGTGATTAAAATATACTTCATGGTGAAACGGTTTATGAAAATGCTTCACAGATATTTCATTAACAAGTTCATTTAATTGTCTTACACTTAACAATTCCATGTTCATTCGTCCTTACCTTCTCATTGTCTAGTCTCGAACCTTTACAATCATTTTATCATATTCAAAGAAAACTACTCATTTTTAAAGTAGGAGGTATCCAACGAAGAAAATAAAAAAGTGGAATCTCTAATTATGGGATTCCACTTTTTTCCACTTATTGAATCATTGACAAATCAATTCTTCCCCTGTCAACATCAACTTCCTCTACCCAAACAGTAATCACATCACCGACTGAAACAATGTCCATCGGATGTTTTACAAACTTCTTCGCCATTTTGGAAATGTGAACAAGACCATCTTGTCCTACACCAATATCAACAAAAACACCGAAATCTACGACATTCCGTACAGTCCCTTGCACTTCCATTCCTTGTTCTAAATCTTCCAACGTCTGTACATTTCGTTTCAGTATCGGTACCGGAAAGTCATCTCTCGGATCACGCTCAGGTCTGCTTAAGGCTGACATAATGTCTTTTAAGGTAGGTTCACCAATGTCTAACTTCATCGCTGTTTCCTTAACATCAATTTGCTTCATTTTATCTATTAAAGATTGGGTCCCAATATCATCGAGGTTACAATGAATCATTTGTAAAAAATTTTCAGTTTGTGGATAGCTTTCTGGATGAATGGGTGTTCGATCCAGTGGGTTTTTTCCATCCATAATCCGCAAAAATCCAATCGCTTGTTCATACGTTTTAGCCCCTAAGCGTGGGATCTCTTTCAATTCGCTTCGATCGATAAACTTTCCATTCTCATTTCGGTATTTTACAATATTGTTCGCGACCGTCTTACTTAAACCTGCAACGTGTTGCAATAATGGACGTGACGCTGTATTTACATTAACGCCCACTTGGTTTACCGCAGTTTCGACGACAAAAGTTAACGATTCATTCAATGCCTTTTGACGAACGTCATGCTGATATTGCCCAACTCCTATCGATTTTGGGTCAATTTTAACGAGTTCTGCAAGCGGATCTTGAACACGGCGAGCAATGGATACCGCACTTCTTTCTTCTACTTCCAATTGTGGAAACTCTTCCCGGGCTAAAGCAGAAGCCGAATACACACTAGCACCTGCTTCATCAACGATAATATACGGGATGTCTAAATGGTGATCGCGGATGACATCCGAAATAAATTGTTCCGTTTCGCGGGAAGCTGTTCCATTTCCGATAGCGAATAATTCAATATCATACGTGTCTAATAAATCCATAACAACTTTTTCAGCACCAGCTTTGTCATTTTTCGGTGGGGTCGGAAACATCACTCCTACACGATGAACCTTGCCCGTTTCATCGACGACTGCTAATTTACAGCCCGTTCGATAAGCAGGATCAACGCCGAGCACTACTTTACCTTTTAATGGCGGTTGGAGTAATAAGTTCTTCAAGTTTTCAGAGAACACAGCAATCGCTTGTTCTTCTGCTTTTTCTGTTAAACCACTACGAATTTCTCGCTCAATCGATGGTGCGATCAGTCGCTTGTAACTATCACGAATAGCACCTTGTAAAATATGTTTCACATCATCATCGGTATCTTGCTGAATGATTTCACGTTGTAAATATTTGACGATTCGCTCTTCTGGAGGAGGTACGATCATCACCCGTAAAATCCCTTCTTTTTCGCCACGATTTAACGCAAGAATCCGGTGTAACACGAGAGAACGAATAGATTCACTATATTCATAGTACATTTTATAGACACTTTTTTCGTCTTGGTTCGAATCTTTCACTTCCGATTGAATGATTCCTCGTTTAAGCGTTTCATCGCGAATGAATTCCCGGAATTCGGCAGCGTCAGAAATCCATTCTGCTACAATATCATTCACTCCAGCAAAGATATCTTCAAGTGTATGTAAATCTTTTTCTTTTGAAAGTAATTGTTCCGCATCCTTTTTAATATTTGTTTGTTCTTGTTGCCAAACGAGTGCAGCTAACGGTTCTAACCCTTTTTCTTTTGCCATGGTCGCTCTCGTTCTTCGTTTTTGTTTATAAGGACGATATAAGTCCTCTACCCGTTGTAGTTGAGTCGTTTCTTTAATCTTTTCCTCTAACTCATCGTTCAGTTTCCCTTGTTTAGCGATTAGCCGAATCACTTCTTCTTTTCTTTCAGCTAAGCTAACCGCATAATTCCATTGATCTTGAATTGCTTTAATTTGGACTTCATCAAGACCCCCGGTCGCTTCTTTTCTATACCGAGCAATAAACGGAACGGTGTTACCTTCATCTATTAAATAAATAACTTTATTGACAATCGTTTCATTGATTTGTAATTGTTTTGCTACCCATGTTAACTCTTGATCATATTTAGTTACCACGAACTTCCCTCCTTTAGACGCACGTTTATTTTATCAAATAATGACGTCCTTTCAATGTCTAATTTTAACTCTAATTGCTTCTGGCGTAATGTTTGAAACTTCTGATGAGTGGCTCCGTACGACATCATCGTTTCTTAAAGAAATCTCATAGCATGTTGAACTTCTTGTTGCATATCCGAATACAATTCGTGTAAAGCTTGAATATGCAAATGAACAATTTCCTCTGAAACATGCCATTTTTTATAAATGATCTCGTAATTTTTTTAGCACCAATATAAGGCTTTTTCATTTTGAGTTTCAATAAAATATTTTAATACGTTCGTGCGTCTATCGTATTCATAGTTTTATAAAAGCATCGTCAGAAGTTATCTATCGTCTATTGTGCCTAAACATCGCTGTACCAATACTTCTACACCGGTGAAACTGTTTGATTTTCCAAACCTATATGAATAGCTGTTTTAATGCCGAACACATCCATAAAACGCTTTTGAGTGAACGTTGATCTTCGATACTCGAAAAAATAACATCCTTTATAATGTCGAATAACATATTTATTACGTGTTCTATACAATAAAAAATCCCCCGATTCAATATCAAGGGACTAATGATTGTACATGTCTTTCAATCCGAGACTAATTTCTAAAGCATGATTAATTTTTTCCATCATTTCATCATCTAGTTTTGTAATTTTATCAGTTAACCGTTGTTTATCCAACGTTCTGATTTGTTCTAACAAGATGACAGAATTGCGATCAAACCCATAACGTTTAGCATCAATTTCCACATGTGTTGGGAGTTTAGCTTTTTGTATTTGGGCTGTAATCGCAGCCACAATTACGGTTGGGCTAAACCGATTCCCGATATCATTTTGTAAAATCAATACCGGGCGAATGCCCCCCTGCTCAGACCCGACAACAGGGGACAGATCAGCGAAATACACTTCGCCCCTTTGAACAATCAAATGACTACACCCCGATCACAGAGCGCTCTAGGGTGTTTTCCGCCTCCTCTTCAGCTTGGAAAGCCTCCGAAGCAATGGTGAGATTAATTCTTGCCATCTCTTGGTAACCTCTTTGCATGGATTCATAAAACTTCTGTAAATGCTCTTTCTTTTTGAAATCTAAATACGTTTTTGTAGCTTGATAGATGAAATCACTTAGATCTCTATTTTCACTTTTCACTATTCCATCCACCTCATTTAACAGGTTTTTTGGTAGTCGTACTGAAATTTCTTGTAAGCTTTCTGACAAAACCATGCACCTCCACCAACGGTTAAACGACAATGTTCGCAGTTGTTCCCAAAGTCAATGAATTTGGTGTTTCTCAAAACGAAACACCAAATTTTATTTTTGTCAAATATTGGCATAATTCCATTGCACTAGGCAAAAAACATTCATTTTTAATACTGACTTTTAGAACACTCATTTGAAATTACATTTATAATATCATTCCATTTACGTCTTTGCAAAGAATTACCGGGGAATTTTCAGAAAAACTCCACAAAATTCGTTTACATTCGGCTAAAAAGGGTAAAAATGAATGAACATTTATACCTAGACTGTTCTTTACTATCACAACAAAACCATAAAAATGCGAAGTCGATTTTACCGAAAAATTTGCGTCATGAAACGTATTTTCCCCTTACTTGTAGATTCTTGGCACTCGACTATTAATCATGCAAGGAATTTCATAATTAATGGTATCCAAGTAGTCAGCTACTTCATCCATCTGAATCCGCTCATTATTTTGTTTACCAATCAACGTCACCTTTGTACCTAAAGCATACTTCTTATCTAAGAGAATCATCGTTTGGTCCATACAAATTCTGCCTACAATAGGCATTCTTTTTCC
>DASUXY010000051.1:0-14690 GCA_036377675.1 Bacillota bacterium
AAATGGTGTGGTACGCATAGGCATACCGTGTTTAGATTTTAGATAGGCGAGAATATAATTGTTTATCCCTCTAGCTTATTTTTATCCCTTGACCGCATGTACTTCCGAAATAGCCTGTGATATATTACCCCATATACCACCAAGTTAAAAAACGAGCTATACAACATATGAATGATTAGATGAAAGACTTCAGAAAGAAGTTCATGCATTGGAGGAATCATGTTGCCAAAGAAATGATCAGCTTTTAGTGATATACAAAATCAAAAACGAGCACAATGGATTCTATTTATCGGAGTTATTTTAATTGGTGCAAATTTACGTGCTCCGTTGACGTCGGTTGGTTCGTTAATAGCTTTTATTCGTGATGATTTACAGATGAGTTATGCGCTCGCCGGAACGATTACGACGTTACCTTTGCTTGCTTTTGCGATTTTATCTCCATTTGCTCCAAAAATTTCTAGTCGATTAGGTATGGAGTGGACGATTTTCTTATCTTTAATATTATTAGGAATCGGTATCGTATTGCGTTCTTTGTTTGGAACGAGCTCATTATTTATTGGAACGATGCTGATTGGATTAGCGATTGCGTTTGGAAATGTACTACTACCAGCGTTTATCAAGATGAAATTTCCTTTTAAAATTGGCCTTATGACTGGATGTTATGCTGTTTTTATGAATGTTTTCGGTGCTTTAGCTTCAGGCTTAAGTGTGCCGATTGCCTCGATTGGAAATTTAGGATGGAAAGGGTCCCTCGTTTTTTGGAGTATTCCAGTCGGTATTGCTTTAGTTGTCTGGCTTCCCCAATTAAAAAAGGGTATAAAACCAGTACAACAGAGCACTACACCTCGAAAGAAGACGAATGTTTGGCGATCTTCACTCGCATGGAATATTACGCTATTTATGGGGCTCCAGTCGCTTATTTTTTATACGTTGGTTACGTGGTTACCTGAGATTGTTCAAAGTTACGGCTATCGTTCCAGCTCTGCAGGTTGGATGTTATTTTTAATGCAGTTTGCGATTATTCCGATTACATTTATTATCCCTGTAATTTCGGAAAGAATGGACAATCAAAAACAATTGAGTGCGGCGACGGCTTTCCTATTTATCATCGGAATCGGTGGACTTATGTGGGGAAGTGAGTCGTTATTACCTCTGTTTGTTATTATTACAGGAATTGCAACGGGTAGTGCATTTAGCCTATCGATGATGTTCTTTAGTTTGCGGACGAGTGATGCGATCCAAGCGTCGGAAGTGTCTGGGATGGCACAGTCATTCGGTTATTTACTAGCAGCTGTTGGACCGGTATTGTTCGGAGCTTTGCATGATTTTACAGGAGGGTGGACAGCACCTTTAGTGATGTTGATCGTCGTTTCTGTAATTATTTGGATCGTCGGTGTAGAGTCAGGAAAGGACAAATTCATCACAAATCCTTCTGTTTCAGAAGATTCGAAAGTGCTCGGTATGTAACGCTCATGATGTGATCCACTTTTACTTGTTGGAGTTGATTTCAATAATAGAAATAAGTATAAAGAAGTTAAACATAAACTTTTAAAAGTTGTGGAGATGGTTCATTGCATTTTATCGCGAATAGAGAACCTTTGTTTAAAACAAACAGAGAAGATGTATAGTGTTATAAGCTATTGAACATCCTTACGTTTAAAAAGTCAACATGGATTAAAAAACGTATTCAAGAATTAACATTGGAACGAGAGAGTATACAGAGCAGAGATGTGTATTAATAATATAATAATATGTAGGAGCGAAGCCGAATGTAGCAGTAGAGAGGCTTCGCTTTTTATTTTGTAAGATGAGATTCAAATTCTAGTCCACTTTTTTCAGTTTATGTAAATACGTGTATGCGTAGATGGCGACTTCAGTCATGACTCTCGTTTCGGGTTGTATGTAATCTTCACCGAGGAGTTGTTTAATGCGATTGAGTCGGTGGTATAGTGTTTGGCGGACGATAAATAATTCACGTGCGGTTTCATTTTTAGCACCTAAATTTTTCAAGTATATATGGAGTGTCCGTAATAGCTCGGTTCCATGTTCGTTGTCATAGTTAATAAGAGGACCGATATAGTCGTCAATCATGTCTTTGCATTCATTTGAGTCATTGATGCAATCGATTAAACGGTAAACGGCTAACTGCTTATAAAATGGTTTTATTAACCGACCGAATGTTTGTTGATAATGGAGTGTTGTTTGTGCTGTTTTGTAACTGACATCGAGATCGGTGTAGGTTGCAGTCACTTTTCCAAAACTTATCCATTTTATGTCGTCGGAAATTGTTTGATTCGTTTCATTTAACCGTTCGAGTGCTGTTTCCAGTCGTTCATATAAGGAGTTATTTTCCTGTTGGTTGATGAGTAGTAAGATGTAATGATGTTGCTCGGTGTTTTTAACCGTTATGACGTGAAATCCATATTCATTGAATACGGAGTGAACGAACATGAATGTTCCAGCTAACACGTTTTTGTTTCTATCCTGAAACATCGGATTTTTTTTATAGGGGATGATGCCGATGAGCGCCTCGTTCAAGTGGATCGTAGCCTTCGTTTGTAAAATCTTTTCCTGGATTTGTTGTTCGGTGAAAGATTGTTGGTTGAGCGCTTCTAGTAACCATTCATTTTGTTTCATCTGTTGGCCTTCTTTTTCTTGGTTGTATTTCCAGAAATATTGGCTGAGAATTTCGCTGCATCGCTTAGCGGCCAAATCTTCGATCACCGAAATATGTTCTTTCTTTTCGAGTATATAAAGGCGAGCAATTTCTCGTTCTAAAAGGTAAATCGGATATGAGCAGTCGTCGATGTCGGTGTTCTGTTTAGTCATGTACTGCATCCATTGTCGTTGTTTTCGTTTGGAAAGAGAAGGAAAAAAGCGAAATTTTCCATCATGAGCGAGGGCAACTTGCTTGTTCGTATGGCGGTACAATAGTTTCAAAAACTCACTGATGGAACCGTTGGACAAAAGGGTTTGATGAAATGTCTGTGTGAGGCGCTCTAAATCCCACCAATGATGCTGTTCATATCCGAGGATGATTTGATGTAAATCTTTTGTAATGTCAATGAATTTCACTTCTTCTTGAAAAACGATAATCGGTAAATCGTGTTGATTGGCTAAAGAGAGCATCGCTGGGGAAAGGTGTTTCGTATGTGTGCCTAGTTCAATACATAATGCCGACGCTTCGTAATCGAGGAGTTGTTGAAAGTAGTGCAAGCTTTTTTCTTCGTCATCGGCCCATCCCATACCTGTCGTTAAAATGACTTCTTGTCCATGAAGTAAATGACCAAATGTATCGATTTCTACAATGTGTGCCCACGTCACTTGACGTTGTAATCCATTTTTCCCCGCTAAAACTTCTGCCCTTTCGAAATGCGGTCGTTTTAACAGATCTTTAACGATGAGTGTCATACGTGTTCATCCCATCCTCCATTGTTTCAAAATGTATATGTAAACGCTCTCTAATTTTAACATTATGTCCAATCTAATTCAAATTATCAGATAATACATTATATTAAGGGAATATATTAAGAGAAGGAGTGAAAAAATTGAAAAGCACATTTAAACTACCTAAAAGTAAAAGAGAATGGTTAAGCTTATTTTTAATAATTTTCACTATTATTTTAGGCAGTTGGCCTATCATACTACTACTTAATACAACTACTATTATTTTTGGTTTGCCGATACTCATGATTTGGTCCATTTTTATTATTTTTTTCACCACATTTGTATTATGGTTTATTAATAAAATTGGAGGACTAAAATAATGACGATGTATATACCATTAATCATTACTATTTCCTATATGGTGATTGCAGTAATACTTGGCTATGTAGCGGGAAAAGGTAGAAATATGGATAGTACTGAGGAATGGGGGGTAGGAAGTCGAAGTTTTGGGTCGATTATTATTTACTTACTCATTGGAGCAGGGGGTGTTAGTGCATATACCTTCATGGGTTCTCCAGGATGGGCATATTCAAAAGGAGTTCCTGCACTTTATGTGGTCGTTTATTTAACATATATGGCTATTATCGCATGGTATTTTGGACCAAAAGTCTGGGAACTCGGAAAAAAATACAATCATGTAACTAACTCAGTCAGCAGCAATTTCTGATCGTTATGAAAGTAAACAGCTTGGTGCCTTATCATCGATCGTTACATCTATTGGGATATTAGCATATGCTGTTCTCCAAACAATTGGTTCTGCATATATTTTGAATGTAATGAGTTATGGTTTCATTCCTATGTGGGCTGGTGTTTTACTTTCGCTAGGTGCTATTTCTATTTATTTGTTCAGAAGTGGATTTAGAGCCATTGGAGTTACCAATGCATTACAGGGAGCACTCATGTTATTCGTATCTTTTTTTGTAGGACTTTGGATAACAAACCGATTTACAGGTGGGTATTCATTCCGACCTATTTTTGAACGTGTAAAAAATGATGTTCCTGAATATTTAATACTTCCAGGGGCATTAGGGGATATGAGTGTTCAATTTTGGACGACATCCATTTTGATTTCTGTATTTTCTATTTGGCAAACGCACTGGATCCAATGGATGGGAGCGAAATCTAAAGATTCAATAAGGCGCGCAGCTACATTACTACCTACTTATTATATCGTTCTTGTTCCGATGATCATAGTAGGATTTATAGGTATATTCATGTATCCAAATATAGGGAATCCTGATCAGATAGCAATTACGATTGCTGTCGAAAATATGCCTGCAATCGTTGCCGGTCTTCTAGGTGCAGGTACGTTAGCTGCTTCGATGTCATCAAGTGAGCCATGTATTCATGCAACTGCATTAAGTTACAGTAAAGATGTGCTTCAACCCCTTTTTAAATGGAATGACAAAACAACAGGAAAGTGGACGAGACGATTGATCTTCCCAATCATGCTTTTTATTATTGCACCTATATCTATTATGGAACCTGCAAGTTTAGTATATATTTTATTAATTGGATACGGATTTATTGGCCAAGCATTTCCTTCCATCATTGGAATGTTTTTTTGGCCAAGAGCAACAAAACATGGTGCTTTCTGGGGACTTTTTAGTGGTTTTATCATAACAGTTTTGTTCTCTTTCATATACCCTCACCCATTAGGTATTCATGCTGGAATTTGGGGGTTATTAGTGAACTCATTGATTTTCATTAGCGTTTCTTTGCTAACAACACCTGTTTCTAAAGAAACAATCGAACGTTTTTTTCCGGATATGGTTGATGAATTATATGATTGACACAATAAAATACCTCATATTTATTAATCAATAGAATCATATAAGGAGGATGTTAGTTATAATGAAAAAATATTTGTTTATTAATGGAGAAGTAATAACAGTCAATAGACATAATGAGGTGATGGAAGCAGTTGCCGTACAAGGTAATAAGATTATTACTGTTGGGATAAATGAAGAAATTTTAGGATTAAAAGATCATAATAGTGAAGTGATTGAATTAAATGGTAAGACATTAATGCCAGGATTCATAGATTCGCATATCCATTTTACGATATATGGTACAAATGAGTTGTCAATGTCATGTAAAACTGCACAAATTCAATCCATCAATGATTTGTTAACAGAATTGAGAAAACGAGTTGCTATTACACCAAAGGGAGAATGGATACGAGCGTGGGGCTATAATGAACAAAAAATTGCTGAAAAAAGATTTCCAACAAAAGAAGAATTAGATCATGTTTCAATGGAACATCCGATTTTAATAGGTCGAATATGTGGGCACATTTCAGCAGTGAATAGTTATTCACTCCAGTTAGCAAATGTTAATGAAAATACTCCTGACCCAAAAGGCGGTAGATATGAGAGAGATGTGCACGGAAACCTTACGGGTTTATTGATTGAAAATGCACATATGAATATATTTTCTTTGGCAGCATTTTCTGACGAAGAAATGAAAAAAGCTCATGAAATTTCTTCAAAACACTTTTTGAAAAAAGGAATCACATCTATTCACGATGCAACAGGATATGGGTTAAGTAGTTTACGTGCATTACAGTATGCTTCGCAAAATGGTATTATAAAACAGCGTGTTTACGCAATGGTAGGATCCTTAAATGAGGCAGAAAATATTGTAGAGCATATGGTCAATTCAGGTATTTACACAGGATTAGGAGATCATAAATTTAAGATTGGACCTGTAAAATTATTTCTTGATGGAAGTAGTAGTGGTCCAACCATTTGGACTCGAGAGCCTTATAAAAATGATCCCGACAATTTTGGAGTTCGTTATTTTAATCAAGAAGAAGTTGAACGTTTATTTATTCCTGCTCATAAAAAAGGGTGGCAAATAACGGCTCATGCACAGGGAGATGCAGCGATTGATATGATCTTAACATGTATAGAAAAAGCTAATCATCTGTACCCACGTAAAGATAGTAGACATCGAATTGAACATTGTGGAATAGCAACCCGAGACTTAATTGAACGAATGAAGGAACAAAATATAATACCTATCCCGAATCCTGCTTTTCATTATGAATTTGGTGATGGATATATGAATAATTATGGGGAACGTGCAAAACAAATGTATCCGTTGCGAGACTTTTTAAAAGCAGGTATACCAGCAGCAATTGCATCTGACTGTCCAGTTATAGATTTTTCGCCGATGCGAGGTCTCCATTCTGCGATTAAACGTAAATCAATTTCAGGTCAAACCGTTGGGGAAAATCAAACAATTTCTTTACTTGAAGCGATACGTATGTATACGATTAATGGAGCCTATGCATCTTTTGAGGAAAACATAAAAGGCAGTATTGAAAGAGGAAAGCTAGCAGATTTAATATTATTAGATCGCCCTTTATTGAAATCCGACACTGACGAATTGTTAGAGGCTCAAGTAGAAATGACGATGATTAATGGAGAAATTATTTATACGAATGATCAGGTAGAGATTGATTATGCATAGATCCAATAGTAATACTCAAATTTTAACATTGTCAGGTTCTTCATATGAAATTGGGTTTAAACATGGAAAAAAAGCTAGAAATAAAGTGTATACTAGTTTAGAAACATATGAAAAGATGTTCAAAGAATATGTAGATATTTCATGGAGAGAAGCTTGTGAAAAAGCGCTATTACATGTAAATGCAATTGAAGAATATAACCCTAATTATATTGATGAAATGGAAGGAATTGCAAAGGGAGCAGGTGTAAGATTTGAAGATATACTAACCCTTAATGCAAGAAGTGAAATTGCGTTAATATCGTCTCCAGACGGTTGCACTTCTTTTGCATTAACAAAACCAAAAACAACTAATACTTGGCTAGCACAAAATTGGGATTGGAGAGGGGCACAAATAAATGCACTCATCCGAATCAAAATTGAAAGTAAGAGTTTACCTTCTATAGAAATGATAACTGAAGCTGGTATAATTGGAAAAATCGGTTGTAATGATGCAGGTATAGGAGTTTGTCTGAATGTTTTAGTGACCGATACATGGCGACCAAAAGTTCCTGTACATTTAGGGTTACGGGCAATTCTAGAGTCAAGGACAATAGAAGAAGCGCTTTCTAAAGTCCAACATAATCAAATGGCTTCGTCTGTACACTTTTTAATTGGATCTAAAACTGGAAAAATAAAAAGTGTAGAAGCCTCACCGATATGTACTATTATTAAAGAAAGTAAAAATGGAATGATTGCACATACGAATCATATTTGCTCTGTACAGCTAAAGAAGAAAGTTAAAGAGGATCCATTTCCAGACTCGTTTGTCAGATTTAAAAAAATAAATAATGAGATGGAAAATATCCCCGAAAACACTAAACATGAAAAATTATTCCAAATTCTCTCGGATCACGATAACTTTCCTCATTCCATTTGTCGTCATGAATCATTTGAACAGTCGGGACGCAGTAAAATAGAAACGGTATTTAGCATTGTCATGAATTTATCTCAAAACGAGGTGTCATGGATTAAAGGAAAACCTTGCGAATATTTTTCTGAATAGAATTTATTATCAATAATATCTTAAATTTTTGAGGATAAAAATTGATAACTTACCAAATTCCAAAAAAAGGTTACCAAACGACATTTATTCGTTATCAAAAATTGGAAGGATACATGATACTGGGGTAAGCAAACTTGCACATTCCGGAATGCTGGATTAAAAACACGATTAGACACCTTTGGAAATCTTATAGGTCATCATAATTCCATGGATTTTAGTTCGGATGAAGAGATTGCTTTAGGAACAGAATTATTACAGAATTGAACATTAAATGCAGCTATTGTGTAATCATATATGAGATTCATTTTACATGTTGTCTAATGAATAGAATGTAAATATGTTATACATTTATCTTAGGGACTAGGGTTATTTAATACTTTGAAATATTTTACTATTTACAATTTTAATATTAAAATAAGAAAGGAATGAGAACTTATGGGGGTACGCACGAGTTCAGAAGAATGGTTAAAGAAAGATGAACAATATATATGGCATGCGATGCGTCAGTACAATCCGGAGGCGACGATGGTTGTTTGCCAGGCGGATGGAGCGTGGATTGAGGATGCAGATGGGAATAAATATTTAGATGCAATGGCGGGGCTTTGGTGTGTAAATGCGGGGTATGGTCGCGATGAGTTAGCGGGGGCTGCTTATGAGCAAATGAAAGAGCTTCCTTATGTTCCAATGACACAAAGTCACATTCCGGCGATTCAGCTCGGTGAAAAATTGACTGAATGGCTCGGCGATGAGTACGTCATCTTTTTTTCAAATAGTGGATCAGAGGCGAATGAGACGGCGTTTAAGATTGCCCGTCAATATCATCAACAAAATGGAGAGTCTGAGCGACATAAGTTTATTTCCCGGTACCGTGCCTATCACGGGAATTCTATGGGGGCACTTGCAGCAACGGGTCAGGCGTTACGTAAGTATCGGTATGAACCGTTAGCTCAAGGTTTTCTTCACGTCTCACCACCTGATTTGTATCGAAGTCCGTACAAAGGAACAGAAGAAGAACAAGCTCTTGCGTTTGCAAATGAAATTGACCGAACGATGACGTGGGAGATGAGTGAAACGGTTGCAGGCGTCATTATGGAACCGATAATTACCGGTGGAGGAATCATTGTTCCTCATGACAGTTATTTGCCACGCGTACGTGAGATTTGTGATCAACACGGGGCTCTTTTAATTATCGATGAGGTCATATGTGGCTTTGGACGTACAGGTAAACGATTTTCTTTTCAACATTATGGCATTCAACCCGATATCGTCACGATGGCCAAAGGTATTACGAATGGATATTTACCACTCGCTGCTACCGCTGTGAGAAAAGATATTTATGAAGCATTTAAAGGGTCTGAACCGTATGATCATTTTCGCCATGTGAGCACGTTTGGTGGGAATCCAGCCGCATGTGCCGTTGCTTTGAAAAATATCGATATTTTCGAAGAGGAACAGCTCGTCCAACGGTCGGAAACGATGGGGGAGAAGTTGCTCAATGAATTATCAGAACTTACAGATCATCCAAACGTTGGTCATCTTCGAGGAAAAGGTTTGCTCATCGGGATCGAGTGTGTTGAAAATAAACAGACGAAAGAGCCGTTAGCTGCCGAAAAGGTCGATCAACTCATCGCTTTTTGTAAGAAAGAGGGGGTAATCATTGGAAAAAACGGGGATACCGTTAGCGGATTTAATAATATTATAGCACTAAGCCCTCCACTTAGTCTCACTGAAGATGATCTTCGTTTTATTGTTCAAACCATAAAAAAAGCATTTGCGCAGTTGTAATGTGGACGCAAGTTTGAAAGTACTTGTAATTTTTACGAAAGAAATACGAGGAGGATGCGATATGCAACAAACAGAAATGAAAACAATCAAAAACTATATCGGTGGAGAATGGATTGATTCAACATCTCAACAATCCGAAAAAGTATATAATCCTGCAACAGGAGAAGTGATCGCTCACGTTCCCATTTCAACAAGTAAAGACTTAGACCATGCTGTACAGGTAGCGGCCGAAACATTTCAAACGTGGAAAGAAGTTGACGTTTCTAAACGGGCGCGTATGTTGTTTAAATACCAACAATTACTCGTCGAACATTGGGATGAATTAGCGGAATTAATTACGATTGAAAACGGAAAAAATTTTAAAGAGGCATACGGTGAAGTGCAAAGAGGGATCGAATGTGTTGAGTTTGCAGCCGGTGCACCGTCGTTAATGATGGGCGAACAACTGCCATCAATTGCCAGTGGTCTAGAGTCAGGTGTCTATCGTTATCCGATTGGAGTCATCGGTGGAATTACGCCATTTAACTTCCCGATGATGGTTCCAGCATGGATGTTTCCGATGGCGATTGTTACAGGGAACACATTCGTCTTAAAACCGTCCGAACGAACGCCTCTTCTCGCGAATCGATTAGCCGAGCTACTCGAGGAAGCGGGAGTTCCGAAAGGGGTTTTCAACGTCGTCCACGGTGCGCATGATGTTGTGAATGCGTTGTTAGACCATCCACAAGTGAGTGCGATTTCTTTTGTCGGCTCGCAACCAGTCGCTGAATATGTGTATAAACGTGCGACAGACAATTTAAAGCGTGTGCAAGCTCTCGCTGGAGCAAAAAATCACTCCATCGTCTTGCAAGATGCGGATATCGATCATGCATCGACGCAAATTTTAAATGCCGCTTTCGGCTCAGCCGGTGAACGTTGCATGGCTTGTTCTGTTGTCGCCGTAGAAGAGTCTATTGCTGATTCATTCATCACACAACTTGTTGAAAAAGCGAATGAAGTGAAAATGGGTAACGGACTCGACGAAGGCATTTTTTTAGGGCCGGTCATTCGTGAAGAGCACAAACAGCGGACGTTACAGTACATTGAAACAGGGGAAAAAGAAGGGGCACAATTGATTCGTGATGGGCGTAAGGATCAAAGTGCTCAAGAGGGTGGTTATTTTGTCGGGCCAACGATTTTTGATCATGTCACAAGTGAGATGAAAATTTGGCAAGACGAAATATTTGCTCCCGTATTATCAATCAGTCGCGTCAAAACTCTGGAAGAAGCGATTGCGTTAACGAACCAATCTCGATTTGCCAATGGAGCGTGTATTTTTACAAATGATGGTGGAAATGTCCGAACATTCCGCGAAACGATCGATGCGGGCATGCTCGGTGTCAACATTGGCGTACCTGCCCCGATGGCTTTCTTCCCATTCTCTGGTTGGAAAGATTCTTTTTATGGGGATTTGCATACGAATGGGAAAGATGGATTCGAATTTTACACACGGAAAAAAGTCGTTACCGGACGATGGGTATGAAAATGGCAGGTGGATGCGAGAGCATCTGCCTGTTTTTATCTTTTTTTAAGCATGAATAGCTTTGAAACTAAAGTTGATCGGGTAAATGATTTGTATACATGTCGAAGGCATCTATGTTTTTTTCTAAGACGGCAATCGTTTGCGGATGTAGATAAATGACAGGATCATCAATCTCATTCCATTTTCTTTCGGGTTTAAAGGCTAATTGTTCTTCGTCTGTTGAAACCTGTGCGTTAACTCCTTTTTTATTCCCGCGAGCATCGATGCGAATCCATTTTCGAATCGTTTTTAAAAAGACAGCATTTAGAGCGTGTAGGCAGTATCCTTGTTGTGGGGTATCGAATAACATTAATCGTGGATAGGCTCAAGGGCCTGCTTTTTTGTTTCTAGCGAATTTACATCACTTTTGCACATTGATCAGTAATTCAAACTAACAGGTAAATGGTCGTGGCTCATTTTACCTGTTTCACCGGCAACGACATACATCTTTCACAAGCCCTTTGACAATAGCGTTCATACACCGAATTATTTTTATCAAGACAAGCTATATGAGTAAATAAACGATAGTAAAAAGTTCGGTTACCTATCTTTTCAACCAATAAGCATTTGTTCCTAGCAAATGCTTATTTTACCTTGTTTTTTTTTACATTCGTTTTCATAAAGCGTCTCCAAGTGTTTTCCTATCTACAAAACTTCTTTAATTCCATTATAAAGAGTAAAAAATTCTTTCCTTTTCGTAAGTTTTTAAAAAAAGTAAAAAGACATCTCAACCTTTTATTGCTGATAGAAAATATAATTTATTTCGTTTCAATTTCATCCATCAATGACAATGAGTAGTTGTTTCGATAGGAAATTCAATGCCTCACATCTATCCATCTTTATGTTTTGATCAACATAAAAAAGAAGTAATTTTTCAGTTTGTTTTCAGTCTTGAACGTTATAGTGAAGATAGAACAAATATTGAGGAGGCTGATTGTCATGAGGAAATGGGTGTTTACAATAGTATTCGTAATGTTAATGAGTAGTTTTTTTGTTCCTAGTATATTGGCAGATGATGATGAAAGTGATCTGTTTCAAAAGATCAATTTGATGAACATCGATGATGATCATGACGACGATGATGATGACGATCACGATGATCACGATGACGATGATGATGACGATTACGAAGGGGATGAATATCAATCTTCATTCACTTCATACGAACATCAATGGTATTTTTGGGAGAGAGAGGTTCCACAGCTTAAAGGTGAACTCCCAATCGAAGAACCAGCTTTTCTTCCTGTTCATGTCAATGAAGGGAAAAGTATTTTAATGTATGCACTACCCAATCATGATGAACTATTTGTATCAGTCGAAGGAATAGGAAATCTATTAGGTGCGGAAGTTACGAGTTATCCTAAAAGTCGGATAGCTTACATCAAAAAGGATGAGACTGAACTGGTTGTTCGTGCAGGGTCAAATGCCGCGTATGAAAATGGAATGAAGACACCGATGCCAGCAAAAGCTCTCTACCATCAGTCTGAAGTATTTATCCCGATTAGTGTAGCTGCTAACAGTATCGGATATGGTATCAAGTGGAATGAAGCTGAAAAGGAAATCCATTTAAAACCATTCGTTTCAACGATCGAAATTCAATAAATAAGAATGTGAGGAGATTATGATGAAAAAGAAAATGAAACCTGCTAAAAAGGAAAAATGGGTGATCGGAGTAGCTGGAGTCGCCTTTTCTGCTCTCTTACTCAGTCAGCTAGATAACACGAGTGCTCGCGACGAGTTCAATCAAAAGCAAGTTACAGTGACGAATAATGAATCGGATCTTGTGGAATTAGACTGGACAAATTTTGAGGAAGTAGAGATTACTGAGAGGAAGAAAGAGAGCGATCGAAAAACGAAACGATCCTAATTAGATGGGAGGAAAGTAGCTATGAAACCATTTTCGCTAGAAGTGATGAATACAACGGTCTATATTGAAGTGTCAAATTGTTCTATTCCTCAATGGCATTCCATCATGGACCAATGGTTTCACATGATAGAAACAGAATGGTCTCGCTTTCGTGATGGAAATGCTTTAGCTACACTTAATGATGCAGAACAAGGGTCTATACTGACAGTTTCGAGTGATTTATATGAATTATTAAAGGTTGCTGAACAATATAGAATTTATTCGAATGGTCGATTTTCGCCCTATTTAAAAAAAGCAATGGAACGAAATGGATATGATCGATCTTTTCCATTTTATAATGCAGAACGATATGAAGACAAACCGACTCGTATGAAAGTTGCGCCAATACCTATTCAATTTCTGGATCATAACCAAATATTAAAATCGACAGAGAGCGAAATTGACCTTGGTGGCATTGCAAAAGGATATGCGGCTGACAAAGCAGCGAATTGGTTAAAAACGATTGGACAAGCTTCATACGGAATAGTCGATATCGGCGGAGATATGGTCGTTTGGTCGGATGGACGTAAAGTGTGGAAAATAGGCATCGAAGATCCTTACGATGAAAAGAGAGAACTCGGTCAAATTCAATTAAAAAATGGTGCGATTGCTACTTCGAATGTCGTTTATCGCAGTTGGAAACAAGGTGATGAAAGGAAACATCATCTTTTAGATGGGCAAACAGGATTACCTGTTCAATCATCTTTAGTACAAGCAACTGCTGTTACGAAGAATGCAGTGGAAGCAGAGGTAGCTACTAAACTCTGTTTCTTACTTCAAAAACAGGAACGAGATGATTGGTTTAAAACGTATATACCGACATGCAGTCGATGTTTAGTTAAGAAGAATCGAACCATTATTTATGAGAAGGGAGGTGAATGATTAGGATGGCATTTGAAGTTGATAATTGGATGCTCATTCGTCTATTCGGTTTTCTAGCATTCTTTTTATTCACTTTATCTGTTTTTTTCGGGATGGCCAGCCAGTTACGTATATGTAAGAAAAAAATAGGCTTGTTTATGTCTATCCACCTTTCAGCAGCATGGGCAGGAATCTTTACTTTACTCGTGCATATGCTTCTCTTGTTGAGGGATACGTTTATTCCATATACAATTGGTGAACTGATCATTCCTTTTCAATCTTCACATGAGCCAATAGCAACTGCATTAGGCATATTCGCCTTCTACTTTTTGTTAATCGTTATGATTACGTCAGATTTTTGGATGAAACGGTTAGGAAGAAAAATGTGGAAGAAGATTCATTTTCTCGTCTTCCCTTCTTGGCTACTTATGCTTATTCATAGTGTTTGGATGGGCACAGATACATCAGAGCCGTGGGCTGTTGCTATCTATAGTAGTGCTCTTGCGCTATTCGTTGGGTTTATTTTTTTAAGAAAGATGGATCAAAATGCTTTAAACCGCCGTAAAAAGCACTAAACATACTTTTTATATCGTATGTTTAGTGCTTTTTTA
>DASUXY010000052.1:0-38519 GCA_036377675.1 Bacillota bacterium
CAATGCTGGCTTGCCATTAAAGGCAATCATGCCCGCCTCTCCACGTAAAGCCGTACAGTGAATCTTTGTTGAAATAAATCACGCGACTCTAAGGGCGAGATTTTCCATCTCTTGTGGTGTTTTATAATCAATGCTACTATGAATTCTTTTGCGGTTATACCAACCTTCTATATATTGAAATAATGCCTGTTTAGCTGATTTATAATCAATATATTTAACGTGATTTACTTCTTCTTTCTTTAAAATAGAATGAAAAGATTCTATACAAGCATTATCATAAGGACTGCCTTTATAACTGAAGGAATGCGTCATTTTAAATTCTTTAATGATTTTAGCGAACTCATCGCTTGTATATTGTGTGCCAAGATCTGAATGAAATATTAATCCTTCACTCGGTTTCTGTGTCTGATATGCGTTCTCAAGTGCTTTTGTAATCAATTCAGTGGTCATTGTGGAGAAAAAGAATAACCTACTATCTTTTTAGTGTGCAGATCCATAACGGATGCAAGGTAACACCAACCATCACGAAGTGTATGGATAGAGGTGATGTCACCGACCCACTTTTCATTGATTGCTTGTGTAGTAAAGTTTCTTTCTAATAGATTTTCACGTTCAACAATGGTTTCTTTACTTGATGTAGGACGAAATTTTTTCACAATAATTGACCGAATTCCTGCCTTTTTCATGAGTCGCTGAACACGTTTTATACCGATTTGATAACCTTTCTTAAGCAAACAACGGTGTATTTTAGGTGCACCATATCGCTTATTACTAGCGGTATGAATATCTATAATTTTTTTAGTCAACTCATTGTTTTCTTGGTCACGCTTTGAAACCGTTAGGTTTAATGACTGATAATAGGTACTTCTTGGTATATCAAGCACATCGCACATTGTTTGAATCGGATAGTTATCTTTTTGTTGATCAATAAAATTAGTTACTTCAGTAGCATTTATTTTTTTTGCGAATATGGCCATAGCCTTTTTTAAGATTTCAAGCTCTTGTTTTAGTTTTAGATTTTCTTTTTGGATTTCAGCAACTTCTTTAGATGTAAGAGATTCCTCATCAGATTCATCAACTGGGGTGAAATCCTTAATCCATTTATAAATCGTTACTTCAGATACGCCATATTCGCTGCTTAAATCTCTGACTGATTGACCAGAGTGGTATAATTCAACAACCATTTTACGAAAGTCATCATTATACCGCTTACCATATTTCTTATCTTTCATTGGACACATCCTCCTAAATTTGATTGTAATGACTTAACTAAGATGTGTCCATGAAATTAGGGTAGCATCAGGTTGTATACCACTTCTTTGTTAATGGTTTTTTACAAATTGTTTTTTACGCACTAGCAATCTTTATTGTTTCTTGGATAAGTAAAGAATCGATACATGGGTTGATTTTAATTAGTGTATTCATGGTGTTAATGCTTCCCGGGATTAATACACATGCTATCATCCCAGTAGGATTAAACGGTATGAGTTACTTATTCAATTATTCACCATACTATTTAACATCTATCCTTCTTTTAATGAATGTAATTTTACTTTGTGGCATTCATTTCTTATTCAGAGGGAGTTTAAAAATATAATTGGAAGGTGTGAAAGCATGTCTGTTATCTCATTAAGGAATGTGAGTAAGTCGTACAAAGGATTAACTCTTTTTGATGACATTAATTTAAATATTGAGCAAGGGAAAATTTACGGTTTTGTTGGCCCAAATGGATCAGGTAAATCTGTTTTATTTAAAATGATATGTGGTTTCGTTTTTCCTGATAGTGGAAAAATATTAGTTGATGGACTGGAAATGGGGAAAAGTAAAAGATTTCCTGAAAATTTTGGTATTATTATTGATCGTCCAGGTTATATTGCTAACAAGACTGGATTTCAAAACCTGAAAGAGCTGGCACTAATTAGAGGAAAAATAAATGATGATAAAATTTCAAAAACAATGGAAATGGTTGGATTACAACCGAAGGCAAAACAAAAGGTTAAGAATTATTCCCTGGGTATGAAACAGAAACTAGCAATTGCCCAATCTATTATGGAGGATCAAAAAGTCCTGATTTTGGATGAAGCATTCAATGCTTTAGATGCTGAAAGTGTAGAACGAATTCGTAACTTACTCCTATCTTATAAAAAAGAAGGGCGTACTATTTTAATCACAAGTCATAATAAAGAAGATATAAATGTTCTTTGTGACCATGTATTTCGAATCAATAATTATAAGCTGGAGTCACTGGATCATTAAATTAAATAAATAAGAGAGTGTACCGTTACATACACTCTCTCTAAGACTATTAGTTACTTCTCCAACTACCTGTTACCTGAACGTTTACTGGAGTTGTTAGATCATTACTAAATTGAACGCGAGCTTTGCTTCCTCTTGCAACAGAGTTTGGTAGGTTTCGAACCTGGTTAGAATTTACGCTTCTAACCCATGAGCCTGTGCCAGAGCTTGCTTGCATCCTAGCATCAACCGTATATTTACCTCCTACCGAAGTAGATCTTAGGTTACCATAGGTTCCAGAAGATGCCTTAGTTTGATAGCCAGTATAACCACTACCATTAAATTTACCGACAGTTGTATTATAGCTAGTGTAGGTGGTTCCAGCTTCTGCAAATCCAGCCATAGCTATCCTAAAGTTGGATTGAGTCCCCTTTTACTAGGGCTAACGTGCACCTTGCGATTGGCAAAGTGTTGGAAAGCATCTTGTTACGTTATATAAGATAAGCGTTGATCACTGTGTAAAATTGTTTCTAATACATCACGATTAAAAAATTCTTCAGCTTTTTCTTTGTCTATTTTTTTAATTTCAAAGTCATTTTTCAAAAGTTCTTCGTTTTCTTCTGGTCATTATTGATTCTCCTCCGACTTATATTATCCTAAGTCTATGTGACCTTAGAGAATCTGTCCAACATTTAATTCATTTTTCAATACTGGTTCAGAAAAAAATCCACTACAATTTCACCAGGATTTAATCCTTCGTATAGAGAGTCATTATCCTCCTCTTCGGCATAAGCAGAGGTCACAAAAATACTTATTAACAAAAATACAAAAGAACCCCGATAATATTCCTCCCAATTATATTGACAATACTTATAATATTGATAATATCATTATAATAAGATGATCACAATAAATTTTTTATATTATATAAAAAACAAACAGTTAAATAAACATCGTACACTTTCTTATACAGTTGCATCTTCGGGTTCAAGGTAGATGGCTTAGTTAGACAAAACTATGATAAGGAATTAAAAGATACATCGACAGGAAATTTTATTAGTGATTTACTAGAAATATATTTAGAAACAGAATTATTTCAATTAGCTATTATCTATATCAAACACCTTATGGAAATCTGAGTAGAGATAAGTGCTTTGGTTATACCACAGCAACTAATGGCAACTAATCCAATATTTTTAGGTGAGTTCTATGTAAACCCTTCCGTACAAAATAACAAAGTGATTACATATTTATTTATCAATGCCGAAAAAACATCTGAACAACTACTTGATGATACTGAATCGATTAAAGTTTACAAATTTAAACTTACCGATGTCAAAGAAATCAAAAATCAAGAAATAAATCAAATGTTCTCAGTTCTTTCTCTTCATCTGTCCCTAAATGACTGAATTTAAAGAAGTTAAAAAAATATAAAAAGAGTGTTCCTCACAGTATTTGATGGTTTTGGGGTTGGAGGTGTTCCTAATGAATTAGCTCGTCCTTTGTAGATACAGTTAAAGCAAAAGGAGGAGTTTTAAATTGACCTAAAACCTATCATCTGCTGTTATTTTATAAAATATCAATAAAGAAGTTACACTATGAATCAACACCGGTATTATCGGAATATTAATTCATGCGCGACTATTTATAATGGGGATGATTTTTATGAAAACGAATAGCTTAATGAAGGAATTAAACATTAAATACCCCATATTCCAAGCACCTATGGCTGGGGTGACAACACCTACATTAGTGTCATCTGTTTCAAATTGTGGGGCGTTGGGCAACATTGGTGCAGGATATTTATCAGCTGAGGAAACAAAGGATTTTATTCTAGAGGTAAAGGGCTTAACAAAGCAACCATTTGGAGTTAATTTATTTGTACCAGAGAACAATAAAGTGACGGAAAGTGAGATGGAAAAATTATATCAATTATTACAATTTTGTAAAAATGATCTTCAACTTAACCTAGAAGAAATACCTTCTTATAAACCAAATAATGATTTTGATAAACAAGTTGAAATTGTTATAGAAGAAAATATCCCAGTGTGCTCTTTCACATTTGGTATTCCAAGTGAGGAAATTATAAACAAACTAAAAAATAATGGCACTTTTGTTATTGGAACGGCAACGAATGTAAAAGAGGCACAAATGGTAGAAAAAGTAGGAATGAATGCAGTTGTTGTACAAGGCAGTGAAGCAGGAGGACATCGAGGTACTTTTTTAGAGAAAGAAAGTTATATTGGAACAATGTCACTCATTCCTCAAGTTGTTGATCATGTATCTATACCTGTTATTGGAGCAGGAGGTATTATGGATGGAAGAGGTCTTATGGCTGCTTTATGCTTGGGTGCCAATTGTGTACAACTAGGGACAGCATTTTTAACTACGAAAGAAAGTGGCGCTCATCCATTACATAAAAAAGCTATTTTACAAGCAACCGAAGAAGATTTGCAGCTAACGAGAGCTTTTTCTGGAAAAACAGCAAGAGGCATTAAAAATAAATTTATGTCAACTATGGAAAAATATGAGTCGAAATTGCCACCTTATCCTTATCAAAATAGTTTAACGAAAAAAATCAGAAGTGCAGCAGCTGAACAAAATAATAAAGATTTTATGTCATTATGGTCAGGACAAAGCCCGCGACTTAGTAAAAATATAACTGTGAATGAGCTGATCAATCATATTGTTAAGGAGTCTGAAAAAATTAGCAATCATCTGAACAAATGAAACGTTAAGGGGGATGTGAGTAAGATCCGTACGGTTTCCTACTTCATAGTGCATTTTTAAACTCTTCTCTCGATGTCATTTGCAAGACGAATAACAATTTCGTTAAAAATATTACTTATCCAATTAAATAGTAAAAAGTAGGCAAAAAATATCGAGTACAGCAATATGCTACATTCGATATTCAGCCCCATTTTCCGCTCCATAGATATTCATAAATATGATTTGATAGTTTGATCGCATCACTCTTAAACATTGGAACGAATAATGCTTCTGTTAACTTATCTTTGTTTTCGTTATCGATTACTTTTGTGTCATCATCTTTTAATCCCCACAAAAAAGAGAAGTTACACTCAGGCACAGAAATTATCGATTGCTGATTTTTTTCATGATCGCCTTCTCTTTTTCTTCGACAGTCACTAAGATCTTACATTGTGCTTTATGAAAACTCTTGAGAATTTTCAATGTCATACTTTCTTGCAATATTTGTACACGAAGTCAGCGGTTGTTCGATCGTTTCCTTCATAGATGGCATCGAGACAAAGACACTTCGATGAAAGAATTGAGGAGAACTAATATTAACTTGGAGAAATGTTAGAAAAACACCTATTCTACAAAAAATGACAATGGTGAAAATCAAACTGCACCCTTGCCACTGCCTGTGTTAAAGCCTACCGCGCTCGAGGGGATTCAAACCCCCAAGAAGCCAGCTATAAAAAATATCTTGGCTTGTCGATCAGGCTAACATACCCCATCTTTCTTTAAATAGATGTTTTTCCATTTAAAATGTGCAATTCCCGCCATGACTCTGTTTTAGTCTATTTGACCTTATAAATTCTGTCCTGTTAAGTGTAGCCAGTCTACTTTTGTTCTTAGTTTATTCTTGAACAGTCAACCTTATCTTCTTTTGAAGTGCCCATTTAACGGATTACTTGCTCTTCTAAATTTCTCCATAAATGATGGGCTTCCCTGGCAATATGTTCTAATAAATCCGGTGGCGAAGTTGAAGCTACCGCACAATCTTTAATAAGGGCATCCAATTCTAATTTAAACGCTTCAAGCTCCTTAGCTTCCTTAATAATTGTTTGGTTAAAGCTATTTAAAATCGGCGATACCTCATTACGTGGAGGACGTATCATTGTTTTGAGTGCAGTTGCTTGCATTAATAGACGTTCAAATTTTTGCATCATATTTGTTATCCTAAAGTTCATGTCATAATTGGATACATCTAAATAATGGCGTATATAGCCGAGATGATCTGCCATTTGCCTTAACCAAAAAGTACTTTCATGGATGGCCGCATCCGCCGGTTTAACTTCTTGACCTGTTTTTAGTAAATGGAAGACCTTCATGGACTCCTCTGCCTCTCGAACCATATGATCAAGAAGTGATATTGGTGTTGAAACTATGACATCACAATGTAGAGCCCTATCCATCGTGTAAGTAAGTAAACTGTGAAATTCACGTGTAACATACTCGGCATCATCAATTAAGCTCCCAAGCTCCTCTTTTTTCGTTTCTGCTTTTTTCCATACTTCGCCCAAAACCTGAATCATATGCTGGTTAGCGTGGGCCAGCTCCATTTCATAATGGCTAATTTCCCTGTCAAAAAATCGACTGTGATCGTAATCGTTCCGTATCCAAAAGGATATAATCCCATAGGCATCCCTTTCATAATTATCTGTATATGCCATAAATCCAACCCCTTTTCGTTAGTAATTGTTCACGAGATGAAACGCTTGAATCAGTCTTTTTTATCAAATCCCGTTTCAAGCTTTTTGTCCATGGGCAGAGTAATTCATAGCCCAATTGGATTATATTCATCTGTATATTTGTCCTATGCACGTTCGTGATAACTACATGAAACCTAAGTAACATTGAAGTGCGTTACAATCCTATATCCACCATTAACACCCGGAGTTGATTCTATTTACATGAGCTATTCACACCGTTTATAACTATATTCGGCCTTTTTGCTTGAATCGTGATCGTCAAATTTACCGTTGACTTTGTTTTGCAACTGTTGTATATTAATTTTTAACTTCCCAATTTATAGTAATCCACTAGGAATTGTTTGATAAAAATTTCATTTGCTATGCCCATTAGACACACTAAAGGCATCTTTTTATCAGTTATTCATTCACACTGGTAAAGAGATGCCTTATGTTTTTTTGAAAACTCGATATGAAAAGGGGTGAAAGACTGAAGTGACTCTAGATATGGCTTTTCTGTTAGTTTTAATCATCATTATGCTCGTCTGCTTATTATTTGAAATTGCTCGGGTAGGAACAATCATTTTTTCAATCCTTGTCATTCTATTAGTAACTAAACTCATTACACCGAAAGAGGCACTCAGTGGATTTTCGAATGAAGGAATGCTTACCGTTGCTCTCTTATTTATTATCGCTGGGGCAGTACAAAAAAGTGGTTTGATTGACCAATTGATGGAAAAGTGGTTAAAAAATAGTCGTACAGACGTAGGTTCTATGTTTCGTTTCTTCATTCCAATTGCACTATGTTCGGCATTTTTAAATAATACACCCATTGTTGTCACATTTACCCCAATTATTAAAAATTGGTGTGTGAAGAGAGGAATTTCTCCTTCAAAGTTTTTAATCCCACTATCCTATATAACCATTTTAGGTGGGACGATCACATTGATTGGTACTTCAACAAATATTGTTGTTCATGGTATGTTATTAGATTACGGATTAAAAGGATTTTCCTTATTCACTTTAACGATTGTCGGTATCCCATTGACAATTGTCGGGTTTGTTTATTTATTTACATTGGGAATCAAGTTACTACCAGACCATCAAGGCTTTACTGAGCGGGTGAAGGAAGATGCGAGAGAATATATTGCAGAAGTGCAAGTCGAGCCTCATTTCCCCTTTATAAATAAAAGTGTTGAAAAAGCAGGATTAGAAAGTTTGAACGGTTTGTACCTCGTGGAGATCATTCGAAAAAATGGGCGTGTATCTCCGGTTAGAGATACAACCATTATTCAAAAGGGGGATCGTTTAATTTTTTCTGGAAACATTTCAACCATTGCTCAATTACAAAAAAGAACAGGATTAACATTAAGGACAGGTACAAATGTAGAACTAGATGATCTAAAAAACGGTGATATATACTTAGTTGAAGCAGTCGTCTCCCATCAATCGAGTTTGTTATCGAAGTCCATTAAACAATCACATTTTCGCTCTCGTTATGATGCAGGTGTCTTAGCGATTCACCGTAACAACGAAAGAATTGGAGGTAAAGTTGGTGATGTTATATTAAAAGCCGGAGATGCTTTACTGTTGATTGCGGGAAAAGAATTTTTAAGAAAATATGAACAATCAAATGACTTTTATGTCGTCTCTCGTTTGAAAACACCGAGAACGTTAGAACAACATCCGGGGAAAGGTTTATTTTCAATCTTACTATTAATTACGCTTATTATCATTGTTTCCATTGGTTGGTTAACGATGTTGGAAGCGATGGCAATAGCAGTTGTTATTTTATTACTAACGGGTGTAGTAGATAGTGAAGAAATAAAGAAAAACATGCAATTTCATGTACTATTTGTTATTGCCAGCTCATTAGGCATTGGTGTAGCGATGACAAAAACAGGATTGGCTGAATGGATTGCCATGAAAATGATAGCAATTGGTGCACCGTTTGGAATAGTTGCTCTGTTAGTGATGATGTACATGCTAACTAACATTTTTACAGAATTAATCACAAATACTGCTGCAGCGGTATTAATGTTACCGATTGGAATTGAAATGGCACATTCGTATCAGTTAGATCCAATGGGGTTTGCCGTCCTCGTAGCTATAGCCGCCTCTGCTAGTTTCATCACCCCAATTGGTTACCAGACGAATTTGATTGTTTATGCACCAGGTGGCTATACATTTATGGACTATGTAAAAGTTGGTGCACCACTTAGTTTATTAGTGATGGTAACATCTGTTGCAATCATATATCATGTATGGTTTTAGGAGGAAAAAATAATGACAAAATCAACAAATATAGTTTGGCACAAATCTGAAGTAACGAAAGAAAATAGGCAAAGATTAAATCGTCATCGAAGTGCTGTACTATGGTTTACAGGTTTATCTGCATCGGGCAAGTCGACAATTTCTGTTGCGCTAGAGAAAGCGTTGCATACGAAAGGAATTCATACGTATCGACTCGATGGAGACAATATTCGTCATGGGTTAAATAACAATTTAGGATTTAGTCCAGAAGATCGGACTGAAAACATTCGTCGAATTGGTGAAGTTTCTAAATTAATGGTCGATGCTGGATTAATAACGTTAGCGGCATTCATTTCTCCTTATGCTGCTGATCGAAAGCAGGTCCGTGACCTCGTTGAAACCGAAGAATTTATTGAAATATATGTAAAGGCTAGTTTAGAAGTTTGTGAATCAAGGGATCCAAAAGGGCTTTACAAGAAAGCTAGATTAGGTGAAATTAAAGATTTTACAGGTATCGATGCCCCTTATGAAGAACCAAAAAACCCAGAAATAATAATCGATACGGTCCACTTAGGAGTGAATGAGTCCGTACAATTAATCATTGATTATTTAAAACAACAAAAGTATATATAATTTGTTTGCTAAAAAGTAGCCTATGGTAAATAAAACCATTAATCGCACTTGACAAATGGGAATAGTATAGTTAACATATAAATGACTTAATAGCTGACTGGAAAAACAGAAGCTATTGGAAAAGGAAGATCATCCATATTTGCAATAATAAATAATTAGATTCGCAGACTATACAAAATAGAGGCGACTTTAATCGAGTGTTGGTTAAAGTCGTCTATTTTTATAACAAATAAGAATGAAGGGGGCGTAATGTCATGAGAGTAACGTATTCATCATGGGGTGAATTTGAAAATGAGTTTGCAGTAGATAATGCCTCAAAAGGAGCAATAAATGTTTTGCAATGGGCGTATGAAACATACGATGATGAACTGATTTATGCATGTAGCTTCGGAGTTGAGGGAATCGTGATGATCGACTTCATATCACAAATAAAGCCAGATGCAAAAGTCGTCTTTCTTGATACAGGGCTTCACTTTCATGAAACGTATAAATTGATCGAAGTAGTGAAAACGAAGTATCCCCAACTTGGCATTGAATTGAAGAAACCAGCATTAACTGTTGAAGAACAAGAGGAAAAGTATCGTAAAAACCTATGGGAAAGCGATCCTGATCGTTGTTGCTTTATGAGAAAAGTTCTACCTCTTAAAGAAACGTTAACGAATGCGACTGCATGGTTGTCAGGGCTTAGAAGGGAACAATCCCCTTCACGAAGGTTGACAAAGTTTGTTAATAAAGATGATACATTTCAATCCATTAAAATATGTCCGCTGATCTATTGGTTATGGACAGATATATGGGATTATGTAAAAAAACAAGATTTGCCTTACAACTCATTACATGACCGAGGATATCCAAGTATTGGATGTGCTCCTTGTACATTGCCAGGTGATATGGAAACGGGTTCAAGATCTGGAAGGTGGGCCAATCAAAAGAAAACAGAATGTGGCTTGCATAAATAAACAACTATAAAAAATATTTAGTAGCCGTACAAATGATTTTAATTTGTCATTAGAGCCATCAAACCATTTACGTTAAAAATAGGGAAAATTTTAGTTCATAAAATATAAGGTAGAAATGAGGGAATATAAAGTGAGTATAAGTGAACCGCATGGCAGTACACTCATTAACCGCTGGAATGCCGGTTATCAAGTAAGCGAATTTGCAGAAACAGTAGAGTTGGATGAAATAGCAATAAGTGATTTAGATTTGATAGGAACGGGTGCATATAGTCCGTTGACTGGATTTCTTACAGAAAAAGACTATGAAACTGTCATTAACAACATGAGATTATCCACTGGTGATGTGTGGACGATTCCCATTACGTTACCGATTACAGCTGAACGTGCCAAAAAAATAAAAGTAGGAGATGAAGTTAAATTAGTAAAAGACGGTGTCGTATACGGTGTCATTGAAGTGGCGGATATGTATACACCAGATAAGGAAAAAGAAGCTAAACTTGTTTTTGGTACGACTGAACAGGAACATCCTGGAGTGAGAAAGCTGTTTGAACGACCAAATGTCTATATAGGTGGCCCCATCGTACTCATAAAACGCCGACCATTAGAAGAGTTTTCTGCATATCATTACGATCCTGTAGAAACTCGAAAAAAATTTACAGAGCTAGGATGGAAGACAGTCGTAGGGTTTCAAACGAGAAATCCTGTTCACCGCGCCCATGAATATATTCAAAAATCAGCATTGGAAATTGTCGATGGATTATTTTTAAATCCACTTGTAGGGGAAACGAAATCCGATGATATTCCGGCAGATGTCCGTCTCAAAAGCTACGAAGTTTTATTAGAAAATTATTATGATGAAAACTATGTATTTCTAGGGGTTTTTACAGCGGCCATGCGTTATGCAGGGCCACGGGAAGCCGTCTTTCATGCCATCGTGAGAAAAAACTTCGGTTGTACACATTTTATCGTAGGTCGTGATCATGCAGGTGTCGGTAATTATTATGGCACATACGATGCCCAAAAAATATTTAGTAATTTTACAAAGGAAGAACTTGGCATTACGCTCCTCTTTTTCGAACATAGTTTTTACTGTCATACATGCAAAAGTATGGCGACGTTGAAAACATGCCCACACGATGCTCGTCATCACGTCATTTTATCGGGTACAAAAGTAAGAGAAATGCTCCGGAAAGGAGAGAGACCACCAGCTACGTTTAGTCGTCCTGAAGTAATCGATGTGCTTATTGCTGGATTAAACAGTGAATCCGTTTATTCATAGGTACAAACTAAAATGAAAGGGGTGGAGAAGATGGGGAAAGTATATTTAGTAGGCGCTGGACCTGGAGATATCGATTTAATCACCGTTAAAGGATTGAAATGTATTCAAGATGCGGATGTCATCTTATATGACCGATTAATCAATAAAGAACTCCTTGATTATGCAAAGCAAGGAGCGGAATTTATTTACTGTGGAAAACTACCGAAATATCATGCATTTATTCAAGAGACGATCAACTACTTTTTAGTTAAATATGCAAAACAAGGGAAAATAGTTACTCGATTAAAAGGGGGAGATCCATTTGTTTTTGGCCGGGGTGCCGAGGAAGCACAAGTTTTAGTGGAGCATGAAATCGCTTTTGAAGTCGTTCCAGGGATTACGTCTGGAATTGCTGCACCTGCATATGCTGGTATTCCAGTTACCCATCGCGAGATTAGCTCTAGCTTTGCAATCGTAACAGGGCATATGCGTGCTGGTAAACATGATTCGATCGATTGGGAAAGTCTTGCAAAAGGAGTAGATACATTAGCCATTTATATGGGGGTAGGTAACTTATCCTATATATGTAATCAATTAGTTAAGTATGGAAAACCGGCGGATACACCAGTTGCTCTCGTTCACTGGGGAACGACAGAAGCACAACATACGGTTACAGGATCATTGGCTTCCATTGTTGAAATTGCCAAAAAAGCAAAGATTAAAAATCCGAGTATGATTATTGTTGGAGAAGTTGTTCATTTACGGGAAAAAATAAACTGGTTTGAACATGCAAGATTAGATGAAACAGTGATGGAAAAAGTGTTTGTATAATTGGAGGGACTAACTTATGCAAGCAGTCTTATTTGTTAGTCATGGAAGTAGGCTTGAAATAGGGATAAAAGAAGCCGTTCGCTTTACCGAACGATATAGAGCGACTAAAGATATTATTCGGGAAGTATGTTTTTTGGAACGAGCGAAGCCTTCGATTGAAGAGGGGATTGCAACCTGTGTCGCACGCGGTGCTACAAAAATTGCAGTTATACCGATTCTATTATTAACGGCGGTACATGCAAATGAAGATATACCATTAGAGGTTCAAGCTGGAAAAAAGAAGTATCCTCATATTACATTTACATATGGAAGACCATTTGGTGTCCATCCTAAAATAGTTGAGGCCCTTTATGACCGTGTTGTCGAACAACATATTCCAATCATAGATGATGCGGAAGTATTACTTGTAGGAAGAGGAAGTAGTGATCCAGCAGTTAAACGGGATCTGTCAAAAATTGCCCAACGTTTAGAAAAAAATTATCGTTTTAAAAAAGTAAATATCTCATTTCTTTATGGCGTAAAGCCACGATTTGATGATGTGCTCATACAACTACAAAATGGGAACAATGAACAGATTTTTATTATCCCGTACTTATTATTTTCCGGAATCTTAATGAATGACATAGAGAGTAAATTAAAACAATTATCAAGTGATAAGTTTATTCTTTGTGAAAGTTTAGGCACTCATGACAATCTACAAGAAGTTCTCCATGAGCGTGTAGAAGAGTTGCTCTAATGTGAAGGTGATGTAGTAGCTCGTATAAGTTCATTTAAATGGGGTGCCAGTTAGACAATAGCCATAATGAACATTTTTATGAAAAGGACGAAGGAAACGATGGGAAAGAGAAAAGAAAATTTTAATCATTCCATTAAATGCCTTAGGAAAATGTTAGAGACTATGGATTATGGGTCTATTACACTTGTTGTTCAAGATAATTATGTTGTGCAAATTGAGAGAAATGAAAAGATTCGATTAAAATGATTTATTTAAGAAATATGATGAGTGAGGTGGAAAAAATTGCAACTTCAAGTGATGAATAGTCCTTTTAACCAGGAGCAAGTAGATTTACTCAATCAGCTTCTACCAAAATTAACAGCAGAGCAGCAACTTTGGTTAGGTGGATATATAAGTGCTCTCCACATAAAGGAAAGTGCTCATCCGAGTGGAGGGGTTGCTGTACTTGAAAAGCCAGATGTTCAAACGAAGATCGTTTCGAGAGAGGTAACGATTCTTTATGGATCACAAACTGGGAATGGGCAACATTTAGCTGAGGAGTTATCGAAAAATCTAAAAGCTGAAAATTTCGATGTCACGTTATCGGCAATGAATGAATTTAGACCGAATGCACTTAAGAAAGTTGAGCATTTATTAATGATTGTTAGTACACACGGAGAAGGTGATCCACCTGATAATGCGATACCGTTTTACGAGTATTTACATAGTAGGAGAGCACCAGAGCTAGAAAATTTGCAATTCTCTGTATTATCCTTAGGGGATAGCTCCTATGAGTTTTTCTGTCAAACAGGTAAAGATTTTGAAAAGCGTTTACTTGAATTAGGGGCAAAACCACTTGTTCCTCGAGTAGATTGTGATTTGGACTTTGATGAACCTGCTCAAGAATGGTTTAAAGAGGTAACTTCTAAATTGAATGAGCTAGGCGAGTCTACTCCAACTGTTCAGTCAACTTCGAATCATGTAGCTGAAATAAATCGAACAGTTTATTCACGGACCAATCCTTTTCATGCCGAAGTACTTGAAAACTTAAACTTGAATGGAAGAGGATCGAAGAAGGAAACACGTCATTTAGAACTTTCCATAGAAGGATCAAATCTACAATATGAGCCAGGCGACAGCATAGGAATTTATCCTAAAAATGATCCTGAATTAGTAGACGCTCTTATTGCAGAGATGAACTGGGATGCTGAAGAGTCAGTTACAGTGAATTCACAAGGGGATTTACGAGCACTACGTGAAGCTTTAATTTCTAATTTTGAAATTACGGTATTAACAAAACCATTATTACAAAAGGCGTCTACATTAACTTCGAATCCTAAATTACAAAAATTGTTGGAGGAGGAAGATGAGGAAACATTAAAAAATTATTTATACGGAAGGGACTTATTAGATTTAGTGAAAGATTTTGCACCGTGGGAAGGAACAGCAAATGACTTTGTTGCTATATTGAGAAAAATACCAGCTCGTTTATATTCGATTGCTAGCAGTTACGAAGCAAATCCAGATGAAGTCCATGTAACGATTGGAACAGTTCGTTATACGGCACACGAACGTGAACGATTTGGTGTATGCTCTGGTGAATGTGCACGACGTATCAAGCCAGGAGATACATTACCCATTTATGTTCAACGAAATGCGAATTTTAAGTTACCCGATCATCCGGATACTCCGATCATTATGATCGGACCCGGTACAGGGATCGCTCCGTTTCGATCATTTTTAGAAGAACGTGAAGAGATTGGTGCGCGAGGAAAATCTTGGTTATTTTTCGGTGATCAACATTATACGACAGACTTCTTATATCAAGTGGAATGGCAACGGTGGCTTAAAGACGGTGTTTTAACGAGAATGGATGTCGCCTTTTCTCGAGATACGGATGAAAAAGTGTACGTCCAACATAAAATGCTTGAAAATAGTCGAGACCTTTTCCAATGGTTAGAAGAGGGGGCTGTCGTTTACGTATGTGGAGATGAAAAGCATATGGCAACGGATGTCCATCAGACATTGGTAGACATCATTGAAACAGAAGGAAAAATGAATTCTGCTGAAGCAAATGATTACCTCGCTCAGATGCAACAGCAGAAACGCTATCAACGTGATGTTTATTAACCAAAAGTAGAAAGGGGATTACGAATGACAAAAAAGGTTACTTTACCACCACAGACAGGAGAACCAAGTGATGTTGAACGTATTAAAAGAGAGAGTAACTACTTGAGAGGAACATTAGCTGAGACGATGGAAGATCCGATCACAGCTGGAATACCAGATGACGATAATCGGTTATTGAAATTTCATGGCAGCTATTTGCAAGATGACCGCGATTTACGAACAGAACGACAACGTCAAAAGTTGGAACCCGCCTATCAGTTTATGATTCGTGTCAGGGCTCCAGGGGGAGTAGCTACACCAGAACAATGGTTAGTCATGGATGAACTTGCCCACAAGTATGCAAACGGTACGTTAAAATTAACCACTCGACAAGCTTTTCAAATGCACGGAATATTGAAATGGAATATGAAAAAAACGATTCAAGAGATAAATGAAGCCTTAATGGATTCTCTAGCAGCTTGTGGAGATGTCAATCGGAACGTCATGTGTAATCCAAACCCTTACCAATCCGATATTCATAGTGAAGTGTATCATTGGTCTGCAAAACTAAGTGAACATTTATCACCACGAACAAAGGCCTATCATGAGATTTGGCTTGATGGAGAAAAGGTGATAGACAGTAAAGAAGATGAGGAAACGGAGCCCATCTACGGAGCTGTTTATTTACCGCGTAAATTTAAAATTGGAATAGCTGTTCCTCCAAATAATGATGTCGATGTCTTTTCACAAGATATCGGTTTGATCGCCATATTAGAAAAGGATGAACTCGTCGGCTTCAATATTGCGGTTGGAGGCGGTATGGGAATGACACATGGCGATAAGGAAACATATCCACAACTAGCCCGGGTAATTGGTTTTTGCCCAACGGACAAAATCATCGACGTAGCGGAAAAGTTGATTACGATTCAACGAGATTATGGAAATCGCTCCGTTCGAAAAAAAGCCCGCTTTAAATATACGATCGATGCTCGGGGATTAAACTGGGTTACAGAAGAGTTAAATAACCGTTTAGGTTGGGAAATTGAAGCTGCTCGTGATTATCAATTTACACACCATGGGGATCGATATGGTTGGGTAAAAGGCAGTAATCATAAATGGAATTTCACTCTATTTATCCAAAATGGACGTGTTTTAGATACCGATCAAAATAAACTCATGACAGGTCTTCGCGAAATCGCAAAAATTCATACGGGAGAATTCCGACTAAGTCCGAACCAAAACTTAATCATTAGTAATGTAACAAAAGAAAAAAAGCAGGAAGTTATGGCTTTACTAGAGGAGTATCGTATAACAGATGGGGCGCAATACTCAGCTTTGCGAAGAAGTTCGATCGCATGTGTCGCTTTACCGACTTGTGGACTCGCCATGGCAGAAGCGGAACGTTATTTACCTTCATTAATAGATAAAATAGAAGTTATCATTGATGAAGCAGGATTGCGTGATCAAGAAATAAACATCCGAATGTCAGGTTGCCCTAACGGATGTTCAAGAGCACCTTTAGGGGAAATTGGTTTTATTGGTAAGTCTCCAGGGAAATATAATATGTATTTAGGTGCGAGCCATACAGGAGATCGACTGAACAAATTATATAAAGAAAATGTCGGCGAGGAAGAAATTTTACAATTACTTAGACCACTCCTTTTCCAATATGCGAAAGAAAGGAAAGAAGGAGAGCATTTCGGAGATTTTGTTATACGTGCCGGTCATGTAAAAGCCGTTCAATCTGGATTAGACTTTCACGATTAAAACTAGAAAAGGCCGTCTTTAAAGCGGTCTTTTCCTTATTAGAACAAGAGGTGACGTAAAGTGCCGAAATATTCAATTATGCTAGATGTTAAAGAACGAGACGCCGTAGTTGTTGGTGGAGGGCAAGTAGCTCATCGGAAAGTAGTAGGACTATTACAGGCTGGTGCACATATTACCGTCATTAGCCCCAAAGTTAACGAAAACATACGAAATTTGTCTATGAAAAATTTGCTTGTTTGGAAAGAAAAAGTTATCGAAGAGAAGGATATTCAAGGTGCTTTTATTGTCATTGCAGCGACAAACAATCAACAGGTAAATGAGCGTATCGCATCTTATGCCGGTGAACATCAGCTTATTAATGTCGTAGATCATCAAAAAAAGAGTAACTTTCACGTACCAGCGAAACTTGAAAGAGGGGCTTTAACAATAAGTGTTGCAACAGGCGGAGCTAGCCCTACATTGGCCAAAGTTATTCGCGATGAACTTGCCGAACGATACAGCTATGAATATGAAGATTATCTTACATTCCTTTCTATAGTACGAGAAAAAATGAAACAACAAAATATACCGAAACAAAAGAAGCAAGAATTGTTAAAAGAAATTACGAGTATCGATTATAGGCAATCCAAACAAAAACAAATAGATTTTCTTCAAAGTTTGCCGTGACATCTGTTTAGCATGCACTGACTTGAATAGATAACAGTTAAACAAAAAAAGTCAGGTTTTTTCCTGACTTTTAAACGTTATTCTTTGTTTGGGGTATTTAGATGAAGTGGCGGTGAAACTAACCAACCTTTTTCCTTATTTAATTTAAGTACCTTGGCTCCAAACTGTGCTTTATTCATATGAAATTGGCCAAACATTAGCCCGATGTCTTCCCGAATGGATTGCCCTATCATTGTGCTACAAGTGACAAGTCCTTTTGCTACATCCATAGATAAAGTTGCGCTAATTTCTGGATCATTAAACCGTGCTCCAGTAGGAATTCCTTCTAAATTTGCAACTGATCGTTCAGGTGGAGTAGGAGGAAGAGGTAAACCATTTGCTTTTAATAATTTTTCAACCTGTTGATTTTCATCATGAATACTTTGTATAGCTTCTTCGAGAAGGCTTTTTAAATCTTTGTCACCACAATGATTGATAAACGTTTGATACTTAACAGAACCTCCCTTATTTCCTAAAAGGTATGTCCAGATTCCAAACGCTTCACCATAGTGCATCGGTTCATCTTTCGGATTACCACTAAACATTCCCATCATTTTCGCTCCTTGTCTTTATGAGTAATTAATACTAGTATTCGATTTTTTTCAGGAAATATTCATTTGTTAATAATAAAAGGAAAATCACTTTCCTTAACTTTACTAACAATATGGTCTGTAACCTTAAAGCGATTGAACAAAGCAATCAGTTTTAGAATCGGTTTAATACGCTCTATGGCTAGAACGTTATTATCTGTCATCGAGGAATCATTTGGATCAACCTGATAAGCAGTTTCGTACTCGACCTCATGATCGGTTAGGTACTTTATAGGGGGTGAAAAAGCTTTTATAACTTCATAAAAAAATGATGAGAAAATACGAAAGAGGTCATTTAATTTAAAAAGAATCTTCCTTGAAACAGGATCGTACGTTCGTCATAATGTATATGAGTAAACACGTTAGGCAAATCGTTTGTCAAAGAACAAAAATTTGTAATAAGGACAAAGAGTCAATCATACGTTTGGCTACTTTTTTAAAATAAAAAAGTACGGAGGTGTAGTATGAGATGATTAATCGTATTAAAGATCGCGGGATGATGAAGTGAACGTCGATCATGCTACTAGAGCATGTCGAGGTATTAAAACAGATATTTGCTGAAGAGGAGCGCAAAGAGAAGCCAATCATCGATGAACAACAATTGGTGGAAATAAACGCCAAACTTACATGTGCGTTAAAAGATCAGCGAGTCGTTGAAATTACATATTACGATCATGTCCTTTTTTGTGGGAAAAAAGCGACCGGGGAGATGTTGACAATCGATACTCTCAGAGGATTGATTCGCTTGGGCGATGAAGGGATATGTGACATTGCTTTTGAAAGCGTATTGGATGTAACGATTTTATAACCACCTTTTCACATTATTGTAGAGATAAGGAAGTGAATGCTCTCCTCGCGTTTCTATAATCGAGCTCGACTTTTTGCTCATATCGACTAATGACGAGGCAAATGTTCCTTTAATAAAGGGATGAGCGTATGGGCGATAAATGTTCCAGCCGATTTCGGAGCAACTTTTCCAGGTAAACCGAGCGCGTGAATCGTTTGGATCCCTTTTTTTTGGGCAGATGCGAAGTCGACCCCTCCAGGATTAGAAGCTAAATCGATGATGAGTGAGGATGGGTCGAACGATGACAAAATATCCTCGGTAATGATTCGCTGTGGAATTGTGTTTATCCACATATCGATTTCTGCTGCTTCTCGTTTGATATGTGCTATTTGTACAGGTCGTAAACCCATTTCAATCATTCGGGCAAAGTGAGCAGATTTTCTAGCTCCGACCGAGACGTGTGCACCAACATTTGCGAATAAACGCGCAACGGTCATGCCGACTCTCCCAAAGCCGAGTACGCATACACGTGCCCCGTGAATCGTCCTGTCCGTATGCTCCATGGCGAGTTGCAAAGCCCCTTCAGCTGTTGGAATGGAATTCATAATCGCTAAGTCATCGCACGCAAACAGCCGAATCAATGTTCGCTCATGTTTCCGAGTGATTTCATCTAAATATGAATTGGAAATGCCTGTATAAATGGTACAATGGGCAGGTGTTTGTGCAATGTGTTCTTCCGACACGATGAGTTCCTCTTCGGCATACGGTGCTAGTTCAACTTTTCCATCCTTATTTGTTCCGGAGACAGGTAACAAAATCGCATCGATTTCGGAAAAGTTGATGTGAGCGAGCGACGTCTGAATAACGTTTGCCTGTGAAACGTTCTTTCGTTCAAAGCCGACTAAAAAAATGTTCTGTACGCTCCTCGATAGTTGCTCGATGACTTCTACATATCGAGCGTCTCCACCAATGATCACCATTTTAAAATTGTTTACCATTCAATCTGTTCCACCTTTCATCGTTGACATCATCCCTTTCCTCAGCGACTTTTACGTTCTGCAGAAAAACAATGACGTTTACAATCTGTTCAGTGCCGATATTAAATATACGTATAAAGTCTATTTTTATGTTATCATAAATGATTAAAGTTAGGAGATCGATTCGTTTCTGTTATTTTTTACATACAAGTGTACAATGAGTAGTTAGACTGAAACGTTATAAAATAGTAAAGGATGTGGATCAATTGGGGAATAAAATCAAAATAGGCATTGTTGGTTACGGAAATTTAGGGCGGGGAGCTGAAATTGCTGTCTCAAAAAATCCGGACATGGAATTAGTCGCTATTTTTACACGAAGAGATCCTTCACAAATCGAAACGGTTCATGAACATGTCGCCGTTCATTCGCAAAAGGATATCGGAAACTTTAAAGAATCCATCGACGTTATGATTCTTTGCGGTGGATCAGCAAATGATCTACCTGAAATGAGCCCAGAAATTGCAAAAATGTACAACATCGTCGATAGCTTTGATAACCATGCCAAAATACCCGAGCATGTGAAACGGGTCGATGAACAGGCTCAAGCGAATGGTACACTAGGAATTGTTTCGACAGGTTGGGATCCAGGGCTATTTTCAATGAACCGTTTGCTCGGTGAAGTTGTCGTCCCCCTAGGAGAAACGACAACATTTTGGGGTGAAGGATTAAGTCAAGGTCATTCCGAAGCGGTCAGACGCGTGAAAGGTGTCAAAGATGCTGTTCAATATACAGTTCCGATTGAAGAACAATTGCATCGAGCACGGACAAATCAAGGAGCTCATCCCGATGCGTCTAAACGTCATAAACGGGTTTGCTATGTCGTAGCTGAGCAAGGTGAAGATGAAGAAAGAATCAAACACGACATTCAAACGATGCCTGACTATTTCGCAGATTACGATACGACGGTCCATTTTATTAGTGAAGAAGAGTTACAACAGAGTCATCATAAAATGAAACATGGTGGCTTCGTTATTCGTTCCGGACAAACAACAGATGATCATGCGCAAACGGTTGAATTTTCGTTAACATTAGAAAGCAATCCAGAATTCACAGCAAGTGTTTTAGTAGCTTATGCACGAGCAGCTTATAAAATGAATCAACTAGGGCAAACAGGTGCGAGAACTGTTTTTGATGTTCCGTTGTCTGCCTTAACGCCTAAATCAATGGAACAAATTATGAAAGAATGGTTATAAACATTCGTTTAAAAATACAAGTAAAAAGGGAAGAGACTTCTGTATCGTCCTTCCCTTCTTTCATGCGGAACATGTCCGTTTAATGAATGGTTGAGGATTCGCTCTTTCGTAAGGCTGTAATCATTTGCTGCGCGGTTTCCTCTATTGAAAGTTGATCGATGGCTATTCTTACATGATAATTTTGTTCATAAAGTTTTTTTCGTTCATTAAATAACTGTTTCATCTCTTCTACACTTTTATCGTGTAAAACAGGCCGACTATCGAAGATTTCGGGCAAACGTTCTTGCCAAGCCTCCCAAGAAAGGTCGAGAAAAATGACGATGCTTGAGGATAAACAAGCTTCTCGAATTTCTTGTTGTAAAAAAGCTCCTCCTCCGGGTGAAATGATCGTTCCGTTTTGTTTGTCGCAAAGTGTTAAGATGACTTCCTTCTCTTTTTTTCGAAATGCGCTTTCACCGAGCGCTTCAAAGATTGTAGCTGTCGGCATGTTCATTTCTTTCTCAATCTGTTCGTCCGTATCGACAAATTGCCGATCTAGTTTGTTAGCTAACACTTTTCCAGCACTTGTTTTCCCAACACCCATAAACCCAATTAAAACAATATTTTTTGAAGTTTGTTTGTTTGTATCCATCGTTTACCTCTTTTCTAGTATTTAAACTATGTAGTCGTCGAGCGTAAGGTTTATACATATTTTAACGTAGATTAACGGACTGTAAACCCCACACGTAACAAAATACGTGAGGTTTTCAATCCATTGTGGCAAACTAAAAACAGAGAGGTGGAATGATCCATGGTGAAGAAAGTTATTTTATATATGCGAAAGCCTTGTCCCTTATGTGATGATGCAAAAACATGGTTGACGATACTACAACAGGAATACTCTTTTGTCATTGAGGAAAGAAATATTGAGACGAATGATGAATGGCTTGAAAAATATCAACTGATGATCCCTGTTATTGAAATCGGTGGGGTAACTTTGCACGCCGAACAGTTAAATCTAGCTTCCTTAGAAAATGCACTAAAACCATTCGTAAATGAAGGGAAATAACCACTTCCTCCTAATTTAATATCGTTATGTACGAATTCATGGCGGGATACATCGCTTGTTGACGACGTGTAATATTTTTCTAATGATCGCCGTACAATCATTGTATAGGCAGATACTATGTTATAATCCGTGTAAAAAAACAAGGTGGAAAAATTTTTAAAACGAAGTGGGACACGGCCTTCAATTAACAGACTTAAAAACAGCGAAGTACGTACTTGCTGTAGCTGGGGGAAAGTCGAAAGCTAAAGCCATTACTTCTTATTTCCGACGCGCAAAAAGCGATGTCTTAATTACGGATGAAGCTGCTGCTCAGCAAATTTTGCAAGGTAAATCCTTATAAATTAAAGGAGGAAAATCAAATGACAGTAAAAGTTGGCATCAATGGGTTTGGCCGAATTGGCCGTCTCGTATTTCGGCAAGCCCTAAATAGTCGCGAAGTGGAAGTGGTAGCTGTAAATGATTTAACAGATGCACGGATGTTAGCCCATTTACTGAAATATGATTCCGTTCACGGAAAAATAGAAGCAGATATTTCGGTTACAGATCGTACAATTGTTGTTAATGGGACGGAAATGACAGTAACGTCCGAACGAGATCCTGAATATATTCGGTGGAAAGATGCTGGAGTAGACATCGTCATTGAGGCGACGGGACGCTTCGTTGACCGTGAATCGTCACAAAAACATCTCGATGCTGGTGCGAAAAAAGTGATCATCTCCGCTCCTGGGAAAAATGAAGACGTTACCGTCGTCATGGGGGTAAATGAACAGGAGTATCATCCAGAGGAGCATCATATCGTTTCGAATGCGTCGTGTACAACGAATGGTTTAGCTCCGGTTGCGAAAGTGTTACATGATGCGTTTACGATTAAACGTGGATTAATGACGACGATTCATTCCTACACGAATGACCAACAAATTCTTGATTTACCACATAAAGATTATCGCCGGGCCCGAGCTGCTGCCGAAAACGTGATTCCGACGACGACCGGTGCTGCTAAAGCAGTTGGCAAAGTGTTGCCTGATTTAAATGGAAAGCTGAACGGGATGGCTGTTCGTGTTCCTACTCCTGATGTATCGCTCATTGATCTCGTTGTTGAAGTTGACAAACGAGTAACAGTTGCAGATATTAATGACGCATATAAACAGGCAGCTTCCGATGAGTTGACAGGTATTTTAGATTACACAGAAGAACCGCTCGTTTCAAGGGACCTCATCGGTAATCCCCACTCGTCCATTGTAGATGGATTGTCTACGATGGTATTGGAAGACGGGATGGTTAAAGTTGTGTCGTGGTACGATAATGAATTAGCTTACGCAGCGCGTTGTGTCGATTTAGCCGCATTTATGAGTCGAAAAGGATTATAAGGAGAAGTCACAAGCGGTAGTGAACACGATCTACTCGAAATGTTTACTTATATATGTTAGCGATTTGCAAACGAGGAATTTCAACATATCAAAAGCACTTAGGCACATGGCTTAAGTGCTTTCTTACGTATAAACCAAATGAATGTCCACAGGTGTGAACAGTTTCGGTTTGAGCGGCTCCATACTCGAAAAGGAAATGTTTTTAACAATCTAAAACATATTATTGATTTTTATTTAAGATAACAGTACCCATAACAGAGGAAAACTGATATGGTATAGTATGGACATGATATATTTGGGGGTACAATTGAATGATACATAAAAAAACAATTCAAGACTTTGATGTGCAAGGAAAAAAAGTCTTTTGTCGAGTAGATTTTAATGTTCCTATGGAAAGTGGGATAATTACAGATGAAACGCGGATTGTAGCCGCGATTCCGACGATTAAGTATTTAGCGGAACAAGGTGCAATCGTTATTTTAGCGAGTCACCTCGGTCGACCAAAAGGAAAAGTTGTTGATGAATTACGACTGGATCCGGTCGCAAAGCGTTTAAGTGAATTAATGAACAAGTCTATTTTGAAAACAGATGCTGTTCATGGTCCTGAAGTTGACGAAGCGATTGCACAACTGAATAATGGAGACATTTTACTAATTGAAAATGTCCGTTTTGATCCAGGAGAAACGACGAATGATCCGAAACTTGTCGATGCCTTTGCACAAATGGCAGATCTTTATGTAAATGATGCTTTCGGAACAGCTCACCGTAAACATGCTTCAACAGCTGGCGTAGCAGAAAAACTACCCGCTGCCGCAGGCTTTTTATTAGAAAAAGAAATCGAAGTTTTAGGCAAGGCACTAGTTAGTCCTAAACGCCCGTTTACGGCAATTATCGGTGGTGTAAAAGTAAAGGATAAAATCAATGTCATCGACAATTTATTAGAAAAAGTTGACTATTTAATGATCGGTGGCGGACTTGCCTTTACCTTTATTAAAGCTAAAGGTCATGAAATTGGCAATTCCTTGTTGGAAGAGGATAAACTGGAGTTAGCGAAGCAGTTTTTAAACAAGGCGGAAAATAACGGCGTTCGTTTGATTATGCCAGAAGATGTCGTAATCGCCGATGAATTTTCGGAAACGGCTAATACAAAAATTGTTGACATTGACCAAATTCCAGAGGGTTGGCAAGGGCTCGATATTGGAGTTAAAACACGAAAAACGTATGGCGAAATTATTCAGAAGTCTGAGCTCGTCATTTGGAATGGACCGATGGGTGTCTTTGAAATGAATCCTTTTGCTGGAGGGACTCGATCGGTTGCGGAAAGCTTGGCACAAACAGATGGATATACGATAATAGGTGGTGGAGATTCTGCAGCGGCTGTTGAAAAGTTTGGCTTAGCTGAACAAATGGATCATATGTCTACGGGTGGTGGATCTTCACTCGAATTTATGGAAGGTAAAATTTTACCAGCTATTGATGCATTAGATGATAAATAGTTAGGTAACAATCAATAATAGAGGTGTTTGAAACATGCGGAAAAAGGTTATAGCTGGAAACTGGAAAATGAATAAAGGACTTGCGGAGAGCCAGCAATTCATTAAAGATGTAATCAGTCAGTTGCGTAACGATGAGCAAGTGGAAGCGATCATTTGCCCTCCGTTTCCTCTGCTAACACCATTAGCGGAAAAAGCAGCAGGAACCCGTTTGAAAATCGGTGCGCAAAATATGCATTTTAAAGAAAGTGGTGCATTTACAGGTGAAGTGAGTCCTATACTGCTTCAAGAACTCGGCGTAACCTACGTCATTGTTGGTCACTCCGAACGTCGACAATATTTCGCTGAAACGGATGAAACCGTTCAGAAAAAAGTTCACGCTGCATTTAAACACGGACTGACACCAATCGTTTGTGTCGGTGAAACGCTCCGACAACGAGAAGCGAATGAAACAAAATCTCACGTTGAAAGCCAAGTTAAAAAAGCATTACACGGATTAACGGATGAACAAATTTCCCAATCGATTATTGCTTACGAACCAATTTGGGCGATTGGAACCGGAAAAACAGCATCCAGTGAAGATGCAAATGATGTTTGTTCACATATCCGTTCCGTTATTGAAACGATGACAACGAAAGAGACCGCTGAAAAAGTAGTCATCCAATACGGTGGAAGTGTGAAACCGAACAATATTGCTGAGCTGTTAGACCAATCGTCTATTGACGGTGCTTTAGTAGGCGGCGCAAGTCTCGAAGCGTCATCTTTTTTACAGCTTGTGGAGGCAGGTTCAGATGAGTGAGAAAAGGTTAGCTGCACTCATTATTTTAGATGGGTTTGCGTGCCGTGATGAAACGAAAGGTAACGCAGTAAAGCAAGCAAAAAAACCGAATTTTGATCGGTACTGGAATACATTTCCCCATAGTTATTTAAAGGCAAGTGGGCGCTCGGTTGGACTCCCAGAAGGACAGATGGGAAATTCAGAAGTAGGTCATTTGAACATCGGAGCAGGACGGATTGTCTATCAAAGTTTAACAAGGGTTAATTTATCGATCGAAGAAGGCGAGTTTTATGAAAAAGAAGCATTTTTAAAGTCGATTCGACGGGCGAAAGCAAGAGGTAAAGCTTTGCACATTTTCGGACTATTATCAGATGGCGGTGTGCATAGTCATATCAATCATTTGTTTGCATTGCTAAAGCTTGCGAGTGAAGAAAAAATGCAAAAGGTTTATGTCCATGCTTTCTTAGATGGTCGGGATGTAGGTCCGCAAACAGCAGAAAGGTACATTAAGCAAACCGAAGCGAAGATGGACGAATACGGTGTCGGAAAAATAGCGACGATTTCTGGCCGTTACTATTCTATGGATCGTGATCGAAGGTGGGATCGTGTAAAAAAGGCGTATGACGCACTCGTGTATGGAGAAGGCCCCGCCTACGAAAATCCTTTAGATGTGATTCGTGATTCATATGCCAATGGAATCTACGATGAATTCGTTCTTCCCTCTGTCATTCGTGGTGAAAATGGTGAGGCAGTTGGAAAGGTAGAAGATGAAGATTCAATCATTTTTTACAATTTCCGTCCTGATCGAGCCATTCAAATTTCTCGTACCTTTGCGAATGAGGATTTTCGCGATTTCGATCGCGGCGAACACCCGCCACAAGATTTAGATTTTGTCATGTTGACGGAATTTGAGGAAACGATTAATGGATATGTTGCCTATGAGCCAGTAGGGTTAGATAATACAATTGGTGAAGTACTCGCACAAAACAATTTACAACAAATTCGGATTGCCGAAACGGAAAAATATCCACACGTTACGTATTTTATGAATGGGGGTCGTCACGAGAAGTTTCCAGGTGAAAAGCGGATTCTCATTGATTCGCCAAAAGTACCTACGTACGATCTTCAACCCGAAATGAGTGCTTATGAAGTGACGGATGCTTTACTAGAAGAATTGGACCGAGGTGAAGCGTCAGCAATTATTTTAAACTTTGCTAACCCAGACATGGTCGGGCACTCTGGAAAGTTACAGCCGACGATTGAAGCAATCGAAGCAGTCGATGAATGTCTTGGAAAAGTCGTCGATAAAATTTTAGAACTCGGTGGAGAAGCAATCATTACAGCCGATCACGGAAACTCAGACGAAGTGATAAGTCTGGATGGAAAACCGATGACAGCACATACGACGAATCCAGTTCCTGTCATCGTTACAAAAGATGATGTCCAGCTTCGTGATGGTGGTATATTAGCTGATTTAGCACCAACGATGCTCGACTTGCTAAACATTGACAAACCGAAAGAAATGACAGGTACATCATTAATTAAGAAATAAAAGGAGAGATCGTTCATGCCATATATTACAGATGTTTATGCTCGTGAAGTATTAGATTCTCGTGGAAATCCAACAGTTGAAGTAGAGGTTTTTACTGAATCAGGTGCATTTGGTGCTGCTCTCGTTCCAAGTGGAGCATCTACTGGAGAGTATGAGGCCGTTGAATTACGTGATGGAGATGAAAACCGTTATTTAGGTAAAGGTGTGTTGACGGCAGTTAAAAACGTCAACGAAAAAATTGGCCCGGAAATTGTCGGTTTTGATGTCACTCGACAAAATATTATTGACCATAAAATGATCGAACTTGATGGAACCCACAATAAAGGGAATTTAGGTGCAAATGCAATTTTAGGTGTTTCTATGGCAGTTGCTCATGCTGCATCAAGTTACTTAGAAATCCCACTATACAACTATTTAGGTGGATTTAATGCGAATCATCTTCCTGTACCGATGATGAACATTTTAAACGGTGGGGAACATGCAGATAATAACGTAGATATACAAGAATTTATGATTATGCCTGTTGCTTCTAAATCATTTACAGAAGCGATTCGTACAGGAACAGAAATTTTCCACGCTTTAAAAAGTGTTTTACAAAAGAAAGGTTATCACACCGCAGTTGGTGATGAAGGTGGATTTGCTCCGAATTTAGATTCGAATGAAGAAGCTTTGCAAACCATCGTCGAGGCAATTGAAGTAGCTGGATATAAGCCTGGGGAAGAAATTAAGTTAGCAATGGACGTTGCCGCAGCAGAAATATATGCTGATGGAAAATACCATTTAAAAGGTGAAGGTGTTGCCCGTACAGCAGAAGAAATGGTCGACTGGTACGAAGACATGGTCGATAAGTATCCGATTATTTCTATTGAAGATGGTTTGGATGAAGATGATTGGGAAGGGCATAAATTATTAACGGATCGACTTGGGGATCGCGTCCAACTCGTCGGTGATGATTTGTTTGTGACAAACACAGAAAAACTTGCCCAAGGAATTGAGCGAGGTGTAAGTAACTCCATTTTAATTAAAGTAAACCAAATCGGTACACTTACAGAAACATTTAGAGCGATTGAAATGGCTAAACGTGCAGGATACACAGCAGTCATCTCCCACCGATCAGGTGAAACGGAAGATGCAACCATTGCCGATATTGCTGTGGCAACGAATGCCGGTCAAATTAAAACAGGTGCACCTTCACGAACGGATCGTGTTGCAAAATATAACCAACTTCTCCGCATTGAAGATGAGTTAGCGGGCATGGGTGAATACGCTGGAATCGATGCATTTTACAATTTGAAAAAATAAGCTGTTTTTAAGCATTAAGCTCTCCTGTATATGTAGGAGAGCTTTTTTAAACTTTCTCGAGTTTATGGGGAGATTAAGGTATGTATTTTGCTGGGAGGATCCCCTGATGATGTAGTCTTTTTTAACGTTTCACCTTCGCTTGCTAATGTATTTCGTTCATGAAGGTCGAATTTATTTTCGATAAATACTTGTTGCTAGAGCACAAAGGAAAGTACCGCCCAAAGAGATGGCTTTTAAGATATCCGTTTAAAATAAAAAATAGTGGATCACTGGGGAATGATCCACTATACAATAGCACAGATAAAGAATAAATACGTTTCACTTCATGATTAGAAAAGCTTACTTCGTAAATTGTGCTTCTTCTGTTGACCCTTTAAGAGCAACTGTTGACGATGTACCACCAGAAATAACTTGAGCAACCTCATCAAAGTATCCTGTTCCAACTTCACGCTGGTGACGTGTTGCAGTATATCCGTATTTTTCGCTAGCAAATTCTCTTTGCTGTAGCTCGGAATATGCTGCCATTCCTTCGTCTCGATACTTACGCGCAAGATCGAACATGCTGTGGTTTAAGGAATGGAAGCCAGCGAGTGTAACGAACTGGAACTTGTAACCCATTTTACCGATTTCTTTTTGGAAGCTAGCAATTTCCTCATCGGATAGTTTTGCTTTCCAGTTAAAGGATGGTGAACAGTTATACGCAAGTAATTTATTCGGGTATTTCTCATGGATAGCATCTGCGAATTGTTTCGCTTCTTCGATGTTTGGTTCTGCTGTTTCACACCAGATAAGATCAGCATAAGGTGCGTAAGCTAGGCCACGAGAAATTGCTTGATCAATGCCAGCTTTCGTACGGTAAAATCCTTCAGGCGTACGCTCACCTGTAATAAATTCAGCATCCGTTGGGTCAATATCACTTGTAACCATGTCCGCAGCATTGGCATCCGTACGAGCCATAATTAATGTAGGTGTTCCCATAACGTCAGCAGCAAATCGTGCAGCGATGAGGTTACGGATGGCATTTTGTGTAGGCAAGAGCACTTTTCCGCCTAAGTGACCACACTTCTTCTCAGAAGCGAGTTGGTCTTCAAAATGGACACCAGATGCTCCAGCTTCAATCATCGCTTTCATCAATTCAAAGACGTTTAACTGTCCGCCAAATCCTGCTTCAGCATCTGCGACGATCGGTGCAAACCAATCAATTTCTTCATCACCTTCAGAGTAATGAATTTGGTCAGCTCGTTGTAAAGCTTGGTTAATTCGCTTAACAACTTGTGGAACACTGTTTACTGGATACAAACTTTGGTCTGGATACATCTGCCCAGCTAAGTTAGCATCAGCAGCTACTTGCCATCCACTTAAATAGATCGCTTTTAATCCTGCTTTCACTTGTTGCATCGCTTGGTTTCCTGTAAGTGCACCAAGTGCATGAACGTAGTCTTCATTGTTTACGAGATTCCATAGTTTTTCAGCACCTCTTTGGGCAAGCGTATATTCAATATCAATCGAACCCCGTAAACGGATGACATCCTCTGCTGAATAAGGGCGTTCAATCCCTACCCACCGTGGATTCGTGTCCCAATCTTTTTGTAATTGATCAATACGTGATTGTCTCATCTTTAATTTCCTCCCTTTAATAGTTGACCATAAGCTGGTAATGTTAAAAATTCTTCAAATGTATCACTTTTAACAAGTTTATCAAAAATAGTTGCTGCTTCTTTATATGATCCTGTGGAGAATTCATTTTCTCCAACGAAGGATTGAATCTTATCCAATTCCTCTTTGAGCATGTCGTCAAACATTTCAAATGTTATTTTTCGTCCATCTTCAAGTTTTCCTTTTGGATGGCGAATCCATTGCCAAACTTGTGCTCGAGATATTTCAGCTGTTGCTGCATCTTCCATTAAGTTATTAATTGGCGCAGCACCTCTTCCTTGTAGCCAAGAAGCGATATACAAAATACCTACACTAATGTTTGTTCGTAAACCTTGTTCTGTAATCGGACCCGTCGGTATTTCGAGTAAATCTTCTGCATCGACTGACACATCTTCTCGTTTATTGGAAATTTGGTTCGGTGTTGGCATACCTTCGTTGAAGACATCTTTAACGAGTTGAACCATGCCAGGGTGTGCGACCCATGTTCCGTCGAAGCCATCGTTAACTTCTCGTTCTTTATCCGCACGAACTTTACGGAACGCTTCTTCGTTTGCTTCTTCGTCATCACGAACCGGTATTTGTGCAGCCATTCCCCCAATTGCTGGTGCATTGCGTTTATGACACGTTTGTACAGCTAATTGTGTGTAAGCTCTCATGAATGGAACTTCCATTGTAACAAGTGCCCGATCTGGGAAAATGACGTTCGGATCATTCTGGAACTTCTTAATGAAACTGAAGATATAGTCCCAACGTCCACAGTTTAATCCTGCTGAATGCTCTTTTAACTCATATAAGATTTCGTCCATTTCAAATACAGAAGTAATCGTTTCTATAAGTACAGTTGCTTTAATCGTTCCTTGTGGAATACCGAGTTCATTTTGAGCGAAAACAAATACATCGTTCCAAAGTCTTGCTTCTAAATGATTTTCTAGCTTCGGTAAGTAGAAGTAAGGACCTGTATCACGTGAAAGCAACTCTTTCACATTGTGATAGAAATAAAGTCCAAAATCTACTAAACTTCCAGACATCGGTTTTCCATCTATTAAAATGTTTTGTTCGTTCAGATGCCATCCACGTGGTCTAACGATTAAGACAGCGGTTTCTTCATTGAGTGAGTAAAACTTTCCGTTATCTGCTGTAAAGTCAACTTGTCGGCGAATCGCATCTTTCAAGTTAATTTGCCCATGGATCATATTTTCCCAAGTAGGGGATGTCGCATCTTCAAAGTCTGCCATGAAACAACGTGCACCAGAGTTTAGAGCGTTGATGATCATTTTTCGATCAACAGGACCGGTGATTTCTACTCGACGGTCTTGTAGGTCTTTCGGTAATGGACCAATCGTCCAATCCCCTTCACGAATATTTTTTGTTTCTGCTAAAAAGTCAAGTTGTTTTCCTTCATCTAACTTTTGTTGCAACTCTCTACGAATTTGCAGGAGATTGAGTCTACGCTCATTAAAGTGAAGATGGAGCCTCTTCAGAAAATTCAAAGCGCCCTCGGATAAAATTTCATCAAATCTCGGTTGAAACTCTCCCTTAATTTCAATATTCATATCTTTCGTTATCATTGTGTCTTAACCCCTCCTATTGTTATACTACAAAAGGAACTAGACTAAACTGTTATATAACATTGGGTGCAAAAAAAATTTAGTCTTCCTTTTTGGATAGGCAATACTCACATTCCATCATGTAACTTTTATCGTCCATATGACCTCCGCATTCTGGACACATGCCATCATTTCTATGCATGATAGCTTCCCTCCTTTTGTATAACAGATTTGTTTTTACTTGGTGTTGTTATATTACAGTATATATCCTTTTTATAAAAAAGCAACCCCTTTCTCAGAAAATTATCAAATATAATAAAAGACTTTTATATTCCAATCTTTACATTCATCTGCAAATGGGCATGGTGTAAGGGTTTATCGATTATTTTCCAAAAGATATTCGCTTTCATAACTTTTAAAAAAATTACGTGAACTTGGATAAACTTAATAAAATTTATTTTCCATTGGAAGATGACTCGATTCGTTATGAGGAGGAATATGCAGCCGTTTGTGCGTTTACTCAAAATGCACTGCTTGCCGCTTGAAAATATAAAGTTGGTATGCTGTGGACGGGTTACTCCGTATATGCATGATCCGCTTTTTATGGGTGAGATTAAACTCGATAAAAATATGTACAAAATAGCTGCATGCAGTTATGCAAATCGGTTATCCTGCTCAAATAGCGATTGCCAAAGGAAGCCCCCCTATTGAAGAAAATTGGCAAGTTATTTCCAAGTGAGGCGAACCTTATAGGCATCGTGAAGGAAAAGAAGGGAGATGTAAAAAAACTGACCCGCTTGAGACGATTCCTCAAGCGGATGAACGATTTACCCAAAATTATTTTCTTTCATATATTGAAGAACTTCTTCTGCAGTATGCATCGACAGTAAATCATGTTTAACAGAGGTAATTTGTGATTGAGACAGACCTTGGATTTGTGAACGAGCGGATAAGATGGACGACGGGTTCATACTTAATTCATGAAGACCGAGTCCAAGTAAAATAGGAATTGCTAATGGATCACTTGCCATTTCCCCACACATGCTGACCGCTTTTTCTTCCTGTCGTGCTGCATCAATGATGTTGCTAATTAGAAATAAGTGGGCAGGATGGTACGGTTGGTACAAATGTGAAACACGTTCATTTAATCGATCAGCTGCCATCGTATATTGAATAAGGTCATTTGTTCCGATGCTGAAGAAATCTACTTCTTTAGCAAACTGTCGAGCCATAATAGCGGTTGCTGGAATTTCTACCATAATTCCAACTTTAATATTGGTAGCGACGTCCACTCCATCTTGAATCAATCGTTTTTTCTCCTCAACCAACAACGCCTTCGCTTGACGGAATTCTTCGATTGTTGCGACCATTGGGAACATAATTTTTAATTGTCCATACATACTCGCCCGTAACAATGCCCGTAACTGGGTGCGGAAAATCGTTTCATGTTTTAAACAAAAGCGAATCGCACGTACTCCTAAAAAAGGATTGAGTTCTTCTGGCATGTGCAAATAGTTTAACTCCTTGTCGCCACCGATATCTAATGTCCGAATCGAAACAGGTTTATGCCCCATTTTCTCAAGGACAAATCGATACGCTGTAAATTGTTCTTCTTCGGAAGGCAACTGATTCTTTTCCATAAATAAAAATTCCGTGCGAAAAAGTCCAATCCCTTCTCCACCGCTTTCGACGACGGCTTGGACATCTTCTAGAGCACCGATATTTCCTGCTATTTTAACGCGTTGCCCATCCTCCGTCCAAGTTGGTTCATCTTTTAAGACAGTCCATTTCTTATTTTGCTGCTCCCGCATTTTCTTTTCTCTTCGGTACATACGGAGGTCATTATCGGAAGGGTTGATCTTAATTTTTCCAGTATGCCCATCTATCATGATGAGACTGCCTTCAGATACATAATGTGTAAGGTCTCTCGCTCCTACGATTGCAGGGATGTTTAAAGAACGAGCTATAATCGCCGAATGAGATGTAGCCCCACCTCGGTCCGTGACAAATCCTTTTACAAACTTACGGTCGAATTGAGCAGTTTCAGACGGGGTTAAGTCGTTAGCGATAATAATAACTTCTTCATTGATGAACGCTAAGCTTGGAAAGTCAACGCCTAGTAAATGTGCGATTACACGGTTTGTCACATCTTGTACGTCTAGAGCACGTTCTTTCATATACCTATTGTCCATTCGTTCGAACATTTCAATTAACAATGTTCTCGTTTGATCGAGAGCTTCTTCAGCGATGAGTCGTTTATGGATGATCCTTTCTTTCGTTGGGACAATTAAGGTTGGGTCACTTAAAATGAGTAGATGAGCAGAAAAAATGTCAGCACTGTCATCGCCAAGCTTTCGGCGGATTGATTCTCGTATGCATTTTAAATCTTGCTTTGATTGCTTTAAGGCATTTTCAAAACGTTGAATCTCCATTTCTGAATCTGTAAATGTTTTATGGGTATAAGAAAGGTTAGGAACTTTTAGCTTGTATGCTTTAGCAATAGCAATTCCCGATGAAGCTGGAATACCTTGGAAGTTCGCTTTCATATAATCCTCCTTTCGTTCATAGCTGTCCATCTCGGTTTTATGTCTATTTATAGAAAGTCTATGTGTATCGTAACGAGTCAATTCTATTTATTTTGAAAAAAGTGTTTATTCGTTAGATAGGATTTTGTCGATCTACCGGCCAACCGCTTGGGAAAACTTCTATTTTATTCAATTCACTTAACAGTATGTTCGAGTACCATCGTTATGGTTGTAAGCTGTTCTAGATCAACCTGTTAATAAAACTGAGCTTCTTATGTAAATTCCTTTTCCATAATCGCCAACTGAACCGGCATCACTACTATGAGTAAAAGCGGTAGATCTCTGTTCAATGGGATGAAGTACATCATTGTGCAAATTGTTTGCGTCGTTGTGTAGGATCGTACCATATCTTTACATAAACATCGACATGATTTTTCAATGTTCATCAAAAGTGTTCATGTATAAAGATCCCCGTAACCTCACAATGAATTCCTTGGGCATAGCAACCTTCATTAAAAATACACTGCATTAAAAACTTTCTTGCTATACAATTCATAGGTATGCTAAAATATTAGGTAAGTATTCAGTTCGTTACAGGGGGGCGTGGAACTTGTCAACTGTCGTCAATACATTATTAGTTATCAATTCTATAATTATGATTATACTCGTTTTATTGCAAAGTGGTAAGAGTGAGGGTTTGTCTGGGGCCATTTCAGGTGGAGCAGAGCAATTGTTTGGAAAGCAAAAAGCGCGCGGGATTGACCTTTTCTTACATCGTGGAACAATTGTTACAGGGATTTTGTTTTTTGTTTTGGCTTTTATTAGTGCATATGTATTACAATAGGAGTAACCCTTATCATGGATTGTGTGGTAAGGGTTTTTTATTTTGTAAAAATCATAGCCATGCTGAAGGAGTTATCGACATGAGAATCATTCCACCAAAACCATTCACATTTGAGGCTGGACCTCGAGCCGTTTTATTACTGCACGGATTTACAGGGCACTCAGCTGATGTTCGTATGTTAGGTCGATTTTTAGAGAAAAAAGGCTATACGAGTCACGCCCCGATTTATCGAGGACATGGTGTCCCACCGGAACAATTGTTACATTCTCATCCCGAGCAGTGGTGGGAAGATGTTCAACAAGCGTATGAGCATTTAAAAGATTTAGGTTATGAAGAGATTGCTGTTGCAGGCCTTTCACTAGGTGGTGTATTTGGTCTACGACTTGCTTACAGCGTACCTGTAAAAGCAGTTATTCCGATGTGTACGCCCATGTTTTTTGATAATGAAACACAGCTGACAATCGGATTTAGAGCTTTTTCGAAGGAATATAAACAGTTAGAACAAAAAGATGAACAAACGATTACAGATGAAGTTGACGATTTGATGAATCGTTCAACCGATTTATTTACACAAATCGGCAACCTTATTGAAGAGGTAAGAGGGAACATCGATATGATCTATGCTCCAACAATGGTCGTTCAAGCGCGATTGGATCAAATGATTAATACGGATAGTGCACCCTATATTTATGAACATATTCAAGCAGAAAATAAAGAGTTAAAATGGTACGAGAAATCGGGACATGTCATTACGTTGGATAAAGAGAAAGATATACTTCATGAAGATATTTATACATTTTTGGAAAGTCTTCCGTGGACTATATGATTATAATTGTTTAAAAAAGTGAACACTACATCTATAGAAAGAAGGTGTATGAAATGAGTAATCAGATGAAAGAAAAAGTGCGTGATTATTTTCAACGACATGAAAAAGGACCATTAACCGTTCATGAATTAGAGCACGCTTTAGATCTTGAAAGTGCTGATGAGTTTAAGAAACTCGTCATCGCTTTAAATGAACTTGAAAATGCGGGTGAACTCATCCGCACGAGAAAAAACAGGTTTGGTCTTCCGGAAAAGATGAACTTAGTACGGGGTAGAATTGAAATGCATGCGAAAGGATTTGCCTTTCTCATTCCGGATGATGAGGATCAATCAGACGTCTATATTCATCATTCCGATTTAGCATCTGCGATGAATAACGATAAAGTGCTTGTCCGACTGGAACAAACGAGTACGGAAGAGGGACACCGACCTGAAGGTAGGGTCATTCGTGTCTTAGAACGTGCCATCCATCAAGTCGTCGGTACGTTTGAAGATAGTAAGTCATTTGGTTTCGTAATCGCAGATGATAAGCGGATTCCGAATGATATTTTTATACCAAAAAACAAAACACATGGAGCGATCAGTGGGCATAAGGTGATTGCTCAAATTACGAAATATCCTGAAAAAAGAATGAGTGCAGAAGGCGAAATCATTAAAATACTCGGACATAAAAATGATCCAGGAATTGATATTATTTCCATCTTATATAAGCACGGCATCCCGATGGATTTCCCTGAAGAAGTGTTGCAGCAAGCGACGCAAACGAAAGAAACTGTAACGGAAGAGGAGTTAGAAGGTCGTAGAGATTTACGAGATGAATTGATCGTTACGATTGATGGAGAAGATGCGAAAGATCTTGACGACGCGGTTAGTGTAAAACAATTGGACAATGGGAATTATAAACTAGGCGTCTATATTTCTGATGTAAGTTATTATATTCCCGAAGGCTCACCGATGGACAAAGAGGCTTTTGAGCGGGGGACAAGTGTCTACCTTGTCGACCGAGTCATTCCGATGATTCCGCATAAACTATCGAATGGAATCTGTTCTTTAAATCCACGAGTTGATCGATTAACGCTTGGGTGTGAACTGGAAATTGATTCTTCTGGAAAAGTTGTTCAACACGAAATCTTTCAAAGTGTCATTAATACAACAGAACGGATGACGTATGACGACATAAATAAAATTTTAATCGACAAGAATCCGCAATTGCGAGAGAAATATAGTACATTAGTCCCGATGTTTGAAACGATGGAAAAGTTAGCAAAGACACTTCGTAACAAACGGATGAACCGCGGGGCGATTGATTTTGACTTTAAAGAAGCACAAGTTGTAGTCGATGACGAGGGACGTGCGACCGACATTGTCTTACGCGAACGGTTAGTTGGTGAGCGGATCATTGAAGAATTTATGTTAGCGGCGAATGAAGCGATTGCCGAACATTTCCATTGGTTAGACGTTCCGTTTATCCATCGGATTCACGAAAATCCAGATGAAGCGAAGCTCGAACACTTTTTTCAATTTCTTGGCGGACTTGGAATTTCGGTGAAAGGGACGATGAACGATGTCCACCCGAAGGCTTTGCAAAACGTCTTAGAAAGAGTTGAAGGTCGACCGGAGGAAATGGTCGTCTCGAAGTTGATGCTACGTTCCATGAAACAAGCGAAGTATGACCCGGAAAGTATCGGTCATTTCGGTTTGGCGACTGACTTTTATACGCATTTTACAGCTCCGATTCGTAGGTATCCTGACTTGATCGTTCATCGGTTAATCCGTACGTATTTACTCAAAGGACAACTTGACGGGAAGACAGTAGATGCTTGGAAGAAAAAATTACCGGATATCGCGAAGCATGCATCTGATCGAGAACGGGTAGCTGTTGATGCTGAGCGAGATACAGACGATCTGAAAAAGGCCGAATATATGAGGGACAAAATCGGTCAAACCTACACAGGTATTATTAGCTCGGTTACGAGTTTCGGCATGTTTGTGGAATTGGAAAATACGGTGGAAGGGCTCGTTCATGTTAGTTATTTAACGGATGATTATTATCATTTTGATGAACGTAGCT
>DASUXY010000053.1:0-7162 GCA_036377675.1 Bacillota bacterium
TTGATACTCATGTACATTTAAATGCGAAGCAATTTAAGGATGATCGAGAAGAGGTGATTCAACGAGCTTTTCGTAATGGTGTTCAATATATGGTCGTCGTTGGATTTAATCAAGAAACGATTCCCCTAGCGATTGAAATTGCTGAAAAATATGAAACGATTTATGCTGCGGTCGGTTGGCATCCTGTCGATGCGATTGACATGACGGATGATGATCTAACTTGGATTGAGGAGTTATCTGCACATTCAAAAGTAGTAGCCATCGGTGAAATGGGGCTTGATTACCATTGGGATCATTCACCTCAAGACGTTCAAAAAGAGGTTTTTCGTAAACAAATCCGTTTAGCAAAAAAGGTTCAGATGCCGATCATCGTTCATAATCGTGAAGCGACAGAAGACATTATTGAAATTTTACGAGAAGAAGGTGCAGAAGATGTCGGTGGGATTATGCATTGCTACAATGATTCTGTGCGATATGTAGAAGCGTGCTTGGATATGGACTTTTATATTTCATTAGGCGGAACGGTAACGTTTAAGAATGCTCCGCTTCCGCAAGAAGTAGCAGCACACGTCCCTCTTGACCGTCTATTAATTGAAACAGATGCACCTTATTTAGCACCACACCCTAATCGTGGTAAACGAAATGAACCAGCTTATGTCCAATTAGTTGCCCAAAAAATTGCTGATATTCGTAATATTTCTTTTGAACAAGTGAGCGAAATAACAACAAATAATGCGTTTAAATTATTTCGCTTAAAGTAAAATCATTTATAGAAAAGGTAAATACTTACTTTAAAAGTAAGGAATTACAAACAGGATAGGATTGGTTATTTAACCAATCCTTTTTGTTGTTTAAATATTCAGTCATAAGGAAAACAATCATATCAATGGTTAGGTCAGTTTATGTAGATGGTAAAAACGGTTCATTAAATTTGTAATGGAATTGTAAAGTAAATGTAATCGTAATAGCTTTGACATTGCATAAGACTGTTTATATAATCAAACACGATTAAGGAGGCAATATGCATGCGATTATTTTCAAAGCAATTTCCGGCCTTAAAATCAAATGTAGTCATTTCAACTGTCGGTGTGTTAGCACTGATGATATTTTCTGGTATTGTTCTATTTGAATCGACAAAGGCGGAAGTACTCGTTGTCGATAACGGCGAGAAACAAGAAGTGAAGACACATGCAAAAACAGTTGATGAATTGCTAGATGAGGTGGGAATTGCTGTAGGAGAGCATGATGCATTATCGCATAGTGCTGATGCTACCATTGAGGATGGTATGCAAATCGACTATAAAGCAGCAAAACAAGTGATCGTAACGGTTGACGATCATGGAAATGAATATTATACAACGCTTGATACAGTTGATGAGTTTTTAGCTGAACATAATCTTTCGTTCTCTAAACATGATGAAGTGTCTTTTTCTGAAGATGATAAAATTGAGGACGGAATGCATTTGGAGGTTACGAAAGCCTTTCAAGTTAAAATCAATGATGGTGGAAAGGAGAAGAAATATTGGGCTAACGGTGGAACCGTCCAGCAACTATTAGAAGAAAACGATATTACATACGAGAAGGACAGCGATGATCGAATTAAACCATCCCTCACTGACACCGTTGATGAGGATACTAAAATTACGATTACCCGAGTGACAAAGGATACGGAAACAGAAGAAGAAACACTTGCTTTTGAGACGGAAGAAATAGAAGACAGTTCCTTAGAAAAAGGGGAAACAAGAGTTATTTCCGAAGGTCAAGATGGAAAAGTTAAGAAGACGTACGAAATTACGAAAGAGAACGGTGAAAAGTTAAAACGTGATCTGATCGAAACGAAAACGTTACAAGATAAAAAGAATCGCGTCATTGCAGTTGGTACAAAAGAAACAGAACGTAAACCGACACGAATACAAACGTCAACTCCGAAAGAGGAACCAAAAGTTTCGACTGTAGCTCAAAAAACGTCTGCAGAGAACGATGAGCAACCGAAACAAAAAATTAAACAGATCAACAATCAATCAAGTGAGAAGAAAAGTGAACAATCAGCCGAAGCTCAAACAGAACGTAAACCACAGTCGAATGGAAAAGAACTGACAGTGACTGCTAGTGCGTATACCGCATCATGTAATGGCTGTTCTGGCTTGACATCGACTGGAATAGATTTATCAAAAAAACCGAATAAAAAAGTGATAGCAGTCGACCCAAGTGTGATTCCACTAGGCTCAAAAGTCTGGGTGGAAGGTTATGGTACTGCAATTGCCGCTGACACTGGGGGAAACATTATCGGAAAACGAATCGATCTCCATCTCCCATCTAAACAATCAGCGAAGGCATATGGAGTACAAGAAGTAAAAATTAAAATTTTGGACTAATTTTACACGTATATCGGACTAATTATTATAATATATTTATAAACAGATGCTCTTACCATGATAAAATGGTGAGAGCATCACTTTTTAATCTACTTTAAACGGCTCACCCCTAACCTTGAAGACATATTGGTAGGACTAAAATTGTTTTTACTTTACCGTTTAGAAATGAGGAAATAAACTTGAAGGTAAAAGAAGTCATCGTTGTTGAAGGAAAAGATGATACAGTTAAAGTTAAACAAGCAGTGGATGCTGATACGATTGAAACGAATGGATCAGCGATTGACGAAAAAACGATTGAACAAATCCAACATGCCCAGAATAAGCGTGGAGTTATCATTTTTACAGACCCAGATTATCCTGGTGAACGGATTCGGCATATCATCGATCAAGCAGTCCCGGGATGTAAGCATGCTTTTTTAACAACAGAACAAGCAAGAGCTAAACATTCACATAAAAAGAGTTTAGGTATTGAACATGCATCACTCGCCTCCATTCAACAAGCACTTGCCGCTGTCTATGAAGTAGCCGAAGTTGAAACGAGTGATATTTGTAGACAAGATCTCATGAATTACGGTCTCATCGGAAGTGCTCAAGCAAAAGAGAGAAGGAAACGCCTAGGGGAGCTTTTGCAAATTGGTCAGACGAATGGAAAACAATTGTTAAAACGTTTAAATATGTTTCAAATTACGAAAGCTGAAATGGAAGATGCATTGCTTCGTATACAACAGGAGGAAACAAATGACCGGTAACAAATATATTGCTACTCCAACTCGAACACGACACATTTTAAATAAATATCATTTTACATTTAAAAAAAGCCTTGGCCAAAACTTTTTAGTTGACGTCAATATTTTACAAAATATGATAAAACATGCTGAAATTGATCATACAAAAGGAGTGATTGAAATTGGCCCAGGAATTGGAGCTTTAACTGAACAACTAGCGCTTCATGCGGATCGAGTTGTTGCCTTCGAGATCGACAATCGATTATTACCAATTTTAGAGGAACAACTCGACAATTATTCTAATGTCCACATCCTTCACCAAGATATTTTAAAGGCAGATGTTCAAGCGATTATTAAAGATTTCTTTCATCCAGAACAATCGATTCATATTGTTGCTAATTTGCCATATTATATAACAACACCCATTCTTACGAAATTACTCCGTGATCAATTGCCTGTTGAAAATTTTACCGTCATGATTCAAAAAGAAGTTGCTGAGCGAATGGCAGCCCAACCGAATAGTAAACGTTATGGATCGCTAACCATTGCTATTCAATATTATACAAACGCTGAAATTGTAATGAATGTCCCAAGAAGTGTGTTTATACCTCAACCAAATGTTGATTCCAGCATTTTAAAACTGACGAAAAGGAATAGCCCCCCCGTTCATGTGGAAGATGAACGTTATTTTTTTTCGTTTGTCCAAGCTTGTTTTGCCCAGCGTAGGAAAACATTGCGAAATAATTTAACTCGTTTTTTTAAACAAACATATGATAAGCAAACCGTCGCAAACATGATCCAATCTTCGGGAATAGACGGTTCAAGGCGAGCGGAATCATTGAACTTAGAGGAGTTTGCAGTTTTAGCGAATGAATTTTATCGATTTGAGCACGACGGATAACATTTTAAACGATTCGATTTGTTAGTCAACAAAGATAACATCCTTCACTCGTCTATTTCATGTTATAAGAACATTTAGGCCTCCTTTGACATAGTCTATGGTGTAGATAGCTTAGACTGAATAGCTGTGAGGTGTGAGTGTATGGATTTTGTAGTAGGCGACATCGTTACCCGGTTGTCCTATGGAAATGATATCGTCTTTCGGATTGCTTCGTTATCACGTGAAGAGGCTATTTTACATGGGGAAGATATTCGCTTAGTTGCTGATGCACCTGTCGATGACTTAGTTCGTATAAAAGAGCGCGAACTAGAAAAAAGGCGCAAAAAAAGCAAAGACCGAGAAGAATTTTCTTATCGATTATTTCGACAAGATTACCAATTAATGAAGGAAAAACGTAATTATCAATCGACAGATGGTTATGAGCATGTTGATTTTTTCCAACTACCTGCTCGAGTTCTCCATGTCGATGGCGATCAAACCTATTTAAAAAAATGTATTGAATTGTATAAACGGATTGGATTACAAGTTCACGGAATACACATGAATGAAAAAGAAATGCCTTTTCAGATTGGAGAAATTATTACAAAAATTCAGCCTCAAATTATTGTTATCACCGGCCATGATTCATTTTCAAAACAAAAAGGTGAGAAGAACGATCTTCGTGCATATCGCCACTCTAAGTATTTTGCTGAAACGGTTCGAGAAGCAAGGCAAATTGTTTCTGATTTAGATCAACTCGTTATTTTTGCCGGTGCTTGCCAGTCACACTTTGAATCATTAATTCGTGCAGGTGCGAACTTCGCAAGTTCCCCATCACGAATCAATATCCATGCACTTGATCCGGTTTATATCGTTGCTAAAATTGCCTACACGCCTTTTATGGAAAAAGTAAATGTGTGGCAAGCGTTGAGTAATACGTTAACGGGTGAAAAAGGCTTAGGGGGAATAGAGACGAAAGGGCTTCTGCGAACGGGAATGCCCTATTTAGAAGAAAGCTCCTCAGCGAAGTAAGTTGTTGCATAAAACGGCAGGGATCAAGCCCCTGCCATGTAACATAGGATACTCCCTGTTTGAAGTGGATTCCCATTAAATTTTTGAGAAATCATACATAGTTTGTTAACAATTAGACATAATACAGATAAAGATAAAATTTATCTATTGACATGAAAAATAAATTATTGTTATAATTGATGTTTCCCTTGACTATAAAACAAGCTTATGGTATATTTAATATAGTGAGGTGGAGTATAGTGGCAAAAACATTACTCGAAATTAAGCAAGGTCTTGAAGATCAGATTGGCAGACGCCTTCGGTTGAAAGCTAACCGTGGCAGAAGGAAAACAATCGAGCGCTCCGGTGTTTTGGCAGAAACGTATCCATCTGTTTTCGTTGTAGAGCTAGATCAAGACGAAAATGCATTCGAACGTGTTTCTTATAGCTATGCAGATGTATTAACAGAATCGGTAGAGTTAAGTTTCCTCGATGATAAGGAAGTTGTATAGAGCAGTAGGTGAAATTGTTCACTGCTCTTTTTTTTTACATAAATTTCATCCATGATTTAAACCTTTGCTGGATACAACTGTCATGAATGATTATTGTCTATAAGCTCAAACTAAACGTGTCGTAATAATCTTGACAGAAAGGGGATGTTCTTTCATGGCAAGGCGTCGTGGGATTATGTCTGACCAATTGAAAGAAGAAATTGCAAAGGAGTTAGGATTTTACGACACTGTCGTTAAAGAAGGTTGGGGCGGTATTAAAGCAAGGGATGCAGGGAATATGGTGAAGCGGGCTATTGAAATAGCTGAAGAAAGTATGAATCAAAAAGGCAAACCTTAATTGGTTTGCTTTTTTTCTTGACTTTGAATGTTTTCAAATCGCAATACGTCAGTTTTGCTAACATGGAAATAAAAGGGATAACACGTTATAATACATGTTATAGAAATGGCGTTATGATTATTTTTTGAAATATAGGCCGTTCGTTTTTTACGCTTTTATCCGTTTGAAAAGGTCTACCGAGCGAATTTGCCTAAAAAAGGATAATGGTGGTATATTAGTATGGAATATTTAGCTGTTGGGGTGGAAATATGAGAAGAAGTGATCGATTGGTTGCCTTAACAAACTTTTTTTTGGAACATCCGAAAGAACATCAACAATTGGAATATTTTATTGAAAAATTTAACGTTGCTAAAGCTTCCGTAAGTGAAGATTTAGATATTATCAATAAAATGTTCGAACATGAAGGAATTGGATATTTATATAGAGTATCCGGTTCTTCAGGTGGGGTACACTTTGTTCCTAAAACATCTGAAGAAAAAGGGACGCAATTTATTAAACAATTGTGCAGTCGATTAGAAGCCCCAAGCCGGATTTTACCGGGTGGTTATTTATATATGAGCGATTTGCTAGGAGAACCGCAAACCGTACGAGAAATTGGTCGTATGTTTGCTTCGAAGTTTTCGGATCTTGAAATTGATGTTGTGATGACTGTTGCTACAAAAGGTATTCCTTTAGCGTATGCTGTAGCATCATTCTTAAATGTTCCTGTCGTAATCGTTAGAAGAGATCCTAAAGTAACAGAAGGTTCCTCTGTAAGCATTAATTACGTATCCGGTTCTTCGCAACGCATTCAAACGATGGTATTGCCACGGAGAAGCTTACAAGAAGGTGCCAATGTTTGTATTATCGATGATTTCATGAAAGCTGGAGGGACGATTACGGGGATGATAAGTTTACTTGATGAATTTCAAGCCCACGTGAAAGCAATCGGTGTCTTAGCCGAAGCGGATGATGAAGAAGAAGATCGGATTGTCGATGACTATGTTTCATTAGTTAAAATCTCTGTCATTGATCTTAAAAAGAAAAAGATTCAAGTCGTACCCGGAAATTATTCATAAAAGTTATGTGTGTAAAATCCTTTCAAATAGCGAAGGATTTTATTTTTTTATTAAACTAGTGTAAATAATTAAACTTTTTTAAATCTTTAGCAGGAGTTTCTATACTTTTGTTGAATTACTTATATAAGCAAGTTTAAATGTGAAAAGGTGGTGAAACAGCATGGAAATAACTGACGTAAGGTTACGCCGCGTGAACACGGAAGGAAGGATGCGGGCCATTGCTTCGATTACGATGGACGAGGAGTTTGTCGTTCATGATATCCG
>DASUXY010000054.1:0-2281 GCA_036377675.1 Bacillota bacterium
ACACACCGCTGGTGTACCAGTTGTTCCGCCAGGAGCACAGCTGGGTAGCTACGTGTGGATCGGATAAGTGCTGAAAGCATCTAAGCATGAAGCCATCCTCAAGATGAGACTTCCCATCACTTGAAGTGAGTAAGATCCCTCGAAGACGATGAGGTTGATAGGTCTGGTGTGGAAGCGTGGTAACACGTGAAGCTGATGGATACTAATCGATCGAGGACTTAACTATCTTGATTACTTGATGGATGATCGTCATACTCTTATTTAGTTTTTGTTGTATAAGCGAGCTGTTCCAAAACTTTAATGTCTTTTGGAACGGTTTTTTTATTTTTATATTCCATACTATAGAAAAAATTCATACATTCACATCATAAAAAGCGCACCAATCGATGCGCTTTTTATGTTTATTCGCCCTATTAGCTCATTCCATGTGGGCCTAAATACTGGGAATCTTGTTGGGTATTTCCACCACCCATTTGTGAGATCAATGGAGCCATTTTTTGGATGGTTTGTCCAATACCTTGATTGTTTCTAGTCATGGTATAAAAAGTAGCTGCACCTACACCTACTGAAGCAATTAATGGGATCCAAATTCCATTTCTTTGCATATTACCATTCCTTTCTATGACGATTTCCCAGCAATTATAGTATCGGTTTTTAAATGAAAAAAATACAAGGAAGCATCTGTTAAATTGAGAATGAACGGATACTTTTATAAATGATAATATAACTAATGAAAAGAGGATAAGAAAAAACCCTCTCATTTGCTAAAATATGATAAAATATTAATCAGGTCAAAAAAATATACATCTAATGCAGGTGAAATAATGTCGAATAATATTGTAAGGGGCACCATATTGTTGACTGGTGCATCCTTTTTGTCAAAATTTTTAGGGATGATCTATGTTATCCCTTTCCATGCTCTTGTAGGGGAGACCGGTGGAACGCTTTTTAGTTTCGCATATACTCCTTACAGTATTTTTATTAGTATATCGACGATAGGTGTCCCGCTTGCTGTGTCAAAATTTGTAGCTAAATACAATTCCTTAGAAGATTATCGAACGGGGATGCGGATGTTTAAAGCTGGAATTAGCTTAATGGCTTTGACTGGGTTTTTAGCTTTTCTCATTTTGTTTTTTAGTGCAGAGAAATTAGCAACTGGAATGATTACGAGCAAGAATCCAGATCATATTACTGTAAGTGACGTGACGTATGTCATTCGCATGGTTAGTTTTGCTTTAATTCTCATCCCGTCAATGAGCATTGTAAGAGGTTTTTTTCAAGGATATAACTCGATGGGTCCAACTGCGGTTTCTCAGGTGATTGAACAAATTGTGCGGATTATCTTTTTGTTAGGTGGTTCAGTAGTCATTCTTAAAGTGTTTGATGGAACGATTACGACTGCTGTCGGTTTTTCAACATTTTCAGCCTTTATCGGTGCTTTAGCTTCTTGCCTTGTATTGTACATTTACTGGTTGAAGCGTAAACCGCATCTTATGCAATTGCAAGAACAGCAAAAGACGACTCACGATGTCTCTTTAAAAGAACTATTCATTGAGTTATTCCGATATGCTGGACCATTTGTTCTTGTAGGATTAGCTATTCCACTATATCAGTTAATTGATCAATTTACCTTTGAAAGAGCTATGGTTGCTATCGGTAAAGATGATATTTGGGAATATGCTTATGCCGCGATTAATTTTTACGGACATAAAATTGTTATCATTCCGATTACGTTAGCAACAGGATTATCGATTGCCACTTTACCAGCTTTGACGAAATCATTTACCGAAAACAATCGAAAGTTGTTGAAACAGCAAATCAATCAAGCGATTCAAATTATTTTATTGCTCGTTATTCCCGCTGTCGTTGGTCTCGTTATGTTATCGGATGAAGCTTATGGATCTCTTTATGGATTAGATAACATTGAAGTAACCGGAACGCTATTAGCTTGGTATGCTCCTGTTGCGTTGCTGTTTGCCCTTTTCAGTGTGACTTCATCTATTTTACAAGGGATTAATGAACAACGTTTTGCAGTCATCCATCTTTTAGCAGGCTTGTTGTTAAAAGTACTGTTCAATATCCAGCTTATTCATACATTTGGAGCTAAAGGCGCTATTTTTGGTACGGCAATTGCAGCAGGAACAGCTGTTAGTTTAAATTTATGGCGGATTAAGCGATCTATTTATTTTTCATATAAGCAAATATTGAAGCGGACGGCATTAATTGTCATTTTTACAATCATTATGGCGGTTACAATCGTTATTTTAAAAATCATTTTTGG
>DASUXY010000055.1:0-43787 GCA_036377675.1 Bacillota bacterium
TAGGTGAGGCGACTGTACGAAATATTGTTGTCCACGGTGGAAAAGCTGTTATTTTCGATCTCCAAGAAGAAAGAGGATTACAATTAGCAGCTGAACTCGGAGAAAATGTCTGTTTTATTTCAACCGATATAACGAGTGAATCGAGTGTACAAGATGCCATAGAAGAGGCGATACAAACGTTTGGAAAAGTGAATGCTCTCGTGAATTGTGCGGGAATCGCGATTGCTAAAAGGACTGTAAGTAAAAAGGGTGCTCATGATTTAGACTCTTTTTCCAAAGTGATTCAAGTCAATCTCGTTGGATCTTTTAACGTCATTCGTTTACTAGCAGAAAAGATGGGTACGAATACACCGAATGAACACGGGGAACGTGGCGTCATTATTAACACCGCCTCCGTTGCTGCGTTTGATGGACAAATTGGTCAAGCGGCTTACAGTGCTTCAAAAGGCGGTGTTGTTGGGATGACTTTACCGTTAGCTCGTGATTTAGCAAATGTCGGCATCCGTGTTATGACCATTGCACCTGGCTTATTTGAAACTCCACTTTTTGCAAGCTTACCCGATCCGGCTAAAGAGGCACTCGGAAAAATGACACCGTTTCCATCGCGGCTTGGACACCCATCAGAATACGCGCATCTCGTTCAAAGTATTATAGAAAATCCGATGCTAAATGGTGAAGTGATCCGTTTAGATGGTGCGATTCGGATGCAACCGAAGTAGTGTTTATAGGCACCACTTATAAAAGTGATTATTTATGTGATTACCGTTAAAGTAGAGCTTAATGTTTCTTGGAATGATTTTTGGATTTTGGCACCTCTTGGATTCGGGATAACCTGGTTTTTTAGCTTATTCAATTACTGTTTTATTAGTTATTAGCATAGGATTATCTGCTAGAAACTTGCAAATCCAAGGGGATTTTTCTGTGATTTCTTCTTCGGATGAATCATGAATTGCATTTTGCATTTGTGTCTCACTATACACTGCCAATGGTTGGCGGTTTAATCTTAGCAGGTTTGTTAGCAGCTATTATGTCAACGGGCGCAAGCTTTGTAACTCTCGGTGCAGCTAGTTAGGTACGAGATATTTCTAAATCTCTTAACATGAAAGTGAAGAATGAATTACTGATGAATAGGATCGTTGTTTTGGCCTTACAAGTCATATCTATCTTATTATTTCGTTACTCACAGAGATAACTGAACACAGAGTTCATTCATGTTATGGAAGGTTAATAGGATGGAGGTATTCACATGAATGTTGGCTATTTAGTGAGTCGAGTAGAAAATCATATACAAGTTTATGGATTGACGGAAGGCACACCGATAGCAACAGCGCTAGATCCGCTAGATATAGAGACAAAAGGCTTTACAGCGGGAAAGCCGATGCCATTTACTGAAGTGAAAATTGTTAATCCAGAAGGGCAATCATTAGATTTCAATGAAATCGGCGAAATTTGTGTAAAAAGCCCAGCTGTATCATTGGAGTATTGGGGAAAGCCAGAAGAAACAGCGTCCACATTTATAGATGGTTGGTGTCATACAGGGGATTTAGGATATGTGGATCAGGATGGATATTTAACGATTTCTGGGAGAAAGAAGGATATGATTCGGAGTGGTGGTGAAAATATTTATCCTGTTGAAATTGAAGATGTGTTAATCAGACATCCTGAAATTCAAGATGTAGCAGTAGTTGGTATTCCTGACCCTCAGTATATCGAAACAGTTTGTGCTGTTATCGTTTTAAAAGAAGGTAAGTATTTGACAGAGCAAGATATTTTAACCTTTATCAAAGACAAGCTGGCAGGTTATAAAAAACCGAGAAAGATCGTTTTTGTCGATGAACTTCCCCGAACAGCTTCAGGAAAAGTTCAAAAATTTAGGTTGAGAGAGCAATATGGGGTAAAGGTATAAAATAGTACTTTCGATTGAGCTAACTCATTGTACTTCCGAATTTGTTTTAAAAGAGTTTTATTTTTACTTTTGTAATTTTAAACCTTTAAAAAGTTTAATACATTGTTTGCTGTAGTGAGGTTATTTAATCACATAGGGAGGAGTTTTTTTATGAAAATATCTGAATTTACAAAATATGATGGGGTAGGATTGGCAGAGCTGGTGAATAAGGGAGATGTTTTACCAGAAGAACTTTTGCAAATTTCTGTAAAGGCGATAAACGAATTAGATCCGGATATCAATGCGATCGTTTCTACATTAGAGGAAGATGCAATGAGAGAAATAAAAGCTGGCTTACCTAATGGCCCATTTAAAGGTGTCCCATTTTTAATAAAGGATGTAATCTTGCATGCTGAAGGGATACCTGTGAATATGGGTAGTCGTTTTGCAGAGGGGACAACTTTTCCTGTAGATAGTGAGTTAATGTCAAGATTCAGACAAGCTGGCTTTATAACAGTCGGTATTACAACGACCCCTGAGTTTGCTTACAATGCTGCAACGGAATCGCTCCTTTATGGACCTACACGTAATCCTTGGAATACAGATCATAGTCCAGGGGGCTCGAGTGGAGGAGCATCGGCTGCTGTGTCTTCTGGTATGGTTCCCATTGCTCATGCTAATGATGGGGGAGGGTCTATTCGTATTCCAGCTTCTTGTACGGGATTGATTGGGTTAAAACCTACTCGAGGACGAGTCCCATTTGGGCCATTGAACAGTGAACTGTTAAATGGAATTGCAGCAGAGTTTGCAGTGACGCGGACTGTCCGTGATACAGCGGCATTGTTAGACTGTGTTGCTGGACCTGACATTGGTTGCTATGGCTGGGCAGAGCCACCAACTGAACCGTATAAAGAAGCCATTAAAAAGAGTGTAAAACCATTGAAAATTGCGTGGAATGGAAAACCAGCCTCTGGCGCACCAGTAGATGAGGAATGTATAAAAGTTTTACATGAAACAGTAAAGTTATGTGAAGAGCTAGGTCATACTGTTGTAGAAGCTTCTCCACAGTATGATGACGAATCATTTAGTACAGCAACGGTTCGAATTTGGACAGCAAATATTTATCACATGATTAATGAAGTCTCGAAATCGACTGGTCGTACGCCAAATGAAAAGAATATCGAAGCAGCGATATGGTCTTGCTATAAATATGGAAAAGATATGAGGGCTTCACAATTATTAGAAGCTATTGATACGAATCATTCCGTTTTCCGAAAGGTAGGACATTTTTTCGAGGAATATGATGTTTTCCTTACCCCAACAATTGCCACATTACCTGCAAAGATTGGCCAATTAGATGCTAATAATCAGGAAATCAATGCGCGAGAGTGGACAGAACAAATTTTCACCTATGCTCCGTTCACAAATTTATTTAATGCTACGGGGCAACCATCGATATCTTTACCCCTTGGCTGGAGCGTAAGCGGATTGCCCATCGGTATGCAATTTACTGGAAAATTTGCCGACGAAACAACACTACTTCAATTAGCATCTCAATTAGAAGAAGCAAAGCCATGGAAAGATAAGTATCCGAAGATTCATTCATTGCATTTGAGAGGATAAATAGGAATAAAATTACATTTTTCAATTATTTTAAGACATTAGACTATATAAAATGTATGCCGAATATACTTTATCGGAAAGTACAATAGATGAAAGGGAGTAGTAACACTATGAACCTCGGATTAAAAAAAGATGAAGTGAAAATTGTCCCTTTTGATTACGAATGGAAAAATGAATTTAATCGCGTAAAAAAACAAATTCAATCGCATGTAGGTATGGATGAGGAACGTATTGAGCACATTGGCAGCACAGCAATTGTGGGGATGCCAGCAAAACCAATAATCGATATTTTACTCGGGGTAGAAGACCTTACCGTGATGACCTCCGACGTTAGTCGCAGTTTAAAAAAGATAGGATTTTATCGACTACGAGTGCATCGTCCTGATGAGGTTGTTTTCGCAAAATTTAAAGATGAGACTTTCAAAATCAAAACGCATATCATTCATGTCGTTACGTACAAACAGGAGCTTTGGAACAACTTACTATTTTTTAGGGATGATTTAAATGCAAATGAACATGAACGACAAGCCTACTTAAAGATCAAGCAAGCTTATGCGAAAGAGAAAACAACTGGTATTAAAGAATACACTGACTTCAAAGAGGAATTTGTGAGACGTATTTTTGCTAAACGAACACATTCATCTAACGAGCTGTTAGTGGATGCAAACATTGATGAAATGTAAAGAAGTTCAGACTGTTCTTTTTTTCACAAACGTTTTAGTGGATTTATTTTCTGCGTTCTAAGCGACGGACTTTATTATAGGTTATAAAGAGGTGAAGACAATGCTTTATGCAAGTGTAAAAGATAAGCTTGTGAACATCGTCGGTGTAGAAAATGTCCGGGATGACGAAGCGAGTTTACTCGCTTATTCGTATGATTCAACGCCACGATTTCAAGCATTGCCTGATGCAGTTGTCACGCCAAGACATACAGAAGATGTAAAAGCGATTGTAAACGTATGTGCAAACTACCGTGTGCCGATTGTTCCACGAGGATCGGGGACGAATTTATGTGCCGGAACAACGCCACTTAAGGGTGGGATCGTCCTTTTGTTTACGAAGATGAATCGGATCATCGAGATCGATGAAGAAAACTTGACGATGACGGTCCAACCTGGGGTTTATACGAAAGATATTCACGATGCAGCAGAAGCAGTCGGCCTATTTTATCCACCGGATCCAGGTTCGATGCACGTTTCGCAAATTGGTGGCAATATTAGTGAAAACTCAGGAGGTTTGCGTGGCTTGAAGTATGGAGTGACACGCGATTACGTACTCGGGTTAGAAGTGGTTTTGCCCAATGGTGAAATCATCCAGACGGGCGGAAAGTTAGCGAAAGATGTAGCCGGCTATGATTTGACGAGATTGTATGTTGGTGCGGAAGGGACACTTGGGATCATTACAGAAGCGACTTTAAAACTCATCCCTCAACCTGAGACGAAACAAACGATGCTTGCGCTTTATCATGATTTAGAAGCGGCTGCTGAAACGGTTTCTGCCATCATCGCCGCGCGCATTATTCCGGCAACACTTGAGTTTTTAGACCAAGCGACGATTAACGTTGTCGAGGACTTTGCCAATATCGGTTTACCAACTGATGTGCAAGCTGTTTTATTAATTGAACAAGATGGACCCGCAGAAGTCGTTTCTACAGATATGGAAAAAATCACTCAATTATGTAAACGACATCGCGCCTTTGATGTTTCAATCGCCCAAACGGCTGCAGAAGCAGAAGCATTAACGACGGCTAGACGAGCTGCCTTGTCGGCATTATCACGATTAAAACCAACGACGGTTTTAGAAGATGCGACCGTTCCCCGGTCAGAGATCGCAAACATGGTCAAAGCCATTAATGACATTGCTACAAAGTATGAGTTAACCATTTGTACATTTGGTCATGCTGGCGATGGAAATTTACATCCAACATGTCTGACTGATGCACGCGATACGGAAGAAATTGAACGTGTGGAACGAGCATTTGCGGAAATTTTTCAGAAGGCGGTAGAACTCGGTGGAACGATTACCGGTGAGCACGGCGTTGGAGCGATGAAGTTACCTTATTTACACATGAAAGCTGGGGAAGTGGGAATCGATGTGATGCGTCAGATTAAGAAAGCAATTGATCCACAAAACATGATGAACCCCGGGAAAATATTTACAATGCCGAAGAGGAATTCGGAGGTGTAAAACAAATCATGCGTACGAGAGAAAAACAGCGGATTCAACAGGCTTTTATAGAGACGATGGATGTAGATGAATTGATGAACTGCACGCGTTGTGGATTTTGTTTGCCAAGTTGCCCGACGTATATAGAAACCGGACAAAATGAAGTTCATTCTCCGCGTGGCCGAATTGCACTTATGAAAGGGTTAGTGGACGGCGTTATTAAGCCAAGTGAAGAAGTGAAGCAGTCGCTTGAATTATGTTTAGGCTGTCGCGCTTGCGAACCCGTCTGTCCGTCAGGTGTTCCTTTCGGTCGTTTATTAGAACAGGCCCGTGATGCGTTCCATCAAAGTCATGAGAAATCATTCGTGGAAAAAGCAGCACGAAACGTCGTATTCAAAAATATCTTTCCTCATCAAAACCGGATGGTAAACGTGACGAGTTTACTCCATTTTTATCAACGGTCAGGTCTTCAACAAATCGCCCGGAAAATAGGCATGATGAATGTTTTACCAGAACATGTCCGTGCGATGGAGAAAGTTCTTCCAATAGCACCGAAGCGAACCGAGATGAAACGAAGGCCTCGACATTTATTATCCAAGACGAAACAGAGGAGAAAGGTCGCTTTCTTTTCCGGTTGTCTCATGGATACGGTGTTTAAGCCGACAAATGATGCGACGTTAAAATTGTTGCAATATGCAGGATGTGAAATCGTCATTCCCGAAACACAAAATTGCTGCGGTGCATTGCAAGGGCATAGTGGAGAACGAGAAGAGTCTCGAAAAATGGCTAAACGAAATATCGAAGCATTTGAAACGGTCGAAGCAGACGATATCATTACCAATGCAGGGGGCTGCGGGGCATTCCTCGTCGATGTTGCACATTTATTCACAGATGAGCCGGCGTGGGCAGAGCGCGCTCGAGCCTTTTCCAACAAGGTGACAGACATTACTCGAATCCTCATCGAACTCGATTTTCATAAATCCCCGTTACGTTTAGATAAGCAAATCGTCACCTATCAAGATTCCTGTCATTTAAAAAATGGTCAACATACATGGATTGAACCTCGGAAATTATTACAAGCCATTGATGGGATCGAATATGTAGAAATGAACGATGCTGACCGTTGTTGTGGTTCGGCAGGAATTTATAATATCATCCAGTCCGACATGTCCATGCAAATTTTAGATTACAAAATGGAACAAACGAAAAAAACAAAAGCAACAACGATCGTCACCACAAACCCTGGCTGTCTTCTCCAAATGAAACGAGGTATCGAACGCGAAGGCTTATCCAAGAACATGCAAGCTGTCCATATTGCGGATCTGTTGTTGAAGGCTTATGAGTATGCGGAGGGAGTTACGAGTTTTTAATATATTTTGATAAATGAAATGAACAAACGAGTTTAAGTCTAAAATAGAGCACTTGCATAAAAATTATAGTAGGTATATATTGTTAATGTAATATTCGGAATACTATGCCCTATGTAAAATATGATAATCAAAGGAGTGTTAATTTGGAGATTGAAAAATTACTTAAAATTAAAGGTATTGATGTAAAAAACGAACATATAGAAAAAATACATCAGCTCTGGGGAGAGATACAACGTTTAAGAGGTAATTTAGATCATGTGAATATAGATGATTCTGATATAAGCTTACGTAATATACCTGGAGGGGATCACATTGGTTGAAAAATTAATTACAAAACCAGTTGAAGAATTGGCTCCTCTTATAGAAAATAAATCTATTTCTCCTCTAGAGTTAACAACAACTATTTTAGACTATGCTGAGGATACAGAAGAGAGTATTAACGCTTATATTGAAATATATAGAACCGAGGCAGAAGAAAATGCTAAAGTGGCGGAAAAAGAAATTTTGAACGGTAACTATCGAGGCATGTATCATGGAATACCTTTAGCAATTAAAGATAATATTTATATGAAAGATAAAGTTACTACGATGGCTTCAAAAATCCATGAGAACTTTATCTCTAATTATGATGCAACTGTCGTTAAAAAAATGAAAAAAGCCGGTGTTATATTTACTGGAAAATTAAGTATGCATGAATATGCTTGGGGAATAACAAATAACAACCCCCACTATGGGGCAGTTCGTAATCCTTGGAATCTTGAAAGAATACCGGGTGGTTCAAGTGGTGGTTCTGGTGCCACAGTCGCTGCAGGTTCAAGCATGGCTTCATTAGGGACTGATACTGCGGGGTCAATTCGAATTCCCTCTTCAGCATGTGGCATTGTTGGATTAAAGCCTACACATGGGAGGGTTAGCAAGTATGGGGTTTATCCTTTAGCATGGACGCTTGACCATGTTGGTCCTATGACTAAAACGGTTAGTGATGCAGCAGGTCTATTAGAAGTTATTTCTGGATTTGATAGAAATGATCCAACTACTGTACAGGTACCTGTTGAGAACTATATGCGACAAATAACAGGAAATGTAGAAGGTCTGATCATAGGTGTCAATGAAGAGTTTTATTTTGATCGGGTAGATACTGAAATTGACAGATTGGTTCGTGATGGTATTCAGCGTCTTGTAGATCAAGGAGCAAAGATTGAAGAAGTTAAAATACCAACACTTCAATATGCTGAATGGGCTGAATTAATCACGGCATTATCAGAAGCGTCTACTATTCATCATAGTGATTTACGAACACGCCCTGATGATTTTGGAGATGATATTCGATTTCTTTTTGAAATGGGAGAACTCCCATCAGCTGTAGATTATTTGCAAGCACAACAAGTAAGAAGGCAGTTAAAGCAAGATTTTCAACAAGTTTTCAATAAAGTTGATGTTATCATTTCTCCTACGTTACCAGTTCTACCGAGTAAAATTGGTGATGATTTTGCTAATTTAAATGGAGAAAAAGTGGACTTAATAAATAATATGATTCGTTTTATGGGACCAGCTAACTTAACTGGACTTCCTGCTATGTCTGTTCCATGTGGAGTAACAGGTGGTATGCCCGTAGGATTACAAATAATCGGATCAGCTTTTAATGAAGGCGTTATCCTTAACGTAGGATACGCTCTCGAACAAACAAACCCTATGGAAGGAAAAAGGCCTAATTTTTAAAACGATTATCGAATATAGCGTCCCTTATTTATAGAAAGTAATCAAATATACAGAAAATATTGTTGGACTTACAAAAATAGCTTGACAATTCAGAGAAGTTTATGTAGTCTATTAAATAAGCTTTCAATCGAATAAACAATCCTTATCAAGAGTTGGGAGAGGAAACTGGTCCAATGACCCCGCGGCAACCGTCATTTTATGAAAAGGTGCTACATCCAGCAGACAAAGTCTGAAAGATAAGGGAGAGTATCTATTGTTTGTTGAAACCTCTTCCTTATGGGAGAGGTTTTTTGCATGACATAGATACTTTTTTTATGAATAAAACCTAGTAAATTTGTATAGTTACTAGCAATTAAAAAGAAAATGAGGGATGATGATGCAGAAAAAACAAATTCATTTAAATGCTTTTGCACAAAATTCGGTATCTCCACACGCGATTGGACTATGGAAACATCCAAAGCATGAGGGATACAGCCATGGTGATTTAGATTATTGGGTTCAATTAGCAAAGTTATTGGAAAAGGGAAAGTTCGATACGTTATTTTTAGCCGATGTTCTTGGAATTTATGATGTATATCAAGGAAGTTATCAAACAGCAGTCGAACAAGCCGTCCAAGTGCCGGCACATGACCCACTCCTGATTATATCTGCGATGGCACAGGCGACGGAGTCACTTGGTTTTGCAGTGACCGCTTCAACAACGTATTCCGAACCGTACAAATTGGCCAGGCAGTTTTCAACATTGGATCATATTACAAAAGGACGTATTGCTTGGAATATTGTCACTTCTTATCTTGAAAGTGAAGCGGTCAATTTAGGATTGAAAACGAGGATTGAACATGATGAAAGGTATGAGCGCGCGGACGAATTTATGGATGTTGTTTATAAATTATGGGAACAAAGTTGGGAAGATGATGCTGTCATTCAAGATGTCGAAAGAGAAAAATTTGCAGATGCAACGAAAGTGCATCCGATTCGACATAAAGGCGATTATTTTAATGTACCTGGGATTCATTTAGTTGATCCATCTCCACAAAGGACGCCGGTATTGTTTCAAGCAGGTGCTTCTCCAAGAGGAAGAGAATTTGCAGCGAAACATGCGGAAGCCATTTTTACAGATACACAAAACTCAAAAAATGCCGTTGAAGAATTACGTCGTTTTTCAGATGATATTCGCCAACGAGTTGAAACATACGGACGAAATCACGAAGATATTAAAATTTTTCCAGGACTTGTTCCCATTGTCGGATCAACGGAAGCAGAGGCATTAGAAAAATACGAATATTTAAAGAGTCTTGTCGATTATGATGGTGCACTCGCTTTATTATCTGGCCATACAGGTGTTGATTTATCTGTGTATGATCCTGATGACTACGTTGAAGACATGAAAGCAGGAGCCATTCAAAGCACGTTCCAAAGTTATACGTCAACCAATCCGAAATATAAATGGACGATTAAAGATGCGGTGTTACACCACGGATTGGGAGCAGGCTCAACAACAGTTGTTGGTACTCCAGAACAAATTGCAGATCATCTAACCAAACTTGCCTTAGAAGGAGGAGCCGATGGTTTTAATATTGGTCAAACGGTTACACCAGACACACTTTCCGAATTTATTCAATATGTCGTACCAGAATTACAAAATAGAGGCATCTATCGAAAAGAATATGAAAGTAGTACGTTACGAGAACACCTTTTTGGGAAAGGACAAACGACGTTAAAAGAGTGTCATTACGGGAAAAGTGTCACAATCCAACAACAAGAGAAGCTAGAGGAGGTCTAATGGATGGAATCATTTTTTATTCAAACTGAACGGCAAAAAGAAATATTAGAGAAAATTCAACGGTACATTCCAATTTTTCAAGAACGGGAACGGTCCTCAGAGCAATTAGGAAGTTTTTCTTTTGATAATGTAAATGACTTAAAAAAGATAGGCTACACAAAATTACCCTTGGAAGACTTATCTACGTATGAGCTCGTTTTATTTCAAGAGAATATTGCTAGGGGTGATGGTTCAACGGCTTTGGGAATAGGTTGGCATGTAAGTACTTTACTAGATTTACAAAGGGATAATAAATGGCCGAAAGAAATCTATCACAATCTATGTGAACGTGTGAAAGAAGGAGCACTCATTAATTACGTATTATCAGAACGTGGAAAAGGAAGTCCAACCCGTGGAGGAAGGCTCAGCACGAAAGCTCATCGGGTAAAAGATGGCTGGGAAATTTCCGGGCGAAAATCATTCGCATCGATGGCACTGGTGCTGGATTATTTTATCGTGAGTGTTCAAGTAGAGGAAGAAAACGAAGAATCTTTGTTTTTAATTCCTAGTCGAACGGAAGGAGTCCGAATCGATGAAGTATGGGATAGTGTCGCATTACGAGGAACCGCGAGTCACGATATTGTGTTGGATCGCGTCACTGTTCCCGACTCCTATTTAGTCGATAAAAAACCAATAGCAGCGCTAGAAAATTCAACGGGCGGTTTTTTACATATTCCAGCTTGTTATTTAGGAATTGCCCAAGCGGCGAGGGATTACGCACTTACATTCGCTTCAAATTATAAACCGAATAGTTTAAACCGCCCAATTCGTACGGCACCTCATATTCAAATGAAAATTGGCCAAATGGAATTACAGTTAGCACAGGCACGTCATTTATTATATAGCGTAGCTAAAACATATGATGAATGGGAACATAAACAATCGTTAAACTCGCATTTAGCAGCAACAAAGTATACGGTGACAAACCATGCTATAACGATTGTTGATTTAGCGATGAGAATTGTCGGTGCTCGTAGCTTATCAGAGAAAAACCCATTGCAAAAGTATTATGTCAACGTTCGAGCCGGATTACATAATCCTCCCGCTGATGATGAAATTTTATCTTTTCTTGCAGAAAAAGCACAGATCGAGGATGTAAAAGAACCGGCAAAGGTATGAAAAAGGTGTTGATCTCATTAATGAATAGAAAGCACGTTCATTTTAAAAGAATGCGTGAAACGGCTATAAATATAAGGTGATTTACCTTATCAAATATAAATAAACCAAAACGTGGAGTGATGAATGATGATAAAAAATATAGATCAAACGGAAAAATTTAAAAAAGTGATGGGCAATTATCCAACGGGAGTCACAGTTGTAACGACAAAAGATAGAAACGGAACACCTGTTGGTTTAACAGTCAACTCGTTTGCTTCTGTTTCGTTAGCCCCGCTGCTTATTTCCTGGTGTATTGACAAAAGCGCTTCTTCTTTTGATGTATTTAACACAACGAATCAGTTTGCGGTACACATTTTAGCCAGTGAACAAGAAGATCTTTGTCATTTATTCGCATGTAAAGGTGCTGATCGTTTCAACCAATGCGAATGGACAACATCTGAATTACAACTACCGATTATTAAAGATGTCTTTGCGGTTTTGCAATGTAACGTATTTCAACGCGTGGAGGCCGGAGATCACCAGCTTTTAATCGGAAAAGTCGAACATATAGATAAAGCAGAAAAAGAACCCCTACTTTACCACAGAAGAAAAGTCGGTTCGATTCCGAGTGACTTTTATAGCAATAACATATGAAACTTTTCTTTCATTTAGTTGGATGATGTAGCGTGATTCGTGAAAATGAATACGTAATATGCTTTTCATCATTCGGATTCTTATTTTTGATGAAGAATCCGAATGATGATTACGAATATTTGCTATGCAAGAAAATACAACAACTCATCAAGAGAATGTTCGCTTTGTTTAATGCTATTATTAATGCAGTATATACTCCTCTGAAAACTGCACTTCTACCTACACAAAGGATATACTTTACCTAAGACAAGCATTGAACTACTTATGCTCGTAACCTTTACATTTCCATCGCTTTATAACGAGTTGATTTATGCGAAAACATGTTTTAGAAGGGTGATGATTCATAAGAGCTTGTTATAATCTTATAATAAAACGTTATTATTAAATTATTCAGAAAAATGATATCATCCATTTAAAGGTTAATAAATAATAAGATCTACCGTAGCATATATAAACAAATTCATTTGTTGAGGAGGGATTGTTCATGAAAAAACATGAGTTACAAAAAAAGCTATCTTCAGCACAAAATGGTCATACGCTTTCAGAACGTGATTTACCGACAACGGGGTTTGAGAATCGCGATGGAAAAGATTGGACAACGATTGTGGAAGAAGAACATTTTTTAGTAGAGCTTGCTCAACGGTCAGAACGAACAACGTATTCAGTAGTAGGTCAATCAGTCGAACAAAGACCGATTTATTTAGTACGTGTAGGCTATCCAGCACCTCCTTCTGATGACAAAATTGCTACGGGAAGAAGTATTTTAATTGCTGGAACACCGCATGGGAATGAGCCAGCTGGTCGAGAAATGGCTCTACAACTTATGCGAGATTTAGCTTTTACAAACGATGAACAGTTGTTGAATCAGTTGAAAGATGTAACGATTTTATTTATGCCGACACCGAACCCAGACGGTCGAGAAGCGAATAAACGTGGTAATGCTTGGGAAATGGATAATAATCGTGATCATCTCAATCTAAAATCTCCAGAAATGCAAGCGATGGCCAAAGTGATGAATGAGTTTCAACCACATATTACAGTAGATGCGCACGAGCGACCGAGTGGTTCTAACCCACATATGGAGATGGCGTGGCCACGTAACCTTAATATATACGAGCCGTTGCGTCATTTGAGTAAAGAGATGATTGAGGATTATCTCATGCCAGATGTCGAAAAGGCTGGTTATACGACAGGTGTCTATGGATTTCCTACTTCTAGTACGAATGGGAACGAGCGAGTGTTATCCAATATGCTCGGTTTACGGCATAGTATGGGATTAATAACAGAATCAGCTGGCAAACAGCCGGCAAAAGATCGCGTCGAAATGCAGCTCGTTACAGCATATTCTATCTTACGCTTTTATCGTGAAAGAAGAAGGGATGTTATAAAGGTAGTTACTGAAGCACCACAATACCGAGCAGCTGCGGGTGCGAAACAAGCTCCATTTTATTTAGATGGATCAGACAACCGGACTCCACCAGATTGGGCCGTCTTAGACCCAGCTCCTTGTGGTTATTTGTTGAATACGTCACAAGCGAAAGCGATTAGGCGACACATCGAGTTATTTTCATTAAAAACGGAAAACGTCAGTACGTATGGTATGTTTGTTATGATGAATCAGCCGATGATGACGGTCATTCCATTTTTGCTCGATAGGCGAGCTCGATACAATGAGGTTGATGGCTTAGCTTTGTATGATTGTGCGAATCCAGAATTAGAGGAGCCTCCATTGGGTTCACCAAGTGTTGTTAATTTGCAAATTTTGTTAGAACGCTTCGAACGTGAAGGAGCGTTTAAAAGTGATTCTTCTGTCAGAACTTTACGAAACCATTTAATCTCTTTGGCTGTTTATGAGGACAAACAATTAACGGATAAAATGGTTAAGCATGTGAAGAACTTTAAACTGTTACTTGATTATCAAAGACAAAAAGAACTCGTTTCCGATACAGCATATACGATTCTCGAAACGCAGGCTGATGATTTGTATAAAGTGTGGAAACATGTATTCTACTATGACTTCAATAGAGAGGATGGTGATATGTGGGATTCAACAGCGTTTGTAAGTCTTGATTCATGGCCTAGAAATCCAGCTGGTGCGACATACACAATCGAGGAACAGACAGGAAAAATTGTACTCGATAAACGCCAACAAGGAAATGGCAGTGCTTATGGGAGGATCACGCCTGTCATGGAAGAGGTAGAGGAAAGTGAGCTGATCATCCGTTTTCGAGCTTGTAAGTTAGGAAAAAATCAACGGATTCGATTTTGGATTCAGGCAGATACGTATAGTACTGGAAGTTCTATGCCTGTAAATGGATATGGCGTCGAATTACATCTCGGTACAGGCCAATTCATATTGCGTCGTCGGAATGAAAGCACGTCAACGAATCTTGACAGTATCCCTTTAAACTTGACTGCGGATTGGTATTGGATGAGGCTGCGTATGCATGATGAAGAACTCTCGGTACGCTTATGGAAAGATGAGATTGAAGAACCAAACGAATGGGATATGACCGATCACCTTTCTACAAATGAACGCCTAATCGGAAAAGCACTTTTAAGCTTTATTAATTTTGACTATGAAAATGGAAATACGTTTTATCTGGATGAAATCATCGTTAATGATTTATGTAAACAAAGGTAGGAATGTAGTAGGGGTAACCTGCAGTAAAAAGATGAAATGATCGGTGATGATTACAGTAAGTTTTTAAAAAGGATGGTAAAGAAAGTGGGCTTATTTCTAAAGAACGCTCACGATCCGCTTAAGAAGTGTGCTCATGACTTGCTAGAGCGGTGGCAGTAAATGAGGAAAAGGAAGAAGTGTCATAGAACGACGTAAAGGATGACACTTCTTTTTATTGTGAATTTTACAATGATTTTACCTTTCATTAATAAAAACTTCATATTGGATTGGTACATTTTTAAATAATATGAACGTGTTATTCATACATTGGACAGTAATCGATGAACGAACAGTATATTATTTTTTACAAAGAGATTATTGAAGATTTCGTTTACTGCGTATAATGGGACCAAATTGTAAAGGAGGATGTTGATGGTGAAGAAGAGGATGTTTCAATCTTCATTAGTAATGGCTATCATAACTGTAGCATTGATGTTCAATCCTGTGGTATTTTCAGCCGAAGATAGAACTCCAACAGAGGGGGATCACTTCACGCTGTCGATTATGCATATGAATGACACACATGCGCATTTAGATCCGATGCCGAAGATGGTTACAGCGGTCAAAGAGGTCCGAAAAGAAAAACCTGAAGCACTTTTGCTACATGCAGGGGATGTTTTTTCTGGAACGCTTTATTTTAATGAGTTCAAGGGACAAGCTGATCTCGCCTTGATGAATTTAATGGACGTTGATGCGATGGTTTTTGGTAACCATGAGTTTGACTTAGGCGATCGGGAAGGGGGACAACAGTCATTAGCAAAATTTGTTGAAGGGGCTCACTTCCCATTACTTAGCACAAATATTGATTTTTCCAATGATCCCTATATGAGTGCGCTCGTCAGTCCGGAGCAAGTTGTTGAAAATCCCGAGGACGGAACGAGCTATCAGCATATCGTTAAAGAAGTGGACGGTGAAAAAATCGGTATATTTGGTCTGACGACCGAAGATACGATTGATATTTCCAGTCCTGTTCATGTCGCATTTAACAATTATCAAGAAGCAGCTGAAGAGGCGGTTCAACTTTTTGAACAACAAGATATTGATAAAATCATTGCTGTTACTCATATGGGATATGACAGTAATCCGGCGGTTGGCAATGATTTATTACTCGCGCAAATCGAGGGAATTGATGTGATTGTAGGCGGACATTCGCATACGAAATTGGAACAACCTGTTGTTGTGAAGCAAGATGCAAATGGTCAAGAAAAAGACCCGACAGTCATTGTTCAAGCAGGTCAGTATGCGGAATATCTCGGAACATTGGATGTTGCATTTGATGATGAGGGTGTCGTCGTTCGGTATGCGGGTGGATTGTTGGAAGTCGATGCATATGCAGAAGACGAGGAAGCGGTTGAAGTGCTACAACCGTATAAAGATAAGGTCAATCATGTCATGAATGAAAAAAGCGGTGCGACAGCATTGAAAGAATTAACAAATCCACGTCAAAGTCAACCCGGAGATGATAGTGTCCGTGCGAATGAAACGGAACTCGGAAACTTAGTCACCGATGCGATGCTCACTAAAGCTCAAGAAAAATTTCCAGAAACAGTCATTGCTTTTCAAAATGGTGGAGGCATTCGAGCACCCATCGCAAAAGGTGAAATGACGATCGGCGAAATTATCAGTGTACTTCCGTTTGGTAATGATCCGGTCATTGCTACTTTAACAGGGGCAGAAATTAAAGAAATTTTAGAACATAGTGTTCATTTAGCACCAAGTGAACATGGTGGATTTCTACACGTTTCAGGGATGAGAATGACGTATGACAGTTCAAAAGAAGCCGGAAATCGCGTGCAAACGATGGAAGTGAAACAAGGCGAGCAATATGTTCCAATTGAAAGCGATCAACAATATCAAATTACGACGAACGGATTTACAGGCCAAGGTGGAGATGGGTTCGAAACATTTGCCAAAGCGTATGAAGAAGGGCGAATCAAAGATATCGGTGAAATCGATTGGCAACAACTTCGGGATTATATGGTTGAAGATTTAGGCGGAAAGGTAGATCCCGAAAGAGAAGGGCGGATCATTGATCTTGCGCGAGAAGAAGATCCCCGTAACGATGATGATCACGGTGGTAAGAATGGTTCAGATGGATCCGATGATGATGTCGATCAAGAAAATGAAAATGAAGAAAAACCTGGTGAAGACTCCGACGATCAAAAAGGAGGTGTGAAACCGGACGGTGACTCTGACGATGATTCTAAAAAAGGCTCTGATGGTGCCGACTCAGACGATTCTAAAAAAGGCTCAAAATCAACTGATGATGACGAAGAAAACGGGAATCAAAAAGGCTTAAAGCTCGGGGATGATTCGAATAAACATGGTAATCGTACAGTTCAAGGGTATGAAAATAATGAAGGTTCAACAGCCACTGCATCTAGTGATTCGTCCGGTGGTGGGAAATTACCACGTACGGCAACCAACATGTTTACGTACTTCCTAATCGGTAGTATTTTGCTACTCAGTGGTGGAGGGATGTTATTTTACCGGAAAAAGGCGGATAAATCTTAAGAAAATTATAAAAAGTGGAAGGGAGATGTGTGTGTGAAACTCAAAATTAACCGATATTTTAGTATTCTGTTCATTTTTATGCTGATCGTAAGTTTATGGATCCCGATGGTTGAACACGTTGTCCAAGCTACGGAGCAAACGATTTCTGTAGAAGAAGCCATCCAAAAAAATAACGATGGCAGTATTGCGACAGTCGAGGGATATATCGTCGGTTATGCGAAGAGTAGACAACATGTGATTCGCGAAGGTTTTCCCGATGATTACAATTTCGCGATGGCTGATCAGCCGGGCGAGACAAATCCAAATAAAATGGTTCTCGTTCAAGTGACAAAAGACTTTCGATCGGAGTTTGGGCTAAAAGCGAATCCATATATCCTTGACGAAGCGGTAAAAGTGACTGGTAGTTTGGAAAAGTATCATGGTGGGATCGGTGTAAAATCACCGACCGATATGCAGTTTTTATCAGATGAGCCACACGATGAAGAGTCATCCGAACTTTTAACGATTGAACAAGCTCGCACCCAAGGGGAAGGTATTGCCAAAGTACGAGGTGTTGTGACAGCTACGTTGAAAAACACAATTCATATTCAAGACGAGACAGCTGCTATTGCTGTTCGACCGACATCATTGGATGTTCAAGTCGGCGATGAGATCACTGTAAGCGGTACGTTGCAACAATATCGCGGACTTTTACAGTTAGATGATGCCACTCTTGAAGAAAAAAGAGACCAAGTTGGTGTACCGAACCCTCTTGAACTAACAGGAAAAGAAATTAGCGAGAAGAAAAATGAATCGAAACTCGCTGTCGTTAACGATGTCACCTTAACATCTGTCCAACAAGGTAGTGGCTGGGCGAACTTTACGGCCACGGATGGAACAGAGTTTATCGTGCGCGATGAAACAGATACATTAGGTTTGGCAGAAGGTGCGACTTATCGATCGATTACTGGGATTGTGTATCCATTTGATGATGAATATCAACTCATTCCACGCAAAACGCAAGACATTGTCCTCGATGATTCGCTGGTTCATCCCGTTGTTGCCATTCCAAGAGCAGGGATGATTCCAGCAGGGACAGCAGTTGAATTAACGACCCCTACGGATGGGGCAACCATTTACTATACGACGGATGGAACGAAGCCAACAGTCGAAAATGGGCAACCATACAGTGAACCGATTGTCGTTACGGAAAATACAACGATTCAAGCCATCTCTAAAAAAGATGGCTTCCCACCGAGTTCTGTCAAAATATTTACGTATAACGTGTATGATGCCGACGGAATTGCCATTCACGATATTCAAGGAGAAGGTCATGAATCACCGTTAAAAGGAAACGTTGTGAACGATGTAGAGGGCATTGTTACCTTTACATATGACCTTCAAGGAGCACATTATTTTCATATGCAGTTGCCGGAAGATCAATATGATGGAAATCCAAAAACTTCAGAAGGAATCGTCGTTTATACAGGGAAGTCTGAACATGTGAACATCGGTGACCGAGTTCGCGTGACAGGAAAAGTCGATGAATACTATATTGATGGTTTTGACGGCAGAGAACAGACAGATCTTCCCGTTACACAAATAAATGCGCGTGATGACCAAGGAGGAAATATCACGATCGTCGAACACGATGTTGAACTTCCGAAAGCGATCGAACTTACGTCGAGCGATATTCCGGCAGCTGTCATTGGAGAAGACAGTTTTGATACGTTTGATCCAGAAAACAATGCGATTGACTTTTGGGAAAGTATGGAGGGAATGCGTGTCGAAGTGGCTCCTTCAAAAGCGGTTGCCCCACAAGAACACGGTGAACTCATCGTTGTCACAGAGGAATTTGCTACAGATACCATTCATGGGGGTATCCGTTTAAAAGAAGAAGGTCCGAATGCACAATTCATCCAATTTAAACTCTACCCTAATTCTAGTGCAAGAGATTTCGCTGTGAAAACAGGGGATCAAATAACGGAAGCGATTACCGGTGTTGTCAATTACGGCTTCTCGAATTATAAAGTATATGCCGAACTAGACGGAGTGGAGGAAGTTTTTAAAGAAGGAAATAGTGAACCACAGACGACGACCATCGAAAAAGATGCTGATCAGTTGACTGTTGCAACGTACAACGTAGAAAACTTTTCTGCGAATGCGAGTAGTAAAGAAACACCTCCAGAAAAAGCTAAAAATATCGCACACGATTTCGTACATCATCTGAAAAGTCCAGATATCGTAGGAGTTGTCGAAGTACAAGATAACAATGGCCAAGATGAAGGGCCTATGGATGCGGATGCTTCGAAAAGTTATGAACGACTCATCCGATCAATTGAAGAAGCAGGTGGTCCGACATATGAATATGTCAATATTAATCCACAGTATAATCAAGATGGCGGAGCACCTCACGGAAATATTCGTGTCGGGTTTCTATATCGTCCTGAACGCGTAACACTTACCGATGGCGAACACGGAACCGCAACTCGGGCTGTCGATTATATAAACGGTCAGCTCACATTAAATCCCGGAAGAATCAATCCGACCCATCGTGCTTTACAGGAGACACGTAAACCGCTCGCCGCTCAGTTTGCATTCAAAGGTGAACGTGTCGTTATCGTGGCGAACCACTGGAATTCAAAACGGGGCGATAATCCTATTTTTGGGCAAAACCAACCACCCGTCTTACGTAGCGAACCCCAACGAATGGAGATCGCTCAATTCGTCAACGATTTTGTTCGTGATGTTGAAGTCGATTACCCTGATGAAAATATAGTTGTGTTAGGAGATATGAACGACTTTGAATTTTCGCCACCACTAAAGAAGCTTGCAGGTAATGAGTTAACAAATATGATTGACCACGTTCCCGAAGATGAAAGATACACGTATGTGTATCAAGGTCATTCACAAGTGCTCGATCACTTGCTCGTGTCCAACCATTTGGCAAATTCAACGGAGGTGGATATCGTTCATCTCAACGCCGATTTTACTGAAATGCATGGTCGTTCGAGCGATCATGAACCTGTAATCGCCCAACTCGATCTTCATAAAAAGTCAGGCAAAGACGCATCAGAAAGGGATGGGCGAGAAGAATCGAATGAATCGGATCCCCCAGGTCAGGAGGAAGGGCGAGATGAAGTGAAGGAGCGGGACAACGAAAACGAACGAGCTGGTAGCGTAGAAAAAAAGGATCAACGTCGTTCAGAAGGGCGGAAGGAAACGGACGAGTTCGATCAGAAAAAAGGCAAGGATGAAATGGGTGCATTCGTAAAAAGCAATGAACCGGCTTCGGAAGTTACTGCAGAAGGTGGTGAACGATTACCAAACACCGCAACTCCTGTCTACTCTTTACTTTTAATAGGAGCGTTTTTAATCGTTTTTGGTTCACTGATGCTTGTTTTTAAAAATAAAGGATATTAAAAGAGTGTCCCATTCATTCTGGTGTTTCTAGAGCATTGCATTTTCCGTCCATTGGATGGCACAATCCGCTCGGACCGGATTACTTTGTTGCGACTGAAATTGCCAAAAGAGCTGCACAACGGTTAGAGCGAACAGTTGTAGTTCCGGGAATTCCCTTTGGTACGTCGATCCATTATGATCATTTTCCGATGACGATATCTTTAAGCTTTGAATCAACTATTTCCGTTGCGGAAGATATATTTACGAGTTTAATTGAACATGCACATCCTTATTTTAAATGGTCATGATGGCAATATCCCTGCACTAGAAGTAGCTGCTCGTAATGTCGAAAATAAATATAAAGAAGCATCAATCATCTACGTACCGGCATGGTGGGAAATCACTGGCGAAAAAATGAAGGAAGATTTTGAAGTGTGGGATGGATTAGGCCATGGTGGAGAAGGTGAAACATCCATTATGATGGCGATTCGTCCGAATCTCGTTGACCTCGATGAGGTGGTTTGTCAAATGCCTCATGATATGATTCGGTTGAGTAAATATTCATTAGTCATGTTCGACATATCCGAATTGACCAATACAGGGGCCATTGGCGATCCAACGAAGGCAACTGTGGAAAAAGGCGAAAAAATGCTTGAAATTGTTGTTGATGATGTCGTTGAGTTCATTCGTGATTTAGAAAAATAATTGGGCATATGATTATCGTAAATGATCTGGGTAACGAGGTGAAAATCACACTTTATTGAATCAATCTTTATAAAAAAACTGAAAATCTGTTCCGACATATAAAGTATAGAACGTTTCACTCTTGTAAAAAAATGTTAAATAGATCATAATCCGTACATTCCTACAAAAATCTACCATGACCGGAAGTTTGTTTGAATGGTAGATTTTTTCGTTTACTATTGAAAATGTGTCGTTTTGATTGGTTGATGGGACATCTATAACAGTTTAGACATCGTATATTCGTCAATGAATTGACCTTCCACTAAAAGAGAATGTTTTTTCGTTCCTTCGATTTCAAAACCGACTTTTTTATATAATCCAAGTGCCACTTTGTTTGGTTTCATAACGGTAAGTTCGAGGCGATGGATGTCCTGTTCTATGGCCCATTGTTCGAGTTTTTGCAACAACTGTGTACCGATTCCTTTACTTCTATGCGAATGTATAATGCCCATAACGATATAGGCAGCGTGTCGATTTCTTCTTGCCTTTCCACCGAATGCCATGACATAGCCAATAAAATGATTATTTTCTTCAGCAATAAAAATGGTTGAGTTCGTCTGCTTGAGGACATCATCAATCCATTGTTTTGCTTTTGGGATATTTGTGTTTCTTTCTCCGTTTTCTAACAACATAAACTTCGATTCACTTTCAACTTGTTGCATGACCTTCATTAATTTTTCAGCGTCGTTACGTTCGATTGTCCGAATGTTCATTTTTTCACGCTCCTACGAAAAAGGATGTATAGCTTACAGTTTCTCATTCCTTTTAATGATAGCACATGATTCAAGGCTAAATGGTTTACATAGAAACAATCCAATTTGAGATGCTTTCATTTATATGTTGAATATGAGAAAATAAAGGAGTATACTTCATGTTATTAAATTATGAACGTAGGACTTGGATAAGGTAGGATGAACGAATGTGTTGTGATGCGGTCTAGTATGTAGGCGCGAATGGGTTGGAATGCGACATCTTTTGTTGGAAAAATAAATCATTGAATCAATTTTCACTCATTGGCAATTACCATGGATGGAGCCGATTGCACAACCGACAGAACACCAAATGGTATTGTACATCGTAAGTAAAGGAGAATAACGTTGAAAATCGGAATTGATAAAATCAGTTTTTATACACCACATTTATATATTGATATGAATAAATTAGCTGTTGCGAGAAATGAAGAACCAGAAAAATTTACAATCGGAATTGGCCAAGATGAGATGGCTGTTGACCCGATTACGCAAGACTCGGTTACATTGGCAGCAAACGCGGCCTTGCAAATTGTTGATGAAGCAGATCGAGAAGCGATTGATTTTGTCATTTTTGGAACGGAAACAGGAATCGATCACTCAAAATCGGGAGCCGTCTATGTCCATCGCCTGTTAGACCTAAATCCTGAAGCGCGAGCGATTGAAATGAAACAAGCTTGTTATGGAGCAACGGCTGCCATTCAATTGGCCAAAGGACATATCGCTTTACATCCGGAAAGTAAAGTATTAATTTTAGCATCCGATATAGCTAGGTATGGTTTGAATACTCCTGGAGAGGTTACCCAGGGGGCAGGAGCGGTTGCTCTTATTATGAGCGCTAATCCGAAAGTGATGGTTCTTGAAGATGAAAATGCTTATTTAACGTCAGATATTATGGACTTTTGGCGTCCAACCTATTCGACGACAGCGTATGTAGACGGAAAATATTCAAATGAGCAATATATTGCTTTCTTTTCAAATGTATGGAAAGCATATCAAGAGAAAACATCTTTAGGATTAAAAGACTTCGAGGCGATTTGTTTTCACTTACCTTATACGAAAATGGGGTATAAAGCATTGAAAACGATCTTAGATGAAGAAACGTCAGATGTGCAAAAGCGTTTGCTTGACAATTATAAAATTAGTACGACGTATAATCGAAGAGTCGGAAACATTTATACAGGCTCATTGTATTTGAGTTTACTTTCTCTTTTAGAACTGAAAGATGACTTAAAAGAAGGCTCACGCATCGGCTTATTTAGCTACGGATCAGGAGCTGTAGGGGAGTTCTTTACGGGAATTTTACAACCGAATTATCGAAACTATTTATACGTCGAACAGCATGAGGAATTATTTTCATCAAGACGAGAAGTAACGATTCCTCAATATGAGGAAATTTTTCAAGAAACCTTACCGAAAGACGGCTCAACGGTCGAACTAGATATCTCTCAAGATCCAGCCAACATTTGCGTATCAGGGATTACGAATCATATGCGTCAGTACGTGAATAAGTTATATGAACATGAAAAATAATTTTTCAAGCGATGAGTAGTCGGGAGCGACACTCAAAAAGGACGAACATGAATTGTGATATCGATTACATGTAATGAGAGGAAATGAACAGCGCCAAATAATTCTCACTGGAAAGGATAGGAGGATTGTTTGGCGCTTCGTATTGATCATTGATTGATATAAGATTTGGTGAATGAATCATACCTAGTTACATCGATTGCTTTAAATTGAAATTGTATATATGCACAAATACTTGAGGATATTTTGCGAATATTTCATGTATACGAATCATTGTAAGCGGTGTCGATTTCGTTTTAAGTAGAAATAACAAAGGAAAAAAGGAGTCTTTATATGAAAATTGTTGTTGCTCCCGATTCTTTTAAAGGAAGTATGACAGCAACTCATGCGGCGGAGGTGATGAAACGAGGCGTTTTAGCCGTCCAGGATGATTGCCATGTCTCGATGAAACCGATGGCAGATGGGGGAGAGGGAACGCTAGATACGTTGTTGTTAGCAACAAAAGGTGAGCGGATTCCAGTTACGTGTACCGGCCCTTTAGGTGAAAAAATCACGACCTCCTATGGAATGACTCGTAACAAGACAGCGATTATTGAATGTGCTAATATCGCGGGTTTGACACTCGTTCCAAATGACATGCGTAATCCGGATTTGACGACGACATATGGCATCGGTGAAGTGATGAAAGATGCCCTTGATCGTGGCTGTACGGCAATGATCATCGGATTAGGTGGAAGTGCGACCAATGATGGTGGGCTTGGCATGTTACAAGCGCTTGGACTACAAGCGTGGGATGCATGTGGGAATGTAGTCGGTCCCTTTGGATCAGATCTGTTAACCGTCCGTCGCGTTACACTTGAAGGATTAGATGAGCGACTATCGCATATCGACATTAAGGTAGCTCGTGACGTCGATTATCCTCTTTGTGGTCCAGAAGGTGCAAGTGCTGTATTTGGACCGCAAAAAGGAGCGACACCCTATCAAGTCGTGGTATATGATCAAGCGTTACAATCATTTGGGCAATGCATTGAAAAAGAGATTGATCGTTCGTTTATGAATGTACGCGGGGCAGGTGCTGCAGGTGGATTAGGGTTCAGTTTATTAGCCCTTGGTGCACGGCTCGTTTCGGGGGCTCAACTCATCGCTCAAGCCACTCAGTTAGAAGATGCCATCCAGGGTGCTAATCTCGTGTTAACAGGTGAAGGAAAAAGTGATGAACAAACGCTTTATGGAAAAGCGCCTCATTATGTTGCTGAATTGGCTTCGCATTATGGCGTTCCTGTCGTTCTTTTATCCGGTAGTCTGGCTGGTGATTTAGAAGGATTACGAAAAAAGTTTTCGGGATGTTTTTCCATCATCAACGAGCCACTATCTTTGGAAAAAGCGATGGAAGATGCAGAACAGCTACTCTTTTCACAGACGAAACAAGTGATTCACTTTTGGAATTCTATTCGAAAAAAGGGGTGAAGTTAGGGAAGGATTCGGTCTTATTGTTCTCATTGTCATAGATGTATTATTTATCGTTTTTGCTACGGCAAAATTAAAATTACATCTATTTCGTTGATTGTCGCTTCGTTTGGTGTCGGAATCGGTGCAGGCTTGCCACTCATGGATGTTGTTGAGGCTGTAAATGGTGGATTTGCTGGACTGATGGGGAATATAGGTCTCGTCATTGTTTTTGGAACGATTATTGGCGTTATTTTAGAAAAATCAGGAGCCGCTTTACGAATGACTGAAGTCGTCCTTCGGGTGGTAGGTGAGAAACGGCCACAAATGGCAATGAGTTTGATTGGAGCGATTGGCATTCCTGTATTTTGTGATTCAGGATTTGTTATTTTGTCTTCGTTGAAAAAGGCTTTAGCAAAACGTGCAAAGGTAGCGGTTGTTTCGATGGCCATTGCTCTTTCGACAGGCTTGTTCAAGGTGTAGTAGCCATCATTGTTACCTTGGTTTTATGGGTGATTCTCGTTTGAACGTTTCCTTCTGATATGAAAAATGAATCCCGCAAGCACGTTGCTACGGGATTCATTTTTGATCTATTTTTTAGGGGGTAAAATCAGACACTTGACTACTTATTCTTTCTTTCATTGTTTAAAAGATCAATCACTTGTTGTCCGAGCTCGTGGTTATCGAGTAGGCCGACGAAACGATCGGATTGCGGACCATAAGCATATACATTCACATCAACTCCATCATGTCCACTCGTCGTCCATCCTGTTCCAGACCTTTTATCAAAAATCTGCTCGATGGCATCGTCAATTTCTTCTGTCTCTCCAGATGCCACCTCACGGATAGATTGAATTTCATCATTTGTTAAATCAAGATCAATATATTTAGCAAGTACTTCTTTAGGGTCTTCTCCATTAGCTATTTGCTCAGCCATGAAATCGGGCGTCCGTTTTGCGGCATGTAATGGAGAAGGGTCCCATTTGTATTCGCCGTTGATTCCCATTGCTAACCCGCCTGTGGAGTGGTCAGCTGTAGCGATGACTAATGTATGTGGATCATTTTTGGCAAAGTCAATCGCAAGTGAAAAAGCTTCTTCAAAATCTTCCATTTCACTCATCGCTGCGACAATGTCTTGGTCATGACCAGCCCAGTCAATTTGACTACCTTCTACCATTAGAAAGAAGCCATCTTTGTTATTGTTTAAACGATCAAGTGCTGCTTCTGTCATTTCGGCTAATGAAGGTTGTTTCTCTGTTCGGTCCATCGCTTTATCTAGTCCAACCGGTGCGAATAACCCGAGAACTTGCTCATTGTCGTCATGAAGGAGCTCTTCTTTTGTTTGTACATAGCTAAAGCCTGCCTTTTGGAATTCTTCAGCAAGGTTGCGGTCTTTACGTTCAAAGTAGTTTGTTCCGCCACCTAAAATAACATCGATTTTCGGTTCACCGTCGATTTGATCATCGAGAAAGTCATCAGCGATTTCATTGTAATTGTTTCGTGATTCATTATGAGCGCCGAACGATGCAGGGGTTGCGTGGTTGACTTGTGACGTAGCTACGAGTCCGGTTGATTTTCCTTGTTTTTTTGCCTTTTCGAGTACGGTCTCGACTTCTTTTTTTTCCATATCCACGGCGATTGCATTGTTGTATGTTTTGATTCCGGCAGCCATGGAAGTTGCCGCAGCAGCGGAGTCGGTAATGCTTTCCTTTGGATCCCAGGAATACGTTTGCTGCATGCCTACTAGGTAATCGTCAAAAATGGTTTTTTCAACATACGGCGTCGATGGATCATCTTTAAAGGAACGGTAAGCTGTATTGTATGTCGGTCCCATTCCGTCTCCAATTAAAAAGATAATATTTTTGATTTTTGCCTGATTCCTTTCTGTTTTTGCCTCAACTTTAGGTGTAGCACCTATGAGACTTCCGAACATTACAAAAGTAATCACTGCCAAAGAAATGATCTTTTTACGCGCCTGTTTACTGAACAATTCGTATAACCTCCTCCTTGAAAGATTTCCCTTCACTTTAAACTATACTGCAAGACTATTAAACCTTTATTAAAATATTGTAAAGAGTTTTTAAATAATTGAATAGATTTCTAGAAATGTTTGTCTTACAGAAATACACTAGATTCGTGACTGTTAAGGGAAATTTTAATTTGGTATGGAAAGTTCGTGGATGGTAGGAGGAATGAAAAACAGAACATAAAAGGAGCCACGGAATAACTTCTACAACAATGTTAAACTAAAGATTGCAATTGTCAGTGGTGATTAATCGCAATCTTTAGCCTTATCAATCTTCGGATTACTGCCAAAAGGTAAAGCGACCTGTTGTCCTTCTCCTTTTTGGTCTGTTTTACTTTTGTTTAATTCTACCACTAAGCCATCACGTGTAAATTGCACCTGTTCTACGTCTATAGCGACCAACTCACTGCGACGCAGGGCAGCCGCCCAACCAACCACCAGGAGAGCAAGGTCTCAAACGTCAATCAAGCGGTCACCTGTAATCCCAGCAAGTATTGTAATTCTTCCAATCACAATGCCTTTTCTTGTTCTTTTTAAATTCTAGTTAATAGCGTCTATAACAAGAAATGAAGTGCGGGATCAACAGATTTAATAACTAATATAATTACTTAATTTATTCAATTATACAATTTATTAAAACAATGTTAACTAGTATAAAGAGTTGAAAAAGAGAGAAAATGTGTTATATTGATGTTGGAGTTGAAAAACATGTATAAAAATGGAGTTTTATAGAGCTTGTTAAATTGGATAATGGAATAGGAGGAGGAAGTTTTGATAGAAGTTTTATATAACCCATTAAAGGCATTTGGTCACTCTATAAATACTAGAAAAATAATACTAAATATTTTTTTAGTTCTTCTTATAGCATTGGTTTTTCAATCAATTGCTATAAATAAAATAGTTAATTTAAGTGACTTCCAACAATTAGCTGAGTTACCTGAAAACTTTCCAACTAATATAATAGTCGCTTTTGCCACTGGTTTTCAATTATTCATGAATTTTGTTAACATTATCATTCTTTCACTGATTTTTAAATTTGTTGGAAAGATAACTCAAATGAATATAAATTTTAAATTTGTATTTTATATTATTGTACTTTCTCAAATTCCTGTATTAATGAGTATTTTATTAAATTCTTTCTTTATTAACTCCTTTAATGATGGAGAGATACTGTCGATTTTTGGTCTTGGATATTTCTTTTCATTTTTTATAGATAATTCATTTATATTAAAACTGTTAAATACAGTTGAAATTTTTCAATTATGGTCTGCATTTATCATAGCCGCGGGATTTTATTCGGTTACGAAAAAATATACATTTAAAAAGACCATGATAATAATATTTGGGGTTTATTTCATCACGAATATATTTTTAACATCGATATTATAAGAAAGGGGTGAAAATCATGATTGAAACACTTAACGCATTAGTTGCATTGGGTATTCCAAGATCTGCAGCTGAAGTTGCTGCAACAATGGTTGATGCAGGAATGGCAATTGGATCTATTCTTACAATCTTAAGTGGAATGGGAGTAGGCCTTGCTGCTCTGAGAATGGCTTTAAGACAAGAAGGGAAAAAAGCTATTGTTGGTTAATAACAAAATACTTATTAGCGGGGGAAATCAATTTTTTTGATTTCCCTTCCATACATATATATATCCATGGAATTAATTCAATAAACATTTAATCACATGTTTTATGTGTGAAACATAAGGAAGATAATATGAAACATTTGCGTAGTTACAGGAATTTAGCGTTACTAGCTGTTTTATTATTTTCTCTTTCTTCAATTTCAGGTTTTATAGTTGCCAATTATATGCCACTTATAGAATCTGGCAATGATTTAATTAATCATAAAGGAAGTCTAAGATTAGCGATCGATTTGTTTTTCAATAATATAAAAGTGTGCATTATTTTGATGTTGGGATTATTCACCTTTGCTATTCCTACAATCTTTTATTTAGTATTTAATGGTTTCTTTTTAGGCATGGGGATTAAAAGTCTGATACTAGTTGGATTATCCTCAAAGGAAATAGCTATAAACCTAGTACCACATGCTGTTTTAGAGATACCAGCCTTTCTACTTGCCGGAATTATCGGATTAAATGGTTTAACGTTCTATTTTAAACCTAGAATAAAATTAAAACCAATTTTCAAAATTTCAATCCTCGTTTTTATTCTTATATTTGTAGCTGCTATGATTGAAGGTCTCTTATCGGCGGCATTATAAAAGGCGGAATTTCATGAGAGAGCTTATTACTTGGGTCAAATGGAAAACATATATTAGATGGAAAAATATGTGGACCTCTTTTTACTTTTTAAAAGGAAAATGGAGTTCCACATTTGGTGTAGTAGCATTTATATTTGATACAGTACAAGCCATATTTTATACATTAGCATACTACTCCTTATTTCAATTTATTATATTAAATAGATCAATCTCTAATCTACAAATGGATGGAGTCTTTACAAGTTATGTCGTTAAGATTTTAAGCGAAGTACAAGATAGTACTTTTTATCTTTGGAATATGTACTTTTTAATTGTATTTATTTATTGTATTTACGTGGGTTTTAAATCATCAAGGTGGAGCCAATTTTCAAATGACAGAGAATTGCTGCAGAATTTCATACCCAACAAATTCGTCGAATTATTTTTATTTATAGAATCTATTGCTTGGAATTTCAGACTTTTTCTTCTTAGGTTAGTTTCTTTAGGTGTCGTTTTAAGTATTGTCACGGAGCAACCCATCTTAAACACTTTGCTCCTCTTAATAGTATTGGTTTTATTATACATATTTCTCAGCTTGCTATTTGCAATAATGCACTATTTTTATATTTTATATAGGAGTTACTTAACTAATAAATATATTTTAATATTTCAGCAAATTATTTTTAAGGTATTAAGTATATTTTTAGGTTTTTTATTTTCTAATCAGCTCTATTGGTGGATAAAACAGGCTCCTTTTTTAACAACCAATTTTACTTCTGAGCAATTGAGGGATTGGCTAGATAATGGTGTAGAGAAAGTGGGATCATCTTTACTTTTTTTAATAGAAGATCGAAGATTACCTTATAATGATCTTTCTTACAAAATATATAATAATGAATTTATTTCACCTATAATCGGATTGGTTGTTGGGACTTTATTGATTGTATTATTCTTAGTACTATCACGAAAGTACTTTTTGAATTTTGATGGGTATAATAGGGATGTGAACAGTGTAATATCAGTTTTGGAAGGTGTTCATTCTAAAATTCTTTTTCGTTTTAAACCATTAGGAAGGGTTAGCAATTACTTCAAAATATTTTACAGATCACCTGTTGTTCTAAAGAAAATTAATCATATTGCTGGGGATTCTTTATATTGGTTTATCATAGGTATCTTTAGTGGTTTATTAATCGATTCTGACATTTCGTTAAAAGTCAATATACTAATAATATATATTTTATTTTATTTCCACGTATATTTCTTCTATGATAATTTTTATACTACATTTAAAGGTATATTATCCTTAGATAGTGAGGGTGAAAATGCCTTTCTATATTTATATGCTAAAAATAATTTGTGGCATTTACTAAAAATGAAGATGTTTGTGGCATTGACTTACGCCACATTGATAATATTAGCAGGTGACCTTGTTATCTTTTTGTTAACAGATATACCGTTCAAAGTTATTATATGGATTGTTTTAAACCATTTAGCAATTTTGTTATTGTTCGGAGTAATACAATTCATCCCTAGTGTTTATAATCCCCACTTTACATTTTTTAATATTGAACAAATGGAAGATTTTTCTGATAAAAAGATTACTTCATCTGTGATAAATCTAAGTGCTGTAGGGGTTGTTATTCCGGCATTAATGATACCTTGTGTACTATACCTTGTAGATTCTATCGATCTTTCAGAAGTATTTATTCTAAATATGTTTTTTTTAATAGTCATTTTACTAGTTTCTTTAAGCATTCTCGTATTATTTAAAAATAAACTCAAAAAAAGAAACTTCATTACTAGGAGATGACCGGTATGTATGACAATAGTAAAAATAACTTAACTGTTTCTAACCTGACTAAAATAGTAGGTAAAACTAAAATCCTAAATAATATTTCCTTTAGCTTGCCCAAGGGGAGTATTGTTGGATTTTTAGGTTTAAACGGTGCAGGGAAAACAACTACTCTAAAAGCTATTAGTAAAGCAATTTCAATAGATTCTGGAACTATTAAAGTAGAAGATGAACTTTTGAAGGAAAACAACAAAAATAAAGTAATGTTTTTACCTGATACACCATTGGTTTATCCAGTGTTAACTGGAAAAGAATATTTGTCTTTTATGGGAGACTTATTAAACTACAATTTGACGGATTCATCTCCTTTTATAAAAGATTTAAATCTTGAAAATGCCATTGATAAAAGAGTATCTAATTACTCTTTAGGTATGAAAAAAAAGCTAACATTAATTCCTTTATTAATAAAAAAACCAAAAGTATTACTTTTAGACGAGTTTATTTCAGGTATAGATCCTGTGAGTATGCGGGATATCAAGCAAATATTAAAGAAGTATATATCAAGTAAAAATAGTATACTTTTTTCCACCCATCAATTAGATGTAGCACAAAGCTTCTGTGATTCAATATTGATAATACATCAAGGTGAAATTCAAACCCCACTCACCAGAGCAGAAGAAGTATTAGAAAAACATGAAACATTAGAGGACTTTTTTATCCAACAGACGGATATTGAGAGGGTATGTTGAAATGCAAATATTTATTATAATTTTGATCATTTTATCTCTGGGAATTTCTTTTTTTAATTGGAAGGAAAAAGATAAACAATCTAGTTTAACTTTCTTTATAGCAGGTGTGTTCCTTATATTTTGTTTCGTTTCTTTAAGATTACTTTCTAATTAGAGACAGAAAAGATAATTACGGTATTACACGAAGCTTTTTCAGGGTCAGCAAGTAATAAACTAGCTAAATGGAATGGTGTGTAAATGAAGAAAAAGAAATGGATTATTATAGTTGTCATTACCTTTATAACAGTGTTGGTAGGGGGAAATATATGGATGACTGCAGCCGCACCCGAGACTGAAGTGAAAGTAACTCAATTAGAAAGGGAAAAAGTTACAGAAACAGTCATGGTACCCGGTCAGCTAAAATTTGCAGAACAACAAATGATTTATTATACACCTGAGAATGGGAAAGTGGAAGAAATCCTCGTTAAAGAAGGCGATAAAGTGGACCAAAGAACTCCACTAATTTGCTATAAAAATAACGAACTGGAGCTGAAACAGGAACAAACCGAGATTCAACTCCGTTCCGCAAATTTAGATGTCAGAGGTTTACAAGAACAGCATAAAGATATTGACGAGCTGCTGGAGGATGACGAGGATAATGAGCAGCTATAGGCAGATCATGATCAAATTAAACTTCAGGAACAGCAGGCCAGATTAGAAGTGGAACAATTACAGCTGCAAAAGCAATCACTAGAGCAACAAGCAAAAGAACTGATTGTTCATTCGGAGATCGGCGGTATAGTTGTGGAAGTTAGTGAAAGCACCGAAGGGGCAAGCCAGACTGAACAACATCCGTTAATTCTAATTGGCACGCTGGATCAAATGGTTGTTGAAGGTATCATTTCAGAATATGATTCATTAAAAATAGAAGAGGAACAGTCATGTACAATTTCTTCGGAAGCTTTACCCGATTAATCTTGGGAATGTAAGGTCAGTTTTATTTCAGATCTCCCAGAGAAACCAGAAAATTTTGATGGGGAAGGCGGGACAGGTAGTGTGCAATATCCGATTGAGGTGAGGGTAGATGCAAAAAATATGGATTTAAAGCCTGGCTTCCAGATGATCATTGAGATTACAACTGATGAACATGATGCAAATACATTGCCAATTACTGCTGTAAAACAAGACGGTGACGTGAATTATGTGTACGTTGTCAGCAATGGCAAAGCAGAGCGGCGTGAAGTGGAAGTAGGATCCGTTGCTAATGAAACAATTGAAATTATAGACGGGATCACAGATGAGTATCAAATCATTACAGACCCAAAGGATAACGTGCAAGACGGCATGGATGTGAGCATCAAATAATTGAGTTATCTTCTATCGTCAAAAGTTATTCTATCGGAAAAGAAGAGATAGAAATTTTAAAAGCAATTGATTTACATATCCAGACCGGTGAGTTTGTAGCCATTATGGGGCCCTCTGGATCAGGAAAGTCAACATTAATGAATATTATCGGCTGTTTAGATCATCCGACAAATGGAAGCTACTTACTTAACGGGGAAAAAATTTCAGATTATGAAGAAAAGGTGCTTGCTAAAGTGAGAAACAGTTCCATCAGTTTTGTGTTCCAGCAGTTCATCTGCTGCCACGACTGAATGCATGGAGAAATGTAGAGCTGCCAATGATTTATGCTGGAAAACGCAAACAGGAACGAGAAGAAAAAGCAAGGGAAGCGTTAAAAAAAGTGGGTTTAGCCGACCGTATGAATCATATTCCGAATGAATTATCTGGAGGACAAAAACAGCGCGTGGCAATTGCGAGAGCGATTGTTAATCAGCCGGAAATCATATTGGCGGATGAGCCGACTGGAGCACTGGACACGAAAACGAGTGATCAGGTAATGAAACTGTTCACTTTGCTTAATCAGGAAGGGGCAACGATTCGTTACACATGAACCGGAAATTGCTGCATATGCCGACCGGATTGTGCTTGTAAGAGATGGTCAAATTGTTCAGGAGGAATTGGAGGGACGGGAAGCGTGAGTGTTTTTGAAAATATAAAAATGGCACTCTCCTCGCTTCGTGCCCATAAAATGCGGTCGATCTTAACGATGTTAGGCATTATCATTGGTGTTGGCTCTGTAATTGCCGTTGTTGCGATTGGTCAAGGCGGAGAGGCTATGCTAAAATCATAAATTGTTGGAACGGGAAACACGATTGAAGTGTATTACATGCCTTCAGATGAGGAAATACAAGCAGATCCTAATGTGCTGTACAAAGCACCCTTTACGCGGGAAGATATTAATTCAGTTTCCTCTATACCAAACGTAAAAAATGTGGTCTCTATCAGTTCTGAATTTGCCAATGTCCGGTTTCGGGAAGATACGGTAGAATCCTCGATTACAGGCATTAACCAGGCCTATTTGGATGTGAACGGACTTGAAGTTGCGAGCGGAAGAAATTTAGTATCTGCTGATTTTCTTGCGGGAAGTCGTGCGGCAGTTGTGAGCTCTAATATGCAAGATGAATTATTTGATGGCGAAGACCCCCTTGGAAAAGTGATCTACATTAACTCCCAGCCAGTAGAAATTGTTGGTGCACTGGAAGAGCCAACGGGCATCCTATCCGTTGGCATGAATGAAGTTTATCTGCCATGGAATACATGGCGAACCGTATTTGCCTCGAACGACATTAGCCAAGTTATTTTGCAGACAGAGAGTACGGAAAATCTTCATGATGTGGGGACGCAGGCTGCAGATATGCTAAACAGCATGCATAACACGGAAGAATCCTACCAAGTTATGAATATGGAAGAGATCGCGCAAGGCATTGGGCAGATTACGAAAATCATGACGATCATTATCGGCAGTATCGCCGGTGTCTCCCTATTAGTTGGTGGGATTGGTGTCATGAATATTATGCTCGTTTCGGTTACCGAACGAACGCGTGAAATCGGTATACGAATGTCGATCGGAGCAACACGTGGTCAAATTCTGTTTCAATTTTTAATTGAATCTGTTATATTGACACTCATTGGTGGAACAATTGGCATTTTGCTTGGAGGAGGAGCAGCTGTTATTGTTTCCCACTTTGCCGGATGGCCTTCGCTTGTTTCCTATCCTGTGATTATTGGCGGCTTGTTATTCTCGATGCTTACCGGGATTGTATTTGGAATTTTGCCTGCCAATAAAGCATCCCGGCTCGATCCAATTGAGTCGCTCCGGTATGAATAATATTCCTTGAATAGAAGTCATCTTAACAATAATCACCTTGTTAAGGAGGACAGATTAAGAATAATGCTATCCAATATTTTTGGGTTTTTTAAATTTTCCTCCTCCTTACAGGTGTAGAAATCTGCCATAAAACAGAGAGGACAGGCATGAGTTTTTATAAGCCTATCCCAGCTGCAGCATTATCATCAAATAAATTCACCTTTTTAATATACCTCTGCAAGGAATCAGATCGCTTGTGTCTGGTTTGTTTTATAAATAGTATTCTGAATGACTTTTTTAAGTTCTACTTCCGAGAAAAAATACTGTTGATCTCATTTATAACAGAATTGACCATTATCTCATATTTCCCTCTTATTTCTTCTGGTATCTCCGATAATAACTGACTCAAAGTTGGATAAAGAAAAAGTTCGCTTAAATAAACGTGTAAGACCTTCTATCTCAGTTAAATCATCCATATAAAGCCATCTACTTTGACTACCATATGTAAATGCGTATCCTAATTCATTAGATAACTCTACTAAATATAGTCCAGATAGATATAGAAGTGTTAAATTTTCATTTCGAAATTTTATTCCTCTATCCTCTATAAATCTTTGACCCCATCGTCGTCTTCATTTCTTTTGTTTCGATCATATCTTTTAAACCGATAGGAATTCCATGTAGAGGCCCTTTATAATTCCCTTGAGCAATGTCATCATCGGCTTGTTTTGCGGCTTGACGTGCGTTAGGATTGATTGTAATAAAAGCGTTCAATTTCGGATTAATCGAATGAATTCTATGGAGGATTTCCTCCATGAGTTCAACGACGGAAAGCTCCTTTTTTGAATGAGATTTGTCAATTCATGTACGTTCTTAGAAAGTAGATTGTTTTTCATTTGCATAAAATCCCCCCGTGTTGTAATATTAACATTGTTAAATTTAGAATGCATGTAGTTATTTGTATATTGGTAAATGTGAGAACGTTCTGATACTCATCACAGAGCGTTTTTTTTACGGCAATTTTGTCGAAAAAACGGTTAGCTATCTATAAAATTATCTATTTATAAGGGTATAAGGGGGAATGCATCATGCTTAGTACGCACCTATGGATACAATTTACTATTTTTATGTTAATAATGGTCGTTGTCAGTTATATTGCTGCCAGAAAAACAAAAACGATGGAGGATTTTGCGATTAGTGGAGCCAGTCTCGGTCCATATGTTCTCGGTTTATCGTTAGCGGCAACTCTATTTAGTGCGGCAACGTTTATGGGATATCCTGGTTATTCTTATGCATGGGGCTTTAGTAACTTATGGTTATATTTAGCCATCTTTATTTCGGCTCCACTCGGTTTTATTACGATAGCTAAAACCGTTTATAAGCAAAATAAACTACAACAATCTTTGTCCTTACCCGATTGGCTAGGAGATTATTATAATAGTGATTTTTTACGTGTAGGTTCAGGTTTGATTATGTTATTTAATTTATTTTATATTGCGGCACAGTTTTCCGCTGGAGCACAAATTTTTGAAAACATGCTCGGGTTAAATTATTTAACAGGACTTGTAGCGATTGCTGGTATTGTCATTGCTTACGTATATGTCGGTGGATCTTATGCAGATGTGTATACGGATGCGGTCCAAGCGATCATGATGGCTGTAACCGGCGTGATTGTATTTATATCGGGAGTAATCTTCTTTGGCGATGGAAGTATCACTTCAACCTTTAAAAATATCTCTGATAATTTAGCAGCACAAGATGGAAAGTTAGTTCAAGTGTTTCATCCAGACTCCAATTATTATGCGATTTCAGCGGTTATAGGTTTATTTATTATTCAATTTTCATTTTCCGCACAACCACAGCTCTTTAATAAAGTACTTTCACTGAAACGAGAGAAAGATTTGCGCAAAATGATTTTAGTTTATATTGTAGCTGCTGCGATGAGTTTACTAGTTTTATTCGGTGGTTTGTATGCTCGTGTTGCCGTGCCTGGACTTGAGGCAGCGGACCTAGCCCTACTTGAATATGTTGCTTGGGGATTCCCGGCAATTCTTGCAGCCTTTGTTGCCGTTGTTATTTTAGCGGCAGCGCTATCGACGACGGATGGATTGTTTGTCGTCATGTCGACCGTTTTTGCCAATGATATTTTCAAAAAAGTGTTAGTTAAAAAAGGAATTGTAAACGTGTCAGATGAAAAAGCAGATCGAATCGCCCTGCGCATCAGTCGCGTTGCTGTATTAGGGGTCGGTGTTGCAGCTTCCCTACTCGTCATCCATCCACCGTCCTTTTTAGGCGATCTCATGTGGATTGGAATTTCAGGAGTATCAGCGGGTACGCTCGGTCCGATTATGTATGCTGTATTTGGTCGTAAAAAGGCATCACCGCGTGCAGCGGAAGGTTCGATGGTCATCGGTTTAATTACGTATTTGATCATTGTGTTTACAGGGATTGAACCGAGTCCATTGGCAGCCGGTGGATGGGCGACTTTAGTAGGAATTATTTCGATGTGGGTTTTGGCATATATAATCAAAAGTCCTTCCAAAGCATAAGCGTTTGCCGTTATAGTCATTTGTTAAATTGAAAAATTATTCAAAATACAGTTGTAAAGGTTTACAGAGATGGTCGATCGGTCAAGTATGAGAAAGGAGATGTTCGTATGTGGGTTAATTCGATGTTATCCATTTGGTTGTATGGGTTAATTAGCTCAACAGGCTTGTTTATATTTTTACTTTGGAAGTACTATTCGAGTGAATAAAATGAAGTACCTAAAAACGAAATAGAAAATCCAAACGGCTCAAAATAGGTTAGTTGAGTCGTTTGGATCTTATTAATTTTGTAAATATAGGCGAGAATAAGTAAACGTATGGTTGAACTTGAGCAAGGCCGAGATGGTGATCTTCATTATTGTTTTTAGTATTTATACATGAATCCACTGCTTACGAATCGCTTTGATCACGGCTTCTGTTCGATTATGAACATTCATTTTTTTCATCATATTCACCATATGTCTTTTAACTGTTGCCTGCTTAATGGCAAGAATATTTGCTATTTCTTTATTCGTTTTTCCATCCGCAAGTAGTTTTAAAATATCATATTCTCGGTTGCTTAATGGCATACTTGGCGTTACTTTTTGTTCTTGGTTAAGAATATGTATATAATCCTCAATGATGTATTTTGTAACCGAGGGGTGTAAAACAAAATTTCCTTTTCCAACACGTTTGATGGCTTCAACAGTTGTATTGAAATTGTTATTTTTTAGAAGATATCCAGAAACGCCCGTTCGAATTGTCTGAATGACATGCGCTTCATTCGGAAAATTTGTTAAAATAATAATTTTCAAGTTTGGATAATCTTCTAAAATAGCTTCAATATATTTCATATTGTTTGCCGGACAAAGACCTAATTCAACGACGAGTAAATCGGCCCAATCAAAAAAGCCAATCTCATGAAACGATTGAAATTGTTCTACGCTTTTTCCCTCAATAACTCGTTTAAAAGAACCATCTAATTCAAGTAAATATTTTAGGCGCTTTCTATAAAAATCATTCGTATCGATAAGGATCAACTTTATTTTATTCGCGTCATGATGACGTTTTTTTTTACACAAAGAAAAGTCCGTAGATGATTTGTTAAGCATATGAGACACTCCATTAAATTAAAAAGACATTTTTATTTGTTTTGATTGGCCAAGTTTAAATAAGTGAAGCAGTTAGAAGTTTAAAAAAGGAAATTTCATTTGCTCAGTTATCGTAAAGCATTTTTTCAATGTTATTTAAGTCATGTTTTGATAAAATTGTATCGATTAAAATAACAGGAACCCCTAAGTTATGTAACGGTATAGGTGAAATAATAAAATCAACATTTTCCGTAAGTAACATTTTTTCAGTAAGCTGGCTGACCGATTTAATCGTCAGTTTTAGCTGACATTTAAAAAAGTTCGTAAGCAATGTGTACGTATAATTCGTAATCGAAAGCCAATCTGTTTCGATTAATAAAGCGTGTTTCTTTGAAAACTTTCTTTCTAGCTTTATATTTTCAATTAACATCGTAAGTTTTGCGAAATCACTCTCTGATAAAAATGGTAAGTGATGGGAACTTGACCATTTGTCACAAGCTGTTTTTACTTTGCAAAACGTTTTTTTAAAATGCATTTGAATGCTTGTACAGTTTAAATTAGAAAGAAGACGTAAATGAGATTCGTCTATAAACCGAAAGCGTAGACGTATACTTAGAAAAAAACTATAAAATAACTGAATAAATTGCATGTTATGTAATAAAGGAATAGATGTATATTTTTCCAAGCAGATGATTAAATCTTTAAATTGTTGATATTCTTTTCGGTTACATTTTAAGTTTTGAATCGCTTTTTTAGGGTTATGAATCGCATGTAAACATTTGAAATCTAAGTGAATAAGTAAAGTAAATAAAAACACTTTTTCATGAATGTTTAATGATATATGAAAATCTTCTTCGATTACGTTAAACAGGCCATGTAAGCTTTTAAACTCTTGCGAATGAACAATTTTTTGTTTAGATTGTGAGTTAATTTTGACTTCGTACCCTTGATGAATCCGAAAGAGTGTATTTTTGATAAAGTAACATAACTTTAGAATGCTCATTCGTGAAAATTTAATATTGTATTCACCTTCGATCTTCTTAATAAAAGGAGCATACTTTTCGTAGCGTGCACTATACAGTTTAAAAATCTGATAATCATTTATTTTTTTTGCTATGAGATTGTGCCAGTAGATTCGGATTGAAACTTCACTACCAACTAATCGAAGTGGGCGTCTTTTTAGGCGCAAATCATATTTCTTTAACTTTTCATCTAGTTCTATAAGTTTTTCTTGTAAGGAACGGATATTAATGTAAAGGCTGTCGCTCAATGTTTGAACCGTATATGTACGTTTGCTTAAAAGTCGTTTAAAGATTTCAAATTCAAATTGATCTTCGTAGTGGGTACAGTTAAATAAACATACCCCCTCATTTAATGGTTTATTTAATTTATAGCCTTTTCCTCTTTCTTTTTGTATTTTCCAATCTTTTGGAAGTAAATCGATGAGTCCGTTTATATCTTTTTGAATTGTTTTGTCTGAAAAATTGAGCTCCTCTCCAATTTCTTTGGCAGAGACCCACTTTTTTTGTGATGCCAAAATGTGTAAAATTTCTTTTTGTCTGACGCTTATTTCCTTTCGTGTTAGTTTCATCAGTTTCAACTTGGATACACCTTCTTGTGATTCTCTTCACGAATTAACTTAATAATAGCTCGAATAAAGTTATATTTCAAACAATTGGATATAAAAGGAATTATAACAGCAACTATATGATTGTGGTATACAATTATGGGTGAGTTTTTTTCACTTTGTCAAAGGAAGATGAACACATGGTGTTTTTGTACAAGGTATTATAATTTTAACTTATGCACTTCTTTTAAATAAACAAGTAAATGTATGAGCATTTAACAAGGGTAGAGTTATATTTTAAGAAGATTAAAGAAGACAAGGAGGCATATGATAACGAAGAAGACAAGGAGGCATATGATAACGAACCTGTTTATTAAAAAAGAAGAAATGGATTATACTAACTATTCATGATTAGAAGTTAGGTCAACGAAGGCCTTGCAAGGTAGTGATGCTATGTTAGAAGGATGTGCTCAACATAGCGAGTAAATTCATACAATTTGTTTATGTAATTATAGGTTTTTAAAAAACAGTGATTGAGTCGTTTATAATATTGAAAAACATTGAAAAATAGTGGGGGTAATAGAAAAATGGAAAATTCAAAACTAAATTATAAGAAGAATCGTAGTAAATGCCTAAAGAAAAAGTCTGCTATGGCCGCAGCACTTTTAATAGCTGTAACACCAATAGCTAGTCCAATCAATGCTATGGCTTCTTCAGTCTCTTCAACGCCAAATGCTGTCGTTCAGCCTTTTTCCTCCAGTGTTTACGATGAAGAAGTAGATTACAAGTATATTAAGTATGGTCTTTTAGAAGTGAGAGATCATGATATCCAAGATTCAGAAGTCAATCTCACATACTATACTCACTATTCTTTAAATATGCGGTCTAAATTAAAAAATTCTACATTTCATTTAAATATTGATGAAGCACTAAAAGATAATATTTTAGATGTCAAAGTTAAAGTTGGAAAAAACTCGTGGGTATCAGCGGAAAAATTAAATGATGGAACATATGCAATGAATCATAAGGATGTTCTAAAGACAGGACTTATTGGTGTGAACCAGCAATTCGATATAAAAATTGTCCTAAATGACAAGATTCAGAATCTAAATGAAGATTTCTATACTGCCGATATAGCTCTATTTGATAGAAAAAATCGAGTAGTGGTCAATACAACAGATGGTACTTATTTTAAGACTAAAGATAAAGGGAAAGTTATAGAAAATAATAATCTGGTGACCGGATCAGGCTACACAGTTGCCAATAATAATCCTAATGGAACTGAAGTTAAATTGGATTACGTCATGCATTATAAATTAAATGCTGCCGAACATAAACGAGGTCAGTTTCAATTCTCAATTGACGAAAAGCTACTTCCTTTTATAAGTGAAGTGCTCATTCAAACAAGAGATGGAAAATACAAACCTGTTGTTTATGATGAAAATGGAAATTTTGACTACTCCACAAATAGTTTAGTTTCTCATTCGTTGATTGGGATTCGTCAAAGATTCTCTGTGAAAATTAAATTAAAAGAAACGGTTGAAAACCTGCCTAGTGGAATATATTTATTTAATGCTTATCAAACAACTGGGGACGGTAAGCGTATCCTAGATGGTACAGATAATAGTACGTATTTCTTACATTAAAATCTATTTTTTAATGTAGTGTTTCAATGATTGACTTTTTAAAAAAGGAATTATAATAGTATTCGGACTCTTAATAGAGCTAGAAGGAGACAACAGATTAAAATGCAAAAGGGTAAGGTAGATTACAAAAGACAACTAAATAAGAATCATAAAAGAAATTTGAAGAAAAAGACTTCTATTGTTGCAGTAGCCTTAATGGCTGCAAGCCAAACACTTAATCCAGTAAATGCAATGGATTCAAATGCTTTCATGCCTTCAAATACATCAATACCGAACTCTGTAATCCAGCCTTTTTCTTCTAGTATTTATGATGAAGAAATCAATTACAAGTATGTTAAATATGGCCTTTTAGAAGTGAGAAATCATGATGTACAAGATTCAGAAGTTAATCTCACATATTATACTCATTACTCTTTAAATATGAATTCCAAATTAAAAAATGCAAAATTTAATCTAACTATTGATGAGGATTTAAAAGATCATGTTCTAGATGTTCGATATAAATCAGGGAAAGATTGGGTTTCAGCTAAGAAGTTAATGGATGGAACATACTCAATTGATCATCGTGACGTACTAAGTACAGCACTGATTGGTGTAAACCAACAATTTGATATTAAAATTATCCTTAATGATGAAGTTCAAAATTTAGATAAAGATGTCTATACTGCTGACATTGCTCTTTTGGATAGGGATAATCGAGTAGTCGTCAATACAACAGATGGTACATATTTTGAGACTGAGGATCACGGGATCATTATTCAGGACAATAACCTTGTAACTGGATCAGGTTATACCGTTGCTGAAAATAACCCTTCTGGAACGGAAATTATACTAGATTATACGATGCACTATAAATTAAATGCAACAAAGCATGAACGAGGGCAATTTGTTTTTTCAATTGATGAAAAGTTAATTCCATTCATAAGTGAAGTACTCGTTGAAACAAGAGATGGAAATTTCAAACGTGTATTTTATGACGGAAATGGAAACTTTAGATATGCTTCAAATGACCTAGTTTCGCATTCACTGATTGGAGTTCGCCAAGGATTTTCTGTTAAAATTAAATTAAAAGAAACGGTTGAAAACTTACCAAGTGGCATGTATTTATTTGATGTCTTTCAAACAACTGAAAACGGAACAGACATCCTAGATGGTACAGATAATACGACATATTTCTTACATGAAAATGTAAACGATGACGCTGATGCCGACGCCGATGCTGACGCCGACGCCGACGCTGACGCCGACGCCGATGCTGACGCCGACGCCGACGCTGACGCCGATGCTGACGCCGACGCCGACGCCGATGCCGACGCTGATGCTGACGCCGACGCTGATGCCGACGCTGACGCCGATGCTGATGCCGATGCCGACGCCGACGCTGATGCTGACGCCGATGCTGATGCTGATGCTGACGCCGACGCCGATGCTGACGCTGATGCTGACGCCGATGCCGACGCCGACGCCGACGCCGATGCTGATGCTGATGCCGACGCCGATGCTGACGCCGACGCCGACGCTGACGCCGACGCCGATGCTGACGCCGACGCCGATGCCGACGCTGATGCTGACGCTGATGCCGATGCTGATGCCGACGCCGATGCTGACG
>DASUXY010000056.1:0-46984 GCA_036377675.1 Bacillota bacterium
ACTTATTCATCATTCACATTTACTTATTTTTAATGGTGAAAGTTTTCGTTATAAAGAATCTTTATTACAATAATAAATTGAGGTGGCAAGTGGCATACATTTTTAAATGCCATTTCATACATTTTTTACTTGCCAAATACACGTTTGTGGAATAAAACCTCATTTACCCATTATTGTACTATTCTTAAATTATCCACATTTAAATCTTTACACCTTTATATCAAGTTTATCCACTAGTCTATCTAATACTTTCATATGTACTGTAAATGTTTTTCGATGGTTTGGTTTACCATCACTTGTGGTACGGTTCACCGTAACGATTTAAAGGCAATGATTATAAAAAAAGGGACAATCTCACTTTAACAGTTTTGAGATTGATCCTTTTTATTTCCTACGTGTTATAATACTTCGACACTTGCCCACTTAGATCCGCTCTTATTGTTCTTTCTTTATAAACAATGGAATCAGCACCATCTTTATATTATTAAATATTGTAATAGAATAACTCTTGTTTATTAGGGAAATCAGATTCCAATTTTTTCTTTTGCTTATAAAGTTTTGCTCTTATTTCTTCCTTTTCTCTGACTACTGGACTAAAATGAATCTCTATATCATCAGGTCCATTAAATTTTCCAAATACTTTTTCAATCCTTTTAAGTTCAAAGCATTCTTCATAGGTATTATTTGTTTTGTCATAGTATTTTAAAAATACATATAATTGCGGGGGATTGATTGTCCCATCGTATGCAATTATATTAAAGTTAAAGAAATAAAATGGTATCGTACATTCTAAATTAGTTTTAGTGTGCAAAGCATGCGTTTCGTTAAATGAAACAATATTTGGTCTGGCCTTCTCTTTATCAAATTCACTTTTTAAAAATGAGTAATATTTATTCCAACCTTCATCTGGTAAATAAATGTTGTCGCACTTATATTATAACAAATATTGTTTGATAAATTTTTAATGTAATAAATATGATCTGGATTTATCAAACTATTAACTATTGATTTATTATTCTCTCTATCAGAGTATTTTATAGGTGGAATATCAAAGATTAATTCTGGTTTGATACTTAGTTTAAATTGTTCACTTTGAAGTTGTTGTGATTGTTTGGTGATTAAATTTGCTTCTTTTGCATTTGATACTGATTTCCAAGTAATTACTAATAGTATTATCGAAGATAGGAATGTTAATAATTCTCCAAATGAGATAGGCTCAAACTTAATAAAATATTTTAAAATCTCTAAAATAGGTTCAATTGCAATATAATTATTCATATACTCTCTCATCATTCCTATCTCCTATTGTTGTATTTAGTGACTCTTCACCACTTGAAAACGTAATAATGCAACAACTTTCATTAGACCAATTCATTTCTCGAAATTCCAAAATGGAGCATTTACTGAACTTGTGAAAGTTGATCTTGCTCCTTTCGATGTGTTACACGATTCACACAATAGTTGAAAATTTGAAGCATCATTACTTCCGAATAAATCTAATGGAACAATATGATCAATATGTGTTGTATTTTGTATCCGTATTAAATTGGATAAGTCCGCTCTACATTCAGGATTCGAACAAGTCCCCTTATCTCTATAAAACACAGCATTTGTAAGCCATTTTGGGAAATAAGATCGTTTTATACGTTTTTTCTTTGTGATGTAATTTGGGTATTTGTTTTCAATTTCCCCTATATTCCCCTTAACAAAATCAGCAAGTTTTGCATGAAAATCGTGTAAAAACTTTCTATCTAAAAAGATAACTTGAAATGCAGAATGAATAATACGACCATTTATCTCCGTCTGGTTTTCGCTAACATAAGCTATCCATCTATGAACAATTCCAAAACATTCACAATCGTAATGACCATATTTATCATTGCATTTATCAAAATTTGGTTTTGGTAAGTTCGGATAAAGTTGTACTTCTTCAAGAGTTCTTTGTATAAGATCATATACCCATTCCATATCGTTAATATTTTTCCATAGTTTATCTAATTCATCTTCAATATCTTGATAAAAATGTAAATACCAATGGACAGCAGTGATTTTAGTTGGCTTGACAATACAATCTATTATTTCACCTTTAAAAATATGAAATGCCTCATCAGCTTGGTCCCAAAAATTTGATACAGCTAATCCAGCTAAACCGATTCCAGAACTCAAAGCTAAATGTTCATCTTTTACAGCCATTAATACTCCACCTTCTGTTATTTACTTATTTGCTACTGATTCTTCCATATCAAACTTACTAAATTGCTTCTCGTATCTAAGAACTCTATTTTTTTCTTTTTATTGAATGATGTTTATTATTACTGTGATATTTTCCTTGTTTCATATTTTTTTGTATCTTTTCTAAATCTTGTAGACCATTAGCTAGATTCTCAAGAACATTATTTCCTGCAAGCATTTGACCGAAGATATCTTTAGTAATATAAGATTGTGTATTCTTTTCATAAAGTTCAGCTTGTTTTTCTATTTCAGTTTTCAGTTTCTCCATTTCAAATGACTGTTTTTGTATCTCAGCATCATACTCAGCTTTTAATTTGTCCATTTCGAGCTTATGCTGTTCTTTTATTTTTTAATCTCAGTTTCTAAAGACTTTGTTGCCTGATACCTTGCAGAATAAAATGAAATTATTGCAGGTACTATCCCGACGAGGAGTGGTACTATTACCATCAAAAATATATCCAATTCCATAGATAGGCCTCACTTTAACTTATTTTCATTACTAATAATTGAAAAAAAGTATGGCCAAAACCCGTTTGTATTTCAAATTCTGCTTCATAGATCCTTTTATACCCTGATTGAATTCTCTCTAACTTTCTGTTTATTTCATCGGTTTCAAATAATAATAAAACATTTATAAGAAGTTCATTTAATTAATGATTTTGTTTCTAGGATTATAGTATCATTCAGGCGCATTTAATTTTTTGAGAATATATAGCATTTGTTTTCTTTCTTCGTTTGTTAACTTTAAAAACATCGTTTTTCTTAACTCATATCCCTTTTGGTGTGCACGCTCTAATATTTCTTTCCCTTTATCGGTAATATCTAATAAAATAATTCAACGATCTTTTTCATCTTGCAGACGAACAACTAAGTGTCTATCAACTAGTTTCTCACTTAAATGAGTAACAGTTGGCGGAGTAAGTCCGAGTTCTTTTGCAAGTAGTGAAGGTCGTGACTTTCCGTTCTCATGTAAATATCCTAATGTTAAAATGTGTGAAACGCCTAAAGATTCATTGAACATTTTATTCCATTGGATGATTAATCCATTCGTAAACGTATCCATGTTATGTAGTATTTCAAATACAGTTTGATTTTTCATCGTATTCGCCCCCCCTTACTCTTTTTTTTCTATTATAACGATATTTATTAAATAAATTAAAAATACCGACAGAAATGGAATGTATTCTGTCGGCTAAATAATGGTTTACTATGTGTTATTGCGCGGAGAAACCACCATCAATAACAATTTCTGCTCCAGTGATATAGCTGGAATCATCTGAAGCTAAAAACAATGCTGCATTCGCAATATCTTCAGGCTTTCCTAAACGTTGTAAAGGCGTTGCTTGTACTAATTGACTTAATAAATCTTTTGAGGTGCTTAGAGTTTGTGTCATTGGTGTTTCAATAATTCCTGGGAATAAGGCATTGACACGAACACCTTGACGACCGAATTGTGTTGCTGCCGCTTTTGAAATTGCACGAACCGAACCTTTCGATGCTGTATAATGGTTGAAACCTTGTCCGATTATTGCTGTATAGGATGATATGTTAACAATAGAACCGTTTCTCTGTTCAGCCATAATAGGTGCGATATGTTTCATGCCAGCAAATGGCCCAAAGCTGTTGACTGCCATCATGAAATCCCAATCATCTTTTCCGATTTCTGTATATGGTTTTTCTGAGGAAACTCCAGCATTATTTACTAACACATCAATCGAACCGAACTTCTCTTTTACGTCTTTAGCAAATGTGTCCCAAGCTTCATCTGAAGAAACATCTAATCTCATTCCGTGAACATTTTCTTTTTCACTTGCTTTTTCTAAAGCCTCTTCATTAATGTCTGCTGCGATCACAGTCGCTCCTTCTCTTTGGAACAAGTCAACCATACCCTCACCAATACCAGATGCCCCTCCAGTTACAATTGCTACTTTTCCATCTAATTTACCCATTCATTTTCTCTCCTTTTAATTAACGCATTATATGACAAGTGGATTAGCGTAACTTGACTGTTCCACCATCTACCATGATTGTTTGGTCAGTAATGTAGTTTGCATCATTACTTGCTAAAAAGACAGCTGTTCTACCAATATCTTCCTCAGGGTCTCCTAAACGTCGTAATGGAATTCCATTGATCATTTGTTCGTATAAATCAGGAGCACCGTCTCTCCATTTTTTCCTTTTCCCAGACTTTCGAAGCGTATAAATGAATTATGACAAATAAATATCACATGAACTAGAACGTACCTTGGCTATAAGGCAGTGTTCCTGTAGCCTATTTTTCGTTCATCTTGTGAACAGATAATGTTAAAGTTTTCTTGGTAAGTGTCAAAATGTGATTATTTTATTGTATATATCTAATTCATTCACTACTTTATCTTAATAGCAGATATTACCTGTTCTAGTCGCTTTAGTGTTTCAACAATCACTTTAAAAAAACCGCCTCCACTTATAACACGATTCAAAAACATACTCCCATCCTAATCATTCGTCTCGAAGAATAAGCGTTTCCATGAAAACAATCTACTTCGTTTCATACAGTTCTTCATACACACATTAACCCTTTATCTAAATCTTAAGTCAATCAACGATTCGACTGTCTTTACATATGATTACAAACAAGCTCATTATAGCTATCTCTATGAGCCAAACCACATGCGAATCATTTTTTTACATACATTCGCAAGCGGAATTTGGTCTGTATTACAAAGGAGAACGATCGCAAATTGATGCTCGGGCACCATCGCTACAAAACTGCTCACACCTAAAGACTGTCCGGCATGTTCGACAACGTGTAAATCATGTTGCTCACGAATCGTCCATCCGAGCCCATAACTCATCCCCTCTTCCCTTTTTGCAAGCGCCGTCTGCATGTTACGAAGACTTGAGGTTGTTAACCACTTCCCACTTTTATCCATATGATGTATTAAATAAGTTGACAAATCATTCGCCGTCGAATAGATATACCCGACAGGGGCGCCTAACGGATTTTCAGGAAGCGGTACGGCGATCGATTGCCCGATTGTTTTTAAATAATAGTCGGCGACATCGTTCTCACTAGAAGAAAACGTCGGGTTAATAAACGTTCGATCCATTTGTAATGGCTGTAAAATATGTTTCTTTACGTAATCTTCCCAGCACATACCGCTCACTTTTTCTAACACATCGCTAGCGATGACATACGCATCCGAACAGTATGCAAATCTTTCTCCAGGTGAGGCTACTAAACGGACATTTGCAAAATATCGCGTAATGTCCTCTCTCGTTTGAATCGTAGCAATCTTTTCTTTTGGAAACTGTTCGTGCATGGCTTTATATTCCGGCATGTTTTTAGTAAAAGCATAAAAGTGGGGATCTAATGATAGTACGAGCCAAAGATCCTCTGGAAAACCAGCCGTATGACTTAATAGATGCCGCGTCGTAATTTGGTCATATGGTCCATGCTTCGTCCGAAAATAAGGTAAATATTTAACGACAGGGGCATCTAAACAAAAGTCTGTCTCTTGTTCCAAATGAACGAGAGCACTTGCCGTAAAACTTTTCGTAATGCTTTGAATGGAAAAGATCGTCTCCGGAGTTACTATGGATCGATTTTCATCTATTGAGGTCATTCCAAATCCTTGACTGTATATGACCTTCCCTTTTGATACAACGTTTGCTGCCAGTCCTGGAATCTCATGGCTATGTCGATAGGCCGTCAGCAATTGATTCAGTTCGGTTAATCGTTTTTGCATATGTACCACTCCATTCACCTTCTACTGCTTTCTTTTCTCGCGTTTGATGTGTACTATGTCTTTCATTTTTACATGCCAAACATCGTGACGAAGCAAAGCAGTAATTAATCAAAATGTTTTGTACAATTATGGCGTTCCATGAGCCACCCTTCCTCTGTTTTTACTACTGATGTAACCGAAGCATTTTTAAGCGACTTCTCTAAACAATCCCTTGCTTCTGGAAGGAGTGCTTTTAAAACGCGTTTAATAAATGACCCGTGACTAACGATTAAAATATTTTTCCTTGGATAGCGTTCGATAATATCTTGTAAGCAGGAACAGCCTCGGTCGATGACACGGGCATCACTTTCAATACCTACGTCCAAATCACGCCAATTTTTACCCCACTTTTTAACTCGTTCTTCTTCGGTAGTACCTGCTGTCTTTCCACTGTCCCGTTCCCGAAGTCGTTCGTCCCAATGAATGTCGATATTTTTTATATATTTTCTAATTATTTCAGCCGTTTGTTTCGCTCGTCGTAAATCACTTGAGTATAAAACATCCCACTTCTCTTTGCACAACCGCTTAGCGAGCATATGCGCTTCCGCTACACCTGCTTGATCTAAAGGGATATCCAGGATGCCTTGTGATCGTCCTTCTTTATTCCAAGCCGTTCGCCCATGCCGGATAAACCCGATTCGCATCAATTTGTATCTAGCCCCCTTCCGCTACACCGCTGAACAGTTCATCTGACATAACTTCCCTTCTATTGTACCAAAACATTCGTTCAACAGAAGATGAACGAATTCAGCAATTATACGAAGTTTAGGCGATGTCAAACAAAGAAACAGAAACCGCTGAAATAATATGATAAACTAAATGCGCACATTTTAGAACTGAAGGAGGACATGAAATGTCTAAAAATAAATGGGATGAACGTTTTTCAAATGCCCAATATATTTATGGAAAAACACCGAATGAATTTATTCGCACTAAAAGCAATTTTCTCCCCGACCATGTAAAAGTTGGTTGCTTTGCGGAGGGTGAGGGGCGAAATGCTGTTTACTTAGCAACACGTGGCCATGACGTCACTGCCTACGATTTATCAACGACAGGACTTGAAAAAACGAAACAACTAGCTGCTGAATGCGATGTTATCGTCGACACAGTTGCGATGGATCTCACAACCGATTACGTCGAAAAAGCGCAATTTGACGCAGCGGTTATGGTTTTCGGACACGTACCAAAGGAAAAGCAACGATTTTTTATCGAAAATATCGTCGATTCTGTTACATCGGGTGGATATGTCATGCTTGAAGTATATTCTGATCAACAACTTGAATATAAAACAGGTGGACCACAAGCGATTGACATGCTATACAGACTAACTGATCTTCTTGAATGGTTAAAGCCTTACAAATTTCTTCACTTTTACTATGGAGAAGCGACGCGTCATGAAGGTTCTGGCCACACTGGATTAGGGCATGTCATTCAAGTCGTTATTCAAAAATAACCTTTGTTTTTCGCTGTCCAATGTATAAATAAAGCATTGCATTTTAACATGAATCGTGTTCGATTATAGTAAGTTGTAGCATCGTTTCTCGGATAATCTTTATGAAACCTCCTCACTTCTTTTAATGAGCATAATTCCCCTTGTGATGGGAAAACTAAACGAGAATGATGTTGAAGGAGGAATCATTATGTCTGATCAAAAGCAATCAAAAAAGCGCATGCCACAATTTCCTCAATCCTATTGGCGGGACTCCATTGATTTACCACAATTTAATCCTTTATCCGAAGATTTTCAAGTCGATGTAGCCATTGTTGGAGGTGGAATCACTGGTCTTACATCTGCTTATCTTTTAATAAATGAAGGTTTAAAAGTTGCCGTTATCGAAGCAGATGAACTTCTTAATGGTACAACAGGACATACGACCGCAAAAATTACGGCCCAACACGGACTCATCTACGACGAATTGATTCGTAATGTCGGAAGAAGTAAAGCCCGATTGTACTATGAAGCAAATGCTGAAGCGTTACAATTTATTGAAAAAATGGTCGAACAACATCACATTGATTGTGATTTTATGAGACAAGACGCCTACATATATGCAACAACGAGAGAAGGCGCCTACAAACTTGAAAAAGAAGCAAAAGCGTACGAAAAGATTGGCATCAACGGTGAACTTGTCAAACAAATTCCTTTTCCTATTGACATATACAATGCACTTATGATGAAGCATCAGGCTCAGTTTCATCCCCTTAAATATTTAGCCCACCTCGTCCAGATGATCACTGAAAAAGGTGGACTCATTTTCGAACAGACAACAGCAGTTAACGTGGAGGGCGATGAACAGCCTACCGTTCTTACACGCGAAGGTTTTCGACTCACTGCTCACACTGTTCTTGCCTGCTCCCACTTCCCTTTTTATGAAGGTCGAGGTCTTTACTCAACAAGGATGTATGCTGACAGATCGTATGTTCTTGCCACCAAAACAAAGGAAAAATATCCTGGTGGCATGTACATTAGTGCCGATCAACCGAATCGATCGCTCCGATCCGTGACGATAAACGGAGAAGAAATGGTACTTCTCATCGGTGAAAGTCATAAAACAGGTCAAGGAAAAGATACACAAAAACATTACAAAGCTCTACAACAGTTCGGTGAGCAAATTTTTGAAATTGAAGATATACCTTACAAATGGTCAGCCCAAGACCTCGTTAGTCTCGATAAAATCCCTTATATCGGCGAAATAACATCCGATGAGCCAAATATTTTAATCGCTACCGGTTATCGAAAATGGGGAATGACAAACGGGACAGCTGCTGCCCTTCTCCTTCGCGACCTTGTGATGAACAAAGAGAATGCGTACAAAAAATTGTTCACACCTTCTCGTTTTTATGCAAACCCTAGTTTGAAAAACTTCCTCATTCAAAATGCGAACGTTGTCGGTCATTTAATTAAAGGAAAATTAGATGTACCGAACAAAAAACCAGAAGATTTAGCTCCTGATGAAGGCGCAGTGATTACCATTAAAGGACATCGTAAAGGTGCCTATAAAGATCCCGATGGAAAACTGTATATTGTCGATACGACTTGCACCCATATCGGATGTGAAGTTGAATGGAACAGTGGGGATCGGACGTGGGATTGTCCGTGTCACGGTTCAAGATTTTCTTACACGGGGGAAGTCGTTGAAGGTCCTGCAGAAAAGCCGTTACAACAGCATGACCATCGTATGATTGACAATCTCACCTCAGAAGATTCCGGTTATTAATAGCTCATGGTGCTAGGTGTTGAACATGAAGAACAAACGCTTTAGTAGTTTTTACGAAGCGTTTGTTCTTTATTTCTCACTTTAGTAACAGAAGATGAAAAAGCTACATTTACCACTTTCACATGCAAATTACGTATAACATCTATACTAGTCATTTATTCCTACTCTTTTATCATTCATGCTTATCCGTCATTTTTCGACAAATATTCGTTAACCTTTTGGCCGAATCGGTCGTTCATTTTTCACATAGGTCCTTTCAACCGTTCTTCTCCTCTAAGCCAATATACCTTATTTTTTCCCCCATTAAAATCGTCCTAAAGTACCTTGAAAAGGAACGTTTGTTCGTTTACTATGTAGTATAACCATCGTTTACGTTAGTCATGTGCAGAAAGTGAACGAGTCAATGGCCTATATGAATGAATATCCAACTTTATCCAACCAAATCTTCGACATCTTCACCTTTGCTCAAGCGAAACAGATTGCATAATCTGTCATTTTTAGACGTAATCATAAAAGGAGACTATGATACTCCTAACGATACATAACTATTTTATTTATGCGTCTAAATAGAGTGTAGAAAAATAATAGTTATGTGAATAAGCAAAGGGAGGGATAAAGTTGCAACGAAAATACGTAAACTCATTTTCATTTGAAGAAATCTTCATGAAAAATAAGCGGCGAATTTATTACCACATTTATCGCTTAAACATTTACGATCCCCACGAAGAATATTTTCAAGAAGGATTGTGTGCGCTGTGGAGTGCATACGAGTCCTACAATCCAAGTAAGGGACCGATGGCCACATATTTTAACTATGTCATCCGCAATCGTTTAATCGATCTCATCCGCAAAACGAATCGCTCAATAAAAAATAATGCGACTCTCATCCAAAAGCAACAACAAAGCTTCCATCACGGCAACTATCTTCGCTACTCGAAACAAACGTATCCCATTCCTAGATTTTCAGAACCCCCCATTGAGGACCCTTATTTGTGGGATCAACTAGCACAACATTTAACTGAAAATCAGAGGAAATGGGTTCAGCTTTACGTGATTGAAGATTTGCCAATTCGAGAAATCGCCATTCGAGAAAACACGACCGAAGAAGCTGTCAAAAGTTGGGGGAAACAAACACGGAAAAAACTGCGTCATAACTATTTTCGCGAACGATAAACGTCTATATTATTAAGAGTGGAGAGGTTTAAACGAACGAAGCAGCTAATAAAATGACACAAATAATTACCAACCGACGACACATTTTATTCCCCTTTGAATTGATTACGAAATTACGAAAAATAATTTTGCCTCTCCACTCACTTCATTTATTCATAAATGACATGCATAGCGTTCATTCGTTAATAAGCACGTACGTGTCAAATACCGGAAGCATGCACTTCACCCGATAGACAGGATATTCTTAATATTCATTGAAGTTCGTAAGGGTGAGCCTTTTGAGGGGGCGGTTTTGGCGAATTAGTCAACTCCTTAAATTCCTTCCGCTATCGCTCCAGTCAGACATTTACCGTTGACTAATACCATGTTTTTATTTTCTGCAAGTAAGTTTGGATGATTGGATTCTTTTTCGATATGAGCAATTGCACCTGTTAATTGAAACTGTTTAACCCATTCCATTCGTACCCGATAACGAAACAATTTTCTAAATATAAAACTTCATATGTGGTTTTTCTTGCTTATAGTAATCTAATCTATCCTGTAAAGTGCCAGTATGAAATTCAAATTTATGACCATCAGGATCAGTGATTCTTTATTTCTTTTGACCGTTACGTCACCTGCGCTTCCATTCGTTTCTCTTCGGATGTATCGACGATGACACTTGCTGAAGCATCACCGATTACATTGACAGATGTTCGCATCATATCGAGAATTCGGTCAACCCCTGCTAGTAATGCAATTCCTTCAATCGGTAGATGAACGGCAGCTAACACCATCGTTAACATAACCATTCCTGCACCTGGAACACCCGCCGTTCCAATCGAAGCTAACGTACCAATAATCGCCACTGTTAGCAGTTGTGAAAACGTTAAATTCATTCCGAAATATTGAGCGATAAACATTACTGCTAAACCTTGGTAAATCGCTGTTCCATCCATATTGATCGTTGCACCTAACGGAAGGACAAAACTACTCGTCTCTTTAGAGACCTTTAAATATTCTTCCGTGTTTTTCATCGTTACCGGCAAAGTTCCCGAGCTACTACTCGTACTAAAAGCAACGACAGCAGCGGGGAAAATTCCTTTTAAAAACATCAATGGACTCATCTTACCTAATGATTTTACAGCAAAGGAGTAAAATATTACTACATGAGCGATACAGGCAAGGAGCATCGCGACAATTAATTTAAAAAGCGGCAACAAAACAGAGGCACCATAGTGGCCCACGACTGGAGCTAACAGCCCGAAGATACCGAGTGGAACGATTTTCATGACGATTCCCGTAATTTTATACATCACTTCAGCCAGTCCATCAAAGAACAATTGAACCGGCGTTGCACGTTCGCCAACGAGGATGATACCAATGCCAAGAAAAATTGCAAAAAAGATGACTTGTAAAATTTCCCCCTCTGCCAAAGACTCGATAGGGTTCGTAGGGACGATATTTAACATCGTCTGGACAACTCCTTCAGTTTCCTGAACAGAAACTTCTTCTTGCGCTACGTTTACATCTGCTTTCGTCCCTGGTGACAAAATATATCCAACTGCTAACCCGAGCGTAATCGCAACAAAACTCGTGATGAGATAGTACGTCACTGTTTTGCCACCTAATCGCCCTAACTGCCTTATATCACGGATACTCGTGATACCGACAATAATCGTTGATAAGATTAAAGGAACAATAATAAATTTAATAAGACGTAAAAATAAATCACCTAAAGGTTGAACGATGTCTACTTTTTCACGAAATATTAATCCAGCAACGACTGCTAATATAAACGCTGCAACAATTTGCCAAACAAAGTTTCTTTTCACTATCCATTCCCCCCCTTTTAATTTCATCCATTATACTTACAGTTTATTTTTATATGGACGAAATATTAATAATACTTTACGAGGATTTTTATTTTCGCTCAAAGCATCAACAATGACTTGTCATTCATTTGTTCTTATACTAATCTTGAATATCAGTACATTGTTCACACATTACAACATTTTAGTTCATCGTTACAATGATGGTGGGAGGCTTAATTATGAAAACGATTGCTTTTATTAACTTAGGTGGAACGATTTCCGCAACTGGGAACAATCGTCTCGATTTAAAAGATTATCAATCGGGATCATTAAGCGGAAGTGATTTTTTAAATCATTTACATGAATTAGAACAAATTGCAAACATTCATGTTATCCAAATGGACAATATTAGTAGCACACAAATAAATGAACAACATTGGATACAACTAAAGGAACACATTGAGTTTTACCTCAACGAGCAACAATATGATGGTATCGTCATTACACATGGAACGAGCACGATGGAAGAAACTGCTTATTTTCTGCACTTAACTGTGAATAGTGAAAAGCCAATCGTCCTCGTCGGAGCACAACGACCCTTTACTGCTTTAAGTACTGATGCTCACTTAAATTTAATTCATGCAGTTCGTGTAGCTATTGATCCAAAATCTTGTAACAAAGGAGTTCTCATCGCTCACAATGATGAAATTCATTGTGCACGCGACGTCACTAAAACAGAAACTTATCGATTAAACACATTTCATTCAGGAGCAATGGGCAGTCTCGGCTTTATTGAACCCGACGGATCTATTCAATATTACCGAACCCCGACAAGACGCCACACGACTCAGTCTCAATTTGCCACGCAAACGATCGGACAGTTACCGAAAGTAGAAATTGTTTATTCATATGCTGGAGCAACTGGCGAATGGATTCATCACATTATTGAAACGAACACATATGCTGGAATTGTCATCGCGGGGACGGGCGCAGGACGTTTTTCAAAACGAGAAGAAGAAGCTCTACGAAAAGCACGAAAAAAAGGATTGCACGTCGTCCGTAGTAACAGAGTTGGTAATGGAAGAGTCGTAGATATCGATGCATACAAGACGTTACATGCGATTAGCGGGGATAATTTAAATCCACAAAAAGCACGTATTCTGCTCATGTTATCTTTATCGATGTACAATAATACGGAAGACATTCAGAAAATCTTTCATGACTACTAAGGACTAACGATGCGAACTTGGGCGCTCATTCCGCTAGTCATCCGATCATTCCTATGATATATATGAATTAAGGGGTGGTGTGAATATGCAAACAGTTATTTTTGGAGAACATGATGAAAAGACGTTACGACAGTTTCACAATTGTTTACAAACTGGCAATGTCGTCGGTGGCGTATTATGTGCAGACGGTCATTATGGTTATAGCCAACCCGTCGGGGGAGTCGTTGTCTATGATGGACAAATCTCACCTTCTGGTGTCGGATATGATATTGCCTGTGGGAACAAAGCAGTAAAAACAAATGTAACGTATGCTGATATAAAAGATCAAATCGGCACAATTATGGATGAAATCGCTGAACGGATTCCATTTGGAGTCGGGGTGACAAACAAACGACGCGTCGATCATGAGTTATTCGATGACCCATCTTGGAACGTTTTTAAAGAAATCGGCAAGCATGAGCACGACAAACTAAAAGCACTTGCTCGGGAGCAACTTGGAACGACTGGTTCAGGTAACCATTATGTTGATCTTTTAATGGATCAGCAAACAGAAGAAGTTTGGATTGGTAATCACTTTGGAAGTCGTGGCTTCGGTCATAAAACGGCAACAGGCTTTCTTAATTTAGCGAAAGGACTCAAGTTTTCAGATCAAGCACCACGTGAATTGATGGAACAAGCACCCACATTATTCGATATGGATAGCGATCTCGGTCAAATGTATTACAAAGCGATGAAATTAGCGGGACGTTATGCCTATGCTGGTAGAGATCACGTCATTCACGAAGTACTCGATATTCTCGATGCTGAAGCTGTTTTCGAAGTCCATAATCATCATAACTACGCTTGGAAAGAAACATATGACGGAAGGGAATATATCGTTGTGCGCAAAGGAGCAACCCCAGCAGCACCTGGACAACTCGGGTTTGTCGGCGGTAGTATGGGCGATATATCAGTCATCTTACGGGGAGTCGAGTCAAAGAAAAGTCGTGAAGCATTTTATAGCACAGTCCACGGTGCAGGGCGTATTATGAGTCGAACGAAAGCTTCAGGGAGAATGGACTGGCGAACGAAAAAACGTCGCGGTGGACTCATCTCTAAGGAAAAAATGGACAAAGCCGTTAAAGAGTATGGCGTAGAACTACGTGGAGGCGGCACAGATGAAAGTCCATTTGTTTATCGGAAACTTAAAGAAGTTCTCGATGCCCACGGAGAAACGATTGAAGTGTTAAACGTATTAAAACCAATCGGTGTCTTAATGGATAGCGCCTAAGACCATACCTTTCAAAGGCACAAATGATGATCCACTTTTTGCGTTCTTAAACACAATAGTCGGTTAAGAACGCAAATCTTTCTACCTCTTCGCTACTAAACGTGTCGCCTCATTTATTTGATATACGGAAGAATTTGTTTAAATACATCTGTTTCCGCTGACTCCATCAATTCATACAAAATCATTTCAACACTTGTTCCCAAAATGCCGAACGATTTCATTTTTTCCAATCCGACAATCTTATTTGCTCGTGTACGAGAAGATACGGCATCCTCAACGACTTGCACGTCATAGCCCCATTCTTTTAAACCGACAGCTGTTTGATAGACACAAATATGCGTTTCAATCCCCGCCACAATTATTTGCTTTCTCCCAGTTGCTTGCACCGCTTGCATAAACGTTTTATTTTTACACGCATTAAACGTCACTTTAGAAATCGGTTGAAGCCCTGATAAATGTCGTGCGACTTCATTGACTGTTCGGCCTAACCCTTTAGGATACTGCTCTAGCCATACAATTGGAATATTTAGAATACGAAGACCATTAATTAACCGTTCTAAATTGTTTAGTAACGCATCACTATCATGGACGAGTTTAGCTAATTTTCCTTGAACATCAACTAATACAAAAGCCGTATGTTCTTTATCAAACACTTTAACTGTCAACTCCCTTAAATGATTGTCTTCATACATCCTTTTCATTGTCAACATAGATTACGACTACAAGTGAAACTCCATTCAGTGGATGATGTTTCCACTGAATGCTAGCTGAATAACCTTTAACCTTGATATTTTTCCATCAATGTCAAGTAGTCATTCATTTCATCTATTCCCATTGTTATCCGTAAGCGACCAAAGATTCCACGGATATTGCTTAGGTGGATAAGATGTTATCTCAACGATCTCTTTTTTCGTTGGGTGTTTAAACCGTAACGCATGCGACCATAGAGCGATTTGCTGCCCACGTTTATTGATGTGTTGTCCATATTTTTGATCACCAAAAATGGGATGTCCAATTGCAGAAAGTTGAACGCGAATTTGGTGGGGGCGACCCGTTTGTAGTTCAACCTTTACAAGACTAAACTGTTTTCGACTAGAAAGAACGTCATACGTAAGAAGAGCTTTCTTCGCTTTCTTATGGTGAACATCCGTCGTATACACAATATTTTTGCGGCGATTTTTGACGAGAAAATGTTTTAAGGTTTGTTTTTTTTGAGATGGTTTACCGTGAACAACAGCTACATAGGTTCTACCTAGTTTTTGTCGCCGTAACACATCTGCTAAACGAGAAGCGGCTTTCGATGTTTTAGCAAATACCATCGCACCACCGACTGGTCGATCTAACCGATGGACGAGCGCTAAGAAAACATTTCCTGGTTTTTGATAACGAACTTTCAAGTCTTTCTTTAATAATGTCAATAAATCTAAATCTCTACTTTGGTCTTGCTGGACAGGAATATTCACTGGTTTTTCTACAACGAGCAAATGATTATCTTCATATAAAATTGGAATGTTCATCGGTGGCAAAACTCCTTTAGAAAACTCGTCTCGATAAGGAAGTATCCTACATTCGGTTATCCATTTCGTCTTCATTTACCGAGCTGCTTAGCATACACATTATACGGTACAATCTTCATTGTCAAAAAACGATGCGAAAATCGACTCTTGATAGAGAAAACAAATCATCCGCCACGAGGGGACGGATGATTGATTACGAAATCATTTACGAATCGTCGACAAGTTTAAACATTTTCTATCGTATTAATGAACAGGTGATGTTTAAAAAAACATCTTATACAAACTTTGAACAGCTTTCGTTACATCGTCAGCTTTTATACCGAACATTACACTAACTTCAGATGACCCTTGATTTATCATTTTAATATTTACACCGACATCTGCAAGGGCAGTAGCTGCTTTAGCAGCAATACCGACCATGTCGTTCATTCCTTCGCCGACAATCATAATCATCGCGAGATCTCTTTCAATATCCACCCGATCAACATGAAGCTCGGTACGAATCCGTTCTAAAATACGTTCTTCTTTGCCGTTTTCTAACTGCTCACAGCGAATAATGACGGACATATTGTCAATGCCGGACGGTGTATGTTCATAAGAAATGTTCTCTTCCTCCAAAATACGAAGGAGCTTCCGGCCAAAACCGATTTCGCGATTCATTAAATATTTTGCCACATTCAAGCTACAAAATCCTTCATCACTCGCAATTCCGACGACTGACTGTCCATCCAATCTCCGCTTAGCTACAATCCGAGTCCCTGGTGCATCGGGATTGTTCGTATTTTTCACACGAACGGGGACCCCTCTTTCAAATGCAGGCTGTAATGCTTCATCATGAAACACTGAAAATCCCGCATACGATAATTCTCTCATTTCCTGATACGTCAATTCTTTCACTGCATGCGGATTGTTCACAATCGTTGGATTGACGCTATATATACAGTCAACATCCGTGAAGTTTTCATACTCCTTCGCCTGTACACCCGCCGCTACGATCGATCCAGTTATATCAGAACCTCCACGAGGAAATGTGACAATGTTCCCTTCATTCGAATAACCAAAAAACCCTGGAATGACTAAAATACCATTCCGCTTTTTTAACAAGGCTAACTTTTCATACGATTCCGGCAAAATTTTTGCATTACCGGGTTCATCTGTTACGATTATACCTGCTTCTTTTGGAGAAACGTATGTCGCTTCATATCCACAAGATTGAAGATAGGCAGCTAACAATTTGGCGTTATTGTCTTCTCCACTTGCTTTTAAAGCATCTAGCAACCGATCCTGTTGATCGGACAACTGTGCAATCGTCTGCTGTAACTCGTCCTTTATAGAATCGCTCCATGATTGTGGCAATGATAAGTCGTCAACGATTTCTGCATAGCGATTGACAACTTTAGTTAATGCTTCTTCATCATACGTTTTTCCGGAAACACTTTCAGCTAGATTAATCAATAAATCTGTCGTCTTTGTATCATTCGAATGACGTTTACCTGGAGCTGAGACGATGACGATTTTTCGTTTCGGATCAGCACCTAAAATATTGACCACTTTTTTAAACTGTTCTCCGCTCGCAACCGAACTTCCACCAAACTTTACAACTTTCATACCATCCATAACTTCCCTTCAAGCATCTCTTATTCAATAATTAGTATTTTTCGAAAGAATTTAGTAGCAAGTATACTAGATTCGTACACATTTGTCACCTGTTAATACAAATAAATCGTTTGTTCCTTTCCTTTAGCAAACGACAAAGGGATGTTTTACCGTAGCGATTCATCGAAGGGATGCTCCTTTTGTTGTCCCATTGTTCTTCCCCTTCATTACGAAACTAGGTGAATTTTACGGATCATGATTTTCCAATTCACACCTGATTGAATATGATAGGCGCGAGAAAAGGATCCTTGATTAATACCGACCCCAAGATAGTCAAGCGAATTCACATATAATAAAGGCTCGCCTAAACGACTATCAGCAAAAGAGCGACCAAATGTCATGATGTTTTTATACACTTGGTGAGTATGATTAGCAATCGTTACTTCAAGGGAATCACCGTAATCGATTTCGGACTGTTCAAAAAGTTCCCGATGAATATTCGTCCATAAATTTCCGAAGCGGATGTCTAAAATATCAATGTTCCCATAAATGACCTCATCTTCAATATAAGCTTGCGGGCGCGTTAATTCTTCGAGATCAGCCACTTCAATGTTCGGACCGATCTCCTCGTATGAAATAACTCCAGAAGCGAAACGAGCACCTGTATATGCAAAAATATCCCTGCCATGAAACGTATGCGATTGATCGGAGTGTGGCAGGCGATGAACCGTTTCATCGATCACTCGAGCTTCCTTAATGCCAATATCGTTTTTAATATGGGTCAATGTTCCATTATCTGGTGTGACAATATATTGATCGTTAACCGTCCTTATGACAACACTTCGCCGGGACGTCCCTACTCCAGGATCAACGACAGAAATGAAGACTGTATCCTCTGGCCAATACGTAATCGTTTGATACAAACGGTATGAAGCTTCCCATATGTTATAGGGGGGAATATCGTGTGTGACATCAAAAATCTTTAAGGCAGGATTCACTGATAGAGCTACTCCGTACATCGTACTTACAGCTCCGTCACTTCGCCCAAAATCTGTTTGCAAGACCAATAATTTACTCATTTCATAAACCCCTCCTCATTTTTGAAAACAAAAAACCACGTCTTTACCGTATTCCGATAAGGACGTGGTTCATATATACGTGGTACCACCTTATTTCACTGCACGCTCGCACATGCAGCCTCAACAAGTACTCGAATCATGTGATTCTTCATACTGTGGTATAGATAACGAGTACCAAATCTCGGCAATACCTACTTATACATCCATACGTTCAGTATCGCAACTCCGGGACCATTGTTCAGATTCGTATTTTTACTTCTTTTCAGCACCTGAAGCTCTCTGTGAAAAATAACTAAACCTTACTTTTCCCCGTCAATGTTATTGAAAGCTGTTTAATTCATATGTTATGAAGCATTATAGTAAATTCATCATAAAAATGCAAGGAAATCTGTACTTCTGTCTGCATCACGTTTTCCTAGGCATTGTTAAACATACCGCTCAATGAATGATCCTCACACTTATGAGTACTTTTTAGTATGCCTTGGCGCTTGTCGCCCTAATTTTTACCACCATTTTTAACGGAACATCTACTTAGTCAAACTGCTTGCCACATCGCTTCTTCATTACATACGTGCTTTCCCCTCGTTTACGGACATGAGACGACGAGCACCCACGGGAGGAAGCAAACGGCTTTTGATCTTGATACGGTCACGAGGAAAACCATTCGCACATGATGAACAATCCTTGATGTTTATAATTGTTTGAATTATTATGAAGTTACTATCACCTTAGAAAACGAACATCTATAAAAATTGCACGATGCGTGAGAGATGAAGCACGATGACTCGCATGTTTTAAGCAACTCGAAGCGATTATCCGATTATTTCCTCCCGCTGATTGTTCCGTCTAGCGATCCTGTACTTTGCAAATCGACAAGAAACAAGACAAGAGTTGCATCTTTATTAACCGTTAACGGTGGGAGAGGATGATCTACGTCGGTCACTGCTTCCTGTTTACCCAAAGTGATATGCTTAATGGAAATTTCCCCGTTCATTACATAAAGAAAAGGTTGGTAGCCTTTATATACGGGAACGTTTAGCGTATCACCCCTTTTAGGATGAGCATCTAAAATATATATATTGTTACGAACGAAAATCGGAGCATCACTCGTTGGAGGCCCAGCCATCAAATACCAATCACGTTGGTCAATAGGCTTGTCATGAAACTGAATCATCGGTTCAAGGTTCGATTCATATGGTCGTACGAAGATTTGTAACATCTCGACCTCACCTTCTTTTACGGTTTCTTCATGTTGAAAACCTGAACCAGCATTCATCATCATTAATTTTCCCGGCGTAACCGGCACTTCGAAGCCATCCGAATCTTTATGATAGGATGTTCCTGACCAAACGTAGCTAAAGATTTCATCATTGACATGTTCATGCATCTTCACCGTTAATCCTTTGTTCATCATCGCATGATCAATAACACTTAAAGAACCGAATAATGAATTCCGGACATCTTGTAAAACCTTGCTCGGTTGAATGCGTGTAATCGAAAAAGATCCTGTAAACGGTTTCGTATGGCAATGTGAAGCAAGCTTTCTCAACATAACGAACATTCTCCTTCCACTTCATCCAGATATTCTTAGCATAACAAATCATTCGACGTTTGACAGTGGGAGATGTTCAAACATGGTGCATAAATCAATTACGAACAGCTGACTGCAACTCGTAATGTCGTAACGAACAAAAGGAGGTTTGATTATGAAAACAGTGAGCGATTACTTACATCGATCCATGACGTACACATATCCACCGAAACGAATCATATCCCTTAGCCCTGCCATTACAGAAACGATGTACCATTTACAGCTCCACGATGAAATTGTCGGTCGGACGAGATTTTGTATTTATCCAAAAGACCATGTGAACGATGCCGTGAAGGTCGGTGGAACGAAAGATATTAAACTAGAGGCCATCGACCAATTGAAGCCAGATATAATTATTGCCGAAAAAGAAGAAAACACGAAAGAAATCATTAAAACACTTGAAAAACATTACCCCGTTTACGTGTTTGAAATTCAAACGATTGACGATGCTCTTCACATGATTCAAGATCTCGGGCGTTTGACTGATCGTGAAACGTTAGCCGCTGATTTAACAAGTGAAATTGTCACTCAATTCCAAACCTTACCGGAAGTAGACCATGTTCGAGTGGCGTATGTCATTTGGAGAAATCCATACATGGTCGTCGGAAAAGATACATATATTCAATCTGTTTTGGACAAAATGGGCTTTATCAACCCGTTTACATCGTTTACAGGGAGATATCCACTCGTTTCCGAAGAGGATTTTCAAAAAGCGGAACTGGATTACGTATTTTTAGCAACCGAACCATATCGATTTCAAGCGAAACATTTTGAGGAATTTTCTAACATGATGCCTCATGTTCAACCGCTTCTCGTCGATGGAGAGATGTTTTGGTATGGTGCAAAAATGATCAAAGCAGCAACATATTTTCGTAACACATTCTCTTCCTTCTAAAACCGCTTGGCTTTGAGCGAGAAAGCTGAACATCAACACATCGTTACAAACTAGATAACGAATGATGATTCGAAAATCATTCGTATAAAAGGGGCTGAACAATAAGTCTATTCTTTACTTTAGATGAACTATCTAAAAAATCCGAAACATTGATAAGTCACAATGTTTCGGATTTTTTCTCGTTTTTAACTTACGTTTTATCCTTGAGGACAACCCCTCGTTCACTTTTCTTTTTTCTCTTTTTTGTTTTGCACTTGATCAATGAAATGGGGGTTTTTCTTCAAATCAATTGTTGGAATGACTCCTATTTGCACTCCTGTAGAATCATTTAGGACACCTTCACGCTTCCCATCTCCACGTGGATTTGCCCTTGCTCCTATATTTTCCGTTTTATTCGGCATTTAAACCAACTCCTCAGTCTTAGCATGATAAATTTATAAAAAGATATACGTCCACGCGTAAATGAACGTTAAATTCACCTATAAAAATCGATTAGTTAAACGAAGTTGTACTAAAAAAAGCGTTCCCAATGAAGGAAGCTTCACTTTATGATAAAATTTTCCTAGAGATGAAAGGAGGTTTTATGAATGATTGAGCTTATTGCAACTGCAGAATCAATTGACCAAGCAAAAGCTTTAGTTCGTACAGGTGTTGATACGCTGTACATCGGTGAAGATGAATTTGGGTTACGTTTACCGGCTTCATTTTCACAACAGGAAATTGAAGAAATTACGAAGTTCGCTCACACGAAACAAAAGCAAGTTTGTGTAGCGGTAAATGCCATTATGCACAATGATCGCATAAAAAAAGTTATACCATATGTGCAGTTTTTACAACAGATAGGAGTCGATTCAATCACGGTTGGTGACCCGGGTGTCATCCACCTGTTAAAAAAGAATGACATAAAAATTCCTTACATTTATGATGCACATACATTAGTAACGAGTGCTAATCAAGTTAATTTCTGGGCAAAACGAGGGGCAACGAAAGCCGTACTTGCCCGCGAGTTAACGTTTGAAGAACTCAAAATAATTGCCTCAGAAGTGACGATTCCAATTGAAATATTAGTTTACGGAGCTACATGTATCCATCAGTCAAAACGCCCTCTTGTAAAAAATTACTTTAATTTTACAGAGCAACACGAACAAGAAACGAAAGACTTGTTTATATCCGAAGTAAAAAAACCCGATACACATTACTCCATTTATGAGGATATGAATGGGACACATGTATTTGCGACCGATGATATAAATTTAATGCCGCATCTTGAATCATTAGTTCATGCAGGTATTACACAATGGAAATTAGATGGTATTTTTACAAAAGGAAACCATTTTGTCGAGATTGCACGTCTTTTCGTTGAAGCTAAAACAGCTTTGCAACAAGGTAATTGGACAAATAAAGTGATGGAGCATCTCAATAGCCAATTAATCGATCTTCATCCAAATGAACGGACGTTAAGTGAAGGGTTTTTCCTAAAAGACCCTGAAGACGTCAAATAAACTGTTTTACTTAAACATCGTGCAATCACACGTAAAAAATTTGTTCATATAAACTTGTTAAGAATAGGAGGATCACGATGCGAACAATTACTAAAAAACCAGAAGTGTTAGCACCAGCAGGTACACTCGAAAAATTGAAAATAGCCATTCATTACGGTGCAGATGCTGTCTACATTGGTGGGAACGCGTATGGACTGAGAAGTCGTGCTGGAAACTTCACGTATGATGAAATGCGCGAGGGTGTCGAGTTTGCAAAAAAACATAACGCCCACGTGTATGTGGCAGCCAACATGGTCGCACATGAAGGGGATGTAGAAGGAGCAGGAGACTTCTTCCGCACATTACGAGATATCGGTATTCGTGCCGTCATCGTTTCTGACCCTGCCTTAATTGAAATTTGTGCAATGGAAGCACCAGGATTACCGATCCACCTGTCTACACAAGCATCCGCTACGAACTATGAAACGCTTAATTTCTGGCATGAAGAAGGTTTGGAACGGGTCGTTCTTGCACGGGAAGTTAGCATGGATGAAATTGCCGAAATTCGCCAAAAAACAGATGTTGAAATCGAAGCTTTTATACACGGAGCGATGTGTATTTCGTATTCAGGACGTTGCACATTGTCCAATCATATGTCAGCACGCGATGCAAACCGAGGTGGTTGCTCCCAATCTTGTCGCTGGAAATATGACCTATTCGAAATGGATGAACTCGGAGGTCGTCAATCGCTTCTCGATGGAGGAGATGAGTTAGAAGACTTTTCGATGAGTGCCGTCGACATGTCCATGATTCATCACATTCCAGACTTTGTGGAAAATGGTGTCGATAGTTTAAAAATTGAAGGGCGAATGAAGTCCATTCATTACGTGTCGACCGTTACGAATGTGTATCGACAAGTCGTCGATGCCTATTGCGAAGACCCTGATCATTTCGAGTTCAAACAAGAATGGGAAGACGAATTGTGGAAAGTTGCCCAACGAGAATTAGCAACCGGTTTTTACTACGGAACGCCTACTGAAAATCAACAGCTATTCGGTAAGCGCCGTAAAATTCCGAAATATGTATTCGCTGGTCAAGTATTGGATTACGATGAAGAGACACAAATTGCAACGATCCAGCAAAGAAATAATTTTGCTGTCGGTGATGAAGTAGAATTTTATGGGCCAGGCTTTACCCATATTAAACAAATCGTTGAACAATTGTGGGATGAAGACGATCAACCGCTTAATCGTGCTCGACATCCGATGATGACTATAAAAATGAAAGTCGATACACCCGTTCAACCACTCAATATTATGCGTAAACGAAAATAAACAACATCGTGGAGTGATCCTAGGGACACTCCACTTTTTTAATATGTTTATGTACATTGAGAACACTTTCTCTCACCCTTTACCTGAATTTTCATCTCTCCCTAAATCTAAAACAGAACATGTAAAATAACGAATACTACTTCATATTCTCAATCAGCTTATCTTTTGTAGACCTTTTACTTTTATGAATATCTCTGTTTTCCGACGCTGTTGAAGAGAACGAGATCTTTTCTTAATCATCATAAAATGATGTGGCATGTTACTTTCACTCTGAACGAAGGCATTTCGTCAAGTTTTCGTTGCCGATTTAAAATTTTCCATCTATGTCCTCCAACTTTCTTCTTTCTTTTTCTACATCCACTTCCTTACCTCTTTTAATCATCCTCTTTTCGTAAGCAACCTTGACTTTATACGTCATTTCGATTAATGTTAACCATATAAAATACAGGTGGACATTAATTCGATAAAACAGACGGTCTTTTCCGTCACGCGAATAAACTTCCAAAGTTTTGAACAAAAGTATGAGGTGGATCGGATGTGGACAAAAAAAATACAGAAGGAATTGGTACATTTACAGAAAGATTCGCAAATGCGTCAACTGAAACAAACGAAAGATGCCACAGAAAAACAGATTACGATTAACGGACAACGGATGCTGAATTTAGCCTCCAATAATTATTTAGGATTAGCAAATCATCCGCACATAAAGCAAGCATCGATGGAAACGATCGAACAGTACGGAGTTGGTGCAACCGCATCCCGGCTTATCGTCGGGAATCATCCCGTCTATGATGAAGCAGAGAATGCTTTATTGACCTGGAAACGAGCAGAAGCAGGACTCATTGTGAATAGCGGATATACAGCGAACGTCGGCATCATCTCTTCTCTCGTCGGACGACATGATCTCGTATTTAGCGATCAATTGAATCACGCAAGTATCATCGATGGAATTATCCTCAGTCGTGCGAAACATAAGCGCTATCGCCACAACAATATGGATCATCTTGAGGCGATGTTGAAAAAAGCACCAAAACATAAACGAAAATTAATTGTTACCGATACGGTATTTAGTATGGATGGCGACGTTAGTCCTCTTCATGATTTAGTAACATTAAAAAAACAGTATAACGCTTTATTAATGGTTGACGAAGCACATGGTACAGGCGTTTTTGGACCAAACGGTGAAGGATATAGCTACGATCAAAATGTACAACAACATATCGACCTTCACATGGGTACATTTAGTAAAGCGCTCGGCTGCTTCGGAGCATATGTCATTGGCGAACAGCCACTCATTGACTACTTAACGAACAAGATGCGTAGTTTTATATTTACGACTGGATTACCGCCTGCTCTCCTAGGAGCGATTCAAACAGCCATTTTAGTCGTGCAAATGGAAGAGAGGCGTAGATTACGACTACACCAATTAGCTGAACAATTTCGTACGCTTCTTCAGGACTACGGTTTTTTTACATATAATAGTGAAACACAAATCGTACCCATTCGAATCGGAACAAATGAAGATGCTCTACAATTTAGTGAACGATTACAAGCTAAAGGGATCGCTGCGATTGCTATACGCCCACCGACTGTACGAGAAGGTGATGCACGAATTCGTTTTACAGTAACTGCCAACCATACAGAAAGTGAACTCATTCAGGCTGCTACGATCATTGCTGCCGTTGGAAAAGAATTAGGGGTGATTTCATGACACATATCGTATTATTACCCGGCTGGGGATACGGAAAAGATGTGTGGCAACCATTGACAAACAAGCTAAAAAATGATGCGATGTTACAATTCATCGATTGGACACATATGCAGTCTGAACAACAGATTACGAAGCGCGTCGAACGAGTGTTACAACGAGCTGAAAAGAAACAACAGCGGGTAACGATTATTGGCTGGTCGTTAGGTACTTTAGTCGCCCTTCATATGGCAACGCGATTTTCAAAGACAGTGAATCGGCTTATCCTATTTTCAGCAACGAGTTGTTTCACGAAAAAAAATGATTATCCTCATGGATGGGACAGGCGCGTCTTAAAACGGATGCAACGACGACTGCAAACAGATGCTCACTCTTTGTTTCACCAATTTCATGAACAGCTTTTTTCTAATCACGAAAAGAAGATTCCGTTACTGAAAGATCAATCAAGTCAAGTGAAAGACACCGTCACCTCTTATAAAAGTGGGTTAGAGTTTTTAAAACAGGCTGATTATCGAAAGAAACTACAACAAATATCCCAACCCACTTTACTCATCCATGGGAGTGATGACAACATATGCCCGCTCGGCGCAGCTACTTACATTGCAGAAAACATGCCTACAAACGCAACGTTAAAAGTTATCAATCACGCCGGTCATCTCCCTTTTTATACCGAAACGAACACATGTTATGAGTGGGTGAAAGCCTTTATTCATGATCAACCAACACACGATCCCATCGATGCATTGGAAGGAGATTGTCAATGATTGATAAGCAACTGTTACAAAAACGGTTTAGTAAACAGGCGACATCGTATGACAAATACGCCTCTGTCCAAAAAAAGATGGCCCATCATTTAATAGAAAAGTTAAGACAGCACTTTCCGATGGGGCGAACATCACTACGTAACATACTTGAAATCGGGTGTGGAACAGGCTATTTAACAGCTCTGTTACGCGAAAACTTCCCCGATACAGTAATTACAGCCGTTGACTTATCCTCTGGAATGATTGATGTAGCTACAAATCGATTTGATGAGCATAACATTACCTTTATTTGTGGGGATATCGAACAGCTTGAACTGAACGAAACGTTTGATCTCATCATTTCCAATGCTACATTCCAATGGTTCAATCATCTTGAGGAAACATTACAAAAACTTTATCACCATTTAAATGAAAATGGTGTATGCACATTTTCCACCTTTGGTGACCGAACCTTTCATGAACTGCATACGAGTTATGAACATGCCTTATCCAAGTTGAACATACAGACAGACGTGCGACTCGGTCAAACCTTTTATTCAAGTGAACAATTAGAAAAGTTATGTCAGGATTCGCATAACGATCTGCCTATCGAAGTATACGTCGCAGAAACCGAAGTCATCGAACATTTCCCTTCGGTGAGGGAATTTTTCAAGTCGCTAAAAAAAATCGGGGCGAACAATAGTAACAAAGGAGCTCACATCCAACGCCCATCCTTGTTTAAACAACTCATAAAAACGTATGAAAATAATTATTTAAAAAACAATTGCCTTCCAGCGACATATCACTGTTTATTTGCAACGATTCAACGAAAAGAAGTCGCCTCTATAAAGACGATGCCCTTTAACGTCAATCGTAAACGATCACCTGTTCTGTAATCCTGTCTATTGTCTGGAAAGCACGAAGAAGGAGAAGGGGCAGGCCGATAAGTCATTCTTACTTTAGATGGCCTATATAAAAAATCCAAAACATTGATAAACGAATGTTTTGGATTTTTTTCACGTTATCCTGTTAGGACAAGATAACCTGTTCACTACTTTTATTTAACGACAAATTTCGTTTTACTGTAACCTTCTTTCGTTTTCGTCACTTCAAGTACAGCTGGAAACATTGCCTTTAACTCTTGAACGTGTGAAATAACACCGATGATCCGCCCTGACTGTTGTAAATCGATTAATGTATCAATCGATTTATGCAACGATTCTTCATCTAATGAACCGAATCCTTCGTCAATAAACATCGTCTGTATGGAAATGTTTCCTTGAAAACTTTGAATGACATCAGACATGCCTAAAGCTAAACATAGGGATGCGTTAAACTTTTCTCCACCTGACAATGTTTTTACATCCCGCGTTTGCCCCGTATAAGCATCATACACATCAAGTGCCAGTCCACTTTGACGCCCATGCGACTCTTGACGATCACTGCGGATTAATAAAAATTGTCCGTTCGACAATTCCTTTAATCGATTGTTCGCCGCATCAATAATTTGTTCTAAATATTCGATTTGTAAATATCTCTCAAATGATATTTTTTGACTATTTTGCCCTCGAACGACATCATGGACATCGGTAACAGTTGCTAACTGTTGTTCACTCCGTTTTACGCGCTCATGTGCTGTCGTAATATTTGTAATTAACGTAGATGCTTTTTCATAATGCTGTTTGGACTCATTCAATTGATTAAAGGCACGTTCATAGGATTGCTTTAATTCATCGAGTTCCTGTTCAAGTCCTTTTAAGTCAACCCTCTGTTGATCCTTCAACGACTGTTTCAATTCTTGAACATGTTGTTGGAGCGTTGCTCGTCGTTGTGTAAATGTTAGAATGTCTTCTTTTAAGCGTTGTTGGTCATGGTTCGGCATTTTTGCTTCTTTATACTCGTCTACTGTCGAAAAGGAAGCTTGTATGAGCGCTTCGTTAAATTTCTGTTCAGCCTTTTCTCGTTTGGATGTCGCATCAAGCAGCTGTTTGTTCGCATGCACTACATTTGAAGCTGCTTTCGTTTGTTCTTCTTTTACTGTTTGTCGTTTCGCTTGCGCATTTTCCCAAGCTTGTTCCATCTTTATTTTCAATTGTTTCGTTTCGGTTATTTTTTGTTCGAGTCGAGTAGAGTCTCTTACTTCTTCTGGTATTTTTTGCAGTCGTTCTTCATAGACGGCCCGAGCGGTTTCATAAGATGTTTTTTGTTGATGATACGCTTGTTCACACTTATCTTTTTTCGCTTCTAAACGTTTTAAATCTTCTTGTAGCTTTTCATATTTACTTTGCAATGATTGAAGCTGTTCGCGATTTTTCTTTAATTGCTCCACTTCTTTACGTAACTGTTTTCCCCTCTTCGTTAACCGTTCTCTTTCTAATGGAGCTTCTTGTAAATGTATCTCATAGGGAGCTAACTCTTGTTCTTTTTCTTTCACTTGCGATGTAGTCACTTCTAAATGGGCAACAGCTTTTCGATAAAGTTGATCTTTTTCATCGAGGTCTTTTTTCATCATTTTCAGTTGCTCAGTTGTGACCATTCCTTCTTCACGGATTGCTTTGTCCGGATGTTCGACACTCCCACAAACTGGACAAGGCTCTCCGTCATGTAAATGATTCGCTAATAGACTCGCTCGTTCATGTAGCCAAGCGCCTTCTAGTTTTTTATACGTCTCCTTTACCTTTTCAAATGCTCGTTGTTTTAGTAGAACATCTTTGGTAAGGGTTGTTTGCTGATCGGTTAACGTCATATAATGATTCAAGCGATCCCATTGTTCTCGTAGTTGGATTAACATTTGCTGTTTTTCTAAAAGCTTACTAACGTCCTCATCGATTTCCTTCATCTTTTCATTATATTGTTCAGCTGTGAATTGATTTTCTTTAATTTGCGCTCGAATCGTTGTTAATTGCTGAAGTGTTTTTCGCCCAACATTTTTCAACGTCGCTAAGGTCGCCTTCGTTTGATCGATTTCTCGGACAACTGGCAAAAAATCGTTCAGCTGATCGAGCTGTTTACGAACGTCTTCGCGCGCTGTCTTTTTATGCTTTTCTTGCTCGTAAATCGCTTCGACTCGGCGAAGCTCGTCATCAGCTCTCTTCTTCTTCTTCGCAGACTCTTGTTGAAGCTTCCTTTTATGGTCTTGTTCAAGGCGCCATAATTGTACTTCTTTTTCATAATGTTCAATTTTGTTAGCCCGTTCAGCTTTTTCAAGTTGTTTTTCTTTCCGTTCAATGTGTGGACGTTGTACCTCGAGCTGTTCGAGCTGTTTCCCTTTGACATCCAATTGTTCAAATCGTTCATTCACTGCTTTTGATTCATGATACTCTGCTTGTTTCTTAAGATGGGCTTTTGAAGCTTGTTCATACTTTTTCTGATCGATGACTACTTGTTGTTCATAAAATTGAACCTCCTCTTCCAAACCATGAATAACTTGATTCATGTTGTAATGATCTTCAGCTAACACTTGAAATATGAGTGATTCGTCCCTTTTTGGTAATGTTGCATGAATGTTTTGTACATAATGATCTCTCATACGTAATTCTTTCTCATATATTTCTTCAACATTCTTTTTCTTCAGACGTAAGCGTTCACTCATCTGCTTGTAAGGTTCCGTTTTAAAAAGCCGACGTAAAATATCCTCTTTATTTTCCGTTTCAGAAGTGAGTAGTTTACGAAACTCTCCTTGAGGGAGCATGACGATTTGCTTAAATTGATCTTCGGTTAGTCCCATTAATTGTTCAACACGCTTATTAATTTCTGATACGATTTGTCGGTCGACGGATGGAATTTCTTCCCCGTCAACGATCTCAAAAAACTCATATCGTTCTCCCGTCTTCGTCTTATTCCCTCGTTTCACGTGACCGAGTTGACGAAGAATTCGATACGTCCGACCTTTTAGCTCAAAATGTAATTCTACCGCCGTATGCGTATCATCTTCTGCAAAGTCACTTCGCAGCATCGCTCCATTTTCCCGATCTTGGCCACTCGCTGTTCCGTATAATGCAAAACAAATGCCATCGAAAATCGTCGTTTTCCCTGCACCTGTATTTCCAGAAATGACGAATAAACGGTTTCCATCTAACTCATTAAAATCGACAACTTCTGTCTCTTTATACGGTCCAAATGCCGTCATTTTTAACTGTAATGGTTTCAACGTCTCGCCTCCCCTTTTTTTCGTATCTATTTCGACATAGATTGCTCCGTTCTTTGTATTTGGAAATCTTCATTCTCTCGTAACAAGTCGTCGAGAACTTCTTTGAAAATCGCTTCTGTTTCTTCCGATGGCTCTTCACCTTTTACATCCTTATAAAAAGCTTTAAACAGATCTAAGTCGCTCATCTGCTTTCGATCAACCGTTTCATCACGTGTGACTGATGCCAGCGGAAGAAAGTAATGTTTACGTTCAACGTGCATCGCGTTCGGATAGACGGATCTTATTTTTTCCATTGGTGAAAGAATCGGTGTTTTGTCCGTCAGTCGCACAAACACATAATCCTCATTAATCGGCTTTGATAATAAATCTTCCATTGTCGTCTCAACCGTTCGCATATCTCTCTTCGGATGCAAGTCGCGCTGAGCAATCGATACTTCCCCATGCTCATCCATTTTTACGATATAAAAACCTTTACGATGGTGCTCTTCTGAAATCGAATATTTTAAAATCGAGCCGGCATAACGAATCGTTTCGTCTGCTACATGATGGGCCTGATGTAAATGGCCAAGTGCTGTATAATCAAAGTGCGCAAAGTGTCGTGCATCGACATATTCCACGCCCCCAATGGATAGCGGGCGTTCAGACTCACTCGTATTTTCTTGTTCCTCTCCAAATGGTGTTACAAAAGCATGTCCGACGAAAACATGGCGGGCTGTTTTCTCCATCTTGCTCGTTATGTGATGAACAATCTTTTCCATCGCATCATTGTGCGAACGAATGTCGTCATCACCGAAAACATTCCGTACGATACTCGGGTCACAATAAGGAACGAGATGAAAGTGAACGTCCCCGTATTCATCTGTTAAAACGACCGGGTCTAAATCCTCAATACTGCCAACGATATGGAAACCATTATTTTTCATTATTTCACTACCGAAGTTTAATCGACTCGGGCTATCATGATTACCTGCAATCGCAAGAACAGGCGTATTCAATTTCAAAACAATCGTCTTAAGTACTTCATCCAACAAATGGACAGCTTCAGTAGGTGGTACAGCTCGGTCATATAAATCACCAGCAATTACTAAAGCATCCGGCTTTTCCTCTTCAATCACTTGGATCAATTGTTTCAAAATGTAACGTTGGTCATCCGTCATATGTACGCCTTGAACGAGTTTTCCTAAATGCCAATCGGCTGTATGTATAAATTTCATAAAACCCGTCTCCTTTCAAAATGTGAATGTAAAAAAGAACTTCATATACGACAAAAAAATAGATTCCAAAGCCATTCGCTGACTAGTGACCTAGAAATCTATCCTATAGTCTCGTCGTATGAGCAATATATAAAGTGATAGAGGTATTGGTATTTTTCTTGTAAACAATCAATCTTCTTATTAGTATAACGCATTTTACGATTGAAGACTTCAACAATTGATTCATACAAAGAAAAAACATTCACAATTTGACGACCTGTTTTATTTTATAAAATTTACATTTCCATTATTTGTATAATAGAACATACTATTAAGAGTGAATGCTGCATATTTATAAAAGGAACGATGACAACGTACAGAAAGGGTTGGAAAGATGAATCATTTACTACATCGACTGACTGATCGGGTAACGACGAAAAAAGGAGTGTGGGTGACGTTCGGTATTTGGATTGTTGTTACCTTGCTGTTAACACTGCTTGCCCCTCGTGCAAAAGATTATGAAGTTTCGAGAATAGCGTCACTTCCAGAGAACGCACAGTCTGTTATTGCTCAAGAAAAGCAAAATCATTATTTTAAAAATCAAGATGGAACACCAGGACTACTCATTTTACATATAGAAAATGGAAACATTGATCGAACAAAATTATTCGAATTCCTCCAGCAAATACAAGAAGAACAAATTGATGGGCTTGAAAATATCCTTCCTTTAGCTGATCTTCCACTACCTGTCATTAATACGTTTTTCTCAGAAGATGAAACGACAGCCTTAATCCCTGTAACCTTTGATGAATCATTAGAAACAACAGAACTGCGCTCGGCACAAGAAAAAATATACGATTTAGCAGAAAGATATACAACAATTGGTTCCCTGTTCATCACTGGACCAGCTGGAATTGCCGTTGATTCATTAAATTTATTTTCCCGAGCAGATATCGTTCTTCTCTTGTCAACCGTTGGAATTATCCTTTTATTATTAATCGTCATTTATCGTTCACCGTTTTTAGCTTTTATTCCGTTATTAGCTGCTGTATTTGTTTATGAAGTCGTTAATCAAATTCTCGGTTTAATGGGGAAAATTGGCTTACCGCTTAGCAATCAATCGTTGTCAATTATGACAATATTGTTATTTGCAACCGTAGTCGATTACTCTTTATTCGTCTTTTCACGTTACCGAGAAGAATTAAAACATCATGACAATAAACATGATGCGATGAAGTGGGCGATGCGTGGTACAGGGGTGCCTGTTTTTTACTCTGGAGCAACTATTTTAGTCGCGATGCTCGTTCTATTTTTTGCGAGGTTTGGAGATTACAAGAACTTTGCACCTACTTTTGGAACGGCGGTAATCGTCGTCATGTTATCATCTGTTACACTCATACCTGCACTCTTTACAGTTTTAGGAAGAAAAGCATTTTGGCCAAAGATCCCACGTGTCGGAGATGAAACAGTAAAGAAAAATTCCTTTTGGAGTAAAACCGGCCGCTTCGTGACGAAAAAACCGATTGTTTCAACTGTCGTCATCGGTGTTTTTTTGCTTGCATCATCAAGCAACGTGGTGAACATAACTTATGAGTTTAATACGATGAAATCTTTTCCAAAGGATATGCCTTCAAGAAAAGGATATGAAATCTTAGAAAATCAATTTGATAAAGGGGAATTGGCGCCGACAACGGCATTGTTCGTAGCTGACGAAGCGGTGACGAGCGATGAACAAGAGAAGTTATTAAATGAACTGTCTAATCAGCCACTCGTAAACCATGTCCGCTTAAGTGATACAACTAAGGATCAACAAGTCATCGCATATGACGTCGTCTTTGATGAAAATCCATACAATATTGAAACGATTAATGCTTTAGAAGATATACAAAATAAGTCTGAAGAAATTATCGAAAAAAGTGATGTTACAGGCTCGTTATACTTTGCTAGCGAAACAGCGACAGCGGCTGATGACCGTGCTGTAAATAACCGCGATGTCACCGTCATTGTTATTTTGGAAACGCTGTTCATTTTTACGATGTTAATCTTTTTAACGAAATCATTTAAAATGCCACTTTACATGATCGGGACCATTCTCGTTTCATTCGTCGCCGCCTTAGGACTAGGATTGTTTTTAAGTAAGTTGCTTTTCGGAATGGACACGATTAGCAATAGAGTACCTCTCTATTCATTCGTTTTCTTAGTCGCTCTTGGTATTGATTATAATATCATTCTCATTTCACGGTTTTTAGAAGAACGAAAAAAACATTCGCTTAAAAAAGCTGTCGAAGTGGCTGTATCAACGACAGGTGGCGTCATTTCTTCAGCCGGAGTTATTTTGGCGGCTACATTTTCCGTGCTCATGACGCAACCGATTCAACTACTATTCGTCTTTGGCTTTATCGTCGCCATTGGCATTTTACTCGATACATTTTTAATACGTGGTATTCTCCTTCCGAGCTTACTCGTCGTATTCGAAAAAGAAACAAACAAGCAAACGGCGCAGGAGTAAAAAAATGAATTTCCATTTACCTTTCAATTCATTGACATATTCTCACAAACTCCCTCATCTCAAAATGACCCTAGTTGATCATTCAGTGAAAACAAAACTTTTTTTCCACTGTACGAGTGTTATTAACAATAAATAACCTTTATTATGTTACCCATTTTTCTTTTTCGAGTATTTTTTTGTGTGAACTCACCATTTGTTCACAAAAGTTCACAGATTAGTTAAAATTAAAACGCTTTAATAGCTCTAAAGGGTCATGGAGTTAGGCAACGTCCGTGCTATGATACATTTGTGCTTAACTTTTTAGACTTTACGAGGAAGAGAGAGGGGATCGAATGTGAAAAAAGTCCTTTCTATTTTTGTTACCTTTCTATTGCTATCGTTTGGACAAATGGTTTCTGCTTCTGATCAGCCAAAATCTTTACAAACACTCATCGACGAAACAGAGTGGGGAGGCATACTAAAGCTTTCTCCTGGACAATATGTCGGTGGTGCCACGATTACGAAACCGCTTAAAATTGTTGGGGGCGAAGGCGTGGAAATTATCGCGAACAATAGTGATCTTAAACCTGTCCTTACTATTGCAACAGATGATGTGATTATTGAACACCTTTCCATTATCGATGAGCGAGAGCAACCGACCATCGAAACGGTTCTTCTTAACAGTGACCATAATGAGCTCAAACATCTAGACATCGAAACGAAAGGAATCGGGATTCAATTAATAGAGGCACATCATAACACGTTAGATAACATTACGATGAAAGGAAACGAACGAGTCTCATTCGGTCAGCGAGGAAATGGGATTGACTTAAGAGACTCTGATCACAATACGATTACATCATCAACAATCGCCTACGTACAAGACGGTGTTTATGTTGAAAGTAGTAAAGAAAATAACATTTCTAACAATGAAGTGACTCATTCACGATACGGCTATCATTTAATGTTTACCGAACGAACGAAAGTTAAGAGCAATCGATCATTTCATAATGTTAGTGGCATCATGGTAATGGGTACAGAGGGAACAATCGTTGAAGGAAATTACCTCCAATACAACCAAAAAAGCGTCCAATCTTTAGGACTCTTACTTTTCGATGTCCACAATGGAGTCTTTACCGACAATATGATGGCTGACAATCGGATTGGGTTATACGTGGAAAACTCGAAAGGTAATGAAATTCACACGAATGAATCCAAGCGGAACTACGTCGGGATTCAACTAAAAAAAGCAGAGGATAATCATATTTTTAACAATGCACTTACGGCAAATGTCGTTCAAGGACAGGCTGAAGAAAGTTCAGCGAACGATACGAATGGTAACTATTGGGATGATCATTTAGGACTTGACACAGACGGTGATGGAGTAAGTAATTTGACATACACAGTTGATCCATTTTATTTACGGTTAACAGAAGCATATCCGCCGTATCAAATATTTTTCCAATCACCCGGGATGAACTTTTTAGAACAACTCTTTCATACACCGACTGATCAGTGGGTCATCGATGAGTCACCGCTAATGAAAGATCCTCTAGTAACAGAAACAGTTGAACGGGGTTCCTCGACCTATGTTTTATTATTTAGCACATTTTTACTTATTGTGAGTTCGACAATTATTTATATGGGGGTAAGTAAACAATGAAGGCAATTAAAAAATCTCATCTTTTTATTATGATGATTGCGGCTTTATCACTCGTCATTTCTGCTTGTGGTACAGAAGAATATCAGGCTGAAGATGTTGATGAAGATACCGATACGTGTGATGTATGTAGCATGGCTGTACCTGATAACGAACATGCGACACAAATCGTTCTCGAAAATGAAAAAGTTTTAAAGTTTGATGACATTGGCTGTCTGTATGAATGGAAGAGTGAAAATGAAGATGAAAAAATAGGTGCTGAATTTGTTCGTGACTACAATACAGAAGAATGGATTGAGATTAAAGATGCAACATTTGCTTACGACGAAGAATTCATGACTCCAATGGCATACGGTATATATTCTTTCGAAAATAAAGAAGATGCTGAAGCATTAATTGATGAAGAAGGTAAAGGAGAAATTATGGAGCCGAGCGATTTAGACGACCATCATTGGGACCGAAATAAAGAAATGATGGAAGAACACGGTGACCATGGTGACCACGGTGATCATGGAGATGATCACGATGTCCATGACGACGATGATGATCACGTAGAAGACGATGAAAATGAGGAAGATGAAGACTAACATGTAACGCGTCCATCAGTGCGGACACCATCCCCACTGATGGTTTATTCCGTCGTTTTATAATGTTCCAAAGGTCCTTCTATTTTTACACTACGATGGACCTTTCTTCTACTTAAAAGTTGCTGCTTTTTTCAAAATACACGATGATCTAAAACAATGTTTGGGTTAGAAGTCTTTTGACACATTGAACGGACACAGCATCGACAAGATTATAATTGACTTCGCCTAAATTTATCCGAGTAATGTAAGGTAAAAATTTGAGTTGTAATGTCGATTTATCCGTTAATTCGGGATAAAGGAATGATAATTCGTGCACATCTTAACGATTGCTAAACGAGAAATCAAATTAGGTTTTCGCAATTCATGGACGTACTCTTTTCTTGTTTTGTTATCTATTTTCACAATCGCTGTGATGCTTCTCCAATCAGGTGTTCCCTCAACAGAAGGTTATACCGATATGACAGGGACGATGATGAATCTAACGCTTTACTTGTTACCATTAATCACTCTTCTCATCGGTAGTGTTTCACTTGCTATCGAAAAAGAAAGTGGGCACTGGTCCTTATTATCGACGTATGCTTTATCACCGCATACGTTTCTTTGGGGAAAATGGATTGGCCTAGCAATCATCATGTTAACGATGCTCGCTTTCAGTTTTGGATTAGCCGGACTCATTACCGTCTTGTTTCAGAAAAGTGTTTCCATTGGTACACTCTCTTTTTTCTGGATGTTTTCCAGCCTTTTATCACTTGTTTTTCTTGGTATCGCCTTATTTATCGGGGCCATCGCTAACAATCGTTGGCAAGCACTTATCGGAAGTATTACCGTATGGTTTATATCCATCGTCATTTGGCCGATGTTATTGATCAGTATATTAAGCTTGTTACCGTATTCATGGATTTATGGAATACTTGAAGCGAGTACATTTCTCAATCCTGCTGAACTCGTTCGAATTTTTTCTATGATAAAAATGGGAGCTGGATCTGCATTCGGACCTGAGTATGCTCAATGGATTACGTGGGTAAACGGTTCGCTCGGTACGCCAGTATTTGTGTTCATCGTCATCTTATGGATTGTACTTACAATTTCGTTAGGAGCATTTGCGTGGGGAAGAAGGGATGAAAATGAGTAATGTTGTTTTAGACGTCCAAAACCTAGAAAAAACAATGAACAAAAAAACAATTCTTCATTCGCTTTCTTTACAGTTGCAAAGCGGTCGAATTCTTGCATTATGTGGAGGGAATGGTGCTGGAAAAAGCACATTAATTCGAACGATGATCGGACTTTCGAACGCTACAAAAGGTACGGTCACGATTAACGGTGTTCAAAAAAAGAAAAACCGTCAAGCTTTTGCTCGCCAATTTGGCTATATGCCTGATGATTTTCAATTTCAAGAGTCCATTCGTGCTCGAGAAACACTCTACTTTTATGCTCGCTTGAAATGTGTGGACGAGGAACGGACAAAAGAGGTGTTACAACAAGTAGGGCTAACAGAACATCAACATAAAGTTGTAGGTGCTTTCTCAAAAGGGATGAGGCAACGTTTATTACTTGCTCAAGCTCTGTTAACAAAGCCTCCCCTACTCGTTCTCGATGAGCCGACAAACGGTCTTGATCCATATTGGGTGCAAACATTTAGTCAAATGATGGTTCAAGCAAAGGAAGCTGGACAATCCGTTGTTTTTTCAACTCATGATTTACACGTTGCTGAAGAAATTGCTGATGAAGTTATCTTTTTACATGATGGAAATGTCTTAAGTAAAGGCCCTATCGAAAAATATAAAGAAACTGGATTATATGAAACATTTCATCAATTATTTTTCCAACAGGCCTCACAGGCGGTTCCATAATGAAGAAAACATGATCGCTCTGACCCACTTTAACCAAAGGCAAACAAACCTTGCCTTTGGTTAAATTTACAATCGTCATTCACGGTCTTTTGGCAAATATCCTTTTTCATACGCATATTTAGCAAGTTGAACCCGGTTGTTTAAATGAAGCTTTTGAAATAAATTTTTCAAATGATTTTTTACGGTGTACTCCGATATTTCTAGACGAATGGAAATATCGCGATTTGTATATCCTTTGGCAACCCACGTCAATATTTCTCGTTCGCGATCAGATAATAAATCGCCTTCAAACTGATACGTTTCTTGATGGTTTGTAAATTCCTGTAACATTTGTTCGGCTAATCGTTTGGAAATCGGTGCATCATCATTGACAACAGCTTTTAAATACGTAATCCACGAATCATTTGTTACATTTTTTAGTAAATATCCTTGGGCACCTTGTTTAATCGCTTCAAATAAGTCAATAAAATCATCAGAGACTGTAACCATAACGATTTTTACGTACGGATAAGCACTTTTAATTTTACCTGTAGCCTCTAGGCCACTAATATCTGGCAAATGAATATCCATCAATATGAGATCAGGCATCATTTCAGCTGTTTTTTTAATCGCTTCTTTCCCTGTTGTCGCTTCTCCAACGATTGAAAACGAAGAATCGGTTTCTAATATTTCTCGTATTCCTTGACGAGCCATCGGGTGATCATCAACGATTAATACGCGAATCAGTTCATTCATGTTTCCTTCCTCCTAAAGCGAGTATCCTGTACCATTTATTAATTGAAAGGAGCGCATGACTATTTATTCGAAGTAAAACGGACGAATGTTTCTCCATCAACTCGTTTCATGTCCATCGACCAATTGATTCGTTCACAACGATCTTTCATCAATTGTAATCCGTAGCGACCTCTTTTTTGAAGATCTTCTTCGGCAAAACCTCGACCATTATCAATAATCGTTACACGTTTCTCTTTTGAATGAATGATACATTCAATGATAACACGTGAAGCGTCTGCATGTTTCCGGATATTGATGAGCGCCTCACTAAAACAAGATGTCAGCTCAACTTTTTCTTTTGTCGAAAGGAATTGTTCGTTAACATCAATCGTCTCGACGACTTCTATTCCGGACTCTTGTTTAAAGTTGGAAATCTGCTCATGAATCGTATCCAACCACGGAACATCGAGTGCATGTGGTGGTAGCTTTAAGTTTTTAATCCCATGCCGAACATAGTTATGGATATGGTGGATATTTTGCTTGAGTTGTTCAAATAACTCCCGGTCTTTCTCAGAAACATCCACTTGATCGAGTTGGCGAACTTTAATCGATAGTAAAAATAACGATTGCGCCATCCCATCATGAAGATTACTAGCAATTCGTTCTCTCTCCTCTAAGACGGCTTTTTCTGCTCGCTCAATCCGCAATTCTTCTTGAATCGTTTCTAACTTTTTAAAAAAACGAGTGAGTAATGTAAACGTAACAAATAAAACGATGACAGGTGTCAACCAATTTCCTACTTCCATCGATATATATGGAAGTAAATATTCGTGACGTACATATTCCCACACTCCAACGGTCACGGTAGGAATGAGCAAAATAAACCATTTCAGTTGCTTATAAGTCATTTGATAACGTGTATTGTCGTGAAGACTCTTTCTCATGTTGTTTAACCCCCGACCATTTTTAAAATGTTGTATCCATTATCATACACTATTTTAAACGGTATGTTCATATGAGTGAATTGTTTAAATGATTCGCTTTAAGTAAATAGTAATATATAACTATGAACAATCGACTAACGAGGAGTGATTACTTATGAAGAGTCAATGGAAATGGATAGGAGTAATAATCATTTCAGTATTTTTATTCGTTGCTTGTGGGAACAACGATGGGGGGAATGATTCAGCAGAAAATACACCTTCAACGAATGATCAGCAAGAAGTCGAAACAAATGAGACGGATTCAATAACGGACGATCAAACGAATACAGGTGCAGGAACGGAAGCACCGTATTCATTTATCGAATTTGATTTAGAAGCAGACTATGATGGAACAGAAGAAGCTTTAGAAGTAGAATATGAATACGAAACGAATGAACCAGAGGCTTCTTATAAAAACCGTGTGCAAAATATCCGTTTAACTGGAAACGAAGCGTTGGAAGAACTAGATGATATTTTTTCTTCATTTACTTTCAATGAAGAATCACCTAAGGAAGAAGTGTTAAGCGCAGTAATTGAGGCTTTTGAACTTCCCAAAGATGCAACTATCGATTTAGATATTGAATTTCAAAATGGCACGGAAAAAGAGTATAAACAATAATCTAGATCTTATTTCGAACCCTCAAAAGTTTGCCAATATCACTAGATTTATGGGTGAAAATATAAATATTGAAGGTTTATCCCGTTCGTGAAACTGCTGATCAAGCAATTTATGCTATCCAAAAATTATTAGAAGACGTAAATATCCCAGCGAACTTACGCGAATTAGGTGTTAAAGAAGAAGACTTTGAAAAAATGGCAAAACTTTCACTTGAGGATTGATGCGGTGGGCAGCCCGATTCAAGGAAAAGAGCAAGATATGATTAACATTTTTAAAGCTGCTTATTAAAAAAATGAAAGGGCTGGTTCTTGAGGACCAGCCCTTTTAAATATACTAATATTACTAATATATTACTCGTCAGTTACATCTCGTCTCTTACGTAGGTATACAAGAGACACAATTCCAAACAATACTAATAATCCTCCGAGTAAGCCAAGATTATACATGTTCGTCGATGTCTTCGGCAATCTTTCTCCACCGTCATTTAAATCATTCGGTTTTGTTTGATCTGGTCTTTCTTCGGCCTTCGTTCTCCCTGGTACTGATTCCGGGCTTGGTGCTTTTGCAATTTCTTTTTCTTCTTTTTCACTTTTCACAGGCACTGGTTGTTCTTCTTTTTCTTCAATTTTAGGTGAATCGTTTTTTGATTGTTCTTCTTTTTCTTCTGTTTTAGGTGAATCGTTTTTCGGTTGTTCTTTTTCTTCATCAACCGGAACTTCTTCTGCTTTCTCTTTTTCGTTTGTAACTTCGATTTTGATTTCCTGACCGTCTTTATTAATTTCAAATGTCTGTTTAGAAGCGTCTAACTGATACCCTTTAGGCGCTTTCGTTTCCACATACGTGTATTTTCCGTACGTTAATTCTTCAAACACAACACGCCCATTTTCATCTGTTTCTCCATCGATGATATTCCCTTCCTCATCAATAACTTGGAATTTAGCTCCTTCTAACGGTTCACCTGTCTCAGCGTCCTTCTTAATAAGAACTAAGCTTCCTTCAATCAATTTGTTATCCATTTCTGCCTTGATAACTTCCCCATCCACTTTAATTTCAAACGGATAAGGGTTTTTATCAATGACATAACCTTCAGGTGCTTCTATTTCTTGATACGTATATTTTCCGTATGGAATCTCTTCAAATAAGGCAACTCCTTCTTCATCGGTTTTTCCTTCTCTAATCACATTGCCTTCTTCATCTTTTATTTGAAAAGTCGTATTCGGTAGTGGTTCGTCATTAACAACATCTGTCTTCGTAATGAGCAATGAACCAGAAATGATTTTGTTCTCAATCTTAACTTCAATAGGATCTGATTCATTACCTGTAACATTCACTTCGACGGGATTGTCATTTTTAACATAGCCTTCAGGTGCTTCCACTTCAACGATATCGTAAATGCCTAATGGAACATCGTTAAAAACAACTTTCCCATTTTCTGTTGTTTTTGCTTCTTTAATAACTTTTCCTTCTTTTGACTGTAATTCAAAGACTGCACCATCTAATAATTCGCCGTTTTCATCTGTTTTCGTTACTTCAATCGTGCGTTGAACAGCTTCGTATGGAATCGTGATCGAGTCGGAAGAGCTATTTTTATCATTGCCAATCCAAACAATACGCTGTAGCTTTTCTCCTGTTACGCCTTGTCCTCTTGGGTCACTTTCATCATAACGGGGAACATATTTGTGAACGTCTTGATATTGTACTTCACCTGTGATGGACAATTGTACTTCTCCACTTGTCGTAGCATCTTTTGCATCTAAGCGCAATTTAAATGGATGGCCTTCTAATACGTAAGTGTCATCTACTTTTTCTCCATTTGCATTCACAACATATGCTTCACCTAAACCAGTAGAATCAATACTCAACGTACCATTTGAGTTATCGCTGATAACTTTTAATTCGTTCGACTCTAAGTAGGACCCCTTGTCTTCCATCGTTGAAGCATCACCTTCAATTTTTACAGATATGTCTTCTACTTCCGGAACTTCTAAGGGATTATTTTCAATATGGTTCACAAAACTTCGGATATCTTTTACCATTTGTTTCGTCTTTTCAGGCGTAATGCTTTCGTGTCCAGGCAAGTTTCGCGTATATTCTACAATCGTATCTAGTGTAATATCTCCACTATTATAGTCCTCACTTACAACATACAATCCAACTTGTGTTACATAATAGCGATCATTTGCATCGGTTAATCCTAGCTTACCTTGTGTGATATCTTGGTCGCCTCCATAACCATAAACCAATGCTGAATATTCCTTATTCGTAATTTTTTCCTCAGATTGTACATATTCATTTCCGGTCAATTTGGGACTGTCTAAATCATAATTCAAGCAATAAGTTAATATATTATTTTCGTCCGTTTTATATCTTGTCCCAATTAATGCACCACCATCTGGATTAAGTGCTGTTCTTCGATCGATCCAGGCGATCGCTTTTGTTTTACCGTCTTTCCCTAAAACATTTCCTCGATCTTCCGACATAAATGTTTTGTACTTTGGTGCGGATTGTGCTGCTTCAACAATTTTGATATTAAAAGCATTTAAAACCAACATACATAACGTAAAAATCATTCCAATTGACACTAGTTTTTTTCTCAGTTTCATCTTTTTCCCCCTGAAAATTAAAGTAATAAACAATACCGTTGCAACGATTGTTCACATGTTCACAGGATCCCTCACACTATAACATATTCGCCATATATTGGTAAAACCCTCTTTTTATTTTTGAATGTTTTGTGAATAATTTGTGAAATATATTGTTACGCTATTAAAATGTTCTTGTTTCCATTAAAAGTTTGACTCCATGTGATAAAAGGAGCTACCAATAAATTATTTTTATTGACTGGACAGTCCCTTTCGAAACAAGATTAAAAACTACTCGATAAAGTTTTATGTCGAGTAGTTTTTTATTTAGGGCTTTTTAGACAGCCCCACAATTGATTATGAATACAATTTTAAAAAATGCTCACGTTACAATTACGCAAGTGGTATTGTTCATCGAAGTTAATTGCTACCCGCAAAATAGAATTTAGGAGGGGTATCTTGCAAGATATATTCATCCTTATCAATTATTGATCATCTTTCTAAACAAATAAATTATTCCAGTAAAGACTGTAGCAGTAATAATAAAGCCTGGAATCCCAAAACTACTTAACATAATGCCACTCCTTTCCTTCACTTTTTTTAGATTAACTGTAAAAGTACCACCAGAATGCTTAACAGTAACCCATGTTGAGGCATAAGCAACAATTGCAGTATATCTTATTTGTACATTTACAGTACAACGAGAAACATCGTTATTTCCTGCTTCTTAAACAAACTCGGCAAGCTCACTTAAATCCCTCTCGTATTCATAAGAACGACTCTCCAACCATCGGGGTCTTCTATCGTGATCCCTTTTTCTTTCCAATCCGTATTTTCAAGTGAAACCTCGTAATAACCCATGTCTTGTAACCTGGCAACAACTTTCTCAATTTCACGTACTTCTGGTATATAGAAAACGAATAAATTATCCTTTGTTGGTGCAGGGCAAGGACTCCCATCTATATGCTTCGTAAATTGTAAGTGATAGTTGGAATGGGGGAATCCGAAAATAACCCCAGTATATCCATCACGGGAGGAAAAATCCGATAACCTCGTTAAACCGATACCTTTTTCATAAAAGTCTACCACTTCTTCAAATCGGTTCGTCGATCTTGCAATTCTTATTTGCGCAGCGTTAAAATCAGTAAATTTCATGTCATTTCTCCTCTTATGTCATTTTTATCGTATCATTCTTCACATCGCTAACGTTCCTTTATGACGGAACATTAGACAAACGCCTATCATATAATATCCCGTAATGAAAAACGGGAGGATTGAACGAATGAATATAAACGATTATGAACGAAAACCGTCTATCGGTGACCCATTTCCACAAATGACTGTCCAAACGACCCACGGAACAGTAACCATTCCTAATGATTATAAAGGAAAATGGCTCATTTTATTTAGTCATCCAGGCGATTTTACACCTGTGTGTACAACCGAATTTGTAGCTTTTCAACAATTATACACTGAGTTTCAGAAACTTCAAACATCATTGCTTGGCTTATCGGTTGATCAAGTTCAACCCCATATAAAATGGACGGAATGGATAGAACAACAATTAGGTGTACAAATTACCTTTCCCATCATTGCCGACCCTTTAGGAATTGTTGCTAAAAGATTAGGAATGCTTCACAGTGAAAGAGATACGAGAACGGTACGCGGGGTATACATTATTGATGACAAAGGAGTAATCCGAGCCATCTTCTTTTATCCGGATGAAGTCGGTCGGAATTTACATGAAATACTTCGAACATTATATGCCTTGCAAACAGCTGATCAACATAACGTAGCACTGCCTGCCAATTGGCCAGATAATCGCTTAATTGGCAGTAAAGGAATTATCCCGCCAGCTACGACCGTCCAACAAAAGAACGAACGTCTCCAGCAAGCCCAAACAGGAGAAATAGACTGCTTTGACTGGTGGTTTTGCTATAAAGATATAGGTAAAAGAGAATCAACTTGAGCAGAGAGAGTTTTGACCTTTTTTTAAAAAACAAACTTAGCATAAAATCATTGAATAAAACGAATCACACCCTAAGAGGACTCATGCATAACATAAATAGTGACTTAACAGTATGAAAAAGGAGCATTGTGTATGCAGTATAGATATGATCAACCGTCTCATTTCAGACCTTGGCAACACGATGGGGCTACCTATTACCAGTGGAATGGTCATGGATATCAGAATATGTACCGACAAATTTCCATCGAAGAAGCTATGCGAATCGCAATGGAACGAGTACCCGGTGAAATTGTAAAAGTGGAGTTAGATACTGAACAAGGAATGATTGTTTATGAAGTAGATATTATGACACCCCAAGGAATACAATATGAAGTCGTCGTTGACAGAAATACAGGGAGGGTTATCGAAATAAAACTTGACTAATCAACGTCGTCACAATCCTTATGCAGAAGGTCTCCAACATCTCTTTCGAGGTGATGGGGACCTTGTTTTGTCAGCGAAATTCAGTCCGTTTCTTTATTTAAACCAACCTTTTTCTTTAAATCGGGAAATTGCTTCGATTCGGTTGCTTACTTCTAACTTATCTAAAATGACAGATATATAGTTACGAACCGTTCCTGTCGTAATGGAAAGTTTGCTAGAAATTTCTTTCGTATCATTTCCTACGGCCATCAACTCGATCACTTGTCTTTCCCGTTCAGTCAGTGGATTTTTATAATTACTATATGCTAAATCGACTAATTCGGGGGCATAAATACGACGGCCGTCCATAATCGTCCGAATTGAATTTGCTAATTCTTCACTTGGGCTGTCTTTCAACAAATAACCACATACATTTGCTTCTCGCGCACGCTCGAAATATCCTGCTCGAGCAAAGGTCGTTAAAATAATCACTTTACAAGGATCGTCCTTCAATTCAATCGCTGCATCAAGACCACTTTTGATGGGCATTTCAATGTCCATTATACAAATATCAGGCTGATGATTTCGCACGAGTGCGATTGCTTCTTCGCCATTTCTCGCTTTACCGACGACTTCCATATCTTCTTCTAAGTTAAGTAAAGAGCCAAGAGCACCGAGTAACAGCATCTGATCTTCAGCAATGACAATTCGGATCATACGAACTCCTCCTGTTTTGTTTGTTGAATGACATGTGGTATGCGAAACATAACAGTTGTGCCGTTGTTTGACGATTCAATCGCTAAACTACCGTTCATAAATTCCAACCGTTCTCTCATCCCACGAATTCCATGTCCTTTTAATGATTGATGATGACCTTGAATTCCCACCCCGTCATCTTGAATAGCAATGACAATTTCTTCAGTTGCTTCTTTTATGAAAATATGACAAGAAGAAGCTTGGCTATGGTTGACAACATTTGTAACAGCTTCTTTCAAACACATACTTAGCACATTCTCAACTAATAAAGGAACATTTGTTAATTGTGGAGTACCCGATATACTGAATTTCACTTGGGCAGCTTGTAGCATGTTCTTAATCCGCATCAGCTCATCTTCTAGCTTGACTGCTCGCATATTTGAAACCATTTCTCGAACTTCT
>DASUXY010000057.1:0-66296 GCA_036377675.1 Bacillota bacterium
CGATCAGATGGCCTATTCTTTTTACACAATTATATGGACTCTATCATTCCTAGTGTTGAAAACCTAAATAGATGGAGGTGATAAATAATAAAGGACAAGCTTTGAAAAGTAAAAATAAAAGTAATGGACAAAGGTTTTATTTTTCATGCTTATAGGAGGAGATTTAAGGGAGATATCATGAAGGGTCATATGAAGATGTCTAGGTCCTTGTCATTGTTTTCAGTTGTTTTATTTGGATTATCTTTTATGGCATTGACTACTGTGTTCAGTACTTATGGAATTGTAGCACAGTTATCTCATGGAATGGTTGCGGGTTCTTACATTATTGCATTAATCGTTATGTTGTTTACAGCCTATAGCTATGGACAAATGGCGAAAGAGTTTCCTGTTGCAGGGTTAGCATATACGTATGTACAAAAAGCAATAAATCCAGAAATGGGCTTTTTGGTTGGTTGGGCAATATTAATGGATTATTTATTTATACCAATGGTTAATTATTTACTATTCGGTATCTTTTTTAACGCAGCAATACCTGAGGTACCTCCATCGATATGGATTTTATCTTTATTAATAATAGTCACGCTTATAAATACAAGAGGTGTGAAAATTGCTGCCGGTACAAATGTATTTATAATTGGATCTTCTCTATTATTTCTTATAATATTTTGTACATTGTCTATCAAGGAAATTACTCTAGGAACGGGAACAGGGACATTATATAACATGGATCCGATAATTAATAGAGAGGAATCATTTAAATACGTTGTGGCTGGAGCTGCATTACTATGTTTTTCATTTCTCGGATTTGATTCTGTATCTACTTTTTCGGAAGAAACAATAAATCCTAAGAAAAATATTCCCAAGGCAATATTTATCATAACGTTAATGGGAGGTTTGATTTTTACAATGGTTTCTTACTTTGCTCATAATGTGTGGCCTGATTATATGAGTTTTACTGACCCTGACTCAGCTTCATATGACATTATTGGCCTTGTGGGCGGAAATGTATTAAAAACAATGTTTTTAGCAATTACAGCTATTGTTGTGTTTGGTTCAGCGATGTCCTCACAAGCAAGTGCTGCACGTGTTTTATATGCTATGGGTCGGGAGGGACAATTGCCTAAGCGGTTTTTTGGAAAACTAAACAAGAAACATAAAACGCCAACAAATAATATCCTGTTAATTAGTTTCTTGTCATTACCATCGTTATTTTTAAGTTTATCATTAGTTGCATCATTTATTAATTTTGGTGCGTTTCTGGCTTTTATCTTTGTAAATATTTCTGTAATTGTTTTATTTTTTGTAAAAAGAAAGAAAAGGACATTTAGTGATTTAATTTTATATTTATTAATTCCACTAACGGGTGCAGTTTTAGATATTTTGTTATTAATTAACTTAGATTGGTATTCGATCATATTTGGAAGTATTTGGTTTTCACTAGGGATTTTATATTTGTTTGTTCTAACAAAGGGATTTAAATCGCGTATCCCGGAAATGAATATAACCGAAATAGAGTACAATAACAAAAAAGATCATATATTATAAGATTAATAGTCTGAAGATTCTCTCTACGAACTGTTTATTAATTGAGTGGTAAAGGTGTACTTGTTTTAATAAAATGACAAAAGGTGGTAGATGTATGAATAAAAGTACTTCTCTAAAGCGATCGCTTGGGGTTTGGTCGATTGTTGCTTTAGGGTTAGGATATATGACACCGACAGTTGTGTTTGATACATTTGGGATTGTGTCAAGAATTACAAATGGGTTGGTACCATTAGCGTACCTTACCGCTTTACTCGTGATGATTTTGACGGCAATCAGCTATGGGAAAATGGTGCAGGTGTTTCCTGATGCGGGTTCAGCGTATACTTACACGCGAAAGACGATGGGAAATCATCTTGGATTTTTTGTCGGTTGGGCATCATTGTTAGATTATTTGCTGCTCCCTATGGTGAATGCTTTAATCATCCGGATTTATATGGAATCACTCTTTCCTAACGTACCTGTTTGGATTTGGGTGTTTTCGTATGTTTTCATCGTTACAGCCATTAATATTTACAGCATGGAATCTACATCTGGGTTAAATATGATTCTTGTCGTTTTTACGATTTTGTTAGTTGTTTTGTTCGTTATTATGGCCTCTGTACAACTTTTTCAAGGGGGAGGTGAAGGGACGATTTTCACACTTCATCCTCTTTCGAACGACAATGTCGATTTAATCGCTGTGTTAACAGGGGCAACTGTAGTCGCTTTTTCGTTTATCGGGTTCGATGCGATTACGATGTATACGGAGGAAGCTGAAAATTCAGCAACTGTACCGAAAGCGATTTTGTTCACCGTATTAATCGGCGGATTGATTTTTTTTACTGCTTCCTATTTTACCCAAGCGTTATTTCCAGATTGGTCTGTATTTCGTGTGCTAGATGATACGCTGCCTGAGATCGGTCTGTACGTAGGCGGTGAATGGTTTCAGCTCATTTTCCTTGCGGGTGCGTTTGCAGCTACGGCCGCTTCTGGACTAGCATCACATGCAAGTGTATCCCGACTCCTTTATGTGATGGGACGAAACGGCATTCTTCCCCGAAAATTTTTTGGATATGTCCATCCAAAGTTCCGGACCCCGGTATTTACGATTGTCTTAACAGGGGCGGTTTCACTGTTTGCAATCGGACCTGATTTAGAATTGATCGCTTCAGTTATAAATTTTGGGGCATTAATTGCGTTTTCTTTTGTAAATCTATCCGTGATTGCGTATTTTATCTTTAAGCAAAAAAGGTATCAAACCGGTTGGGATCTTTTTAAATATCTCATTATGCCTTCCTTAGGAGCTTTGAGCACAGGGATTTTATGGTATCACTTGCAAACAGATGCTTTTATTGGCGGGATAATTTGGATTAGCATTGGATTTGTATATATGCTGTTTTTAACGAAGTTTTTTACCGTGAAACTAGGAAATTTTGATGAGGAAGAGGTCGATCAATCATTGGATTTAGAAGCGTAGTACAGAGAAGGATCATTGTATCGAAAAGAGTCGAGCCCCCATCTTTTGTTTGTCCGGACTGCTATCATTTCCGTAGAATAAACTTCTGGGAAAAAACCCCGTATTGCCCCGTACTGATATGTGTTGGCTTGAAAAGTTCGCTTCTTCAAGCAATCGCCTACATTATGCAGTACGTTGTCCGTCCTCGAAATTGTGAGGGGCTTCCATATATAATAACGATCTCGGGAAACACTTGACAGATTTTTCTGCATTCGGTATGATGTAGAAAATCTCTCACCAATTACATATTCACTTCTTTATCAAGAGTCGGGGGAGGAACCTGGTCCAAAGATCCCGTAGCAACCATTACTTTAGAGTAAACGGTGCTCATTCCAGCAAGTATATGGCTTGAAAGATAAGGACGAGTGTAGTACTAAAAACCTCTTCCTTCGTGGGAAGAGGTTTTTCAATGAAATAATCCATCACACGATCAAAGGAGAATGATGACATGAAATTAACCGATTTAGAAACGATGGATGAACGGCTTTCACTGATGAAAAAAGTCGTCCAACCTTTTAAAAAAAGAGCACATCAGTATGATCAGGAAGGAAGTTTTCCTTTTGAAAATTTTAAAGACTTACAGGAAAGAGGATATCCTAGTCTTACTGTATCAAAGGAATATGGTGGATTAGGAATCTCTCTCTATGAAATGTTGAAGCACCAAGAAATCATCGCCCAGGCAGATGCGTCTACTGCACTAGCAATCGGTTGGCATATGGGAGTTATCCAAACGATTGGTGAAAATAAATTATGGGATGAGCGTAAATATAAACAGGTTGTTCAAGATGTATTCGAATCGGGTGCTCTCATTAATAATTCGGTATCTGAGCGGGCAACGGGAAGTCCGGACCGTGGAGGGAAACCTGAAACAACTGCAACACAAACTGATGATGGATGGGTTATTAGTGGGCGTAAGACATTTACAACGATGGCACCGATCCTTACGTATTTTAATGTCAGTGCAACGATTGAAGGGACCGACCAAGTTGGTAACTTCCTCATCCATCGTGACCGACCCGGTGTCACCATTGAAGAGACATGGGATTCAATTGCGATGAAGGCAACGGGAAGCCATGATTTAGTATTAGAAAATGTCTCGGTCGCTCCAGATGATTTAGTCAGTTATCGTGGGCTTGGTAAAAAGTCGGCTCAAGGGGGTTGGTTGTTACATATTCCTGCTTGCTATTTAGGAATTGCCAAAGCGGCGCAACATGATGCCACTCAATTTGCGACTCATTATTCACCGAATAGTATAACGGGAACGATTTCCGAACTACCAAATGTAAAACAGAAGCTCGGTGAGATTCAATTATTATCCTTGCAAAGCAGCCATTTTTTATACGGGGTAGCGAGGAAATGGGATGAAAGTTGTTCGGAAGAGCGAGAAGCGATGAACGAAGAATTGAGTGCTGCCAAATTAGGGGTTGTCAACGGTGCTATGAAAATGGTCGATCTTGCCATGCGGGTCGTTGGTGCACGAAGTTTATCGGAAACGAATCCCCTTCAACGCTATTATCGCGATGTTCGAGCAGGGTTACATAACCCACCGATGGAAGATGTAGCCATCATTCAACTAGCAGAACAGGCGATACGTGAGATCGAGTCCACGAATGATAAAAGTTATTCCTTAACTCGTTGAATAGGGGGATTAGGGAAAGTCACTTTTATTCGAGTTTATGATGATTTTCCTTTGATGAAAACGATGTCGTTTTAACAATTTCACTGTTGAGGAATGTTCAATGCGCGGCAACATCATGTTGCATAGGTTTGCATATCGTTTGTCTTCTTTTGTTGTGGGTCATCATCTTGTTATACGATTTTAGGTAGGCAGGTGAAAAGTGGTGAGAAGTTCGCCCCCACTTTACCATGTTGGAATGTTTAAGTGGGGGGTAACTTCCCATATTCATTGAATAGGTTCGTTTTATGTTAACACTTCGGGTTCTTGTTTTTGTAACGCAAGTTGGTCTAAATGGTCGAGCGCATAATCTAAGGCATCCATTGCTTTGTCGATATCTGCTTTGGAAATATTTAAAGATGTACCGATGCGGAGTGTGTTTGGCATAAATCCACCGATTAAGACACCTTTTTCCAATGCTTTTTCCCCTATGATATTAATAGGATATGTGCTTGGGTCAACTTCATGACTCGTATTTCGGTCTAATTTAATGAAAGGTGTATTTTTCTCGTCTTTTACAAGTTCAACAATCCATAGGACGCCTGAACCGGCAACGAGCCCAACAGTTGGATGTTTTTCTTTAAGTTCTAACAATTTCTTTTCCATATATTGGCCGGCTTCTTTAGCTTGATTGACTAAGTCATTTTCAATCATATATTCGATATTGGCGCAAACAGCAGCCATAGCTATAGGATGACCGGAGTAAGTAGAAACGGTTTCCCAACGGTGTTGATCCATAAAGTCAGCGATCTCTTTATTAACCACTACCGCACCAGCAGGAATGGCAGAACTGGAAATTCCTTTAGCCATCGTGACAATATCTGGTTCAACCCCGTAATGTTGATAGTTAAACCATTCACCTGTCCGCCCAAATCCGGTTAATACTTCATCGACAATCCACAAAATATCAAGTTCTTTTGTCATTTTGCGAATTTGTGGAATATATTCTTTCGGTGGTTTCACCGATCCGGCTCCTTGAGTAACCTCCGTCACCATTGCGGCTACTTGTTCGGGGCCTTGGTTTTCAATCATCCTTCTCGTATACGTGACACAAGCTAGTTCTCCTGTTTCATCGTGGCACGATCCGTATTCATGGCCAAGCGAACAACGCATGCAGTTCGGTGAAGGGGCAACCGCAACGATTCCGTCTTGATGACCAGGAACATGTCTCGGTTCTGTTTCTTCCTCTGTTTCAGTAATTCCACTGCGAACCCCTTTGATTCGAGTGAGAGACGATGCACCTCTCGTCCAGCCGTGAAAAGCATGTTCGCGGGTGATGGCATTCGGGCGATTTTTATACAGTCTTGCCAAGAAAAGCGCCGTCTCGTTTGCCTCACTACCTGTGGAAACAAAACGAATTTTACCCGGCCACTCTTCATCTCCAAGAATATCTTCCATGATATACTTGGCAGCGATGGCTTTATAATCCGATGTAAACGCATCCCATAAAAAACCATATCGATCAAGAGCTTCTTTGATTGCTTCATTAATTTTTTCATTTTTTTGCCCTGTATTTACACAATAAAGTTGGTTAAAAAAGTCGAGTAAACGTGTTCCATCTGGCATGACGAGGTAGTCACCCTCAGTTGATTCAATTGGGACGGTTTGATATTCATCCTGTGCGGAAAAAGTCCTCATAATATATTTACGATCCCACTCTTCAACTTTCTTCCAATCGATGGTAGACATTTTTTTCCTCCTTTAAATAATCGTGTACCATTCAACGTCAATTGAATGTTTACGAAATACCTAGATCCACTTGTAAAACCTTTTCAACCTTTCGTAAATCTCTTATCTGCTTAGCAAAACGATTCCGTCATTCAAAACGAAAACTCATGCCACCTAACTTATTGAAATGATGTCCACGATGGTGTTACTTTTTTGGAAAATGAATCCATTCATCCCTCCTTTCTATTGATTTGTGGTCCTCTTACCAATCAAACTTCTATGTCTTACCTCCATAATAATTGCAAGAAAGATGCCAATGATCACCCTGCGCGTAGATAAGGTTTTTGACATCTGTTGTGTTACATAATGGAACATAGAAGTTCGAATGGGGGACAATTTCGTACAATTGACAAAGGAGTGAGCAAAGTTTACATAAAAAAACGCACCTTTTGAAAGTGCGTTGTGATTTTTAAAGAGTAGGCTCACTTGTAGGCGAGGATGAAGGGGGAAGATCGAATCGTGATCTATTGTATCGACGCTAATCTTGTAAAGTTGGTTTGTTTTTTAATCGGTCTAGCTTTCTATATAGTGTATTACGTCCGATTCCTAGGATTTGTGCTGTTTTCGTCATATTCCCTCCTGTTTGTTTCATCGTTTGTAAAATGAGTTTATTTTCCGTATCTTGTAATAACGATCCTGTTCTTTTCATCTGTTGAGCATCCGTCAAAATGTAATCTGGAAATGAATGAACATCGATCAAATGATTCGTTGTTGAAAATGCAGCTTCTCGAATGGCGCTCATAAGCTGACGGACATTACCTGGCCACGTATATTCCTCAATAAATTGTTCAGCATTTGTTGAAAAAGAAAGCGTTTGTTTATGCAACTCTTTTTCGACTTGTTTCAAAATCATTTTCGCAAATGGCAGACGGTCTTGTCGGTTTCTTAGGGGGGGAAGATGCACGTGGATCCCTTGTAACCGGTAAAATAAATCAGCTCGGAATGTCCCGTTTTGAACTTTTTCCCATAGGTCGGTATGTGTCGCGGTAATGATTCGTACATCTACTGGAATGGATGTTGTACCCCCTATTCTCATGATGCGATAATCTTGTAACACGCGTAATAAAGAAATCTGGATATCCATTGGTAACTCGGCAATTTCATCTAAAAAAAGGGTCCCACCGTCAGCTTGTTCGAATACACCAGGCTGTCCGGAACGTTTAGCTCCGGTAAAGGCCCCACCTTCATAACCGAACAGTTCACTTTCAGCTAAGCTTTTAGTTATTCCTCCACAGTTCAGAGCAATGAACGGTTTTGCAGAACGGGGACTAGCTTCGTGAATAGCTTGACTAACCATTTCTTTGCCTGTGCCTGTTTCTCCTGTAATCATAACGGTATAAGGGGTTTGAGCTGCCTTTCTAGCGGTGGCTAATGCTTGATTAAATAATTCATCTTCTCCATAGATGTGAGCAAATGGATCATGTGAACATTGGTTCATTGTAGGTATCTGTTTCTTGTTCGTTGATCGGTCGGTTACAAAAATTTTTGGGGGAATCGTGTTCAGTATGATGCAAGCGGATAATTGCTTTCCTTCGCTCCCTTTCATATGCAGAGGGATCGATTGAGTTGTCGTCTGTTGATGTTGAAATAACGGCTCGGTATTGGAAAATAGCTCTTCAAGGTAAATAGCCTTATCGATTATATTTTCTAATAGAAGAAGCTCGCGTGCCTCACGGTTGGTTCCGATAATTTGCCCATGTTGGTCTACCGCAAGTAATGCTTCATCATGTTTAGATGGTTGAGTAGATAAAGATAGAATCATTTGTGGATTTCGCTGTTGAATAAGCAGCCGATCCTCTATATTTCTAGCGATTGTATCGACCATTCCTAACATAGAGGGATGGTACATATGCTCGTGACCACTGCTATTAAGAACAGCTCGTAAATTTCCATGTGGATCAAAAATCGGTGAACCGACACAATATAAAATATGGTGAGATGATAAATAGTGATCTTTTCCGATGACAGCTAAGGGTCTTTTCTCAATTGCAACCGTCCCCGCTGAATTTGTACCACGAATTTCCTCAGACCAATCGGCACCGTTTCGTAAATAAATTTTTTCTGTTTCTTGTAAAAATGAAGGATCTCCACGGCTTTCGAGTAATAGACCGGAAGAATTGGAAATCGCTACAATCGATCCCGATGATTTTAATGAGTATGCGAATTGATCAATCATCGGGCGAATAAGCTGTAATAAGTCTTCTTGATGCTCGATATACTCTTTAAGTTCATGAGCTTGCAGGATCGCTTCTTTTGCCTTAGCAAGATTAGCATTATACCGTTTACTACGTTCCCATGACTGTGATAAGTTAGGATGCATCGCCTTTCGTTCCTCCATTAATTATTTATCAATTCGGATTTTAGTTCATTTTAGCATTCATTTACTGTATATTCAATCGATTGTGCCAATTTAGAAACAACTGTTCCACTTTTGAACAGCAGTTTCATGGAACGAGCATCAACGAAGGCGCTTACAATTGGCATGAAAATTGCGTCATTAAAGAGGCGCAAGGAAAATTAACATATGGAGGATGATGAATATGTCAAAAGAGCAAGTGTTGGAAAAACCGGTCGTGTTAGATCGTCGTGTCGAAACTTTTTTGAGTGGTGGACCGAAGAAGCTATTTGTAGGGGGAGAGTTTATCGAATCGGTATCAGGGAAAACGTTTGACACGATTAATCCAGCGACCGGGCAAAAAATCACTTCTGTTTATGAAGCTGACGAAGAAGATGTTGATGTAGCGGTCCATGCAGCGGAAAAGGCGTTTCATGGAGAGTGGAGTAAGTTAACCGCGAGTGAACGTGGTCAACTATTATGGAAATTAGCTGATTTAATGGAAGAACATCTAGAACCGCTTGCACAATTAGAAGCATTAGATAATGGGAAACCGATTAGCCATGCACGAGCAGCTGATTTACCATTGTCAATTGACCACTTCCGTTATTATGCAGGTTGGGCGACAAAAGTAACTGGAGAAGTCATTGACAATTCGAGTGGAAAAAATATGCTCACCTATACACGCCGAGAACCTGTCGGTGTTGTCGGTCAAATCATTCCTTGGAATTTTCCTATACTTATGCTCGCTTGGAAAATGGGAGCAGCACTTGCGACAGGTAATGTCATCGTCTTTAAAACAGCTGAACAAACACCGTTATCCGCCTTATATCTTGCTGAATTAATTCAAGAAGCAGGATTTCCACGAGGCGTCATTAATATTTTAAGTGGATTTGGTGAGACAGCAGGTGCAGCCATCGTCAAACATCCACGTATTCGAAAAGTCGCTTTTACAGGTTCCACTGAAGTTGGAAAGCTCATTCAAAAGCAAGCGACCGGTAATTTAAAGCGTCTTTCTCTTGAGCTCGGTGGAAAGTCACCAAATATCATTTTCTCGGATGCTGATTTATCAAAGGCGATTCCTGGATCGATGATGGGGATTTTCTTTAACCAAGGTCAAGCATGTTCAGCAGGTTCCCGTCTCTATGTTCATAAGAAGGTCTATGATGAAGTATTAGCGGAAATGACGAGCCGCGCTTCAAAAATGAGACTCGGTGCAGGTCTCGATGAACGAACAAACTTGGGACCACTCGTCTCTGAAGAGCAATTTAAACGGGTGTCGAATTATTTAGAAGAAGGGCATGAAGCAGGTGCGGAATCATTGATTGGTGGGCAACCGTTGGATCGGTCTGGTTATTTCATTCCACCGACGATTTTTTCAGATGTTGATCACAGCATGTCGATTGTTCAAGAGGAAATCTTCGGGCCTGTTTTGTCGGCGATGCCGTTTGATGATGAAGATGATTTAACGGAAATCATCCGCCAAGCGAATGATACTGAATATGGTCTTGCAGCGGGTATTTGGACGACAGATGTGCGCAAAGCTCATAACGTAGCCCACGCCTTAGAGGCAGGAACCGTATGGGTAAATGATTATAACGCCCTAGATGCAGCTGTTCCTTTTGGAGGATATAAACAGTCCGGTTACGGCCGTGAAATGGGCTCCTATGCCCTCGATTTATATACACAAGTAAAATCAGTCTGGGTAAATCTTGACTAATTTGTCTTTACACATAAATCAGATGTTTTGGAGAAAAGTAGAGGAACGATTGCTTTTAATGTATACGTTTATGATGAGAGAGTCCCGAGAAATCGATGATTTTTCGGGGCTTTTTAACTATTTGCTGTCTATTTTAAAAATATGCTATGCTAGACGTATATTTGTACACATACGTTCGTAGGAAAGAAGTTATGAGTTACGGAGGGGTTACTATCAAAAATTCAGACCGTTTTTTGACATCATTTACACGGATTGAAAAAGAACTGAAAGATAGGATTCGTAATAAAAGAGATCTCGGCTTTTCAAGATGCGTTAAAATATTAAGTAAATCGGATGCCGTTTTAAAGCGCTATCGAGATGATTTATTGGAATTTGCCGAGCTGCGTAATGCTATTGTACATAATCGAATTGACGCTGACTATACGATTGCTGAGCCTCATTTGTCAGTTGTAGAAAAAATTGAAACTATTGAATTGGAAATTATGCAACCGAAACGAGTGTATCCGAGATTTTCGAAAAAAGTTATTACGTTTCAAGAAACTGATTCACTCGCTAACGTACTACAAATTATAGATGAGAAAGAGATATCAAGATTTCCTATTTATAAGGATGGTAAATTTAAAGGGTTAATAACAGAAAGAGGAATTACCCAGTGGCTTGCAAAAAACATGAGGAAAAATTTTCCAGATGGGATTGAAACGAGTTTACGGGATGTCCTTGCTTGCCAAAAAAATAATACGTGTCGATTTATTGATAAATATACGACGGTGTATGAAGCACTAGAAATATTTAAGAATGAAATTGAAAAAGGAAGTCGGATCTACATGTTGCTCATTACAGAAAATGGTAACGAAGGCGAACAGTTGCTAGGAATTATTACTCCCCGAGATATCATTGACCTCGTGTAAGAAATGTTTCTTAAAATGTAGTTCATTTGCAGGAAAGATTATCGGTTCCTACTATCTTTCGTGATAAAATGGACCTGTGAAGGTAGGGATGATGATATGACTGTACAAGTATGTATGAATGAGACACTAGTCGAGGCTTTTAAATATACAGAGGATACCGTTGTTGACCGCAAACTTGATAAGAAATTACATACCGTGTCATTTTATTTTCATGTGCCATCCGAAGCATATCATGATGTAACGACGTTGTTGTACGAAAATAATTTCACGATAAAAGTGCCTGAAAGAAATGTATCTTTTCAGGCAACGATTGCTACTTATTCGACGTCAATTACAAATTTATATAATGAAAATGAAGTCGGTACATTTTATTTACAACTGATTGAAAAACCATAAATATATAGGCGAGCTATTTTTTACTGAATGGACTCGTCTATTTTTTTGTCCACATATCGTGGCAACTCACTCATTTCTAGCAATCTTTCAAATAACTCATACTTTTAAATATCGTATTTTACTAGGCTCCCATATGGATGCTCTTCCATCTTACAAAAGTTTTCATCCCTTGCAAAAAATGCCGGATGCGTTGATTAGGCGTATAACAGACGAGCCGATTGCAGTCGATTTCGAACGGCGATGCCAAGCCATGCTGCAAGAACCGCTTTAATAATTCCGCCGACGATAAATGGGGCAAACCCACCTAATAATGCTGCTGACCATGTAAGGTTGGCGATGAATTTTAGCCAAATCGTACCAATCGTTAATGTAACGAACATGCCAATGATGTTAGCTATCATTGCATTTGCCACTGTAAAACCTCTTTTTTCAAGGTAATAGCCAATTATAAATGCTGTCGGAATAAAACCGAATATAAATCCTCCTGTCGGTCCGATGATAATCCCTAAACCCCCAGTAAATTGTGAGAAAACAGGTATACCAATTGCGCCGATTATTAAATAAAGTGTAGCGGCTAACGTTCCTAATTTTGCTCCTAATATCGTTGCTACAAGTCCGATGGCAAGAGTTTGTCCGGTAATGGGAACAAGTGGTAAAGGGATCGTTACTTGGGCAAGTATACCAATGATGGCTGTAAAAAAGGCTGTTGCAATCATCATGCGTAATTTCGAGCTTGAATGTGTCATGAAGGTCATCTCCTCTAGTATGTAAACTATCTTATGTAGTGGTTAACATACACTCTATTGAAAAATGAGGAACTTGTCAATAACTTTTATAAAAAATTACAATGATCGAGTGAAGTGTGAAAAAAGGGGAATTGAAACGTATGTTGTCGTTCATTGAATCATCTGACATGTAGTAACGAATCATTGAACCGTTATGTGTAACGACAGTGATGGCATTCTATTACCTGGGAAATAAAGTATATTGATAAATCTATAGTTTTGTTATAATGAGATAACTTGTAGCTTACAATTGAAAGTTGCTTATTTTTGTAGATTGGCCAGTAACGTTGAAATAGAAAGGGGAAAAGGTATGGATATCATTCGCATAATTGTCCATATTTTTATACTGTACATGTTTTATTGGATTGGCACATCGATTCAAACGACTTTTCAATTATTTATACCGGGCAGTGTGATTGGGATGTTACTATTTTTTTCACTATTACTTTCGAAGGTGTTTCATCCGAAATGGATTGAACTAGGGGCATCGCTTCTCATTCGACATCTTCCGCTGCTTTTTTTACCTGCTACGGTTGGGGCGATTGCATACGTACATTTATTTTCAGGACGGGGAATGCTGCTTATTTTAATCGTCCTTTTCAGTACATTTTTAGTCATGTATACGAGTGGTATCGTCAGTCAGCAAATGGTAAGTCAGAGGGAAAAAAAGTATGAATGATTTGTTCATCGGTGCTCTTTCAATTGGAGGTACAATTGTTATTTACATAGGTGCAAAAGCATTTCATCGTGTCTTTCAACATCCATTCACTTTACCCGTTTTAACGGCAACGACGATCATTATTTCTTTGTTGTTCATTTTTAATATTCCGTACGAGACGTATTATGTTGGTGCTCAGTGGATCGATCGTTTACTCGGACCTGCTGTTGTTGCTTTAGCCTACCCGCTTTATAAGCAGTGGGATACGCTAAAAAAATATATGGCATCGATTACCGTTGGCGTCGTTGTCGGCGCATTTATCGGGATTTGTAGTGGTGTTCTGTTAGCTAAGTGGGCAAACTTTGAGGATTTTATTATTTTTTCTATAACGCCTAAATCCGTAACGACCCCCATTGCGATGGCTATTGCTGATGAAATCGGGGGCGTCCCATCATTAGCGGCAGTATTTGTCATGATTGCCGGAATCGGCGGGGGAGTGATGGGACAAGCGGTTTTAAAATGGTGTCACGTTCATCACTTCTTAGGAAAAGGCGTCGGTATGGGATGTGCGTCTCATGCGATTGGCACGTCTGTAGCGATGGCAAATGATGAGTTAGAAGGAGCCATTAGTACGGTTGCCATGAGCTTAAGTGCGATTGTTGTGTCCATCATCACACAACCACTTATTTGGTTGTTGTTATAACGATTGAAGTGTTCCATCAGACGAGATGAAATGCAATGATTGCTCGCTTACAATAAGAAGTGAGCAATCATTGCAAAAAACATAAATAGACCTCCGTATAAATGTGCCATTCGCTTCGGAACGGATGGCCAATAAAGCCTCAACCAACCTGTAATGACCATCGTTGTTAAGAGTATTATCGCCAACAATCCGCTGACCATTTTGAAGTGATCCCATTGCCAACCATATAATTGGACGACGAGTCCAGCATGAATGAAAATAACGATGAATGCTGTCGTTCCGGTCCAACGGTGGAAGGGAATGACTTTTTTAGATAAATTGGCATATTTAATTTTTGTTTGCCGATCTCGGTGAGAGCGAATGGTAGAAAAAACAGCGTGTCTCGTCCAGTTAAACAGGATGAATAGCAAACCGATAAAGCCAATGATGATATGTACAGGTAGATTTGGAAACGAGTGATGGTTTATAAGATTCCACATAGCTAGGATGAGTAACAGTGCATTAAAATAAAACCATTTATTCATAAAATCCCTCGCAACTCATTGGATTGTAGATACATATTCCATAGAAAAAGTCTCATTATTACCCGAAAAAATTCAATGATTTGTTGTAACTATTATATCATACTATGATCGTTAGATTGTAAGCTCATCCTGCGGAAAATAGCAGCTAATGAAAGTAAGAATTAAGAGTAATTAGACTGGTCAACAATTTGATTTGGATAAATGATCCGATCCAATCGCTCAATGGCCTCATTCATTTGATCTTTTTGAATGTTAGCAAATCCAATTACGAGGGATATTTTATATTTTTCTCGTTCGCTGTTCGGTTGAAGCGTAAAGCGTTTCATAGAATACACTTCTAATCGTTCTTGTTCAGCTCGTTTCTCAATCGCTTCATACGTTTGGTCGGTATAGAAGTGAGCAAGAAAATGTAGTCCAGCGGGGATGTCATCGATATCTATGCGCTGTTTAAATCGAGATTTTAACTTTTTGATTAACTGTTTTCTTTTCATTTCATAATGATTGGTCATTCTTCTAATGTGTTTTGCATATTCTCCCGTTTGTATAAAGTAATGCAATGTGAATAAGCTTAAAGAATTGTTTCCTTGAATAACATCCATGTAACGCTTTCGATATTCTCTTAATAAATGCGGTGGCAAAACCATGTAACTGATCCGAAAGCTCGGTAGCAATGTTTTTGAAAATGTCCCTGTATAAATAACGCGTTGATTTCGATTCAAGCTATGTAAAGATGGGATGTTGTCTGTTTCGTATTTGAATTCACTATCATAATCATCTTCTACGATATAACGATGTTTTGATTGTGCTGCCCAATTTAATAATTCAATCCGTCTCGTAATCGGCATAATTTTTCCAGTTGGAAATTGATGGGATGGTGTGACAAATACAATATTGGCTTGTGAGGCGATGATGTGTTTCATATGAATCCCTTTATCATCGAGTCGCACAGGTCGAACAGTAAAACCTATTCTCTTTAGTAATGTATAAAAGCGAGCATATCCGGGATTTTCAATAGCAATAACTGTATCTTTTTTAAACATATCCATCAGACGGTGAATTAACGTTTGCGTTCCCGCTCCGATCACAATTTGTTCTGGTTCACAAATGACATTTCGTGTGCGCGCAATGACTTGCGCAATCGTTTTTCTTACGATGTAAGGACCTTGTGGATGAGTAATTTCGGATAGTTCACATTCGTGGTGTTTCAATGCCAGTTGTTGACACTTCATCCACTGTTTAAAAGGAAACATTGAAATATCCGCAGTCATGTGCGAGAGTGATAGCCAATTTTCTTTTTTTAATTCATGTTCTTTTAAATCATCTGGTAATGGACTTTTTGTCTCATTTTTCTTTTGAATAAACTGTGTAATATTTTCAACGTAGTATCCACTTCTTTCAATTGCATAAATATATCCTTCTGCAAGTAATTGTTCATATGCATTTGTCACCGAATTGACACTTACATGTAATTGTTTTGCGAGTCTTCTTTTGGATGGTAATTGTTCATGTGCCTGTAATTTCCTTTCTAAAATGTTCTGTTTGATTTCTTCATAGATTTGTTGATAAATATACTTTTTCTTATGATTTCGATCGATATTTAAAAAAATCATGTTTTGCCTCCTTCACAATCTGGTACCTAAAAAAATTACAAACTGGTACTTTTCATTATACCAAATTATTGTCATACTAATTGATAAATTCAAACTTAGGAGGCTCGTATCATGTCTACAACGTACGTTTCAACAAAAGAATTACAACAAAAAAGAAACAAGTATGTTCCAAGAGGGGTAAGCAATGGTAATATAAACATTGCTGACTATGCAACTGGAGCAACAATTACTGATATAAATCAAAAGGAATGGATTGATTTTGCAGGTGCCATAGGTACATTAAATGTCGGGCACAGTCACCCGAAAGTTACCGAAACAGTCAAAAAGCAAGTCGATCAATTTTTACATCCTGGCTTTAATGTCATGATGTATGAAGGGTATATTCATCTAGCAGAAAAGCTATGTAAAATTACACCAGGAAATTTTGATAAACAAGCCGTGCTCCTTAACTCGGGTGCAGAAGCAGTCGAAAATGCGGTGAAAATTGCCCGTCGTTATACAGGTAGACAAGCTGTTGTCTCCTTCACTCGTGGTTTCCATGGAAGAACGAATATGACGATGAGTATGACGAGTAAAGTAAAACCATATAAGTTTGGCTTCGGTCCGTTTGCACCTGAAGTTTATCAAGCACCTTATCCATATCCATACCATAAACCGGAAGAAATGGCAGAAGAAGAATATGTTGACCAAGTGATTCAAGACTTCAAAGATTTCTTTGTATCGGTTGTTGCACCAGAAATGGTCGCTTGTGTTGTGATGGAACCGGTCCAAGGTGAAGGGGGCTTTATTATTCCACCGAAAAAATTTGTCCAAGCTGTAAGCGATTTCTGTAAGGAACATGGAATTGTTTTTGTTGCGGATGAAATCCAAACAGGATTTGGTCGTACAGGTAAATTATTCGCTATTGAGCATTTTGATGTCGTACCTGATTTGCTAACTGTATCCAAATCATTAGCAGCTGGTCTACCGTTAAGTGGTGTCGTCGGCAGAGCTGAAATCCTAGATGCTGCTGCTCCTGGAGAACTAGGAGGAACGTATGCAGGAAGTCCGGTTGCCTGTGCAGCTGCTATAGCAGTGATCGATATCATCGAAGAAGAACAGCTACTCGAAAAGTCAGAAAAGATCGGTCGAAAAATTGAAGAAACATTAACTGAATTAGCGACCAAATATGAATATATCGGAGAAATCCGTCGTTTAGGGGCGATGGTCGGTGTTGAAATTGTTAAAGATCGAGACAGTAAACGACCGAACAAAGAAAAAACAAATGAAATTGTCTCTTATGCGAATGAAAACGGACTATTATTACTCTCCGCGGGTATTAAAGGAAATGTCATCCGCTTCTTAACCCCGTTAGTGATTACCGATGAAGAACTCACAAAAGGACTGCACATCCTAGAAAATGCTTTTAAGTAAAGCTCCCATAAAAAGCCATCTTAGTCGTTTGCAACTTTTTACAGAGGAAGCTTTGTACAAATGATCATCATCAATGAAATGGACGACACGACCATTCATTACAACACGTTAGATATCACGTTTATGAGATGGTAGAATAATGATCATAATCGTTTAATAAATTAAAAAGGGAGTGGAATCACGAATGGCACGTATAATCAAAGTGAAAAACCCTGCAACTGGAGAAATTGTTAAGGAAATTCAATCACATACAAAAGAAGAAATTGAACAAGCGCTACAAAAAGGTCACGTCGCCTTTAAAACGTGGTCAAAAGTAAATGCACATGAACGGTCGCGGTTATTAGCGGATTGGTCAAATTTAATCCAAAAAAACAAACGAGACATCGCTGAAGTAATGACATTAGAAAATGGCAAGCCAATCCAAGAATCACTAGGTGAAGTCGATTATGCGACAAGTTACATCGATTGGTATGCTGAAGAAGCAAAGCGGATTTACGGACGGACGATTCCTGCTTCGACGGAGACGAAACGAATTATTGTGAGTAAACAACCGATCGGACTCGTCGCAGCGATTACGCCGTGGAATTTCCCAGCAGCGATGATGACGCGAAAAGCAGCACCTGCTTTAGCCGCGGGCTGTACATTTATTGTAAAACCTGCTGCTGAAACGCCATTAACGACGATGAAATTGGTTGAGCTTGCCCACGAAGTCGGCATTCCAGCTGATGTCTTACAATATGTAAACGGTAAAGGAAGCGAAGTCGGTCAGCTTTTTACAAAGAGTAAGCTCGTGCGCAAAATTACATTTACAGGTTCAACACCTGTCGGGAAAGTACTGCTTAAAAATAGTGCAGATACAGTGAAAAATGTGACGATGGAGTTAGGAGGGCACGCACCACTCATTATTGCTGAGGATGCCGATCTCGATTATGCAGTTGACCAAACGATTGCTTCAAAGTTCCGTAATGCAGGTCAAACGTGTGTCTGTGCGAACCGAATTATCGTCCATGAAAATGTGAGTGAAACGTTTGCAAACAAATTAACTAAAAAAGTGCAACAGTTAACCGTCGGTAACGGTCTTGAAGAAGAAACGGATATCGGACCAGTCATTAATGCACCAAGCTATGAAAAAATTGTCGCGCAAATTAAAGATGCCGTGAACAAAGGGGCTGACGTTTTAACCGGAAATAAATACAATGTCAATAAAGAGAAAGGATATTACTTTGTTTATCCTACTGTTTTAAACGGTGTGAATGAAAACATGGACATTATGCATGAAGAAACATTTGGCCCTGTCGCACCGATTACGACATTTAAAAAATTAGAAGAAGCTGTTGACATTGCAAACGATACGCCATATGGTTTAGCAGCGTATATTTTTACGAATGATTATCGCGTCGGAACGTATTTACATGACCATTTAGACTTTGGAATCGTCGGTTGGAATGACGGTGGTCCGTCTGCGGCTCACGTTCCTTTTGGTGGGATGAAAGAGAGCGGACTCGGCCGTGAAGGCGGTATAGAGGGTATTGAACCGTATTTAGAAACGAAATATTTATCGATTGGGAACTTATCCTAATCAATGGTTTACAGTATACGGATCGCTCCTTGATCAATAAAAACAGTATGCAATGGCTGTAATCCAGGCTTACGATTTGTTTCGAGATAAACAGATCGTAAGCTTTATGATTTTATCGGTTGTATCAAGGCTCATGAAAATGTTGTAATCTATGTAACTAAATCATTCAAATTTGTGCAAATAAAAAAACAATGATTGACTTTTCAACGTTTATCATGTATCTTAGTTATAATTTAATAGATATAACTTCTTATCAAGAGAGGTGGAGGGATTGGCCCTTTGATACCTCGGCAACAGGCTGCTCTTGTAGTACTGTGCCAAATCCAACAGACAAGCCGATTGTCTGAAAGATAGGAAGAGGAATCGGATGATTGACAACCTCTTCTGAAAATAGAAGGGGTTTTTTTAAATCCCTTTTATACGAAATGGGAGGGATGTATACTCGTTTTATTTTTCCTATTCCGAGTAAACTGGTAAAATTACTACATAATAACAGGAGGACATAATCAATGGCGAAAAAAACCTATGTTTCGGAAGTGAAGTGGTCTGGTGAAGGCGTATTATCCGTTGCACATATAAATGGAAAACAAGTCATTATTGATGAACCAAAACAACTAGGGGGTACAGATCAGGGCCCTAATCCTGTTGAATATGTACTTTCAGCTTTAGGTGGATGTGTAAATGTTTTAGTCGTTTCATTTGCTAAATCATTTGGCGTACAAGTAGAAGATCTCCAAGTCCATGTGGAAGGGGATTTAGATTCGGATGGATTTCTTGGCAAAAATCCGAATGTACGACCCGGCTATGAAGAAATCCGGTATGTTGTAGACCTTGAATCTCCCTCACCAGAGGAAAATATTCAAGCGTTATTACATCATGTTGACCAAGTTTGTCCTGTAAAAGACACATTGCAAGGGACAACCGTTATTCATGTCAACAAACAAGCTATAAAAAAATAATCAACTTTACAAGGTAGCCTTCACAAGGTTACCTTTTGTTTTATTATTTGCGATGGATGGTAGGTTTACGTCGTTTTTCCGATTGCTGTGAAGGGTGGAGAGACATGTCGATTCCACAAATAAAAACTCGTATGCTGATGAGGCAAATATTGAACAAAACAAAAGTTCGTGTATAATTAACATATAAAAATACAACTGAAATAAACGCAAATGAGGGTGTCTATTTGCATGCCGAGGAATGAATTTGTGACGTATCATCATGTGAAAACAATCGCGTTCGTATAAGGTGTGCAGTTCATAGACTTAAAAGGGAAGTTTGGTGTAAATCCAACACGGTCCCGCCACTGTTATTGGAATGGAGGCTGTATAGCCCACTGTGCACATATGTGTATGGGAAGGGACAGCAACCGATATCCATAAGTCAGGAGACCTGCCCGAATCAAGTGCGCCGTTCGTCCTACGAGGATAGGGAGGTGTGGTGGAATAGGTTTATGATGAAATCATGTCTTTAACACCATCCCTAAAAACATCTCTCATCGTAGAGATGTTTTTTTATTTGTTACGTATACTTACACATGTATATCGTTTGTCAGGTTATATATAAGTAGGAACACTTCAATGAAATAAAGATCTGGAAGGAAGCATGTAAGATGATTGAAGTATATGATGTTTCGAGTGGACATGAGCCAACAGCAAATCGAGTGGTTGTCGGAAGCGGAAAACAACTTCAAGGACGACTACAAATTACCGATGACATGATTCACTTTGAATCGTCGACCCCCTTACAAACCTTGTCTTCAGGGGTAACCGGAGCAGGCTTAGGCTGGTATCAAACGTTTATCAACCGAAGCGTTGGAACAAGTTATCAAAACGATCATTATAAGCGAGAAATGGCCTCCTATTTAATAAAACATGGCTTTCATCCACGGAAAACGGTTGGCATGATGACAGCTGTTTACCTTAAAAATGTATCCTATGAATATATAGAAGGTGACCGTTGTGCGGTTTTTGTCGTTGTAACGGCAGGTGTCAGCAATGCGGTCGATGCTGCTCATGGGGATAAACATATATTTACACGTACACCTGGAACGATTAACACATGGGTCTTCGTCGATGGTCAACTAGCTCCAGAAGCCTTTATTCAATGTATCGTAACCGCTACAGAAGCAAAGACAAAAGCCCTTCGCGAAGCATATGTTATGGATCACGTTACGAAGACACTTGCTACTGGAACTTCAACGGATAGTATTTTAATTGCTTCTACTGAAAAAGGACAGAGGCTTGACTTCGGGGGTCCCATCTCTCCATTAGGTCAACTCGTCGGCAAAGGGGTCTTTAATTGTACACAACAGGCTCTTGACAATTATTTCGATAAGGAAAACAGCTCATGGTGAATCATTTGCTAGCCATCTGTTTAGCATATGTCACCGATTTGATCATCGGTGATCCGAAAAGTTGGCCACATCCGGTGAGATGGATGGGGACGCTGATTTCATTTTTAAAAGCACGCTGTAATCGAGGGAAATACCGCAAACAAAAAGGATTCATGATGCTGTTATTCGTCATTATTATTGTGGCTCTGATTGCCTGTTTGTTAACGATCGTCAGCTACGCAGTACATCCACTAGTGGGGATCACCGTGGAAGCGCTACTCATTTTTACAACTATTTCGCAAAAAAGCTTGAAAGAAGCAGCTCTTGAAGTCTCTCGACCCTTGAAGGAAAATAACCTTCCAAAAGCGAGACATAAACTTTCGCAAATTGTCGGTCGTGATACAGAAACACTTTCCGAACAAGAAGTGATTAGAGGAACGGTGGAAACGGTTGCAGAAAATACAAGTGATGGAATTACTGCACCTTTATTTTGGAGTGTGATAGGTGGAGCCCCTTTAGCGCTTGTTTATCGAGCAGTGAACACGTGCGATTCCATGGTCGGTTATAAAAATGAACCGTATACAGAGTTCGGCTGGGCGTCCGCTCGACTTGATGATGTATTAAACTGGCCTGTCGCTCGCTTAACAGCTTTTGTTACGATGGTTGTGATGAAGCCTCGGGAAACGACATTTAAACGTGCATTAACAATATTAGTCCGTGATGCGAAAAAACATAACAGCCCGAATAGTGGCTGGGGAGAAGCATCGGTTGCCGCTTTACTTGGCATCCAACTTGGGGGAATCAACTATTATCAAGGAAAAAAATCAGTTGCTCCGTACATGGGAAAACCGTATCGTCGAATGCAAACTGACGATATCGACCGAACCATTGTGCTGATGCAACGAACTGCCTTGTTATTTGTAATCATGTTAATGATCGGAGGAATGCTTTTTGAACTGGCCATTGCACGGTTCTAATCCACAATATATTTATCAGTTTCTCAACATACCGATGCCGGATGAAATCATCGATTTTAGTGTCAATTTGAATCCGTTAGGCCCCCCTTCACGCATTAAAGAGAAGTGGTCGGATTGGCTACCTCTCATTGAAGATTATCCGGACCCTCATGGAAGTGCATTAGTTGAACGGATTTCGCATCAAGAAGGGTTGACAAACGAACAAGTTATTCTTGGAAATGGTGGAGCGGACATCATTCGTTTACTCGCCAACGTGTTTAGCGGGAAACGTGTCCTACTGATTCAACCAACTTTCGCGGAATATGAACAAATGTGCCGTGCTTATGGATGTCATATTTCCCATTTTGTTCTGTCAGAAGGAGAATGGCACATATTACTTGAGGCGCTTATACCGAAGCTTGCCGAGCACGATGTCGTTTTTCTTTGTCATCCAAATAATCCAACAGGAATCGTATATCCAAAATCACGACTATTGGAAATCATCAAGGCATGTCAAATGTACAATTGTTATCTCGTGGTAGACGAAGCGTTTTATGATTTTGCGGAAGATGGCTCGACACTCGCTCCGATTGTCAATGATGTTGAGCATGTCATCATTATTCGCTCGTTAACTAAAATGTTTTCGTTAGCTGGCTTGAGATTGGGATATGGAATCGCTCATCCACAGATGATTAAAAAGTTGAAAAATTTACAAGCTCATTGGAATGTGAATGCCCTGGCATTAGCAGCCGGAGAAGAGTGCTTTCAAGGGGATGAATACGAAGCAGAAACACGTGCTTTTATTACGAGGGAACGCAAACGAGTATTAGCCACATTACGTTCAGCGGGATGGCTCACATCGAACAGTCAAGTGAACTTTTATATTTTACGTGATCCCGAACTGAATGATCAACTCCCGTTATTCAAACATTTACTACGATGTGGACTCGTGCCTCGTCATACAGTTAATTACCGTGGGTTAAATGGTCGCTGGATGCGGTTTGCGATTCGTCAAAAAGAAGAGAACGACTTGCTGTTGGAGGGGTTGTCTGCATGGAAAAACAATCGTTAATTTTTATAACCGGTGGAGCGAGAAGTGGAAAAAGTTCGTTCGCTGAACAGTATGCAGCTAAGATTGCAATAGCAAATCGCCGTAAACTATACTATTTAGCTACTTCCAAGATGACCGATGATGAGATGCAAGCAAGAATCGAACGTCATCAACGAGACCGTCGTCAAAGTGGTTATGATTGGGAAACCGTCGAATGCTCGCGTGCTTTACATGAAGCTGTCGATTTTTTTCAACACGGAAGTGTCATCTTGTTGGATTGTTTAACCGTGCTTTTAGCGAACGAATTATTTACCTCTGAAAAAGAGAATAAAGACTCCATTACTCAGGAGCTGGAAGAAACACTTTTTCACAACATTTTGCATGGGATTGATTCGGTATTCACTCGTGCTCACACATTATTCATCGTCTCGAACGAAATTGTTTATGAATATGTAAAAGATCATTCACTCACGCAAACGTACAGTAAATTACTTGGTATGTTACATCAAGAAATTGTTCGACAGGCAGATCAAGCATATGTCGTTGAAGCAGGAATCCCGATATTGATGAAGGAGGGGGATGTATGCACGGAATCATGATTCAAGGGACAGCATCCGATGTCGGAAAAAGCTTACTTGCGACAGCTTTGTGTCGCTTGCTCGTAAATGAAGGATACCGGGTCGCTCCATTTAAGTCACAAAATATGTCCAACTATACATTTACAACAGCCGATGGAAAAGAAATCTCAAACGCTCAAGCTACGCAAGCTAAAGCTGCAAAAGAAAAACCGACCGTATGGATGAATCCAATCCTTTTAAAACCAGGTGGTGAGTTACAGTCCGAGCTCGTCCTTCTTGGTGAGCGCACAGACCTCGTCACGGGAAAATCTTACCGGGATGATTTTTATGAACAAGGTTTAGAGGCGATTAAACAGTCATTAGCTCACTTAGATCAACATTATGATGTCATCGTGATGGAAGGTGCTGGAAGTCCAGTTGAGTTAAACTTGAAAGATAAAGAGCTTGTCAATATGAAGGTAGCGGAGTTAGCTGATGTTCCGGTCGTATTGGTTGCTGATATTGATCGGGGGGGCGTCTTTGCGAGCATTATCGGAACACTGGAGTTGTTATCGCGAGATGAACGTAATCGAGTCCAAGGAATAATCGTTAACAAATTTCGTGGCGATTTATCGATGTTTACGGATGGCATTCGTTGGATTGAAGAAAAGACAGGTGTACCGGTACTCGGAGTGATTCCTTTCTTTACGCATCAGATTGAAGCAGAGGACTCATTATCGACAGACAATTCCACACGATTAAAGGCGTCCGCTGCATCCGACATGTATTCATCTACAGAAGACGAACCATATGAAGAAGTCGCACGGCACGTTAAAAAACATCTTGATTGGGTGCAAGTAAAAAACATCATTCATCGGTGGAACCAGTTATGAAATCATACATATACGGAATGATCATCAGCTTTCAGTTTTTTACTGTGATTCCGATTCAAAAGGAAGTACCGATGACCAGTCAAAACATCGAACGTGCCATTCGGACATTTCCTATTTTTGGTGGTCTGCTCGGTCTGATCGTTTCGGGAGTTGCTTTCATAGCTATGGAGTGGACGCCTTTGTCTCCACTAGCGATTGCTTTTTTGCTTTGGGTGTTACCGATTGTGCTAACTGGAGGAATTCATTTAGATGGATGGATTGATACGAGTGATGCTTTTTTCTCTTATCGCGATCTTTCCAAACGACTGGAAATTATGACAGATCCCCGGATAGGTGCATTTGGGATCATTAGTATCATCGTGTTGTTAGCAGCTAAATTTCTGTTTGTTTATGAAACGGTACTTCATGCCGAATGGTTTACGCTGATTGTCATCAGTATGATTCCATTGATCAGCCGGATGATGATGGGAATGATGTTAGTCGTTATGCCCGCTGCAAAACAAGAGGGGCTCGGATATACGATACGAAATGCATGTCAACCACAAACATTGCTCTATCATTTCATCTATATTATTTTACTTATCATCGGTTTATGGGTATGGAATGGACAAGTTGCTTTCATGGTGTTCATCATGTTTGTAAGTATGTTGTTTATATTTTTATACGTGCGTATCAAAGTGCCGAAATGGTTTGGTGGGATCACTGGAGATGTGGTCGGGGCATCGGGCCAAGGACTGGAGGTTATGTTATGGATGATCACGTGGTTATTACATTATTACGTCATGGGCTGACTTTGGAAAATGAACGTTCCGCCTATATTGGCTGGACCGATTCCTCGCTCAGTGAACAGGGACGCACCATCTTACAAAAGGTGAAGAAACAATGGGAGAGCTGTCACCCGTTGGATGGAAATACGTTTACGTTTTTATGCAAAACATTGATTCAACCAGAACACGTCTTTTCCAGCGATTTGCAACGCTGTCTCGAAACGGCTACGATTCTCTTTCCAACCTATCCGATTCAAACAAGCGCCGAATTACGAGAGATGAACTTTGGAGCGTGGGAAGGAAAGACGTATTCGGAGCTAAAAGACATCCCGACATATCGAGAGTGGCTCGATCATCCACTGACGAAACGGCCTGATCGTGGTGAATCATTTCAACAATTTTCTGAGCGCATTGAAAGTGGCTTTTCCAAGATAAAGCAACAAATAATAGCTTCGGCTAGCCGGTCAGCCGTCATCGTTACACATGGTGGGGTCATTCGCTATTTATTAACAACATATACGTCATCCGCTAAACACTTTTTCGACTGGGATGTACCACATGGAGGTGGCTATCAACTCATTTGGTCGATGGAAAGTTTGAGGAGGGGTGAAACATGCATGTCGTTACAGGAGGTGCCTTCAATGGCAAAGCGAAATGGGTAAAAAGGTATTATCAATTGGACACGAAAGAAAATATTCGATGGATTTCGGCTTATCAGGATCGGCCCTGTCCGGTTGATCTAACAAGCGTCCACACGAATCTCCTTGTCTTAGAAGGTGTGGAGCAGTGGGTTTATGAATGGGTAAATCAGGAGAGGATTGTCGATAAACGATTGTATGCTAGACAAGTAATTCAGCGCTGGTCAAATTGGGAACGTCAAGGAATGGATCGCAAATTAATCATCATTGGAACCGATATTTCTAAAGGAATTGTACCGCTTAAAGCGAGTCGACGAAAGTGGCGGGATCTCACCGGTTGGTTTTATCAAGATTTGGTGAATCGTTGTGATCGCTTTGATCTCATTTGGTATGGGATTGCGAAACGATTGAAATAATTGCGCATCGCTTTGATCGTGTTTTACATACGTAGTTTGTAAAATAAGTCAATATATTTCATGCAGAATATTTATATAAATGGAGGAGATCACGATGAAAATTTATACAAGAACAGGAGATAAAGGTCAGACGGGAATTATTGGGGGACGGGTTGACAAAGACGATATTCGCGTTGAAGCGTATGGAACGGTCGATGAATTAAACAGTTTTGTCGGACAAGCGATCGTGGAATTGGATGAACAGACTTTTTCAGATGTGTTAGAGGATTTGGAAAAAATTCAACACGAATTATTTGATTGTGGCGGTGATTTAGCGAGCGTTTCGAAAAAAAGACCGCCGAAATTAACGGAAGACGCGATCACGTATTTGGAGGAACGGATTGACGAAATGACAGAAGAAACACCGGATATTGAGCGGTTTATTTTACCAGGAGGTGCGAAGCCTGCTGCGAGTATTCATATTGCTCGGACAATTACGAGACGAGCGGAACGACATGTTGTTCGTTTGTTGAAACAAGATGAGACGGTACCTCCTGTTACGCTACAATATTTAAATAGACTTTCAGATTATTTTTTCGCTCTCGCACGTGTGATCAATGCACGGTTAGGTGTAAATGATGTTGAATATGTCCGAAGTGCCCGTGTGTTTCGCTCGAGTAAGAAAAAGGAGAAATAAATCATGGATATTAAAAAAATAAGTTTGCTTGCATTGTTTATTGCTTTATCCGTGATAGGTTCCTTCATAAAAATACCCGCCGTGGTCGGTAGCATAGCGTTAGATGCATTTCCAGCACTTCTTGCCGTTGTTCTTATCGGAACGACGGCAGGGGCAGTTGTTGCGGGAATGGGACATATGGTGTCTGCTTATATTGGCGGTATGACTCTAGGACCGTTACACATCATTGTTGCAATGGGTATGGCACTGATCGTTTGGGTGTTCGGTGTGATTTACAAATCAGACCGACGCATGTTAGCGGGTGTCATTTTTGTATTATGTAATAGTTTTATGATTCCACTTCCATTTGCTTTCATAATGAGCATGCCATTTTACGTAGCATTGATTCCATCATTATTAGTTGGAGCATCTGTCAATACGGTCATTGCACTGATTCTTATTCCACGGGTGGAGACGATTTTCCAGAAGCAATTGGCAGGTGTGATCAAATGAACCATGATGCGCTCATTATTCCTTTGAATGATACCGAAGAATTAGTCGTTGCTAGCGATAACAGTGGCTCGATTGGAAAAAAACCATTCGATGAGATTTTCGTGTCGTACGATATCGTTGGCTACTCTGTTTTTCGAGTAGCTTATATGGAATGCGCGGCTGCTGGTGGTGTGCCATTTTCAATTATCATGCACAACTTTAACGGAGATGATGTCTGGGGTTCACTTATTAACGGCATCCGACGGGGATTTACAGAACTAGGGATTCAAGAGCTGCCGATTACAGGGAGTACAGAATCCAACTTTACATTAAAACAATCGGCAACAAGTATGACGATTTTAGGAAAAAGACCACGAAAAGAAGTGGATCGGCGATTCAATCGTCATTGTCATGTAGCGATCATCGGAAAACCTCTCGTCGGTAATGAAGTGCTTGCCGAACCTGAAAGTGTTGCTCCGCTTTGGTTATTCCAATGGTTTTGTGAACAAGATGAAGTGTTAGGCATTATCCCAGTTGGTTCGAAGGGGATCTTATCCGAATTGAAAAAGACATTCCCCCACCATACGTTCCAATTCCCAGACGAGATTGATGTAACGGCATCAGCTGGACCTGCTACATCTTTTGTCGCGATTTATGATCGAGATGATCATGATCACATCAAGAAAAAAGCCGACAAATGGTTTCAAGGATACGCCGTTCTAGGTGAAGGAAATGGAAAGTAATCGGAAAATCACATATGTAAGCAAGTGCCGTTTCTATAGTCATCATAGATCGGATCTGAGTCCACAGCATATGTAGACGGGAAAGTTACGATTCGCTTCATTTGAAACGGAAAAAGGACACATGAAGTTTTTAACGTGTGTCCTTTTTGGTTGCTACCAAAAGAAATGGAAATGTATTTTTCCTCGTTGAAGATGTGAGTTACTCCCAAGTATAAGGCGTTTCTTGATATACATAATAGTTCAGCCAGTTTGAAAACAATAAATGTGTATGTGAGCGCCACGTGTTAAGCGGTGTTTGTTTAACATCATCATTTGGAAAATAGTTTTCGGGCATGTCAATGTTTAATCCTTTTGCTAAATCACGCTCATATTCCTCGGCCAATGTTGTCGCATCATATTCTAAATGACCGGTAATCATAATGTGTTTCGTATCATTTGACATGATTAAAAATGCCCCCGCCTCATCGGATGCTGAAAGTAACGTTAAATCGGGATGGTTTTTAATATCTTCCATGGCAACGGCCGTATAGCGTGAGTGTGGTGCGCGGAATACATCGTCAAACCCACGTACGAGCTTTACCGTTGGATCGGATAAGCGATGGTTATAAATTCCCGAGCATTTTTTCGGCAACTCATACTTATCAATTCCATAGTGGTAGTATAGAGCCGCCTGGGCACCCCAACAAATATGTAGAACGGAGGTGACATTCGTTTTTGTCCATTCCATGATTTGTGTCAATTCTTCCCAATAGTCCACATCTTCAAATGGGAGTTTTTCAATCGGGGCCCCTGTAATAATCATCCCATCAAACCGTTTGTTTTCAATCTCTTTAAATGTCGTATAAAACGTATTTAAGTGGGATTTACTTACATTTTTAGATTCATAAGTTGCTGTATGTAAAAATGTAATGTTTACTTGTAATGGCGTATTGCCTAGTAGTCGTAATAATTGTAACTCTGTTTTTTCCTTTTCAGGCATCAAGTTTAATATGACGATTCGGAGCGGTCGGATATCTTGTGTTTTAGCGCGGTCTTCATCCATTACGAAAATATTTTCCTGTTTTAGAAATTTTCGTGCTGGTAATTGTTTTGGTATTTTAATAGGCAATTGCTATCACCTCTTTTTCAGTTCGTAGTAGTGATAATGGTTTCTATTATATAATTAAAAAAATATTTCGGCAACGTTTACATTCCATTCATCGTACGTCAATCGGATGTAAAATACCCGATAGAACCATTCTATCGGGTGGGATTCGATTACCTGCGCGGAATGACGAATATATTGTTATGTTAAGGCTTGATCCAAGTCTTCGATTAAATCGGCGACATCTTCTAAACCGATTGATATTCGGATGAGACGTTCCACACGAACCCGCACCAGCGATAAAAGTGTCAATTTGTCCCTGAAGATCAGTCCATAGTTCTGGTCCTAACGTATAGTAGTATGTGTCTGGGTTCCATGGATTGTTAAATTGATTGAGATGATAGGAGGTCGGAATGGTTTTGACAAGCTGCTTGGCTTTTTCAATTGCACCTTCCATTCCAAGGTGAGTCGGTGTATGAATCACTTTAGCTCCAAGCGCTTGCATGAGTGTTTGTTTTTCAATACTAAAATGTTCAGGCGTGATGAAGATTGCTTTCATTTCGTAATGAATCGCAGCAAGTGCTAAGTCGATCCCTGTGTTTCCAACCGTTGCTTCAATAATCGTCCCACCTCTTTTAAGGTCACCATTTTTGAGTGCTTGTTGAATGACATAAAATCCTAGGCGGTCTTTAATACTACCGCCTGGATTAAAGTATTCTAACTTCGCAAATAACTGAACGTCGGTAGGAATTCTATACGATGTTATTTCATACAGTGGTGTTTGACCAACTAACTGTGTGAGATTGTTCATGAATTTATAAGTCATCTCATGTATAGGGTTAAGCGAACACTTCTGTCCACTCATCTTTTTTTGCTAACATATTTTTAGCAAGTTCTTTAGCCCCTTCTAAACTATGGCTTTTTGCCCAACCACACTGTACTTCATTACAGGCAGGTACCTCATTTGCTTCTAATACGTCGGTTAATGTTTTTTCTAATAGTTGTAAAACATTTTCGTAACTTTCATGGTTCATCATCGTTAAATAAAACCCTGTTTGACATCCCATCGGACTAATATCGATCACTTGATCAGAATGATTGCGAATGAGTTCAGCCATTAAATGTTCTAATGAGTGTAAGGCGGGCATGCGCATATGTTCTTTGTTCGGCTGCAGAAAACGCAAGTCATATTTATATAAAACATCACCATGTTCTCCTTCATTTTTGCTTGCCAGTCGGACGTAAGGGGCTTTCACTTTCGTATGGTCTAAATTAAAACTTTCGACATTCATTTGTTTCTGTTGTTTCGCCATTGTTTATTCGCTCCTTTTTCGCTTCAATGATCCACACAAAATCGTTCATCTGTTTGTATTGAGTCGTGAACCGATTCGTCTTCAATATATGATCCAAATAGGGAATGGTCGTGTAATATTCGGTCTGTAAATCATTTGCCAATCGGTGATAGTTCTTCTTGAGTGCACTCGCGATCGCTTGCTCCTTCGCTTCTTCATCGATAAAAATCGTATCCGCAAAAACGATTTTTCCACTGGTATTCAATAATCGCGCATATATTTTAATCGCTTCTTCTTTTTCTTGATCGGTGAGGTGATGAAATGCATAACTGCTAGCAATTGTATCTACTTTTCGATCCATGTAAGGAAAATCTAAGAAATGACCTTGAACAATCGTCACTTCGGGTAATTTTTTCTTGGCGATGATCCGCATGTTTTCGGACGGTTCGATGCCGATGATGTGATGGCCTTTGTCTACTAATTGTTTCGTCAAATTACCTGTCCCAACCCCAAATTCAATCATGTCACCGGAAGAACGGTGGGCGACTTCATGAAGAATTTTATCGTAGGATTTAAATACATCCTTGTACTCCACATCGTTACCTGCAACGGACTGGTCATACACAGCTGCCCAACGGTCAAAAAAGTCAATAAATTGCTCTGCCATATCTTTCCTCCCCTATTTACCTTATTTCGATGGAATTACTCGGATTAAACGTAATATAACATGGATTGTGCACTTACGCAATAGCGTTGAGCAAAAATAGGCTTGTTCTCGGAAATTATAAAGAAAAAGCTAATACGTAACTGAGCAGTGACGATTATGGTAAAATAACTATTAATTGTTGAAACTTTACTCGTAGTAAAACGTATGAATAGAAAGAAATAATTATCGCTTTTTGATATGATAGCTCATTATAGATCGTTGAATAAATATGGTTATAGGGGGAATTAACATTTTGGATTTTAAGGGGAGTAACAATGTCATCCAATTTAGAAAATGGAAGAGACTCGGTAAATGGATCAGTTGGATTGTCGGAGTATTCGCTTTTTTAATTGTTATCGGTTTACCAATACTTCAATGGGTTATCAATTATATATGGATGGATACACTCGGCTTCGGTAGCGTTTATGCAACTATTTTGACGAGTAAATTCGTGCTTGGAGCTTCTGGGTTTATTTTGTTTGCTATCCTCACATATGTGACGATGAGTTGGATGCGTCGCGTTTATGTGACTCATTTTGGTCCACAGTATTTACCACCTTATATTCCAAACCGGAAAATAAGTTCTTGGTTGATGTTAGGTGTGTCGGTTTTGCTTGGAGTAATTGGTAGTTTAATTATCCAAGGAGTTGGTTGGGAGCCAGCGCTAAAACTATTGAACCACGCATCTTTTAATCAAACGGATCCATTTTTTAAGATGGATATATCTTTTTACGTATTTATTTTGCCATTTATTAAATTTGTCATCTATGTGTTGTTCGGGTTGAGCATTTTCTTTTTACTTGCGGAGATCGGTGTTTATTCGGTCTTCGGAATCTACCGGAAAAGTCGCTTAGCTCAACTCCACATTGGGGTAACGGTCGGATTTATCGGGTTATTGTTAGCGGGCATTCATTTGTTAGCACCTTATGAAACATTATTAACGGACCAAGTGAACCTTTTTCAGAAAAGTGTCGTTTACGGGTTAAGTTATACCGACCGCTGGGTTAACATTCCGAAATCATACGTTCTTGCAGCAGTGGCTATCATCGGGACGATTTGGTTTATCGTTTCTTTAGTTCGGGGAAAACTTCAATCGTTGACTATTCCTGTACTGGCATACATCTGTTTAGTTATTGTCGGGCAAGTTGGATCGGTTGTCGTACAAAGTTTTGTCGTTTCCCCGAATGAATTTTCAAAAGAAGAACCATATCTTGAGCATAACTTGACGTATACGAAATTAGCTTACGGCTTAGATGAAGTACAAGAAAAAGAACATCCTGGAAACGATTCGCTCGATGAAGAGATGGTGAAACGAAATGAATTAACTGTGAGTAATGTTAGGTTAAATGACTCTCGTCCATTATTAGATATTTATAATCAATTGCAGACGTTCCGGACGTACTATAAGTTTAATGGGATGGATATTGATCGATACGAAATCGATGGAGACTATGAGCAAGTGTTTATTTCCGCAAGGGAATTAAGCACGGATGATCTTCCTTCTCAGGCAAAAACGTGGGTCAACCGTAAACTTAGGTATACACATGGGTATGGCATTGCGATGAGTCATGTTAATAAAGTAACGAAACAAGGCCAACCCGAATATATGATTAAAAATATACCATCAGAAGGCATACTCGATGTCACTCGACCACAAATTTATTTTGGAGAAGAACCGTATCCCAACGTCATTGTAAATACGAAGGTCGATGAATTTGATTATCCGACGGGGGATGAAAATGAAACGAATCGCTTTGAAGAAAGAACAGGAATTCCTTTAACAGGTATCAACCGGTTGTTATTTGCTTTAGATGAAGGATCGTTCCGGATGCTCATCTCGGACCAACTGACGAAAGAAAGTCAATTGTTAGCTACTCGTAATATTATGGATCGTGTGAAACGCATTGCCCCGTTTTTTCAATATGATGATGATCCATACATTTTTGTACGAGAAGATGGAACGCTCGCCTGGATAATTGATGCGTATGTATCGGCGGAACGTTATCCATTTTCAGAACCACATGCGAAGCAAGAAAATTACATCCGCAATTCGGTGAAAGTGATGATTGATGCGTATACGGGTGAAGTTGACTTTTACATCGTTGACCCTGAAGATCCACTCATTCAAACGTATCAACAAATTTTCCCAAAGTTATTTACGAAAGAGATTCCAGCGGACGTGCAAGCACACTTTCGTTATCCAGAAAAAATGTTTAAGATTCAAGCGAAAATGTATGGAACATATCACATGTCGAACTTAGAAGTATTTTATAATCGTGAAGATTATTGGCAGTTCCCGACGGAAAAATATTTTAATAAAGATATTGAAATGGAACCGTATTATATTACGATGACATTGCCAGAATATGATGAAGAAGAGTTTATTTTAATGATGCCGTATACACCGAAAAAACGGCAAAATATGATATCTTGGATGGGTGTTCGTAATGATGGAGAGCATTACGGTGAAATCTTTGTCTATCGTTTTCCAAAACAAAAAAATATATACGGTCCTCAACAAGTTGAAAATCGTATTAATCAAGACAGTGTCATTTCACAACAATTAAACTTGTGGGCGCAAGGTGGATCAGAAGTCATCCGCGGAAACCTTCTTGCGATTCCAATCGAGGATACCGTTTTATATGTAGAACCGATTTATATTGAATCTTCCAATGAAACATCACTTCCAGAAGTAAAACAAGTCGTTATGGCTTATGGGGATCATATCGTTATGGAAGAAACATTTGATAAAGCGTTGGAAAAAATTATCGAACGGACAGATGGAAAAGGTCCGGGTGTAAGCGATCAAGATGCGAAACAAAAAGAGGATCAAGACGGTGGGGAAGATGCAAGCAAGGAACAACCAGCGGATCTGATTCTCGATCCCGAGCAGACGTTACGTGAAGTATCTGAACGATTCGATGCGTATCAGAAAGCTTTGTCTGATGGAGAATGGGAAAAAGCTGCCGAAATTATGTCTGAGCTTGAAGAGAAATTAAAAGAAGTTGAAAAATAATTCGGTGATCGGATGTCCAGTACTATGAGATTAAAAAACTGTTGGTCGCTTTCATAGCGTGACCAACAGTTTTTTTAGTGAGTTCCTTTAACGACAAAGATGAGCGACAAAATCGATTGTGGTAATATAGAAGTCTGTTAGATTTCATTGGGGTTGATCGACATTTTTATGGTGATGTAAAAAAGTTATTCACCATTTCTGATGATACGTCCGCTAGCCGCTGATACGTATATTGTGGATCGCGATCTTTATCGATGAGAACAGAACGGACTCCTTCGAAAAAGTCATCATGCCTCATGAAATGACTAGCCAGGACTAAATCGGTTGCGAAACATGCTTCGCGGGATTTATGTTCCCCATCGACCAACTGTTTTAATGTCACTTTCAAAGAAACTGGTGATTTTGCTAAGAGGGCTTCTATCGTCTGTGTAGCAAATTCACTTGAGTCAGATTGTAATGATTGAACGATTTCCTCTACCGTAGAACAGGAAAAATGAAAATCGATGTCCCTTTGTCTCGGGGACAGTGTCGGTTGCTTGATTGGCTCCTCAGCATATTGGTCGATCAGTTGTGTAAGTGTCATTTCGATATTTTGTTTGTCCCAATCTGTATTGTAAACGGCTTCGATAAAAATATGGAGTTGTTGGTGTGTCATGAAGACGTCAGCACCGTTTATATAAAGGACATCGGAAGCTTCAATCATCGATGCAGTAAGAGCGAGGTAACGTCCGATGAATCCAGGAGCTTTATTTAAAAAATGCGCAGCTCCGACATCTGGAAAGAAACCGATATTCATTTCCGGCATGGCCCATTTCGTTCGTTCCGTTACAATACGATGACTTGCTCCGTATGTAAGACCAACTCCACCACCCATGACAATTCCATCTAAACAGGCGATGATCGGTTTCGGATATTCATAGATAAATTGGTCAAGGTCATACTCAACTTGGAAAAATTGCTCGGCATCTCGTAAAAACGTTTCACTTAATCTCGATTCATAGAGCGTCTTCATATCACCACCTGCACAAAATCCTTTTTCTCCTTCTCCCCGGATGATGATCAGGTGAATATGTTCGTCGTTTTTCCATTCATTCAATTTGTTTTGAATCGGTTGTAACATATGTAACGTAAGCGAGTTGATGGCTTCCGGTCGGTTTAATGTAATGGTAGCAACTCCATTTTCATGAGTAGAAAATAAAACATTCGCTGTCATTTCGACTCTCCCTTTCTATGAAATAACTTACTGTATACGATTTCTGGAAAGCGTTTACAAGTGATGTATTATTTCCTGTAAATAGAAGATACGGTATGAAGCGGTCATTGTCAATAGATGATGTCGAAATTTGCATAGGATGGAGACGGTTACGAACGCACTCGTTGTATGCGGAAAAAAGAATCCCCCGGCTACCACCCCGGGAGATTGAATGGCTTTTGTATTTGAATTACCCGAACTACCTTACGTTTATCGCTAGCTCTCACTTATTTCATCTAAGGAAAAAATATTGCCTATGTACAACATATCTTGTTTGATTCACAAAGTCAACTCTTTTTAAAAAAACATGAACAAAGATGATGTAGCATATATAAAACTGTAGGTAAAATTTATGATACATACTTCTTTGGGATAGGCGATTGTCATGTTATGATTAAATAATGGGTTATAGTAAAGCGGTCTGTGAACGCTTTGCTAGGAGGTTGTGAAATGAATTTTAATATTGGCCCAAGAATGATGAAAACAGGATTAGCTGTTGCCTTATCGATTTTAATTACGGAAAGTTTACAAATCGAATTAGGAATTGTTGCTGTCATTACAGCAGTTATAGCGATGCAACCTTCGATTATGCGTTCCGTTAATTATATTAAAGAAGTGACATTGTCAACTCTAATTGGGACTGTATTTGCACTGATCGGTGCTTATACATTAGGATTACACCCTATATCGATTGGAATAACTGTAATTATAGCAATTGCCGCGAATATTAAACTCGGTTGGGTAAAAACAGTTAATATTAATATTACGATTTTAACAATTGCGATTATTATGCTTTCGGGAGAAGAAACGATTCATTTCATGTATTTAATGGATCGGCTACTACTTATTTTTATCGGAATTACGTCGGCCTTTTTAATTAATGCACTCGTTTTCCCTCCAAACCATCGGAAAATTTTATACGAGATGATAAAGAAATCGATGGATCAAACGAGCTTTTTACTTCGGGTTATTCCGAATAAAACGTTGAAAGTAAAAGAGTTAAAAAAGAAGAAAAAAGCATTAAAGAAAAGGATTAAAGAAATCAATGATTATTTAGAAATAATCATCGATGAAAAGGACCGAATGTTTATACGTAATCGTTTTAACTTTATGCGAGATATCGTTCTCTTTAAGCAAATGCTTCGAGTGATTGAGCGCGAATACGATTTGATTGAAAACATGGAACAAAAAATAGAGAAAATCGAAGAGATATCTCCAAATCAATCATTTTTAGTGAAGAAGCTCGTCGCTAAAATCGTGGAATACCATGAAAATATCATTTTAACGTATGAAGGAACAGTTGTCATTCAGAGAGAGTTACAAAAGGAAAGCTTTACAGCTATGAATCTGACAATTAATGATCTCATTAATGAACTTCAACAATCGGAAATTGAAAAATGGATTGAGATTTTCCCTGTCGCTAGTAGCATCGTCAGATTAATGGTAGAACTTGAAAGATTGGATAAATTTATTCGTAGACAAGAGAAGAAATTTTAATCATATAATAGAGAGTGTGCAGAAACGCGGAGTGATTACACTTTGCGTTTTTTATTTATTAGAAAAACGTATAAATTTATAACTATTTATTATTTAACTTTTTATTCGTTCATCTTTATAATTGGTTAGTAAATATACTGAAAATATAAAAGATTCGTAGAATGGGAAGTGTTAAGTAAAACGATGCACAGTTCACATGATAAACAAGTTACAAAAATGAAACGGTTACTAAAATGGTTCATCGTCTATTATCTATCAGTAGGAAGTTTTTTTTATTTCATTACACCTACTTCTTCAATGTTCAGTCATACGTTTACCATCGCGGGCATGATCGGGGCAGTTTATATTCAAAAAGAAAATGATCCTGAATCGGAAGCGATTCCTGATCATTTTGAACAGGAGAGGGACGAACACACTCAACCTTCTGAAGAGAACGAACCGATGGATAAACAGGACGATAAAACGGATGAACCATCGAATCGGGATAAAGAATCGACTGAAGAGCTTAATTTACGGTATAGAGGGAGTGATATCGAATGAATATAAAGCGTATCGTTAAGAAAGTGTATCATTTTTTAACAAATGTATTATTTATGTTGTTGGTCACGATGCTCATTATCGTCTTGTTTTTTAGAATTTCGGGAGAAGATCCGAATATTTTAGGCTATCAACTTAAAATGGTCATGTCCGGATCGATGGAGCCCGACATTAAAACAGGTTCAATTATTACGATTAAATTAGAAGATGAAACGACCCAATTTAAAAAAGGAGATGTGATTACATATATTACAAAAGAAAAAAATCTAATGACCCATCGAATTGTTGAAGTCGGTAATGATGGACAATTTTATATAACAAAAGGAGATCGTAATAATGGTCCGGATGCCGAACCCGTTCTCCATCAAAATGTAATTGGAAAATATACAGGTTTTACGATTCCGTATGTGGGCTATGCAGCAAACTTCATTCAGTCTAAACAAGGGATTATGTTCCTCATCATTGTTCCTGGTCTATTGTTTATTTTATACGCACTTCTCATTTTTGGGCGTATTTTACAACAACTTAATCGATTAGCGGACAAGGGTAAGTGAAACCTATCGTCTGCCTGCGTATCGTCGATCCTGTTGTTCATATAAAAACTTTCGCGATCTATAAATCTTCTATTCGATGGTAACTTCACTTTCTCTAACATGGATAACTTGTGTATCAATGGCATGTAGTACACCCCTTATATCCATGATTTTATCAGCCCATCCAGATTTTATCCCTTATATAATTTCACAATATTAAATAATTTCAATTGGAGGTGATACGTTTGTACGGATAAATAAAAACGTTACGAGGAGTAAATTAGAGGTGCTTTTAAGAGAACGTTTTTACTAACGAATCTTTTAAACAAAGTGTGTTGAATGGATGAAAGTTAATTTTATAAACGAAGGAGGAAAGAAATGACTCGTTTTATGAAGAAAAGTGCTCTAGTGTTGGTTGGCTATGTCATACTTTTTAGTACGATTGTCCAAATGCCAATCGTCCAAGCTACTGATGATGAGCGTGAAGATTTTGATCTTATTCTGCGCAATGGAACAATTATTGATGGAACCGGCAATGAACGCTATGAGGCAGATGTTGGAGTGAAGAACGGATTGATTGCCCGCATCGGACAATTAGATGATTATGCTGCTACAAATGAAATCGATGTTGAAGGTAAGTTTATCGCACCAGGGTTCATTGATCTTCATAGTCATGCTTCACTTGAAGCACTTCAAGAAGCTAAAAGCTCACTTACACAAGGTGTTACAACAGAAATTTTAAGTCCGGATGGAGGTGGTCCCATCGATGTTACGGAACGATTTGCTTTAGAAGAAGATGGATTGGCTATTAATATTGGAACATACATTGGCTTCAATTCGATATGGAAGGAAGTTGTTGGACATGAAGATCGTCGAGCAACCACCGAAGAGATTGCTGAGATGAAATCTCTCATCAGCCAAGCGATGGAGGATGGAGCGTATGGTGTTTCTGCTGGACTTTTTTATCGACCAGCCTATTATGCGGATACCGATGAAGTGATTGGTGTCGTTCGTGCTGCTAAAGAGTGGCGAACAAATTTCCCACATCACATCCGAAATGAGAATAATGAAGTCGTCGAAGCAACCGCCGAAACGATACAAATTGGTGAAGAAGCAGGACTCGTCCCTGTCATTACCCATATGAAAGTCATGGGTCCTAATAATTGGGGGAAGTCGATGGAAACGATTGGGCTCATACAAGATGCCATTGAACGGGGCACGTATGCGGCAGCTGACGTTTATCCATATTTGCGCAGTCAAACGGGTTTGACAGCGATTGTTCCCCCGTGGGCGGAGGAAGGCGGGCGATCAGAAATGTTAAAGCGTTTCGCCAATCCAGAACTCCGTCCACAAATTGAACAGGAAATTATCGATATTATGCATAGCAGAGTTGAAAGTGAAGCGGATGTATATTTTCCAACGAAACGGATGACACTTGCAGATTATATGGCACAAGTCAATGGTGAAGCTGGACAAGCTTTGTTAAGCGTCATTAATTTTGATTATGATCAAAGAAATTCAATTTATTTTGATGAGATTCATATTGAAGATGCTGAGGGGCAATCTGTTTTTTATGAAGATTTCAAAGGTAATGACGGTGAATCTTGGAATGAAGCATCTTTTATTAGCCTCGATACGTGGCCAAGGAATCCAGCCGGAGCCACATATGAGATTCAGGACAATACCGGTCAAGTTATTCTTGACCAACGTCTTCAAGGAAATGGGAGTGCGTATGGTCGAATGACTCCGAATATGCCCATTCTTGGCGATGGTGAATTGAAGGTCCGTTTTCGAGTCGACGAGATGGGAAATCAACGTCTTCGCTTTTGGCTTCAAGCAGATTCGTTTACTTCGGGAAGTACGATGCCCGTGAATGGTTACGGAGTGGAATTAAATTTAAACAATAATCAGTTGATTTTACGTAAGCGAGAAGATAGTTCGTCGACGAATGTAGAAACAATCGATGCGAATTTATCGACAGATTGGCATACGTTAAAACTCCGTATAGAAAATCGTCAAGTGATGGTACGTCTTTGGAATGAGGAAGAGTCTGAGCCTGAAGATTGGAATATCGTCTATGAAATGCCTCCAAAAGATGCTGAGGGCAATATTTCTCCAGGTGAAGCTACGATGCGTATTCTTGAAACGGAAGGGAGTTTGCGAACGATTTATCATTTTGGGCATGAAGACGATTTACGGCGCATTATAGAACATTCGACAACCGCAATTGCTTCAGATGGTGGTGCTACGACATCAGATAGTACCCATCCTCGAAGGTATGGGACACAACCTCGCGTACTGGGCAAGTATGTTCGTGAAAAAGGATATTTAGAGTGGGAAGAAGCGATTCGGAAGATGACTGGTTTACCTGCTACGATCATCGGTATGGTTGACCGAGGGTTTATCGCTGAAGGAATGGTAGCCGATATAACTGTCTTTGATCCGAATACAGTTCGTGACTATGCGACGTTTGATCAGCCGAAACAATATGCAGAAGGAATTGAATATGTCATTGTCAATGGTGAATTAGCTCTTAACAACGGGGAGTTGACAGGTGTACAAGCAGGCCAAGCTTTGAAACGAGCTCCGAACATGCCGAGCCGTCCAATGAAACTTGAAGAAACAATTCAATTCGCTGAAAAGGGAGAAATATTTTCAATCGATTCCTCGGAGGCGTCGAATACTTTTGTTGAAATGTCTTTTAAACAAGATGCTAAGTCGCGAAACGCCGACGGCTTTTTCCACATGGTTGACGTTGATCGAGATTTCGAATTTAAGTCTGAGACGATTGGAAATATTCAAGTGACGGATGGGTGGATTAGCGTAACTGGGCGTGGCGTTATAAACGGTACAGAAGAAACAACATTTTCGTTTATTATCGACGAAAATGAACCATTGATCAATGATGCGCGTCCGACAGTTACAATCAAAATAGATGGGCAGGATGAAATTAGAGGGTTTTTAGCTATGAGTGCTGCACATCTGATGCTGTTTGTAGACCAATTTCAAGATGAAGGGGCGTTTGAACATAACGAAGCCCCTCGACACTTAAAGACTCATTTACAGACGGTTGATCATTATAAAAATACGAATCGGATTGATAAAGCGATTAAACACTTAGAGAGCTTTCAATTGCTTCTTAACAATCAGAAAGAACAGAAATTGATTTCAGAGAAGGCATTTACGTATTTAGAAACGTATACAGCCGATTTGATCGAACAATGGGAAGTGTTGGATTGATTTAAATGAAAGGTACTCTTAACCTATTGGATCAATAGGAAAGGTTGCACGATTTTAACCGCGTAGAGTGCCTTGAATATTGTTTGAAAAATTCATGTCAAGGAGGCGGATGTATTGAGAAGCAGTCGGTTTACGTTTCGGTCACTGTTTGTCATGTTCTTACTCCTCACAATGATTTCTGTTCCCGTCGGACAAGCTGATCCGGATGATAATACAGGATATGAGCCAGAAAATCCAGGCATACAACCAGAACAAACGGCAGAAGGCGACTGGGGAATGGTCGTATCCTCCCATCCATTAGCATCACAAGTTGGATCCGATGTGTTGCAACGAGGTGGGAATGCTGTAGATGCTGCCGTTGCCGTTCAACTCGCATTAAATGTCGCCGAGCCGATGATGTCTGGAATCGGTGGAGGTGGATTTATGATGTATTACGATGCCGCTGAAGAAGATGTTTCGATTATTAATAGTCGGGAGCGTGCTCCTGAAGGTGCGACTCCACATATGTTTATCGATCAAAGCGATATCGTTACGGGAGAAGGGAAAGTATTAGTAGCTGCCAATGAATTAAATCGCGAGGGAAGAGGTCAATTCCACATTGGAGAAATGACTGTTTATCATTTAGATAAAGAGGATTCGCACGCTCCAACCTTTTATGATGATTTCAAAGGAGAATCCGGATCGCCTTGGGATACGGAAAAATTTAATCTTTACGAGCAAGGGACAACGTTTACAGTAGAAGACGATGGTGGACGGATTACGTTTTCGTCACCAACTGGAAATAATCAAACGTCTTATGGACGAGCAACCCTAAAAATGGATGAATTAGAAAATAGTGAGTTGCTTATCCGCTTTCGGACGGATGACCCTGGAAATGATCGTCGGTTAAGGCTGTGGCTCCGGGCTGATGACTATCGACCTGGAAGTACATTCGCTAAAAATGGTTACGGCATAGAGGTGAATACGAACGCGAATCATATTCGTTTATTGCAGTCGAAAGACTCAAAAACATCCACTTTGCGTACAATTGATCATGAGAGGACTACGGATTGGCAATGGCTGAGATTCCGTGTAGATAGGGATGAATTAAAACTTCGATTGTGGAAAGACGGTACCGATGAACCTACTGAGTGGGATATCGAGACAGTTGCTGGAACAGTGATGCCTTTTTCAGAGCGTGTTCAAAGTGGGCTTTCAGTTGGAGTTCCGGGAACGTTAAAAGGATTAGAAGCGTCTTTAGACCGATGGGGGACGATGTCGTTAGAGGAGCTTATCCAGCCGGCGATTGATTTCGCCGAAGAAGGAATTGAAGTGAATTGGGTGTTAGCCAATGCAATTAAAAATAATGAAGAAAAATTGTCACGTGGGGCTGCGAAGGAGGTTTTCTTTTCGGATGGAAAACCATTGGAAGAAGGAGATCTACTCATCCAAGCTGATCTTGCAAAAACATTAAAGCTTATTCGTGATCACGGTACAGATGTATTTTACAATGGTGAAGTGGGCGAAGCATTAGCACAAGTTGTCCAACAGAATGGAGGGAGCATGACCATAGAAGACCTTCAACGGTATGATGTTACCTATGATGAACCGGTTTGGGGAACGTACAAGCAGTATGATATCGCTACGATGCCTCCACCGAGTTCTGGAGGTCTAACGATGTTACAGCTGTTGCAAATGTTTGAGGAACTTGATGTCACTCAATATGATGTAAAGTCTGCGGATAAATATCATTATATGACTGAAGGAATGCATCTAGCGTATGCGGATCGTGGAGCATATATGGGAGATCCTGAATATGTTGATGTGCCAAGCGCTGGATTACTTCACCCTCAATATATAAAAGAACGTGTTGGGCTCATCGATCCTCGTGAGGCAAATCCTGACGTAAAGCCAGGTAACCCTTGGAATTATCAAGAAGGTGAAGTAATGGAAGTCGTTGAACAAGTAGTCGAACAAGTAAATGATGTCGAAGAAGGAGGAGAAACAACTCACTTTACAGTTGCTGATCGCTGGGGAAATCTTGTGTCCTATACGACGACGATTGAACAACTGTTCGGATCAGGAATTATGGTGCCACAATATGGTGTGATGTTAAACAATGAGTTAACAGACTTTGATGCCGTGCCAGGTGGAGCAAATGAAGTACAACCGAATAAACGTCCACTCAGTAGTATGACACCGACCATTGTTTTGCGGGATGATCAGCCATTTATGACGGTTGGTTCACCAGGTGGTACGACCATTATTACTTCCGTTATGCAAACGATTGTAAATGTAATCGGTTATAAGATGGAACTTAAAGATGCGATTGAAGAACCACGTATTTATAGTAATGTGTACCCGAATATTCGCTGGGAGTATGGCATCCCTTTTCACGTGCGAGAAGATCTCCAAGAAAGGGGCCATGCTTGGGAGCAAGACCCAAAAGAAATGGGAAACGTAAACAGTATATTACTAGATGAAGATGGACTTTTTATTGGAGCGGCTGATTCGACTCGAGAAGGAACAGCGATTGGCCTTTCGGAACCGAGTGTCAAACAGATGATAGAATTAATCGAACGATTTGAAGAAGATGAGAAGATTATGAATGAAGAAGATGCTCGGCTGTTACGAACGCATCTAACAGCAGTTGGTCATTATAAGGAGAAAGGACTGATCGATCAAGCAGTTAAACATATGAGCAGCTTTCACTTGTTGCTAGACACCCAGCAGGAAAATGATGTAATTTCTATGAAAGCTTATGACACACTATCTTTTCAAGCAGACTATTTGATTGACAAATGGGAATAAATTTGTTGATCGAGCGGGCAGGTACATGTTGTGAGAGAACTGCCCGCCTTATAGAAATGAAACGGTTGAAAGACAGTGTAAGTATTTTTCGACAGCGACACGTTCAATTCACTTTATAATCTACGTAATGTTCGTTTGAATTGATAAGTTTCTATTATAGACTTATAAATATTACTTATTTTTAAATAATTCAGAATAATGATATTCTTCTATTGAGTGCTTTTAATAGAGTTAATCGAAAGGAGGGTGTAAGCCTAGTAAGATTTGAATCTACTAGATTGTGATTTAACCCTATGACGAGACATGAGATCCCGACGGGGAAAAGGTTTAATACGAGCATATGAAGGAGGAAATGAAGTGAACATTAGAAAAAAACTTGGTATGGGAATGACTTCTTTAGCACTTGGTGTAGCGTTAATAGGTGGAGGGACATTTGCTTATTTTAGTGATGTGGAGGAGACGAATAATACGTTTGCAGCTGGAACATTAGATTTAACGGCTGAACCGTCAGAAATTATTAATATTGAGAATATGAAGCCTGGGGACTCGTTTATTCGTGATTTTGAACTGCAGAATACCGGTTCATTAGATATTGGCAAAGTTTATTTAGAGACGGAATATACGGTGAAAGATGCAAACAATAATAATAATGATGATTTTGGTAAACATATTCAAGTAGAGTTTTTATACAATGTCGATAAGTTGGACGAAGTTATTTATGAAACGACGTTAGCAGAACTGAAAAATATGACTCCAGATGCTGTAAACGAGCATATTTTTTATCCTGCATTTGGTGAAAAAGGGCTACCTGTTGGTGCAAGTGATGACCTCGTAGTGAAGTTTAACTTTATTGATAATGGAAAAGATCAAAACCAATTCCAAGGAGATTCCTTACATCTTAAATGGACATTTACAGGAGAGCAAACACCAGGTGAGCAAAAGTAATCACGTTTAATTTATGCATTTAATAAAATAAAGGAGGAACGTTAGTGAAATACTTTAAAGAAAATAATCGTTTAATTTACGTGGTTATTTTCACTCTTTTGTTACTTTTTAATCCTGTAAAAATTTCTGCTTTACAATCTTCTGATGAATTACCGACAACAGGTTTCGAGGATCGGGATGGCGATGGCTGGACGACGCTTGATGAAGAGTTACAATTTCTAGAAGAACTTGCAGAAAAGTCAGAGCGAGTTAGTTTTTCGCAAGAGGGGACATCGGTTGAAGGCCGCCCGATTTACTTCGTGCGAGTAGGTTTTCCAGAGCCACCATCGGATGAGGCGATTGCTAATGGAAGGAATATTTTAATTATGGGTACGCCACATGGAAATGAACCGGCTGGTCGGGAGATGACGTTGAAGTTGATGCGTGACTTAGCATTTACAGATGATCCGGAGTTGCTCGATCAACTGAAAGAGGCGACGATTTTGTTTGTTCCGACACCGAATCCTGATGGTCGAGAGGCGAATCAGCGAAGAAATGCCCAAAACATTGATAATAATCGTGATCACTTAAACTTAAACACTCCTGAAATACAGATGATTGCCAAAATTATGAATACGTACAAACCGGATATTACTGTTGATGCTCATGAGCGTCCTTCAGCAACTGGTCATCCAGATATTGAATTTTTATGGCCTCGTAATCTTAATGTCGATGAAGATTTACGTTTGTTAAACATCGAGCTTGTCGAAAACTATATGCGTCGAGATGTCGAAGCTGTTGGGTATTCAACTGGATTATATGGTACGCCTGGTGGGGCAGGCGGTGGCGATGAACGAATTTTGCGTAACATGTCTGGGTTAAGACATGGATTAGGTATTTTAACAGAATCAGCTGGAAGACAAGCTCCAAATGATCGTGTGGATATGCAAATGCATGCTGCTCAGTCTGTCTTACGCTTTTATCGTGAACGATTCGATGATGTGGTGACTGTTGTTACTGAAGCTCCTCATCGAAAAGCAATCGCAGGGGAGGATTCATCTTATCCGTATTATTTAGATGGAGCCGATAATTGGGACCCATCGGATCATGGTGTTTTGCATACGAAACCGAGTGGTTATTTGTTGCATACGTCCCAAGTCGAATCGATTCGTCGTCATTTACAATTATTTTCATTACAAACAGAGGAAGTTAGTGATACGTTAGTGTTTGTTCCGATGAATCAGCCGATGATGACGGTAATTCCACTTTTACTTGATGAACGAGCTCCTAACAACGAAATCGCTGGACTAGCCTTGTACGACTTTAACAATCCAGGTAGTGCTGCGAATATGAAGACACTCGTCAAGTACTTTGCGGATGAAGGGGAATTTGAAAACGACCGCGACGTCCGATCTCTACAAACTCATTTATCGGCGATCGAGCGCTTTGAGGAAAAGGAATCTGTCGACAAAGTAATTAAACATTTAGAGGGCTTTCAACAGTTGCTTAACTATCAAAAAAATAATAAAGTCATTTCTAATCGTGCATTTGGCGATTTACAAACGTATACAGATTATATTATTGAGAAGTGGGACCGAGCCGATTGATGGGAAGAACTGAGGAAGAGCGAATGAGATAAAGGAATAAGGAAAAAGTCATGATGAAAGCAAATATAACCGTTATAAAACGGGTCAATTTTTCTCGCATTCGTTTCTCCTTTTTTAAAAGTGTTAAACGCATTTAATTCAATGAATGGATAAACCATCCCACTCCATAAAGAAAGTGGGATGGAACACAATTTTAGTCTTTGATAAGAGGATAGACTCCGTCCTTATCGTGCGTCTCTCTCCCTGTTAAAGGTGGGTTAAACGCACAGATCATACGCATGTCTTTCGTAGCTCGTAAATAGTGCTCATCATGTTGGTCAAGGGCATACATCGTACCGTCTTTAATCGGGTACACTTTTCCGTCAGAGACGGTTTCAATTTCACCTTCACCACCGACACAGTAGACGGCTTCTAAATGATGCTTGTACCATATGTGTGTTTCCGTTCCGGCATAGATGATTGTGTCATGAAAGGAAAAGCCCATCTGGTCATCTTTAAGTAGTAATCGACGGCTTGTCCACGTGTCAGCTTTAACTTCATTTTCTGTTCCAATAATTTCATCAAGTGTTCTTACAATCATTTGTTTCGTCTCCTTTTATTTATTTAAGATCGATTGAATACTTTCTTCGACAATGTCAAATCCACTTTGTAATCCTTCCATATCAATGGTGAGAGGGGGAAGAAATTTAAATACTTCATCTTTTGGTCCTGAAGTTTCCATGAGAAGTCCTCGTTTGAAAGCTTCCTCACATATTTTTCCTGAAAGATCTTCATTACCACAGGCGACTCCTTGCATCATTCCTCGCCCTCTTCCTTCAGCGTCAAGCTCCTCGTATTCATCGACGATGCGGTTGACAAATGAACGCATCAGTTCAGCTTTCTCATCAATTTCTTTGGTGAAATCGTTATTTTTCCAATAATTGAGCGCTTCAGTAGCTGCAATAAACGCTAAGTTGTTGCCGCGGAATGTTCCATTATGTTCTGCCGGTTCCCAAATGTCATAGTCTCTTTTAATTAACGTTATAGCCATTGGTAACCCATAGCCACTGATTGATTTTGATAAGCAAACAATGTCCGGCTCGATTCCAGCACGTTCAAAACTGAAGAAGGTACCTGTTCGTCCACAACCCGCTTGGACATCATCGACGATTAATAAAATACCGAATCTTCTGGAAATTTCTTCGATGCTTCTCAGCCAGTCATCGCTCGCTGCGTTGATTCCGCCTTCACCCTGTACAGTTTCCAAAATGATAGCTGCTGGTAAAGAAACGCCACTACCTTGGTCTTCTAAATAACGTTCGATATAATCAATTGAACTGCTGTCGCTCAAATAATTTTCAAATGGCATAGAAATGGAATGATTTAAAGGAACACCCGCTCCGTTCCTTTTGAAAGCATTTCCAGTCACTGATAACGATCCAATCGTCATGCCGTGAAAGGCGTTTGTAAAGCTCATAACCGTTTCACGACCGGTCACTTTTCGTGCTAATTTTAAAGCACTTTCTACAGAGTTCGTGCCTGTTGGTCCGGGAAACATCACTTTATAATCAAGATTTCTCGGTTGTAGGATGACTTCATCAAATCGTTTTAAAAAGTTTCCCCGAGCTACCGTCGCCATATCTAAACTATGTGTAATTGAATCTTCCTCGATATAATCAATAAGAAGCTGTTTCATGTCCTCATTGTTATGCCCGTAGTTTAGCGTACCGGCACCGGCAAAAAAATCAATATACTCTTTACCGTCTGTATCCCACAATTTATACCCTTTTGCCTTTTTAAAAACGGTTGGAAAACTACGACTATAACTTCTCACTTCTGATTCGTAGTTATCAAAAACATTCATATCTACTTTCGGTATATCACTAACTGTCGTCATTAAGTTTACATACCTCCATATTATTTGAGTTTGTTATTGCAAAGGTCCAATTCGATAAGTCATTTCATCTTCATGCGAAGGTTCAGGGAATTGTTCCTTTGAGAAACATTTGGAAATTTCGCAATTTACTTCGTAGCATTTGGCAATACGTTTAAACAAGTTGTTTGAAGGAAGATTCGATGGTGTTACGGTCGCTTCTAAAAAACGAACCCCATTACTTTCCAATCGTCGGAGTAAGTTTTTAATTAATGCCGATGCAAATCCTTTGCCTCGATAGGCTGGATCAACGGCAATTTGCCAAATGAATAGAGTGTCTGGCGTCTTCGGTTGGAGAAATCCAGTAATAAAACCGATCATCTCGTTGTCTTTTTCTACGATGATCGATGTTTTATTGAAATATTTTCCCCACATTAAGTAACTATAAGGTGAATTTACATCAAGAACCTTAGATTCTTTAACGAGTTGATACATTTTGTGGCCATCATCATCTGTCGGTTCTCGATAGACAATATTATCACTATGTGTTCGTACCGTTGATTTCGATTTTGTAACTAATTTACCGACTGTTGTTCACCTCCCGTGTTTGCAACATATATAAATGATAAGGGTAGCGTATGTGAAAATCAAAAGTGCTCAGTAGTGATGTAGTCGTTTTATTATGGATAGGTCATAGACTGAGGTACTATACAGGTAATTTTCTGCAAATAACTGCCATATCGTCCGAATTAGAGGCAAATATGGGAAAAATTCTGAGGAAATAAACATTTTATTACTTATATAGAATAAAAGGTAAAAGGTAATTACGAAGTTCCAGAAAGCATACATTAAGCTTACTCGGCCGTATTTTAACAATTCGATCATACTTCTTGGTGATCATGGATCATAAAATAATTGAAATAAAAAAATTGTGACGGGAATGGTGACGACTAAAGGTAACATGGAAGAGAGCGCCATTTTCCCGTTGAAAGGTTTGTTTATATGGAGGTTCCCTTCTTTTGCTGATATTCCAACATATTTCTAGCTCATCTTTTCTGACGTATAAATGGAAACTAAAAAAACCGTTACCTATTATTTGTTAAAAAAGGATAACGGTTTAAAGTTAGTATAGTTGACGATGTTTCTCGTGTATTTACAATTAAAAATAGAGGATAGACGGTGGATGATTATTTTTGTTCTCCGCGTGAAATGACATCAACTTTTCCTGTTCCAGGATCAATAATTAATCCGTGGACTTTAACGTATGATGGTAAGAGAGGATGGTTGCGAATGATTTCTACACTTTGCATAACTGATTCCTCTATCGTATTAAAGCCACTGAATTCATGGCAGAGATCGATTCCAGCGTGTTCAAGGGTTTGAATCGTTTCCTCAGGAATTCCTTTTTTGTTCATTTTGTTAACGAGTTGTTCTGGATTGATGTGTGACATCCCACAATCATAATGCCCGATTACGGTAACGTCTTCAGCTTGGAACTCATAGACGGCTACTAAAATACTTTTCATAATACTATCGAACGGTTTACGAATAATGGTTCCAGCATTTTTAATCATTTTTACGTCACCGTTTTGAATATTTAAAGCTTTTGGTAATAGTTCGACGAGTCGTGATTCCATACATGTAAACACAATCATTCGTTTATTCGGAATACTATCAGTCGAGTATAGTTCATAATCTTTTTGTTCTACAAATTTTTTATTATATTCAAGCATTTCGTCTAAATGCATGTTCAATTCTCCCTTTTATAACTAAGTTGTTTATTAGTTTACTAATAAATATACTGTTTTTAAGGTATGTTTGTAAAGGGAATATGATAAAATTCACAAAAATTGTTTAATGAGTAACCGTCGGATTCGTATTTGGATCTATTCGTATGCCTAATAGCCATTCAGGTGGGAGACTAACGTGAATCTGTTCTTGAAAAAAGGGTTGTTTTCGTCATAGAACGACCTCTATGAATCGTAAATCCTTTTTTGTCGACGATTCGGAGGTCGTTTGTAAAATTGTACCTATTATTTAATTCGCTCTACGGTTCGTTTCATACTTTCATACGTACCGTTCCATATGTTGACATCTTCGCGAAAGGCTTGTGTTACATCTTTGATGAACTGTTTAAACGCTTCTTTATAATGGGGATCGTCTTTAGGTGGTAATTGTTTCTCATACAGTGCCACATGTTGCTTTGTAGACGGAGCGACCGGGCCCCATTGAGCAACTTCCTGTCCCTGTTCGTCTATAAAAATAAAAATAGGAATAATCCGTTTTCCATTCGTTAAATATTGATCCATGAGTTGCAAATTGTCATCACGTTTAAGAATACGAATGTCCATCTTTACTTTTTCAGCGAAACGTAGCAATATCGGAATATTTAACATACAGTGTCCACACCAAACTTCCGATATGGCGATGACACGTAATTGTTTATGTTTAACCGTGTTAAAAAAGGAATCACTCCCAAAGGGTGTAAAGTGGTTGTAAATGTGTAAAAAATGATCTTTATAATCCGTTAATGAGTTTATATACTCCTTAGTTGTCATGCCCCGATGAAACCAATCATTTAAATTCATCATTCATCCGCTCCTTCATTTATAAATCTATTTAAAAGTGTACGTAATCGTCTTTTGAATGTAAATAAAGATGTTTTATTTTTCTTTCTATGACCATTTAACTATGCAGAAGTCTGTTGACTTTTGTAAGCGCACTCATTAAAATCGATGCATGGACAAATTTACGAATGTTGCGCCAATTATCAAAAGTTTTATCGAGGGGGATGAGATATGCCATTACAATCCATTCGTGTTCTAGATTTAACACGTCTCTTGCCAGGGCCATTTTGTACGATGATTTTGGCAGACTTTGGGGCAGAAGTTATTAAAATCGAACAGCCTAACATCGGCGATTATGCGAGGGATTTTCAACCTAAGGTAGATACGGATAGTGCAATGTTTCACTCATTAAATAGAAATAAAAAAAGCGTCTGTTTAAACTTAAAGACAGATCAAGGAAAAGAAGTGTTTTTGCAACTCGTTCAGGGGGCAGATGTCGTTATTGAATCATTCCGGCCAGGAGTGATGAAGCGACTCGGCTTTGATTATGAAACATTAAAGGAGATCAATCCTAGACTCATTTATTGTGCGATTACAGGATATGGCCAAACAGGGCCATATGCGAATCTTCCAGGACATGATATTAATTATATAAGTTATGCAGGACTGCTTCATTTAATGGGAGAAAGCGACGGGAAACCGATTATTCCAGCGACGACGATTGCTGATATTGGCGGAGGTGCTCTCCCGGCAACTATTGGCATTTTACTTGCATTGTTCAAAAGAAAAGAAACGAATCGAGGTCAACTTGTTGACATTTCAATGTTAGATGGTGTTATTTCTTGGTTGCAAACGGTTCTTCCGAATTACTTAATGGCAGGAGAAACCCCACAACGAGGAAAGCAAATGTTAGATGGCGGAAGAGCTTGTTACGCGATTTATGAGACGAAAGATGAGCGATTCCTTTCGGTCGGGGCATTGGAGGTAAAATTTTGGAAACGTTTTTGTGAAACGATTCAGCGTCAAGAGTTCATACCACTATTAGATGCTCCTCTTCATGAACAGCACCGATTAAAATATGAAATTCAAACAATCATTTCCCAAAAAACGTTATCCGAATGGGTCGACATTTTCTCAGGTGTTGATGCGTGTGTCTCGCCTGTTCTTACATTCGATGAAATGGTTACAAATCAACAAATTATTGCTCGGGAAATGATTCAATCGATGGAAGAAGGGACATTGAAACAAATCGGCATCCCAATTAAACTATCAGCAACTCCAGGAAAAATAAAGTCGCCAGCTCCAAAGCTAGGTGAACATACGTCTACATTCATGGGTTCCATAGAGCCATTCGTGAAAGAGTGAAGGGAACAGAATGACCGTAAAAATGGAATTGCTAGAGATGGACGGAGGTCATGCGAAAGGGAAACGTAAGATTTTAATTTCTAGTCGTGTGGCTGCTGTGCGATTCATGAACATATATTTTTCTTTTAAAAACGATAGTTTCCTAGGCGGATTCAACAAGGAACTATCGTTTTTTTATTCACACCTTCGTCATGACTTCTCGTTATGAAAAAGTAGAAATCACTCTTCTTTTGTAGTATAAATAGGCTGGACGAATAGACATTAGGTAAAGGAATTTTTGAAATAAATATGTAAGAACGCTTCGTAAAGGGATGGGATGTTGTGAGTCTTCTAAAAGAAAGATTAAGTGAGCAATCAGTGGCTAAAAGCTTTTTCCAGTACTTCATTCCGACATTACTTGGGATGATGTTAATGTCGATTAACATTGTTGTTGATGGTATTTTCGTAGGAAATGGAATTGGCTCTGTCGCTCTTGCAAGTGTCAATATTGCTGTACCTGTTTTTACGCTGATTATTTCCATTTCCTTACTCATCGGGGTCGGTGGTGGAACATTGTACTCGATGGCGATGGGGGAAGGAAAGGTAGATCGAGCTAAACAAATCTTTACGACTTCAACCGTACTCGTTACGATTGTTACGTTAGTCATTGGCGTCATCAGTTACGTAAAGATGGAGTCGTTAGCTCTTTTATTTGGAGCGAATGAAGAAACGTTACCGTATGTTATTGATTACATCAAAATATTGTTACTTTTTTCGTTGTTTATTGGATGGGAGACATGTTTAAGTATTTTTGTTCGTAATGATGGCAATCCGATGTTAGCAATGGTGGGCTTAGTAGTGACGGCGATGATTAATATTTTCTTGAATTATTGGATGATTTTCGTCTGGAATCTGGAAGTGACTGGAGCCGCTCTGGCAACTGCAATAGCGACTATTGTTGGATTAATCATTTTAATGACTCATTTTTTCAAAAAAGGTTCCGGACTGATGTTTGTACCACTTACGTGGAATCGAAAAGATATTCGGTCGATTCATTTGATTGGCTTTCCGAGTTTTTTATCAGAAGCCGGAATGGGTGTCTTCGTAGTCGGGTACAATATCGCGATGGGACATTACGTAGGCACAAAAGGATTGGCTGCTTTTTCCGTCATTAATTATTTACATACGTTCATGTTTCTAGCATTCATCGGCATCGGTGCGTCGATTCAACCGATGATTAGTTACTATTATGGGGCGAAAAAATATCATCTCATTAAAAAGACAGTAAACATTGCGGAAGTTTCCGCTCTTGTCCTCGGAGGGTTATTTATAACAGTTGGTTATTTTGGAGCCGACTTTTTAGTATCTATTTTTGGAATATCGTCAGAAGAAATTCGCTCCTTCGCTATAAATGGGATTCAATTATTTTTTCCTGGCTATCTTTTTATGGGAATTAATTTTATTTATATGACGTATTATCAGTCGATTGGATCCGTTCGTTCTTCGTTAGGAATAACGATTTTTCGTGGATTTATTTTACTCATCGCTTGCTTGTACGTCTTGCCGATGTGGTGGGGAGTGAATGGAATTTGGTTAGCGGTGCCTGTAGCAGAAGGAATTGTTGCGATGGTGTTACTTCTGTTTGCTCGGAAGGGAGTAATCCAACACGGAGTAACATCACGTGGATTTTGATGTATGAACGATCGTAAAAAAGTACGGATTTCGTTCCCAATGATCCTCTTAATGAAGGAGAGCATAGCTAGAATAGCAACCCGTTCGTCTGATTCATGTAGTCTGTTTCCCGAATGACCGATGAAGCAAACCGGTTTTTTATAAGTAAGGAGTAGGTATAGTTTGGGGTACAAGCATACAATAGTAAAACATCGTTCGTTTAATCGATGTAGAACTCGGTGGGAATTTATGACCTTTAGCCGCCGTTCGGACCGGAATTGGAACATGCATACGATTTATTAAAACAATACGCGGAGGGGTGTTTATGAAAAAAGAGAGGGAACAACGATTTATAAAGACGCTTGGAAATCGTGATGTGTTAGCACTAGCCTTTGGAGCGATGATTGGCTGGGGATGGGTTGTAACGACGGGACTGTGGATTTCGGAAGCGGGATCGATTGGTGCTATTCTTGCTTTTATCGTCGGAGGACTGCTCGTCGTTTTCGTCGGTTTAACGTATTCAGAATTAGCTTCTGCTTTACCGCTAGCTGGAGGTGAATTAATATACAGTTTTAAAGCGATGGGGCGGGTTGCTGCTTTTATAACGACGTGGGCGATTATTTTAGGTTACGTCTCGGTCGTCGCTTTTGAAGCAGTCGCGTTACCGACTGTGTTTGAATATGTAATTCCGAATTATAGCCAAGGCTATTTATATACGATAGCCGATTGGGATGTGACGATTACTTGGGCTGGTGTCGGCATTGCCGGTTCGGTCATCATTGCTTGGATTAACTATCGGGGGATCAAATTCTCTTCAGCGATTACATTTATTCTCACCTTACTCATAATAGTCGCTGGTCTATTACTCATTGCTGGAAGTTCAATTAGCGGTCATGTGCAAAATATGCAACCCTTTTTTGAAAAGGGAACAGTCGGTTTTTTAACAGTCGTCATTATGACGCCTTTTATGTTCGTCGGTTTTGATGTCATTCCCCAAGCAGCTGAAGAAATTAATTTGCCGAGAAAAAATATTGGAAAATTGTTAATCTTCTCTGTCTCGCTTGCTATTTTATGGTATGTTGCCATTATTTATGGAGTTTCTCGTGTCTTATCTTCTTCAGAAATAGCTGCTTCGAATTTAGTTACAGCAGACGCGATGGCTAAAGCTTTCGGGAACAGCCAAATGATGGGAAATATCCTCGTCCTCGGTGGAATTGGTGGAATTTTAACGAGCTGGATCGGCTTTTATGTCGGTGGAAGCCGTGCAATTTATGCGTTAGCCCAAGCTGGAATGCTTCCAAAATCTTTAGGAAAGCTTCACCCGACGTATAATACACCTCATCGGGCCATTTTATTAATCGCTTTGATATCGACCGCTGCTCCATTGTTTGGACGTCCGTCCCTCGTTTGGCTCGTAGATGCGGGGGGACTTGGTTTAGTCGTTGCTTGGTTTATGGTTGCTGTTTCTTTTATTATGTTACGTAAAAAGGAACGAAATATGGAACGACCCTTTCATCTTCAAGGAGGAACGACGATTGGTTGGATTGCCGTGTTTCTATCAATGGGTATCGCCTCGTTATACATGCCTGGTATGCCGTCAGCGCTCGTATGGCCTTATGAATGGCTCATCATTTTCATCTGGGCAGCGCTCGGATTCGTCTTTTACAAACGATCGATTGCTACGTACGGAAAAGAGCATGCCGATCAACATTTACAAAAGGAAATCGAGCGCATTATAAAACGAACGACGGATGATGCCAAACGAGAAATAGTTAAATAGTTGTCATAAAAGTAGATTGTTAGTACGATAAGGTTAACTATCGGAAAAAATACTCGGAAATGGAAACATTCACTATGGATGGATGACATCGATTACTGAAGTTTTTTTTATTTATTGGTCATGAGAGTGAAGAGTCCATGCATACACAACAGATACAGATGAATTGGGGATACTATGAGCGAAAGAAAGTTTGATCAATGGTTAGGTATTAAAACGGTTGGTATTCGTGAGTTGAAACAATCTGAGCATAATCGTTATGAAGCAACACCGTACAAAGCGTTAGATCAGCTATTTAAATCATACACTTTCCATCATACCGACCGTGTTGTCGATTTTGGATGTGGACGCGGACGAACGATGTTTTACATCCATCATCATTTTCACATACCCGTTACCGGTATCGAAGCACATGATAAAACATTTGAAGAAGCTTTAAACAATAAGTATAGCTACCGTCAACGAGCAAAACATATTCCAGCACCGATTTCTTTTGAATACGGGCTTGCGGAACACTATCACATAGACGAGAAGGACAATACGTTTTATTTTTTTAACCCATTTTCGTTATCGATTTTCAAAAAAGTTGTCGACAATATTTTGCAATCATTTGCAACAGAGAGACGGCGAATTGAAATTATCTTCTATTATCCATTACCGCCATTTGAAAAATTTTTGCAAACGGAAACACCTTTCAAACTGTTGAATAAAATTAACGTACCTGGCGTCCATGGAAAGTATGGGAAATTTTTAATTTATCGCTTGGAATAAAAGATTTTTGCCGAGGTGTTCTTCAGAGCGAAAGTGGTTCATCCATTCATTGGATCTAACATGAAAAAAGCCTCTGTTTTGGCAGGAACAAAAGTGGAATTCCGGTAAAGAATGGAGGCATTTCTCGTTCATGTATTCATAATTTAAGATTATAACTTTATAACGGATTGTTATTTATCACCATTTAACAATCGTGCTACAATTAATATATCTGCAAAATTGTATGCGCTTACACAATGGTAGTGACAACGTTATTCACTTATGTAGTTTAAATAAGTTGATCGAGCATTGATTAGTAAAGTTATTTATAGGATAATAAATGGAATTGAGGGAAAATTTGCAATTGAAATAAAAAACTTGTAAAATATAAATAACTTTTTAACAAGCTACAAAGGGGGATGGGAAAGAAGATGAAGAACAAAAAAATACTGTTTTTATTTGCAATGATGTTGATGGTTCCTTTGATTGTAGTCGCCTGTGGTCAAAGTACAGATGGGGATGGAAAAAGTGATGAGAAAAGTAAAGATGGTGACGATCCAGAGTTTCTAAGTATATTGACAGGCGGAACGAGTGGTACATATTTCCCACTCGGAGGGGAAATTGCAAAGATTATCTCTGATGAAACAGGTATACAAACGGATTCGATCGCATCGAACGCGTCGGCAGATAATGTCATTGATTTACAAGAAGGCGAGGCTGAAATTGCTTTTGTCCAAACAGACGTTATGGCTTATGCCGTTGAAGGGATTCATGCATTTGATGGGAATGCTGTTGATAACGTTCTCGCCTTAGGTTCTCTCTACCCAGAAACGATTCAAATCGTTACAACAAGTGATTCAGGCATTGAGTCTGTCGAAGATTTGGAGGGTAAGACCGTTTCGGTAGGGGCACCAGGTTCGGGGACATACATTAATGCAGAGCAAATTTTAGAAGTTCACGGAATGATGATGGACGATATCGATGCCCAAAATTTAGATTTCGGGGAGTCTACGGGTGGCATTCAAGATGGAAACATCGATGCGGCGTTCATCACAGCTGGAACACCGACAGGAGCTGTCGAAGGTCTTACAGCGACGACAGATATTGAAATCGTTCCCATCGAACAAGAAAAGGTCGATGAGCTCGTTGAAAAATATCCATACTATGCATCGGATACTGTTGAAGAAGGAACATATGGGCTAGAAGAAGATGTAAATACAGTGGCAGTCCTTGCGATGTTAGCCGTAACCGAAGATTTATCTGAAGATACTGTCTATGATATTACTTCATCGATCTTTGAAAATGCGGATAAAATGTCTCACGCAAAAGCAGAGTTTATAACACTTGAATCTGCTTTGGATGGAATCGGAATTGATTTGCATCCTGGGGCAGAAAAGTATTTCAAAGAAAAAGGGATCGAGTTAGAGTAAACAAATTGTCAGTAAAATATTCGTAGTGAGAAGGCCAGTCGTCAATCCTATTTATAGGCATTTTCTACTGGCCTCATTTTACGTAAATGAATGAACGAGATAACTTCTAGTTGTAAACAAATAGGTGGTCATGGGTGATGAGATGTTCTTCGATAACAGTCATCATGTTAGGGATTTTTTTATTTCTTTTCTGTTTATTGTTTGTCCCCTTTCATGAGGCACTCAGTTTTTATAAGCAGCATACAAATCATTTAGAAGCTTATTTGTCAATCCGAAAAGGGGACTGTTTTCACATTACGTTTACCCATTCCATTCATTTGACCGATGTTGTAGAGAAATATGAAGTGACAGAAGATAAGCAAATAAAACAATATGAAATTGTTTTTGAACAATTTGGTATCGGAATGCCAGCTAATACGGAAGAAGCCGGAGAAATATTTCTGTATGAAAATGGTAAATATTATATAAAAAATATGAATCGTCTCTTTCCTTCGATCCATTTACGAAACGGAAAAACAGTTTCAAACCATCGGCTCATTTGGGGTGACCGAGGGGAAAAAATCGTTTCGTTTAATGAATATTTTGACCCAGGAGCGAGATTAACATTAAAAATTGAAAAACTGTCACTTTGGCAACGTTTGAAGGGAGAGAAAATTGATGAATGAATCAGAGGAGCACTTATCGAAGGAAAAACAAGAGGAGTTATTACAAAAGTATGATGTTGAGTCAAGCACGCGGAATTTAACGGGAACCATCGGTACAGTCGTCTTTTTCATTTTATTGAGCTTTTCACTTTTTCAATTGTATACAGGGGCGTTTGGACAATATACAGCTTACATTCAACGGACGATTCACTTAGGGTTTGCTTTAGTACTCATCTTCCTATTATTCCCCATGCGGCGAAAAGCGGGTAAGAAACAAAAAGTGGCTTGGTATGATTACGTCTTAGCTTTGCTAGCGTTCATAGTCTGTGCCTATTGGCCGTTATTTTATGAAACAGTTGTACAACAAATAGGTGGGATTACAAACATTCAAATGGTCATTGGTGGTCTTGCGATTCTCCTCGTGTTGGAAGCGACGAGACGTGCGGTCGGTCTTCCCATTATGATTATCGCTATTTTGTTTTTAATCTATGCCTTATTTGGACCACATATGCCGGGCATGCTTGCTCATCGAGGATTAAGTTTACAGCAGCTCATCCAATCGATGTTCTTTACGACAGATGGTATTTTAGGTACGCCTCTTCAAGTATCTTCGACGTATATTTTCTTATTTTTACTATTCGGGGCTTTCCTTGTCCAAACGGGCGTCGGTAACTACTTTAATGACTTAGCGATCTCTTTAGCAGGAAAACGAACGGGGGGACCAGCAAAAGTCGCTATTTTTTCCAGTGCTTTACAAGGGACCATTTCTGGTAGTTCGGTAGCGAATACGGTGACGACGGGTTCGTATACGATTCCTCTCATGAAACGGATTGGTTACCATCGGAATTTTGCAGGAGCGGTTGAAGCGGCTGCATCAACGGGCGGTCAAATTATGCCTCCGATCATGGGAGCAGCAGCCTTCTTAATGATTGAGTTTGCAGGAGTAGGTTACTGGGAAATTGCGAAGGCAGCTACAGTTCCAGCGATTCTTTATTTTTCTGGAATATGGATTATGACCCACTTTGAAGCGAAGAAAATGGGCTTACACGGTTTACCGGCAAATCAAATTCCGAAGAAAAAAGAAGTTTTGAAAAAGATTCATTTATTAATCCCTATTTTAATGATTGTTTGGTTGTTATTTAAAGGATTTAGTATTGAACGAACAGCTCTCTACGGCATTTTAACGACGATTGTCGTCAGTCTGTTTCGTAAAGATACGCGTGTTACACCGAGAAAAATTATTGAAGCGTTAACTTCAGGAGCACGGACAGCTCTAGGTGTGGCTGCTGCAACTGCCTGTGCAGGAATTATCGTTGGCGTCGTTACGAAAACAGGCCTCGGTTTAAAGATGGGAAATAGTTTAGTCAGTTTAGCTGAAGCGTTATCATCTTCCATCAATATGCAGCTTTTGTTGACATTGTTCTTTACGATGATTGCCTCGCTTATTTTAGGAATGGGCTCGCCAACGACAGCTAACTATATTATTACGTCGACGATCGCCCTACCGGCCATCATCGCGCTAAATGGACAATTAGAGGTTGCTATTCCTGTGTTAGCAGCGCATATGTTTGTATTTTACTTTGGAATCGTTGCTGATATTACACCGCCAGTTGCCTTAGCCGCGTTTGCTGCTACAGGAATTTCCGGTGGTGACCCACTGCGAACGGGTGTAAATGCGGCGAAATTAGCCATTGCTGCTTTCATCATTCCTTACATGTTCGTTTTACAACCTGAACTGCTCATGATTGATACGACATTCGCCGAAGTGAGCTGGATTTTATTTACAGCTATTATTGGAATGATTGCGATTGGAGCGGGATTAATCGGTTTTTGGTATCGAAAAATGCATTGGTTAGAGAGAATGGTAACGACGATTACCGGTTTATTATTAATTTTCCCTGAGGGAAATTCAGACTGGTTCGGATTAGGTATTTTTATTGTGTTACTCTTTTTTCAATTAGTTTATAAACGAAAACAAACGGTCGGAGAAGACCGCTTACAAGAACGAAGCGTCTGAGATTGTTTTATAAAAGCGATTAAGATTGTTCTTGATCGCTTTTTTATACAGTTAGACGTTGGCCTACGTCTGTTCACATATTTTAATGTGAATAAGCCTTTCTTCTCAGTCTATCTTGGATGTTAGGTGACTCCATGCTCATACGTTCACATTAATAGTTCTAAAGACCTGTACCTAACATCCCAAGAAATAGATAGAAAAAAAGGCGTCCACGAACGTGAAAAGGCTATTGTGATGTTGTGTGAACGCCATACAATGTGCTAGAATAATCAAACGATTATGGTGGTGAATTTATGAATTTGCATTCGCTTCGGTATTTTATTGAAGTAGCAAAGACGTTAAGTTTCACAGAAGCATCGAAAAATTTATTCGTTTCTCAGCCCGGAATCAGTCAACAAATTCATTTGCTTGAAGAGCAATTAGGCGTTAAACTATTACATCGTACGACGCGAAAGGTGGAGTTAACAGAAGAAGGGAAGTATTTACTCGACCGAATCTTTCCTTCCATCTCAGAAATTGAAAACACCGTTTCTCATCTCAAGGAATCTAACACCTTCCCCACACTTATGAAAATTGCGACCATTCCATCGGCTGCGAGTTTATACTTACCGAAGGCATTAAAAGAACTTCATACACTTGATTCAGATCTTGAATTTACGATTAAAGAAACGACATCCCGAGAAGTGAAACAACTCATAAAAAACAGAAGGTATCATATCGGCTTTATTCGGGTTTCCTCAGACTTTCAATCCCATAAGGAAGGCCCACTCAACGCTATAGAAATTAAACGCTCTCCGATGAAAGCAGTTGTTTCGTCTACACATAGACTCGCTACGAAGGAATCGATTCAATTAACCGACCTTCGTGATGACTCCTTTTTACATTATGATTCAATACAATCAACAGCATTGTATCAATTGCTTGAAAATGCGTGTCATGACGCCGGTTTTAGGCCGAAAACGATTTGTAGCGGCTCAGAACTATTAACCATTTCAAATATGATAGCTAACAATTTAGGGGTTACGTTATTACCTGAAGATATGTTCGAACTCGTTCGGTCACAAAGGATTAAAGCATTGCCTCTAAAAGGTGTCCAATTAGAGAGTTCGATTGCCGTCGTTTGGAGAGATGATGGAGATCTTAATTTTCATAAAAAAACGCTGATCCAACTGTTGCGAAACTGTGTGACGACATGAAATTAAAGTTAGGGAAGTAGTGATGTATTAAATCTACTACCTCTATTTATAGTGCCGATTGAATACTCTTACAATGCTGTGGCTAAAAAGTATGGTAGTTTTGAACTGTAAGCGAAAAGAAAGGATTGCTGAACCTAGGTATATAGTCTCATTTTTTATTACATAGATGTACAATTCTCAGGTATAAAGTGGGAGATGAATATTTATGTCCGGACAAATTCGTATGAGTCCGTCGGAACTCATAAGCAAAGCACAAGTTTATGGAAAAAGTTCAGATCAAATCGAGACGATGTTAACAGAGTTAACAAATTTTACAAGGGCAAATTGCTGAACAGTGGAAGGTCTTGCCTTTCAGAGATTCGATGATCAATTTAATGAGCTGATGCCGAAAGTAAAAGATTTCGCTATTTTAATGGAAGAAATTAAAATGCAACTCATTAACACAGCAGAAGCAATGGATGAACAAGATGAAGCATTATCACGTAACTTTGGCTTTAAATAATATTTTTCAATATTATTTATTTTTATCTCGGGTCACACGACGACTGTTGTGTGACCCATGTTTTTTATTCATAAATCTACGGTTTCAAAAACGTTTTTTCATTGCTTATGGACCGTTACAATCCTATATCATGGTTAATAAAAAAGCGACAGGTAAAGATATAATTGATCGTTTTAAAGACGCTGGTCGTTTAGGAAAAGGGTTCACAAAAGCGCTTGGCCCTTTAGGAGCTGGTCTAAGCTATTACTCCAATTACCATGATGCGCAGGCTGGAAGAAAAAGAAGTAGATGTTGTATAGATATAAGTCTTTTTACCTATATTGATGATACGATTAAGTCATTGAGCACATAAAATGATCCGGTTCACACGAGGGAAATCAAATTTTTCAAAATATTGTTCATTGAATCTAAATATTTTATAGGTCTATCTTCTCTTGTAAACAATCGTTCGTTTATTTATACTTTTGGTGGTCTGCATATTTTTAAGGGGCAATCATTGTTAAAAAAGATCGATTTATTGTGTGTATTGAACTCAACAAGTTTTAAACATAGATTCATAGAGATTGCTGGAGATGTATATATACAAGGAGGGATTTAATTGTTGAAGCGATTGTCGTTCGGATGTCTATCATTAATGATTGCTTTTTATCCGGTAGCAGTTTTGGCAATGACGACGGATGAAAATGAACAACATGGATCTACAAATGATCGTAGTGAAGAAGGAATAGTTAAAACGGAAGAACGTGAAAATGGTAGTGGTGTAGAGAAGTCCTCACCTAAATACCAGGTAGAAACGCCGAGTGAAGTAGAAAATTCTTCAGAAAAAACTGACAAAGTTGAAAAAAGTAGTCAAACTGTAACGAATAAGGATAGAAAAGAGAATACAGGTGAACGAACCGACTTAGAAAAAGACTCTACTACGGAAAAAGCATCTCATAAGGGAGTAGATGGCTTTGATGAAGAAAACAGTGAAGATGTAAATCTTCAAGGAATGACTGGAAACGTAACGGGTGATGTAACGTATGATGTGCAGAAAGGATATTACGTTCTTGATGTAGATGCTTCACTGGAGAAGCAATCACATACTGAAGATGTAGACGAAAAATGGCTAGCTTTTGCATTGCCAGAAGGTGTAGATGTTGTCGTAGAGGATATGCCAGAAGGAATTGTTTTCGTCGGCTTACCAAATGGGCATACTGGGCTCGCGATGAAAGTACCGAATCAAGGAAATAATCATCGATCGATGACATACCACATTCCTCTAGTAGGAGAGGGATCCGCTTCTCATCCACATGAGGCGATTTACCTTATGGATATAGATGTTAAAGCGTATACGTATGAAAATCTTGGTCAACTAAATGGACAACGAGAAATTGACTTTTCTGTAATGGAAAGTGAACCTGCCCTTGACTTGCAAGGGGTGATTACAGGAGAAACGACGTATGTAGATGAAAAAGGGTATTACATATTAGATGTCCAAGCTACCGCACAAAATCATACAAATCAACCTGTAAATGATTTATATGCCGGTTTTCGTCTTCCAGAAAGTGTAGCTGTTTTACAAAATGACGATACACCAGAAGATATAAGCGTTATTGACAAGGAGGATGGGACGCAAGAAGTGGCTTTGAAGTTGTCTTCTCTCGATGCAGGTGAAGAAGATCAACAAACGTATGCGATTCCACTGTTAGGTAAAGCGACTGAAAACATTAAAGCATCAACGATCCCTGTTTATACCATTTCTGAGGGTTCCTTCCAATCGGTTGGCCACTTTGTAGGTCAAGTGACGATTGACTTAACAAACATGAGCGAAGAATGGGCTTTCGATGCAGAAAGTAAGCTAACGATAGGTAAGCCAGATTTTAATGACAATGCGTTTGAGCTTTATTTTGGCTTCAAAGTTATTAATCTGTTACTTGATGATGTAGAACAAGTCAATCTCGAGTTTAAAGTACCTGACGGCTTAAACATTCGTGAACCCAATTATGAGGATGGAACAGTCAGTGGTGAAAACGTAGACATCGTATGGAATGGGAATACTGCTTCCGCTGATTTACATACCGTTTCTGGAATAGGTGGATATGAAGGAGAGTTTACAGATTTTGGAGAAAGTACTGTCCATGTGAACGATTTAGAAGGATTAATAGCACACGTTACGCTTTATCAAGAAGACAGTGAAAAAGTAGCCGCACTTGAACTGCCGATTGAGGTCGTTACGTATGGTGAGGAAAGGCTAGAGAGGTCAAGTGATGTCGACAAACAAGGCGACAGCAATCAATCCGATGAAGATGGTCAGTTAAACGATGGTGGAAAATCAAGTACGAACGATCGATCCGACAATGGCAATCAGTCAGGTGACATAGATCCATCGGTAGTCCAGTCGGGCCAAAGTGATCGGTCAGGCGATGATGATCAAGTTACAAAAGTTGACAAAAGTGATTCGAATGGATCCACATTACCGAATACCGCGATAAATATGTATACACTTTTTCTCATAGGAGCGCTTTTGATTATTGGCGGTAGTGCACTAAATCTATTTAGAAAAAAGATTGAACATCAATAATAGTGGAAGATTTGAAAGGCTATCCAATCTACGTCTATTCTTCATTTTAGATGGCATCCAAAACATAGAACAATCAGTGTTTTGGATTTTTTTCGCGTTTTTAACTTACGTTTTACCCTTTAAGGACAGCCCCTCTATTTTTCAGTTCATTTCGATGTTAATGAACTGAGTCTAAAAGTAATTACATCTTATCTTAAAACATTCCAATAGCTTTTTTTAAGGGTTGTTGGGGAATTTTTTATCGTTATGAACACTCCTATTCATCTATATATGTTGTATAGCAACTCGAAATAGTTTCATATTAGGATTCGGTGAATAAAATATACATACTCGATATTCATTCGGCTACTTCAGATTTCAGGCTCTTTACATGTTTTAACAAAGAAGGATTGTAGTTAGGATTATGTCGGAAAAATTGTTGAAATAATTGTGTGAATAATCGATCGCAACACTGTTGTGCCTTGCGAAAATTTAGAAAATAAATTAGGCAAACATAACTAACGATTTTTTTCAGTAAAAAGCCTTTTTTATTTTGTTATCGGACAAACATCGCTCCAATGTTCATGACCTTTCCATAGCTTAATAGCAAATACTATGGAAAGGTTGAGGGAACATGTTTGATCACTCTATGGTACAAACAGTACGGTTACATGCGAAAAAAATAGATCGTCCGTTACGAAAAATGATTCTTAATCTCTATCGACCCTTTAAATGGACACCGTGCTTTTTGCATCGTCTCTTAGAAAAGTGGATTAAAAAGAGGAAAAAACTAACAGTAATTATTGACTTCAAGGAAGGTTGTTATGAATCTGGTTGCCAAGAAGTGCAAGCGGTCATGAAGCATCATCGTAACAATCACATTCGATATCATTTTTCGCGCATATCTTGCTGTAGTGCAACCATTACTCCGAATGGGTTAGAGGAGTTATTG
>DASUXY010000058.1:0-6516 GCA_036377675.1 Bacillota bacterium
GCTTTAGCTGTATCCAACTGTCGATTCACTTCCTCCATCATTGTAGCATGAACTGTTCCTTTAATATTTTCTTTAACTTGTCGAATATAGATTTCCGTTTCTCTTTCGGGATCGATTTCTAACGCAAACAAGTTGTCCATGAGTTGTGTAATTTGACCGCCAATCGTTCGCTCGAACAAATCGCCGAGATTATGGGCTGGATCTGTCGAAATTAACAATGTTTTCTCTCCATCTTGAGCCGCTTTCCAAGCAATCGCTGCGGCTATTGAAGACTTGCCTACCCCTCCCTTACCTCCGATGAACGTTATTTTATTTTGCAAATTTTTCATGTTCAATCGCCTCGTCATTCGTATGTTCATTAAATTGAATTATCAACAACATCGTATACCTGAAAGAGGTGATTTTTCCATTCCCATACGCAAATGCCACTCATGAAATTGTTCAATCATATACGGATAAAGCTCAAGCGTATAGTAGTAAACAGGATTTGGAATTCCAATCAGTTCTGAGTAAAGGAGAAGTAAAAATAAATCATCCTCCGCGCGGAGCTCACGAGCTATTTCTTGACGGTGAGGCATGTGTAAAACTTCCTCATAAAAAAGAATTAGATTTTTTAATTTTGTAAACATGAACTCACCTCCGTGTCATTGTAAATTTCGTTAACGATTGTTTATACGTGTAAAAGCACTCATTTCACATTTTTAAAATCATCTGGAGTGTCAATGTTTCGTTCGGTCATCGCGTAAAAGGCTGTCAACGTAATCCATACAGCAAACACAAAAATAATCGCTCCAAAAATAAATAATAATCCATTCGTTTCCGTACCGAACCAGGACCACGTATAGATGACTTGTTTAAACAGCGCATATAAAGTAACAAACATTAAAAAAATCATCGGAATTAACGTCACGGCATAATTTCTTCCGAGCCTTTTTAACCATACTGATACGAGCAATAAACTAATCCCCGCCAGCAATTGATTAGCAGTTCCAAATAAAGGCCAAAGCAAATATCCACCTGAACCGAATCCTTTAGGACCTTCTGGAAGAAAAGCTAAAGCAGCACTGGAGATAACGGCAATAGAAGTAGCGACATGTTTTTTGGCAATGACTGGAGCATGATACTCCATCCCTAATTCCGCGATAATGTAACGCATCAGTCGAACAGCTGTATCCAATGAAGTTGCAGCAAAACTGACAACAATAACAGATACAATCGTCGTTGCTATATCATGAGGAATGAAGAGGGAACTTGCTAACTTACTTGCCCCTTCAACAAATACATTCAAGCCAACCCCATTTGCTTCCGAAAAACTACTATATGTTCGCAAAAATTCAGTTTTACTTGCAAAAAAAGTAACGACAGCTAAGATTGCGATAAGAGCTAATGCACCTTCGCCGACCGCCCCAAGATATCCAACCATTCGAGCATCCGTTTCTTTATTCAATTGCTTGGAAGATGTTCCTGATGAAACGAGACCGTGAAATCCCGAAATCGCTCCACAAGCAACTGTAATAAATAATAACGGAAACCAAGGCGTGTCCGTTCCTACATTCGTTGCTGGTGCTGTAATTTGTGGATTTGTAAATATAAGTCCCACGTACAAAATGATAATTCCGAGTACGAGCTGATGAGAATTAATAAAATCTCGTGGTTGCAATAACTTCCATACCGGCAATGTTGAAGCAATATATACATAAACCATTAAAAAAGCAATCCAGATTAAAAAGGCCGTAGAAGTAGCACCTAAACTAAATAACCCCGCATCTGTTTCTCCACCCATATATTGAATCAAGTCAATCTGTAAAATGTCAACTTCACTCGCAATAACCGCAGTTGCATACATGATGATGAGAGCTATGATGGACGGAAGTAACATCTTCCGTTGTCTTTTATACACAGCATATCCAATCCAGACCGCTAAGGGAATTTGAATCATAACGGGTAATACACTCGCCGGAAACGAAATAAATAAATTAGCAATAATCCATGCAAAAACTGCATTCACCATTAAGACAAGAATTAAAATGATAAACAAAAATAAAATTTTAGCTCGTTGACCAATTAGTTTATTCGCAAGTGAGCCAATCGATTGTCCTTTATTGCGAACCGAAATGACTAACGTACCGAAGTCATGCACCCCCGCCGCAAATACCGTACCTAAAACGACCCATAAAAATGCTGGTAACCAGCCCCAATACACAGCAATTGCTGGACCAACAATCGGGGCTGCACCTGCAACGGATGAAAAATGATGCCCCCATAAAACAAATTTATTCGTCGGTACAAAATCTACTCCATCTTTATACCGATGTGCGGGAGTTACATAGTTCGGATCGAGCTTAAATACTTTTTCTGCTATAAATGTAGAATAAAATCGATAACCTAACGCAAAAAATAAAACACCAATGACCGCAACGAAAATCCCACTCATGTCACAAACCCCCTCAATATCGTAATGGTGGTTTAAATTTAACTGATAATTTTGAATATGTCAAATTGGGGGGATTATTATTCGAAAAGTCATTTTATCGTGGAAGGTGACTCACTTTCCACGATAAACGGCGCTCTTAAATCGTTTAAAAAATAAATAGAGCAGCTACTGTTGCAATCGTTAAACCCGAGATTACGGGGATAACATTTTTCCGAACTAAATCCATAACAGAAATGTTACAAAACCCAGCGATAGCAATGAGTGACGACCACGCAACAAGTGTCCCACCTCCCGTCCAAATCGCTCCCATTTGGCCGATTGATGCTAAAGTGCTCGCATCCATTGCAGATGTTTCTAACGATGCAGCTAATCCACCGACGAGAGGAAGTCCCGAAAACCCGGATCCGTCAAGACCCGTAATCATTCCAATGATTAATATACTAAACGCAGCAAACAAAGGAGTTTGTGGTAAATATTGTTGAGTGACTTGGATCAGATCAAATAAAAATGCAGGTGCCTGATCCGTATTCAAAATATCACTTGAAAAATCTGCACTTCCTAAAAAAAAGAAACCCGCAATCGGAATGACCGGACCCATCGCTTGAAAGGCAAAGACAAAACCTTCTGTCAAATAATGGCTAATGGAATGAAGCGCTTGATGCCCGTCAAAGGAAACAGTCGTCACCATTAATAAAATGACTGCTACTCCGCCAATAAAAGCAGCCCCATCCCCTCCTTCTAAACCTCCCATTCTTCCCAATAATAGTTTTGTATAGACCATATAAATGATGACAATGAAAAAGGTTATGGGAACGACAATGGCAAAAAGCCTTCGTAATAACGGATGATGCTCTCCTTTCCCAATGAATTGCTTTGATGTCTGCATCATTTGTAATTCATAATCATTACGAGAATCATGTACTGAACGGATTTTTTGGCGGTAAAGAACGTAAACGATAATCATCGCTAACGTACCAGAAATTAGCGATAATACAAGCGATTGACTAGCGACGACATCGACATCTACCCCAGCTGCTTTTGCAGATAAGCTAGGGGCTACTTGTATGATATAATCTGACGACAGGGCCATCCCTTGCCCTGACAGTGCAACAGCGACAGCGGCAATAGTAACTGGTAAACCTGAACGAACCGCTGCCGGAACAAGTAAGCTACAAATAAGAGGTACGGCTGGAGTTGGCCAAAAAAATAACGAAATGACATACGTTACACCGACTAAAACAAAAAATGAAACATGTCCATTGATCATCAACTTTTGAAACGGCTGAATCATCGTCCGGTCGGCTCCTACCTCTTTTAATGACTGTAGTAATGCCAACATGAGCGCAATAATTAAAAAAATATGAAACAACTCTTGTGCCGCAACAACATTCGCTTGAAAAATAGCTATGAACGCATCAATGAAACTTCCTTTATACGTAAAGGCAACAACAAAAGTGCCTAATAATGTTGGCAACACGACCCCTTTTCTAAAAATCATCGTTCCGATAATAACTAAAGTAAACAACCCATAAGCTACATGGGAAATCGTAACCTCCACAAAGCCACTCCCCTTCACTGAGTTAGATGTAATAACGTATGCAGCGGTTATTCGTCTAGTGAAAGGAAGTGAAGTGGCTTACGTAGAAAGGGTGACAGTCATTTACTTTAATAAAATCCTATTTATTTTCGTCGCTCTTACTCGATGTCTTTCTGTTTGATTTATTTTAGTATTTCACTTATACTATCAATAGATTTCATCGGGATGTGGCTCAGCTTGGTAGAGCACTAGCATGGGGTGCTAGGGGTCGCAGGTTCAAGTCCTGTCATCCCGATAACACAACGAAAAACCTACCGTACGCAAAAATGCGTCGGTAGGTTTTTTATGTTCGTTCAACTTCATTGACTTGCACGACAATCTCAGCGGTAGTTTCGATCACATTTATAGAGTATGTAATAATGTTTTTGGTTGTTTATGAAACAGGAAAAATATAGCAACCGTACATAAAATAAATGATGGCACCATATATGAACTATTATAAATGACTGAATACAACCAAGCCGGCTGCCCTTCAGGAGCATACTCACTAAAAAATATAACGCCAGCAATGACATGACCTAAGAAACGTAAACTTGTACCGATGAAAATTCCACTCATAATATATGTAAAGTAAGTCTTTGTTTTGCCTTGTTTCACAGCTTGTTGAATTTGTTTTGAAAAAATTCCTGCTAAACCGAGTGCTGTAAATGCTAATCCATATTCAATAAACGCTTGTAATGGCGTTAATATGTAGGCTCCACCTAACGGGATTTGTAAAGCACCGTAAAGGAAACCCGTCAACAAGCCACCTTTTAATCCCCAACGGAAAGCTACGATAAAAACCGGGATCATCGCAAATGAAATCGATCCCCCTTGAGCCCAAATCTGAAACTTTAAAAATGGTATCATATCTAATACAAGTGCTAATGCCGTAAATATAGCGACTTCAATTAAAAATAACGTCCGTTCTGATCGAATACTCATGAATGCTCCTCCCCCAATTTATAATGCCACAAAAAAACAATGTGTAGAATGTTCCTAATGGGAAACGAAACCATTCACATGGTTTTACTATTCCATCCCTACTTTATAGTATGAACGAACAGGTAAGGATAAGAACGAATTTCTCAGGTCACTTTTTCAACCAAAGCAGGCTCTTTCTTGTAAGCTCACATCGCCATGTTTTTTCAATGCAGTTTATCACAAGGGCGATTCACCTTCCCTAGCCCCATTTACATACAGCGCCATAACGAAATCGTGTTCTTACTACTTTCAATTGTCACCACGTCGTTCCATCTCGCCAGTCAGGGTGTTCTCCGTGCATATAATCGAGGAAATCATTGATTTCATATGTAGTTAATTCCGTATCATCTACAAAAATAGCTTTAATATCAAACTCTTCGGCATCATGCGTAATGATGAATTCAATTCCAATGTCATGCGTATAACCATCGAATGACTTTTCACCATAAAAAGCTACAACATTATACTCTTCATGGGTTGACACTTCCTCCCACCAACCCGAATCAAAAAAAAGATCAAAAGTTTCTCCAACCGTCTGGTTATCATAATTGTAAAAAACCCCTTCTCTCACACTTTCTATTCCTGTTGATTTAGAAGGGGCAATGATGGACTAGCAGTCTTTTCTTTTACAGGCTCCTGCCGGATAGAGACTAGTTGCTCACATTCTTGACAAAATAAAGCCCCGAAATGAAGTTTTGTTCCACATTCTTTACAGTACATTCCATCCCCCCTTATTCACAACTATTATAACATTCTAATTACAATTGTATACCAACCATTGAAAAACCATGAATGTTCCATTATTAAAAACCTCCTTTTAGGAAAGCGATAGAAAATAAAACCCTACTCGAAAAAACTTATAATTCATAAAGTGTTGTTCATTGCTCACCCTCCATAACTGCTAGACAGACATCCTTTTCACCTTTTTTCAACTGCTTGAGAGGAATAAATACGCACGGTCATTTTTCCGTTCTTTGCCTTTGAGCGTATTAAGATCGGATGATTGTATTCATTTTTAAAAACAAAATCTGGCCCCCACCAACTGACTGTCGCATCTTTCCCCGGAGGAACGTATGGGACCGTACGACTATGTGAATATCGCTCGATCATTTGAATACCCTCTAAGTTAACGGCATTAAATAAAGTTGATGATACTTGGCAAATACCACCACCTATATCTTCGGATAACTCTCCTCTTACAATTACTGGGGCACGCTTATATCCTTTTTCTTTCGTACGTTTTCCAACAACTTCATTGAATGAAAATTTTTCTCCTGGAAAAACGACATGATTGTTGATGGATGTCGCTGCTAAATAAATGTTGTGGGACCGTTCTTTATTACTTTCGTTATAATACGTCTGAAAACTCCCGATTTCCTGAACACGTATTTCCGCAAGTAATTCACTATCTACTCGTGGATAAATTAACTTTTTTGGGATTAACATTTTTTTCATACGTTCATTACTGTAAAAAAATGTATAAAACATTTCCTGAAAAGTGAGGCGGTCCAATATTACTCCC
>DASUXY010000059.1:0-54461 GCA_036377675.1 Bacillota bacterium
ATCCACGAAGAGTGGATAGGATCATCTAGAAAATATATTAAATTTTAAATTTTTCGTTTGGGGGTGCACCCCCAAAAAACATTAAGATCAAGGGACAAAACATTGTATTGGATTTTACACAAGATTATGGACTTGACTCTATGTTGTTGTCATAACTACTATTATACAAAATTTATAGGAGTACTTCCCTTAATATTGTTTTAACCCTTTATCTTATAAGGGATTAAATGATAAAATTCACCTCATCAAAATCTATGATGAAAAGATTTTAATCGTATTTTCCAGATTGAAAAGCATCAATCATTAATAAAATAGCTGAAATAATATGCATCGTCATTCCGACAAACGGAATCCACCCTAGACAGGAGGTTATGACCCCTACAATACTTCCGTGAATATTTTCCTTTTCTTGAGTAGAAAATATTAAAGTGACAATATGTAACATAAGCATAAATAGTAATGGCAACCAAGCTAAGCTAATGATCAACACCCCACCCAAAACGGGTATCCCCCAAAACGCTTCAAGCCCACCTGAAATCCACTTTAATACTGTTGATACTTTCATTTTCTTCCTCCAATCATCATGAAAAGCTCCTTCTGCCTTCCTCATTTCCTTCCGTTTCCCGCTGTTGTTCGCTTCTTTTCGTTTAGCACCTATGTCCGCCCTTTTCATTTTATAACGCAATCTACTGAAATTTCAGGTAAACGAGCTTTAACAACAGCCACACAGATAACTCCAGTAAACAAGCTAATCTTACACATTGATGCGTAATTTAACGATAGCTCGCTAACAAGTCGTATTTCGTAAATAGTAGGATCGATGTTTCAGTTCGTTTGCATTTTAAAGGGAAATAAAACCTGATATCTACATCTGTCTCCATACGTTCTATTGTACATTTATATACTACTTGATATTACAAATAAACATAAGAGTAATCTTTGAAAACAGTATAAAGTACCTATTTCCATTACTTTTTTCAGGGAAATAGGTACTTTATACTTAACAATGACGGTACAATTCAATATTCCCATAAAAAATTTCTAAATGGTCATAAAAAAAACGAGCGAAGATAGTGGAATCTATCGCTCACTCACTGTGTAAAGTTTTATTCAATTGTACGTACTTATATACAAACCAGATGCCAGCGGTTAAGCAAATAAACGACAAACCTAATAGTTTTGGACCGTCGTCGGCCGGTTGAATAAAAATATTATTGACCGCCCCTAAAAATAAATACGTTCCAACGATTAACAAAACAGCTATGAAACGCCGATAGTCTCTCAATTGAACGATAATCTCTTTTTCTTGCGGATTCATTCAATTTTCCCCCTCCTCCGCATCATAACATACGAGGAGAAGACTCAGGAGTGGTAAGTTTTGGTGTTTAGCTACTCACTTATAAATCGTTAATCATTGATAAAATCATTATTGTAGCATGTTTAGCCGCTGTATCAAGGAAAGACTCAAAAGAAACAGATGACTCTTTGCCGGCAATATCAGAAAGTGCACGTATGACAACAAATGGTGTATCGTATTGATAACAGACTTGGGCAATAGCAGCAGCCTCCATTTCAGCTGCAAGCATCGATGGAAATTGCTTTTTGACAAAAGCTACACGCTCAGGATCTTCCATAAATGAGTCACCTGTAGCAATTAAACCTACAGCAGCTTGAACATCTAATTTTTTTGCGGCATCTTTTGCTTGGTTGACGAGTCGGGAATCAGCTGGAAACTGAGCGGGCATTTGGGGAACTTGCCCATACTTATAATCAAACGCAGTAGCGTCCACATCGTGATGGACGACGTGCGTTGAAATGACAATATCGCCTACTTCTAGCTTTTCCGAAAATCCTCCAGCCGATCCTGTATTTATGATGAGCGAAGGATTGAACCGCTCATGCAAAATCGTCGTCGCCATTGCTGCGTTCACCTTTCCGATTCCAGACTTTAATAAGACGATGTCTTGGTCAAGAAGTTTCCCTTTGATAAATAAGCTATTAGCGACAGTTTCTTCCTTTTTATCAGTCATTTTGTTTTTTAATCGTTTAATTTCTTCGTCCATTGCGCCAATGATTGCTATGGTCATTCGTTTCCTCCTATTTAATAATCTACTTTCTCTAAAACTTCTACTTTTGTCGGTTGCCATCCTTCACCATCAATCCAAGATAAATACACGCGGTAAATACTTTCTAATTCTCGGTCAGAAACAGTTGCGACGACCTTTTGTTCCCCGTCATTTCCGATCCAATGCGTAATCATGTGCTCCTCTTGTAATTTCGTTGCGACTTCGATGGCTTCATGCATTTCTTTCCAGTCTTGAGATCCCTTTTCGTATTGGGTAATGTGTTCACCTTGCTGTTCGGTGCCAATCGGGGACCAGTTTCCAGTATACGCTTCGACGACATTGTCATCTGATGATTCGATTTGCTCAATTTCTACTTCTTCTTCGTCGTCTTCATCGTCTGATTCATCATCCTCATCAGAATTTTCATCGGCTATTTTTGGATCTTCGTCCTTTTCATCTTCTGTTTCATCTTTATCTTCTACGGCAATAGTTTTATTTTCTTTAGATTCATCTGTTGTAGAAGCATCTTCGCTTCCACCAAAGATTAAGATCCATGATAATACGATAAAAAGGATACTACCGATGATCATTAACAAAGAAATTGTTTTCGTCATGTTTCTTCGCTTCTGAAATTTATCCACACGGGAATTTTTATTCGTATCGCTCACAGTTTCCTCCCCCCTATGTATACTCTATTATTTTATCATATTTTGCACATAGATTTATATGATTTATGCATTAAAGAATCACTTTCTCCGAGATTGTCTACCGAACAACAGAAACAATATACACTTCAAAAAATACTTCATGTTTCAGCACCATTTATGATAAAAAATAGCAACCGCTCGTATACAGTGAGACGATTGCTATTTATTACGTTCACCACTAATCGAACCGTGTGAACAGTATGATTTTACTATGAGTATTTACATAACGAATAATGTTTAATTGGGATAAATTCACTAAACAGTTACGACCATTATTCGACATTCAAAATTTTCACTTGAATATCTCCACCGGGAGTTGCTACCGAAACTTCGGCACCAACTTCTTTACCAAGCAAACTTTTAGCCATCGGTGAATCATTAGAAATTTTCCCCTCAAAGGGATCAGCTTCAGCACTACCGACAATTGTAAATGTCTCTTCTTCACCGTCTGGTAATTCCTTAAACGTAACAGATTTTCCTAAGGAAACGATATCTTCATTTTCATTATTATTTTCAATGATGACCGCATTGCGAATCATTTTCTCAACTTGAGCAATCCGCGTTTCTACAAAAGCTTGTTCTTCTTTTGCGGAATCGTACTCCGAGTTCTCGGATAAGTCCCCGAAATCACGTGCTATTTTAATTCGCTCAACAACTTCTTTTCTTTTTTCTGATTTTAAATACAACAGTTCCTCTTCTAATTTTTCTTTCCCCTCTTGTGTCATGTAATAACTTTTCTCTATTGCCATGAAAAACACTCCTTTGTAATCTTTCTTTACGTGGTCCAGCGGGGCCTACGTTTTGTCTTAATCGTGTAATATCATCGTATAATCGGTGACATGTAGTTATGCATCATCATGCTCATCCACTTGAGGATTGTATATAATAAAATGTTATTCAATGATTCCCTTTTTAGTCGGGATCACGGATTAAAGTCTCATTGGATCATTTAATCTATGATAAAAATGAGTAAAAACACTTGATTTGCTCGGCTCAATCCTTACGGACGAAATCGTCTTGAAAATTAAAATGAAATCGACGGTTCACCGATTTCATCCTCGCCTATGTCCGCCGAAAATATGTGGACATTAATCAATACTATGACAGACTTTACTAAAATTTTCAACATATGTTATATAATTGACTGTATTTTTGTTGTCAAAATATCGATGGCTACATCGTTTTGTCCACCTTCTGGGATGATTAAATCGGCGTATCGTTTAGCTGGTTCTACAAACTGTAAGTGCATCGGCCGAACGACACTTACATATTGTTCAATGACGGAAGCCAACGTTCTACCACGTTCGTTTATATCTCGTACGAGGCGACGAATGAGCCGCGTGTCTGCATCAACATCAACAAACAGTATAATATCCATCAAATTACGAAGCCGTAAATCTTCCAAAATTAAAATTCCCTCTATGATAATCACTTTTTTTGGCTCTACACGAATCGTTTCCGTTGAACGTGTATGAAGTTTGTAATTATACATCGGTTTCTCAATTGACTGTCCTTTTAACAACTGTTGTAGATGGCTGTATAATAAATCTTGATCAAAAGCACGAGGATGATCATAATTGACTTTTAATCGCTCTGCAAATGGTAGATGACTTTGATCTTTATAATAAGCATCTTGGTCGATGACGACAATTTTATCATCTGTAAATCGTTTACGAATCGCTTTCGTTATTGAAGTTTTTCCACTACAACTTCCACCTGCAATCCCTATTATTACTGGTTTTGTGTGCACACTTTATTGCCCCCTATATTAAAGTGACTGAATCGTTCAATTGACTGATTGAAGGTTGTCGTTGACAACGAATGTTGTTTATTTTGTGGGATGTTGTTTATAGCTAATCGCTATTCCATCACCGATTGGGACAATTGTATTTGTAAATTCTGCATGATTCGCCAAAAATTGATTGTATGCCCGCAGTCGTTTAATAATCGTTTTATATCGAGGATGTTTTGCTTCCGGATGTGCAATATGGCCTTTGAATAACACGTTATCAGAAATAACGAGTCCACACGCATTCAACATCGCTACTGATTGTTTAAAAAAGCGCTTATATTGAGCTTTACTTGCATCAATAAAGATGCAATCAAATAATTCACCCCTAGCTGACAAAATTTCTAATACGTCAAATGCATCACCGTGTATGACCTTAATCCGGTTTTCTTTATGATGCTTTTTAATGTTTGTAAACGCTTCTTCATACCGTTTTTCATCTTTCTCAATCGTTGTAATCGTAGCTTTTGGATTCGCTTCTAGCATACATAAAGCTGAATAACCAATCGCTGTACCGATTTCTAAAATTCGCTTCGGTTTATGTAAGCGGATTAATTGCATCACAAAATTCATACTTAAAGGATCCATAATCGGAACATTATTCTCTTTCGCTTGACGTTCCAAATCAATAACCCAATCTTGTTTTGGAGGCAAAAGATTTTTTAAGTATTGTATCAAATATTCATCCATGTTCTATACCTCCTCGGCAGTTGAACAAGTTACATCGATTCTCTAAACCGAACACTTCTTATTAAAAACGGGAATTGTGAAGCACCTTCACAATCCCTGTTTAGACATTACAAGATGGTGTTATTTTGTAGATGTTATTATTTAATATACTGTTTCTTTAATTTCTTATGTTCATCATGCGTTTCAGCATAATATATATTTCCTTCTTCATCGTGTAGAAAATACATATACTTCGTTTCTTTAGGTTGAATCGTAGCCTTTAGTGAGTTTTCCGAGAAATTCGCAATTGGACCGACAGGCAATGTATCGATTCTATACGTATTGTATGGTGATTCAACTTCTAAATCTTTTAGCAATACTTTTTCTTTATGCTTTCCAAGTGCATACAATACAGTCGGATCGGTCTGCAAAGGCATATTTTTCTTCAACCGATTAAAGAATACACCGGCAATTGTTTTTCGTTGTTCCTCTGTGCTCGCTTCTTTCTCAACAAGGGATGCAAATGTGATGACTTGATGAACGGTCATATTTTGAGCCTCAATTTCATCGCGATACGGTAGAACAACTTCTTCAGTTTTTTCAAGCATCCTTTCGATAATTGACTCAACGGTCGGATTTTCTTCATAAAAATCGTAGGTCGCTGCAAATAAATAGCCTTCTAAAGGCATTCGAATCTTCGGATTTAATATCTCCTTTGATAATACGGAATAATCATGAATGAGTTCTTCAAGAAAATCGATTTCATTCACTTTTTCTAAAAAATCTTTTTTCTTAATCGGAAGTTGTTCTGAAAAAATTTCAGCCATTTCCTCAATTGTTTTTCCCTCTGGAATCGTTACCCTATAAATGGGTTCTGAAACGACGCGACCAAGCTTTAAAGATTGGATAATTTCTGCTACGGACATGGACGGGGTAAATGTATATACTCCTGCTTGAAATTCAGACGTATTTTTTAATTTTGTATACAATCGAAAAACACGTTGATCTTTAATAACCCCATTTTCTTCAAGTTTTTTAGCAATGCTCGAAGAAGACGAGCCAATCGGTATGTCAACTTTAATTTCTTTATCGCTATTTGGATTCACAGGTTGTAAAGATGATTTGATGTACATATAAGACAACCCTACACTAAACGCCATTAATAAAATTAAAGAAAGTATGATCGTAATAACAATCTTACGTACCGTTTTTGCCTCTTTACCCCGAGCGATTAAGTGTTCTCGGTATTTACTATTGTTATTCCTCTTGGACATCGAACACTCTCCTCTCGTCGGGTACATTATACTAAAATCCGACGGGATGTGCTAGAACTAATGTCCGAAATGTAGACGAACAACCAGCGGTTATACAATCGCTGTTCTAACGTACGCACCGATTGTTGACTATTGTACAACTTACTCTAGAAAAAAGCTATCCCTCGTACACATGATTTGATGATTGAATTGGGATAGCCTTGCAATACTAATGATCTAAACTTTCTTCATTTACTAACGTATTTAGCATTTCCTCAACCATTTCCCATTCTTCATCACTTTCGATTGGAAATAATGCTAAATCGTTTTCGTCTTTTTTCTTTTCTTCATATCGAAAGGCGTATACTTCAACTTCTTCTTCTTCTTTTTGTTCAACGGGAATTACAGCGATATACGATTGTTTCGTTTCATCGACATCGAAGGTGAACAAAACTTCAAATAAATGTTCTTCTCCATTTTCATCCGGAATAATAATCCGTTCCTTTTCTTCAAGTGTCATCGTGTCACTCCTTTGTTCGATTGATCAAGGTAACCTTGTAGAATCATGACTGCTGCCATTTTATCAATAACTTTTCTTCTCTTTTTCCTGCTCATATCTGCCTCTAAAAGTACGCGTTCAGCAGCTATAGTCGTCAATCGTTCATCCCAAAACTCAGTCGGTATGTGATGGACTTTTTCAAGATGGGCTGCGTATCTTTTTGATGCTTCACCTCGTTCACCAATCGTACCATTCATATGTTTCGGAAGACCGATGACTGCTTTTTGAACGTCGTATTGTTTAATAATTTTTTTTATTGGTTCGTCAGCTGATTTCAGATTATTTTCATCCCACTGAATCGTCGTCAATCCTTGAGCTGTTATACCGAGTGCATCGCTGACAGCTACACCTATTGTTTTAGATCCGATATCGAGTCCGATAATTCTCATTCAATTCCCCTTCTGTTGTTCTAAGTAATACGTGACAAGTTCTTCAATCACTTCATCCCGCTCGATTTTACGAATGAGATTTCGTGCATTTTTATACCTCGGAATGTAAGCAGGGTCTCCTGACAATAAGTAGCCAACAATTTGATTAATAGGATTGTATCCCTTTTCTTCGAGTGCTCCATGAACCGTAAGTAGTATATGCTGGATATCTTGATTAAATGGTTCTTCTGAAAAATTGAATTTCATCGTTTGATCGTTTGAGCTCATCATCACACCCCATTCCAGTAAATTGCGCTCATTTCCTCTATTCTAACATGTTTAGAACATTTATTATACGATTACGTATATCGGTGTAGATGGTCTATTTTTTTAATTTATCATCGATATACAGCTCCACAGATTGTAGAGCATCATTCATTTTCTCAGGTTTTTTACCACCCGCTTGAGCCATATCTGGTCGGCCTCCACCGCCTCCTCCACAAATTTGTGCAGCTTGTTTAATCATCTGTCCCGCATGAAAACCACGTTCCACTAAATCTTTAGAAATCCCCGCTGCGAGGTGAACTTTTTGTTCGTTTTCTGTTGCTAGCAAAATGATTCCTGACTGTAGTTTTTGCTTTAATTCATCAACCATATTGCGCAACTGATTCATATCTTTTACATTCACCTGTTCTGCTAACACTTGAATCCCTTGAATCGTCTTGACATTATCTAAAATGGATGATGCTTCCAAATGTGAAAGTTTCGCATGTAACGATTCATTTTCCTTTTGCAAGTCTTTTAACTCTTGAAATAAACTTTCAATACGTTCAGGTATATTTTCTGTTTTCGTTTTTAATTGTGCAGCCGATTGACGAAACAGAGCTAATTGTTGATCGAGCCATTCATAGGCATGCTTACTCGTAAGTGCTTCAATTCTTCTCGTACCCGCTCCAATCCCACTTTCAGAAACGATTTTAAAAATACCTATTTCTGAAGTGTTATGAACGTGACAGCCACCACATAGCTCGAGACTATAATCTCCAATTTGTACGACGCGAACGACATCGCCATACTTTTCGCCAAATAAAGCAGTTGCCCCCATCTCTTTTGCTTCCGAAAACGATTTATAATCGATTTGTAAAGGAAGAGCTTCCCAAATTTTTTCATTCACAAGCCGCTCTACTTTATGTAGCTCCTCTTCTTTAACTGGACTAAAATGTGTAAAGTCAAACCGTAAACGATCGGGCGCAACGTAAGAACCTGCTTGATCAACATGACTACCTAAAACATCCTTTAACACTTGATGTAACAAATGGGTCGCTGTATGATTTTTAATTGTTGCTGTACGGAAGGATCGATCAATCATTGCAGTGATCTGTTGTCCGACGTGAATCGTCCCCTTTTTAACGGTTACTTGATGAATATGTTGTCCATTTGGAGCTTTTTTAACATCTTTTACGTCCAGTGACAGCTCATCGGTATACATCCAGCCGATATCAGCAACTTGACCACCACTTTCAGCATAAAATGGTGTTTCTGATAAAATTACATAAACATCATCCCCACTTTTTGCGGATTCAATGAAGTCATGATCCTTAATTATTTGTTCGACTTTCGTTGTTACTTTCCCTTTATTGTAGCCGATAAATTTACTATTAACTTTAATATCACCAAGTATGTCATCTTGGACTTGCATTGAATCAACTTGTTGACGAGCTTCGCGTGCTCGTTCACGTTGTTTTTCCATTTCTTTCTGGAAACCATCTTCATCGATTGAAAAACCATATTCTCCGACATATTCTTCAGTTAACTCTTTCGGAAAGCCATACGTATCATACAATTTGAAAACTTCTTCTCCAGGAAAAACCGTACTTCCCTTCTTCTTCTCTATCTCTAAAATCGTCGCTACTCTGTCTAATCCATCATTTAAAGTTTCATGAAATCGTTCTTCTTCCTTTTTAATGACCCGTTCAATCAGCGTCTGTTCTTCAATGACCTCTGGATAGTGATCAACCATAATGCGACCAACGGTTTCTACAAGCTTATGCATAAACGGTTCATTAATTCCAATTTGCTTAGCGAAGCGAATCGCTCGTCGTAATAATCGGCGTAAAACGTATCCTCTTCCTTCATTGGATGGAAGTGCACTATCACCAATTGCAAATGCAACCGTTCGAATGTGATCGGCAATCACTTTAAAGGCGATGTCCGTTCTTTTAGCATCCCCATAATTGACGTCCGCAAACGTTTCGATGTGGCGAATAATTGGTAAAAATAAATCCGTATCAAAATTCGTCGGAACATCTTGAATGATAGATGTAATTCGCTCCAATCCCATACCAGTGTCAATGTTTTTTTTCGGTAAAGGAGTATACGTACCATCTGGATTATGGTTGAACTGAGAAAACACTAAATTCCAAACTTCTAAATATCGAGCATTCTCTCCACCTGGATATAACTCTGAGTCGGTTGGATCGTTTCCGTACGCTTCTCCGCGATCATAAAAGATTTCTGTATTCGGTCCACTTGGGCCTTCCCCGATATCCCAAAAATTTTCTTCCAAGCGAATAATCCGTTCTTCAGGAAGTTTAATATGATGGAGCCATATATCATACGCTTCATCATCTTCCGGATGAACCGTTACACTTAACAAATCAGGATTAAAACCAATCCATTGGTCACTCGTTAAAAATTCCCATGCCCATTCAATTGATTCTTTTTTAAAATAGTCGCCAATCGAAAAGTTTCCGAGCATTTCAAAAAATGTATGGTGTCTCGCAGTATACCCAACATTTTCGATATCATTCGTCCGAATCGCCTTTTGCACGTTGACGATGCGAGGATTCTCAGGAACAACTCGTCCATCAAAATACTTTTTTAACGTCGCTACACCACTATTGATCCAAAGTAGGCTCGGATCATCTTTTGGAACGAGTGAAGCACTCGGTTCTACACGGTGACCTTTCTCTTTAAAAAAGTCTAAAAACATTTGTCTAATTTGTGCAGATGACAATTTTTTCATGTTGAAACCCTCCTAATAAATATATTAAATAAAACGTTATGTATTGATTACAATTTTCATAAGAAATAAAAAATCTCCTCACTGCACATGCAGGGACGAGATGTAATCGCGGTACCACCCTAATATTATGGACAATGTAACGTGTCCATCACTTCATCATTATAACGGAATGAATCCGACGGTATTTAACCGTACTCCAGTGTAGCTTTCCATAGTTCTATTTTTAGGATTTCTCTCAGCCTTAGAAAATCCCTCTCTTTAAAATGAATCCTATGTACTTAGCACTTTCAACATTTTACATCAATATGGATAGCGCTATTATAAAAAAGAATTTATGAAAAGTCAATGTCCACGGTTCATCACAACGAGATGATTCGTAATAACTTTTCCGATCGTCAACACTGGAACAGCAATAATCATTCCGAGGACTCCGCTTAGTTTACCACCGAGCAATAAGGCAAATATAATGGCAATGGGATGAATGTCTATACTTTTTCCGACGATATATGGAGATAGTAAGTTACTTTCAATCAATTGAATAATAAAAACACCGATTACAACAAAGAGGACGAGTTTGATGGAAACGGTAAGCGAAATGGCAACTGCTGGAACTGATCCAATAATCGGGCCGAAATACGGGATAATATTTGTAAGTCCCATAATAATCGCTAATAGCAATGCGTACTCTAATCCTAACAATTGAAAGACTATGTATGTCGCCAAACTAACAAATAAACAGACGAGTAGTTGCCCACGTATGTAAGCCCCTAAACTTTTATCGACAGCATGCATGAGGTCACTCATTTGCTTTTGATTGTTAGAAGGGATAAATTTTTTAATATATCGTTTGATCCGCTCATAGTCTTTTAAGAAATAGAACACAAGAACTGGTAACACCGTTAAAAAAACAATCATATCGAATAGTTTTGTTACGCCACCAATCACCCGTTCAATCATACTTTCTAACTGCATTTCAATCCTACGAATGACTTGATCCATTTTATCATGAACGGCTTCGGGTAAAGCTGAAGTCGATTCATATGCTTGATAAATGAATGTTTCATACATGTGAATGAGCTGAGGCAAATGTTCATTCAAATCACGCAGCTGGAAAACGACTGCTGGATAAATTCGATACATCATATAGCCACTACCACCAAAAAACAGGAAATAAATAATTAAAATGGCTACACTTTTCGGCACATTATATTGATGGATTTTTTTAATGATTGGATATAATAAGTAAGCAATTAAACAAGCGACGATAAAAGGAGCAAATAAACTCCATAAAAAGGAAAAAACAGCCCTGTAAAAAGGGAACAGTTTTACGAGTAAAAAGATAAATAAAAATATAAAAATCCCGGCAATAATCCAATATAAAAAATACATTGGCTTGCTTTTCAACATGTTGTATACCTTCTCTTAAGGCTTTTTAACATAGCGATCATCCTTATCCATCCATGTTCGTTACGCTGATTGAATACCCATCATGAGGAGAGGGTCTTCGCCCAACCTTTTAACGCTGTAATGTAAGTATGTACATGTTATCCGTCTTTCATAACTAGAACACTCGGTTACAAACAATAAACTCTCGAAGTAAATTCGAGAGCTTTTTATGCGAGTATTGGTTTTTTTAATTTTCAAGAATCATGTCGATTGAATTATCCGGTAGCAAACTCAAAATGTAACTTACATGCTGTGTAATTAAGAATACTAGTTCACTATTTTGGAGGAATATGCAATTAAAACGATAAAGCCGATGATGGAAATAAAACTCTGATTCCCTGAAATCGTGCTATCTTAAAGCTAACCTTATAAGTAATCGGTAGATTCTTTATTCACGTTACCGACATACCTTTCTTCATCTGTAAACAAGTTATCCATCGACTGTAACGTTCCATTTGCCCTCACTTCATACACCTTCCAATAATCTTTTAAAGCGATCATCTCAATAAAACAATTCCAACAGTAATAGTGTTGTGGACCGATTTGACCAATCTCTTTGCCTTGACAATTGGGACAACGTAACATGATTTATCTCTCCTCGACCGATTATATATTGTTATGTTTTCCCAATTGTGCAGACATATACTTTATCGTGAAAATTTTCCAATCATGAAGTGCCAAAAATGACGTGCGTAGCTTTTTTTCCGTGATGACGAACAGAGGCATCTTCTATTATTCCATAAAGTCATACGGTGTAATTTCCTCCTCTTCATTCCATTCGGAGGTTTTTTCTTGAGGTACATCAATGCGTTTAGACAATTGCTCACATAAGGAAGTATATCGGCGATTTGTATCTACTGTTTGAACCCCCTTTAAAAAGGCATCTTTTTCTCCACATATAATTAACGATTGTTTTCCTCTTGTAATCGCCGTGTACAGTAAATTTCTCTTCAACATTCGTCGATACGGTGAAACGACGGGCATCAATACAATTGGAAATTCACTTCCCTGTGATTTATGAATGGAAATACAATACGCATGAGAAATATGATCGTAATCGCTTCGTTCATAAACGACTTCTTTTTCATCAAAAGAGACGACCAGTTGCTCAACACTTTCTTTATTTTCATCTTCCGTAAAAATGGCGACGACATGACCGATGTCTCCGTTAAAAACACCGTCTTCTGGCTGGTTCACTAGCTGGATCACTTTGTCACCGATCCGAAATACGCGATCTGGGGTAACAGTCACTTCTCGTTTTTGTTTACTTTTCGGGTTAATCAATTGTTGTAACACTTGATTAATCTTGTTTATACCTACTTGGGAACGGTACATCGGTGCCAATACTTGAATATTCGTTACGTCGATCCCTTTTTCCATAGCGATGACGAATATTTTTGTTAGAACATCTAAGACTTGATGCTCCTTACAAGCTATGAAACTGAAATCTTGATCATTTTGTAAGGATTCTGTCGTAAAGGTTTCATTTTTGATTTCATGAGCTAACTGAATAATCTTTGAGCCTTGTTTTTGTCGATATACTTCATGTAAACTTACACAAGGAATGATTTCTGCTTCTAATAAGTCAGACATAACTTGTCCAGGCCCAACGGATGGTAATTGATCTTCATCACCGACGAGAACAACTTGCATGTCACTAGGAATAGCTTTGAACAGCTGATGCGCCAACCAAATATCAACCATGGAAAATTCATCAACGATTAATAGCTTTCCTGTCAATTGTTCGTGCTCATTTTTTACAAAGCTATTCCTACCATCCCAACCGAGTAATCGGTGAATCGTTACTGCGGGCAATCCTGTTGACTCGTTCAGCCGTTTGGCTGCTCGACCTGTCGGGGCTGTTAAAATAAACGGATAATCCGCTTTATCTTCATACGTCTCCATATCCATCGATCGTTCATGAACTTCTGCAAAAGCTCGCAAAAGCCCTTTAATAACTGTTGTTTTTCCTGTACCTGGGCCCCCTGTTAAAATCATAATTTTTGCATGCAGTGCTTCTTGAATCGCCGTAAACTGTTCACTTCCATAACGAAGGTTCTCTTCTTCCTCGATATCACCGATAACTTTCATTAAATGAGCTACATCGATTTTCTGCTCGATTTGTTTTTCGAGCAACCGTTGCAAATGAGAAACGAAACCATCTTCTGCATAATAAAGAGAAGGTAAATACACTTTTCCTCGTTGCAAAATAATTTTCTTCTCCTTGTTTAAAACTTGCAAACGAGTTCGTAAACTTTCTTCATCTAATTCGTTGTTATCTTGGATTAAACGTTTCACCTCTAGCATGCATACTTCTAGTGGTAAGAAAACATGGCCATTTTGTACACTTTGTTGTAAAACATAAATAATTCCCGCGCCAATCCGATTCGGATGTGTTGCGGATAAACCATTTTGTTTAGCGATCCGATCGGCTGTTTGAAACCCAAACCCTTCAATATCAAACACAAATTGATAAGGATCGGCTTCCATGAGCGAAATCGTTTCTTCTTTAAAATAGTTATAAATTTTTTGAGCCATTTTTAATCCGATTTGATATTTAGATAAATAAACAACGACATGTTCAAATCCTTGATTTTCTTGTAGTGTTTCAACTACATTTTGAGCTGTTTTTTTGTTTAATCCTTTGATCGTTGACAACACGCTTCGATCATCCAAAATTTTTTGAATCGCCTGCTCCCCAAGCTGTTGAACAATTTTTTCAGCCGTCTTTCGACCGACTCCGTAAAACAAATCACTTGATAAATAGGTGATTAAACCATCCTTTGATTCGGGGATAAACGTTTCATACGAATGAACATTGAATTGTTTACCGAACTTCGGATGGATGACGAACTGACCTTTAAAATAATAGGTCATGCCTTCAGTTAACTTTGAAAGATATCCTTTAACGACGATTTCCTTCTCTTCGTATGACGTATTTGTCTCTAAAACTTTAATGTTTACAATTGAAAAGTGTTCATTCTCGTTATGAAATATTGTATGCAATACTTCTCCCTTGAAATAAAGCTCCTCTGCTGGGTTTTCAAGATTTGTCATTTTAAAACCCTCACAATTCTAAGATTGTTCCAGTAATTTCTCCACCTGTTTCTTGCCATTCATTGCTAACAAATGATCCTTTTGAAAAGCTAAGGCTTGATTAAAATGATCTAATGCTTCATGAGGTTGATCTTTGTATAGCTTAATCACCCCAAGATTGTAATGAGCATCGCTATGCTCGGAATGAAGGGTGAGAACTTTTTCAAATACTTGTTTTGCTTCTTCTATGAAATGACTTTGGGCGAGAGAAAGCCCGTATTGAAATAGAAACTCATCGTCCGTAGGGTTTAGTTCCGTAGCTCGTAATAAATAAGGCAAGGCTAATTTATCATATTCTTGATTTTTTAAAGACATGCCGAGCATGTAAAAAACATCAGCTTCTTGAAGCCCTCGGTCAATGGCTTGTTGATAATTCTTTTGCGCTCGTTCATACGACTCTTCTTCAAAGTAGGCGTTACCAAGTCCGTAATAAGCTGTAGCAGCGTCAGCATCAAGTTGAATCGCTTGTTCAAAAAAACGTTTCGCTCGTTCTGTATCGTTTAAATGAGCTAACAAATTACCGAAATTAATATAACCTATCGGATCGTCTGGATTGTTTGTTATAAATTCATTTAATAGAGTGGCCGCTTCTTCAAATTTATTTTCTTTTATGTATGTAATCGCTCGTTTATTTTGATCCATTATAATCCTCCTTCAACACATATATAAAAGAGAGAACCACACTTTTCGCTAGACGATCTACGTACACTAGCGACGAGTGCGGTACCTCGTTTAACATATTTTCATCATCTAAGGAAAGAACTAAATTGAACAGTAAAGCATTCGTGTCTATCACATTTATAGGTAAACATTGCTCTTTATAACAGGAATCAGTTATAAAGAAATAGATTTATTTGACCTTGAATAACTAATATATTCTAACGTTTTACCGTCTTTCAAAATCTCATCGATTGTTCCACCACCAAGACATACCTCGCCATCATAAAATACGACAGATTGTCCCGGTGTGACTGCTCGCTCGAGTTCATCAAATTGGACGTAGACGCGTCCGTCGTCCAATATATTTACTCGAACGCCGCTATCTTTTTGACGATAACGGAACTTTGCTGTACACGTAAATGATTGCCCGATTCGATCTCGATTGATCCAATTAACGTCTGTCGCTATAAGACTGTCAGAATATAAATACTCGTTTTCAAAGCCTTGTTCGACATATAGCACATTTTCTTCTAAATTTTTACCGACGACAAACCACGGTTCACCAGCTCCCCCAATGCCAAGTCCTTGGCGTTGGCCAATTGTGTAATACATTAAGCCGTCATGCTCACCTTTCACTTCTCCAGCTAATGTTTTCATCTTCCCTGGTTGGGCTGGTAAATACTCGCTTATAAATTGTTTAAAGTCACGCTCCCCAATAAAACAAATACCTGTACTATCTTTTTTCTTAGCTGTCACAAGTCCGTGTTCTTCAGCAATTTTCCTTACTTCTTTTTTCGTTAAATGCCCTAATGGAAACATCACTCGGCGCAGAACATCCTCTGATAATTGGTTTAAAAAATACGTTTGGTCTTTATTTCGATCAACCCCTCGTAACAGTTCAAAATGACCATTTGTCTGACGAATTTGAGCATAATGTCCAGTTGCTACGTAATCAGCACCTAATGATAAGGCATGATCAAGAAAAGCTTTAAATTTAATTTCTTTATTACACATAACATCCGGATTCGGCGTTCTTCCAGCTCGATATTCATCTAAAAAGTACGTAAATACTTTATCCCAATATTGCTTTTCGAAGTTAACAGAAAAGTATGGGATATCCAACTGATTCGACACCCGAACGACGTCATCAAAATCTTCCGTAGCCGTACAGACGCCAAACTCATCTGTATCATCCCAATTTTTCATAAAAATTCCGACGACATCGTATCCTTGCTCTTTGAGAAGGAGAGCTGCCACAGATGAGTCTACTCCACCGCTCATACCGACAACAACACGAATCTCTTTATGATTTTTCACCGCGTCCACCTCCTACTTTTTTAATCGTGTCACAATTTTTGCCACTCTTCTGGCCGCTTCTACAATGTCTTCCATTGAATTATGCACCCCAAAGCTAAAGCGAATTGAATTTCTCGTCCGTTCATCATCTGGCCCGTACAAGGCCAATAACACATGTGATGGTTCAATCGATCCTGCAGTACAAGCACTTCCGCTTGAAGCACAAATTCCGTCCAAGTCAAAGCTTGTCAACATCGTTTCCACATCGACTCCCGGAAAACTAATATTAACAATTGATGGTACCGTCTGTTCTAAATCACCATTTACATCAAACTGGATTTCGTTTTTTTCCAGTTCTGCTAAGAAGGTCTGTTTGTATTGTTCATACAATCGGCTGTTTTCCGTTCTCCTATTAACCGCTAATTGTACCGCCTTTTGGAAGCCAGCAATTGCGACGACGTTTTCTGTTCCTGGGCGTCGTTTTCGCTCTTGTTCCCCACCAAAATGTAAAGGTGCTAATGGGACGTCTCCTTGTGCATATAAAAAACCGACTCCTTTAGGGCCGTTAATTTTATGCGAAGAAGCGGACAATAAATCAATCCCCATTTTCTTCACATCAATATCCATTAATCCATATGCTTGAACAGCATCGGTATGAAAGTATGCTTGATGATCTTTTAACAAATGACCGATTTCAGAAATCGGCTGAATAACTCCTGTTTCGTTATTAACAGACATGACCGAAACGAGAATCGTTTCATCTGTCAAGGCTGCTTTCAAATCATGAATTGACATTTTTCCACGTTCATCGATTGGTAAGTACGTAAGCTGATATCCTTCTTCTTCTAAATGTTGTGCGGTACGGAGAATAGCATGGTGTTCTTGTTCTGTCGTGATAATATGGTTCCCTTTGTCTTTGTTTGCTCTTGCTGTTCCAATCAGTGCTAAATTATCAGCTTCCGTTCCACCACTAGTAAAAATAATTTCCTTTTCATCTGCATGAATGCTATTGGCAATCGAGCGTCTCGCTTCATCTAGATGTTTTCTTGCCGTTCGACCAAACGCATGAGCACTAGATGGATTACCAAACACTTCATTGAATAAGGGAATCATCGTTTCAACAACTTCTCGGTGAACGGGTGTTGTCGCTGCATGATCTAAATAAATTTGTTTCATACTTATAATTCCCTTCTTTACATGCATTATATATAAAACATATATGCCTCTCGAGGTTCATCATCTTCATGTTGAAGTAAATCTTCTAATGTCGTTTCGTCTAAGACGCTTTTCACAGCGTCTCGAATGCGAAGCCACAACGCTTGATTGGCTGGTTCCTCTTCTTCTATATCTTCAACAAGAGTAATTGGACCTTCTAAAACACGGATGATATCTCCAGCAGTTATATGTTGTGGTTCTTTTGTTAATTTATAACCGCCATAAGCCCCACGTATACTCTTGATAAGACCAGCATTACGCAAAGGAGCAGCTAACTGTTCCAAGTAGTATTCTGATAAATCATGTTCTCTAGCAATTGTTTTTAAGGAAGTTGGACCTTCCCCATATTTTTTAGCTAACGCAAGCATAATCGTTAAGCCGTAACGTCCCTTTGTTGAAATTTTCATTTAATACACCTCTATTTTAACTCAACACATGGCATCATCATTTGCGTGAAATAATCTCTCACTGCTGACCATGAATACAAATTACATTATATCATGAACGGCAAGCATCTTGCATTTTATTACATTCATGATTACGCTTGAGGCAGACAATCATTTAAAATAAAGGACGATTTGAATGAAACAACAACCACTCGCATTTCGAATGCGACCTTCACATATCGATGAAATCATTGGACAAGAACATCTTGTCGGTACAAATAAAATTGTTCATCGAATGATTCAAGCAAAACGCTTAGCTTCCATGATATTGTTTGGTCCACCAGGGACTGGAAAAACGTCGATGGCGATTGCGTTGGCGAAAAGTCTAAACTTACAAGTTCGCATGCTCAATGCTGTCGTCGACCGAAAAAAGGATATGGAAATTGTCGTTGAAGAGGCAAAAATGTCAGGACACGTCGTCTTAATTGTTGATGAAGTTCACCGCTTAGATAAAGCGAGACAAGACTTTCTTCTTCCACACTTAGAAAGTAATTTAATCACTTTAATTGGTTGTACGACGAGTAATCCCTATCATTCGATTAATCCAGCGATTAGAAGTCGTTGCCATTTATTTGAATTATTCCCGTTATCAACGGATCATATGAAAACAGCCATTCAACGGGCACTAACAGACCGGGAAAATGGATTAGGCGCACATCACATTGTCCTCACCGATGATGCACTTGAACATTTAGCAACAAGTGCGAATGGAGATATGCGAGCAGCTTTAAATGGATTGGAATTAGCCGTTTTTTCAACACCTGAAAATGAACGTGGTGAAATTGTTATTTCTTTATCCGTTGCCGAAGAATGTATGCAAAAGAAAAGCTTTTCACATGATAAGGACGGTGATGCTCATTACGACGTTTTATCTGCCTTTCAAAAGTCGATTCGGGGAAGTGATGTCGATGCGGCATTGCATTATTTAGGACGTTTAATTGAAGCAGGAGATTTAGAGAGTATCACCCGTCGAATGATTGTTATCGCCTATGAAGATATTGGCCTAGCAAATCCGCAAGCAGGACCACGAGCAATCGCTGCCGTTGAAGCGGCTGAGCGATTAGGTTTTCCAGAAGCGCGCATTCCACTTGCTGTTTGCGTCATCGAACTAAGCTTATCACCAAAATCAAATACAGCGTATAAAGCTTTAGATGCTGCTTTAAAAGATATTCGCTCTGGAAAAAGTGGCGAAGTTCCTTTACACCTTAAAGATGCCCATTATAAAGGGGCCAAATCACTAGGAAGAGGCGTTGAATATAAATACCCACATCACTCCGAAAGCGGTTGGGTGCCACAACAATATTTACCGGATGAATTAGTAAACAAACAATACTATATCCCGAAAAAAACAGGCAAGTTTGAACGAGCAATGAAACAAGTTTATGAAAAAATTAAATCTGATGCTAACAAATAACCCAGCCATAGATTAGTTATGCAACTTGAAATAATGGCTTTGAACCTCTATTTACTAGAACGATAACGAGCCATTTTTACACCTATAGCAAGTGAACATCTTGTCATGACGTAAGCGATAAACTCATGTATAATTCCCTTTCTAAACGGATAAACTTATGAATAAAGGTGCTTTTTCAAAGCAATCACATACGATATTACACGTTAGTTGAGCAGAACTTTTTACAAGAAACAAATGTAATAGTTCTAGGAAGAGTCTCTTGTAGTTTACTTACTATAAACAGGGGTTACATACCCATGCGTTTACACAATCTTCCATTATTCATTACAAAATCTATAAAACGCTGTAATAGGAAAAGGAGATGGACGAATTGGCTAAAGTTAGACAAGATGCATGGTCACACGAAGATGATTTATTGTTAGCAGAAACTGTATTGCGCCATATACGGGAAGGTAGTACACAGTTAAATGCATTTGAGGAAGTTGGTGACAAATTAAACCGTACTTCAGCGGCATGTGGGTTTCGCTGGAATGCTGAAATACGTAAAAAGTATATCGATGCTATTGAACTGGCAAAAAGACAACGGAAAGAAAAGAAACGATCATTGGAAAAAAAGAAAAGGAAAGCGAAACGAAAATCGATTGCTTCTGTCTCACAACATTACGTAGACAATGCAATCGATTCGATCACCAATAATCATTCGACCATAACATTGGATACGGTTATTCAATTTTTAAATCAATTGAAAAAAGATTTCTCTCTTTCCACTCAATCGAGAATGACACTTGATGAAACAAAAAGAGAAAATGACATGTTAAAGCAACAGATTTCAAAACTAGAAAAGGAACTTTCACAAACGAGAAAGCAACTGCAAACGATTAAAGAAGATTATCAAGTTTTCGTACAAATTATGGATCGAGCTAGAAAAATGACCGTGCTCGAAGATACAGGTTCGCTAAAAGCTCCTTCATTTCGAATGGACAAAAATGGAAACCTCGAACAAGTGATCGAAGGGTCGAATTAATTGTTTGTTCGGATTAGAACAATAGCTATAAAGGTTATATAAGGCAATTCAACTCTTTACCTCAGATACCTAGCCAAAAATCCAAAACACTGATTAATCAATGTTTTGGATTTTTGTTTTTGCATGCGTTTTTAACTTACGTTTTATCCTTTTAAACAACCTCTTGTATAGAACACGATGTAATCCAGTCACTCATACGATTTATTAGCGAACAACAACCTCGTTTTCCATCATACCAATCTTTTCAATTTCCAGCGTTACGCGATCCCCTTCCGTTAAAAACTGTGGAGGATCCATCGCAAAACCAACACCTTCAGGAGTGCCTGTTAAGATGAGATCACCTGGAGAGAGTGTCATAATTTTCGAAATGTATGCCAGTAAATATGGGATATCAAAGATAAAATGGCGTGTATTCGAATCTTGACGAATTTCTCCATTCACAGATGAACGTATCGACAAATTCGATGGATCACCAATTTCATCTGGAGTAACAATCCAGGGACCAATTGGAGTCGACTGATCCAATGTTTTACCTTGCAACCATTGCGGGGTTTGTTTCTGCAAGTCCCGAGCAGACGTATCATTAGCAATCGTATAGCCTGCAACGTATTCATAAGCTTCTTCTTTTGAAATGTTACATGCTTCTTTTCCGATCACAACGGCGAGTTCAACTTCATAATCGAGTCGATTCGTTATCGAAGGCTTTCTAATCGCATCTTCTGGTCCGATTAAAGCATTCGTAAACTTCGCAAACAACACGGGGAATTCAGGAATATCACTCTCCATTTCAGATACATGCTCCTTATAGTTTTGCCCAACACAAATGATTTTTGACGGGGAAGGCACTGGATTTGATAAGGAAATATCGTCTTTATTAAATAATGCTTCTTGTTTTTCATCCTTTGTATTCACTATATAATTACAAACTTTTTTAGCTTGATGAATCGCTGGAATCCCTAATGAAAAGAAAGTTGATGGGTCAGATGGTAACAGTTTGTCCTCGCCATCTAATAAGGTTACTTTTTCTTTTTCCGCAACATATTTTTTATGTGCTTTTTGAATATCGATCACTTGATCGTCAACGAGACAGCCAATTTTGTAATCAGTGGAATCTTTCAACAATTTAAAACTGATAAGTTTCATTTGTAACGCCCCTTTTATGTATCTCTTTTTAAAGTTAAAAATCGGCTCCATTATACGTGAGCCGATTTTACCGTCTGTCTTATGTACAATCCCAATAGTGCCGTCTATATGATAATTTTGATCCCGCTCTCGGCAGGTGGGTACCCTGTTTTATGGTTTGTACGTCCTCTTCCTTCAAGGCATGTACGCCGCATAAAAACGGTTCGGGTTCCCAAGTTTATAGGTGTTCGGTCAAAATGTATTGAATAGACGCACACATCAGGATTTCTCTTGTCTTATCATTGTTTGTAAAGTTATTTTACCATATTAAAGATGATTTTTCAATATGCCTCTCTATAACAGTTTCTTAACATATGTTACATTTTATAAACAAAGTGATTGTTTAATCATATTTTTCTAAGACTTGAATAGAAAGATCGTTTAACTGCTGTTCACTTACTTCATTTGGAGCATCTGTCAATAAGTCGGTAGCAGAAGCCGTTTTCGGGAAGAGTATGGTATCCCGTAAGTTTTTACGACCCGCAAGTAACATAACCATTCGATCGAGCCCAAGAGCGACTCCGCCATGTGGTGGTGCTCCATGTTCTAACGCTTCTAGAAAAAAGCCGAATTGTTCTTCTCGAGACTCTTTTGAAAAACCGAGCACATCAAACATTTTTTCTTGTTGTTCACGCTTATAATTACGTAAAGAACCTCCACCGAGTTCATATCCGTTTAAAACGATGTCATAGGCAATCGCCCGAGCGTTCTCTGGCTCTGTTGCCAATTTATCCAAATCATCTGGATGTGCCATCGTAAATGGATGGTGAGCAGCTACGTATCTTTTTTCCTTTTCATCATATTCAAGTAACGGCCAATCCGTGATCCATAAAAAGTTAAATACTGATTCATCAATCAATTGTAATGATTTCCCGAGCATCAGTCGCAATTCTCCGAGGCTATCATAGACTATGGACGTTTTATCAGCAACAAATAATAATAAGTCACCGTTTGTTGCTTCAGCACGTTCCATGATACCGCTTTTCTCTTCGTCTGACAAAAACTTCGCAATTGGACCGGTAACATCGCCCTTTTCAATCTTTAACCACGCTAACCCTTTCGCTCCGTATACTTTAATATCTTCTGTTAATTGATCGATATCTTTTCGAGAAAAGTTGTTCGCTTCTCCTTTTACATTTAACAAACACACTTTTCCACCATCGGCGACCGCACCTTGAAACACTTTGAAAGCTGAATTGGCGACGATATCGGTAACGTGAATTAATTCTAAACCAAATCTCGTATCTGGCTTATCTGAACCGAACCTTTCCATCGCTTCTTGATAAGGCATTCGAGGTAGAGGTAATGGAATGTCAATCCCTTTAACTTGCTTCATTATGTATTGCATCATGCGCTCGGTTATTTCCATAATCTCATCACTCGTCATGAACGATGTTTCTAAATCGATTTGCGTGAATTCCGGTTGACGATCTGCTCGTAAGTCTTCATCGCGGAAACAACGAGCGATTTGATAATATTTTTCAAAACCACTCATCATAAGCAACTGTTTAAACAGTTGCGGCGACTGTGGTAAGGCATAAAATTCTCCCTGATGGACACGACTTGGCACGAGATAGTCACGAGCTCCTTCGGGGGTACTTTTCGTTAAAATCGGTGTTTCCATTTCTAAAAAGCCACTTTCATTTAAAAAATTACGCACGGCTTGTGTAATTTCATGACGCATTTTAAATGTTTCTTGCATTTCTTGACGACGTAATTCAAGATAACGATATTTCAAGCGCAAATCTACAGATACATCTCTTTCGTCAATAGCGAATGGTGGCGTTTTTGCTATATTCAAAATAGCAATATGTGTTGCAACTACTTCTATGTTTCCTGTTTTAAGCGCTGGGTTAACCGTAGATGGATCACGTTGAACAACTTTACCTTTAACTTCAATGACAAATTCGCTACGGACTTTGTCAGCAATTTCGAGCGCTTCCTTTGAATGCTCTGGATTAAAAACAACTTGCGTAATTCCTGATTGATCACGTAAATCAATAAAAATAACACCGCCTAAATCTCGGCGATTATGGACCCAACCTTTCAGTACAACTTCTTGATTCACATGAGTGTCTCGCAACACTCCAGCAAATATTCGCTTACTCATTATTCTTTCCTCCCGACAGCTTACTTTTCATAATTTCAACGATCTTGTTCAAGGGCACTTCTTCTTGTTCACCCGTTGCCATATTTTTCACTTCGATCACATCTTTTTCTAGTTCGTTCTCTCCAAAAATTAAAACATATTTCGCTTGGAGTCGATTGGCAGCTTTGAATTGTGCTCTCATTTTTTGTTGTAAATAATTTTTGTCAACTTGGAGACCATTTTTCCGCAACTCATGAACGAGAGCAACAGATTGCTTGTCTGCCTCTTCACCAACGGCGATGAAATAGCAATCCAATTGCTTTTCTACTGGGATGTCTATCTCTTCTGCTTCAAGCGCCATGAGCAATCGCTCAATTCCCATACCGAAACCGATTCCAGGAGTTTGTGGGCCACCTAAATCTTCGACTAATCCGTCATATCTTCCTCCACCCGTTAACGTTGTAATCGCTCCAAACCCTTCTGCTTCACTCATAATTTCGAAAGCCGTATGGTTATAATAATCAAGTCCTCGGACAAGATTCGGATCAACTGTGTACTCAATTCCCATTATTGTAAGATATTCTTTCACTTGTTCAAAATACTTTTTTGACGATTCATTTAAATACTCAAGAATCGATGGGGCCTGCTCCATAGCCGGATGATTTCGGTCCTTTTTACAATCTAAAATACGTAATGGATTTTGCGTAAGTCGTTTCTGACAATCTTGACACAATTGTTCTTGATGTGGCGTAAAATGTTCAATTAAAGCTTTTCGGTAATTGGTACGACTTTCTTCGTCACCTAATGAGTTGATGACTAATTTTAAAGATGTAAGTCCAAGTTCTTTGTAACACGTCATTGCTAAATCGATCACTTCTGCATCAACAGCAGGCGAGGCACTACCAAGCACTTCTACGCCAAATTGATGTAACTGTCGCATCCGACCTTGTTGTGGCCGTTCATACCTAAACAATTGCATGAAATAATACAGCTTAACAGGTTGATTGGGACTTCCGTACAATTTATTTTGTACAAATGCTCTTGCGACGGAAGCTGTTCCTTCCGGTCGTAATGTTAAACTTCTTCCACCTCGATCTTCAAATGTATACATTTCTTTTTGGACGATATCCGTTGAGTCACCGACTCCACGCTGAAACACTTCCGTATGCTCAAATATAGGTGTACGTATTTCTTGATAATGATACCGATCACATATATTTTTTAGTTTACTCTCTATGTACTGCCACTTTGCCGCTTCTTCTGGTAATATATCTACGGTACCTCTCGGTGCGTTCATCTTCATTGTTGCCCCTCCTCCAATAGCAAAAAATATAATTTCAACCATATAAAAACTCTCATCCCTTAAAATGATAGGGACGAGAGTTCACTCGCGTTGCCACCCTTGTTAATGCTTTTTAAGCATTCACTCGATACAGTTAACGCCTGCCATACGTCTATACCTACTCCATCACAGTCTATCACTGAACGAGACGTTTCAATATAAATTCTCTGGAATGTCCTTCATTAACCCATCTCGGAAAATGTTTACAGCCTCTGACATTTTCTCTCTGAACGAATTGAAGTTAATTACTGTTTCCGTCAACAAATGTACCTTTATTCAAAAATATCCGATGAAATAATTCATCTAGAATGATTATTATCATAAGGAAAGCTCGTTCATTTGTCAAGTTTTACTCCATTTTTTTCTTCAATGCTTTCACTTCTCCTAATGATATGCCGAGCTCCTGGGCGATTTCCATATGATTTAACGTCTCCTTAAGCTCGATAAACCGATGAAAGTCGATATTAAACGTGTTTTTATTTATATAAGTTTGCCAATGCTTGCCATGCTTACGCATTATCTTTACCTCCTCCAAATCCTTCATAGGTTTACCTATTTTCAACCTTTTATGAACGATGCAAGAGATTTATAAGCGCAAAAAAGAGTCAACATCGCAAGCTACCTTTTTTACTCGTTATTTAAAATCAATGTCAATTCCATGTTTGTTGCTCTCACATTCATAATTTCCTGTTGGCATCATTTGTATAATAAATTCTAAGTTTTCTTCAATATACGAAAAATCTCCACGATAAAATTATCATTCGTCAAGTCGTCGTCAGCCCGTTTTTCTGACAAGATTTCTTGACACATAAACACCATTGAATTACCTATCCATTTTATCATCAACAAATACTTCTCGAGCTGATGTGCTTTCGTTCCGCTCCTTCACTTTCTAAAATTGCCTTATACATCTTCTTTTTTTGTTCGTTTGCTCGTTTATTTTACACAGACAACTAAAACAGTTCCAAGTAATAGGAATGTAGCTTTCTCACTGCTTACTATCAATGACAAATGTAACGGGTCCGTCATTCGTTAAACGAACATCCATCATAGCACCAAACTGTCCTGTTTCTACATGAACGCCTTCTTTTCGGAGACGATCATTAAACATTTCATACAGTTCGTTTGCTTGTTTTGGTGGTGCGGCTTTAGCAAAGCTCGGCCGTCTGCCACGGCGCGTATCTCCATATAACGTAAATTGGGAAATAGATAAAACTTTTCCAGCGACATCTTTCAAAGAAAGATTCATTTTTTGCTGCTCATCTTCAAATACGCGTAAATGGGCGATTTTACGAACTAAATAGTCGACATCTTCAATCGTATCATCGTGAGTAACTCCTAATAAAACGACAAATCCGTGTTCAATTTCGCCTGTTATTTGTCCATCAACTGTTACACGTGCATCTCTTGCTCGCTGAATAACTGCTCTCATAAACGTCCAATCTCCTCCAACTAAAATTTGAAATATGATTAATATAACATCGATTATTGAATTGTACGAGTAACCGTATAAACATCTTTAATTTGCTTAATTCGATCGACAATTCTACGCAGGTGATCTGTATTATGAATTAAAATCGTTAATTGAATGACGGCTGTTTTGTTGCGATCTGTACGTCCATTCACATGCGTAATATTTGTTTTCGACTCATTGACGGCTTGGAGAACATCATTTAATAAACCACGACGATCATATCCTGAAATTTCCAAGTCGACATGATATTTATTTTCCTCGGACGGATACTTTTCCCATTCAACATGTAAATAACGTTCTTTCGCTTCTTCTGTTTGCACATTTGGACAATCTTTCCGATGAACCGAAACACCACGGCCTTTTGTGACGTAACCGATGATTTGATCACCTGGAACTGGATTACAACATTTAGATAAACGAATGAGTAAATTATCGATTCCTTCCACCTTAACACCTGAATCTTTTTTACTTCGTTTTTCTTTTCCATCATTATTTACTTCTTCAATGGCTTTTTTCCAATCTTGTTCCACCTGTTTGGATTGACGGATTTTCTCTGTTAGTCTCGTCGCAATGGCTGCTGCAGTAATACCTTGATACCCGACAGCCGCGTACATATCTTCTTCATTGGAGAAGTTAAATTTTTTATACACACGCTCTAAGTTCTCTGGTGTCAAAGCTTCTTTCGGCTCGATATGAAATGCTCTAATTTCTTCTTCGACAAGCTCCTTACCTTTTGCAACATTTTCTTCGCGGCGTTGCTTTTTAAAAAATTGTTTAATTTTATTTTTAGCTTTTGAAGTTTGGGTAATTTTCAACCAATCTTGAGATGGACCGTACGAATGCTTCGACGTCATCACTTCGACTATATCACCGTTTTTTAACGTATAATCAAGTGTTTCCATTTTTCCATTCACTTTTGCCCCAACGGTTTGGTTCCCAATTTCTGTATGAATACGGTACGCAAAGTCAATCGGGACAGATCCTGATGGTAATTCAATTACATCGCCTTTAGGCGTAAAAACATAGACCATATCCGAAAATAAATCTATTTTTAATGACTCCATAAATTCTTCTGCATCATTCGTTTCACTTTGCCATTCTAATATTTCTCTAAACCATGTCAATTTTTCTTCAAATTGCTTATCTTTCGCTTGCTTCCCTTCTTTATAAGCCCAATGTGCAGCAATACCGTACTCAGCGATTTCATGCATTTCTTTCGTACGAATTTGCACTTCTAACGGCTCACCCTTCGGTCCAATAACGGTCGTATGGAGTGATTGGTACAAATTTGGCTTCGGCATAGCGATATAATCCTTAAATCGTCCAGGCATCGGCTTCCAACACGTATGAATGATTCCTAAAACAGCATAACAGTCCTTTATATTGTTCAAAATAATTCGAACGGCAAGTAAATCATAAATTTCATTGAACTGTTTGTTCTGTTTTTTCATTTTTCGATAAATGCTATAAATATGTTTCGGCCGACCTGATATTTCTGCCTCAATGTTTACTCCTTTCAACTGTCGATCGACATCTTGAATAACCTTCTCTATATATATTTCACGCTCATTTCGTTTCTGTTTCATCAGATGAACGATGCGATAATATTGTTGAGGATTTAAATAACGTAGAGCGATATCTTCTAATTCCCATTTGATTGTCGAAATCCCTAATCGATGAGCAAGCGGTGCAAAAATTTCTAATGTTTCATTTGAAATTCTTCGTTGCTTTTCTTGTGGTAAATATTGTAACGTCCGCATGTTATGTAAACGATCTGCTAGTTTAATTAAAATAACTCGGATATCTTTAGCCATCGCTACAAACATTTTACGGTGATTTTCAGCTTGTAAAGCTTCTTTTGATTTATATTTAATTTTTCCTAGTTTTGTTACACCATCGACGAGCATAGCAACTTCTTCACTAAATACCTCTTCTAAGTCTTCAAGTGTTACGTCCGTATCCTCTACGACATCATGCAAAAAACCCCCAGCAATCGTGACCGGATCCATGTGTAAATCTACTAAAATACCCGCCACTTGTACGGGGTGAACAATGTAGGCTTCGCCAGATTTACGATATTGATCGACATGTGCCTCTTTGGCATAATCATAGGCACGTTGAATAAGCAACACATCATCTTCTGAAAGATATACGCGAGCCCTGTCTATGATATTTCCTATAGTTATAATTTTTTCTGTAGCCATTCAATAATCACCTTTATCTATTGTAGAGGATGTTCTATTAAGCTTCCTAATGAACATGCTTTCTCTTAGTATCAAAAATTTCGAACAAAATGTAAAGGAAAAAACATTCCTTTTCTAAATGACAGAATAGTCTGACGAATAACAGAAGACAAAATAGTGTCGAGTTGTTTATACATTTAATAAAAAGGGAACAAGTAAATGACAGATTGTTCACTCGCTAATATGAATCTGTAGTTTGTTGACACATACATATCGTCTACAAACCATTCGAAAAAGCGATATTTATTTCCTGTTCCCTCGTGATTACATCGATTACATTTAATACTGCATTAAAGTGAACACATCATAGCCATCCAATTTATCCATGCCATTTAAGTATGTTAACTCGATTAAAAATGCACAGCCAACAACTACTCCACCGAGCTGTTCTACGAGTTTAATCGTCGCTTCTATTGTACCACCTGTTGCGAGCAAGTCATCTGTAATTAAAACGCGTTGACCTGGTTGAATAGCATCTTTATGAATGGCTAGAACATTTTCCCCATATTCTAAACCGTAATCGATCTCGATGACTTCACGGGGTAATTTTCCTTTTTTACGGACTGGAACAAAGCCGATTCCTAACGCATAGGATACCGGACAACCGATAATAAACCCTCTCGCCTCAGGACCAACCACGATGTCAGCTTTTTTCTCTTTTGCATACGTAACAATTTCATTTATCGCAGATTTAAATACTTCTCCATCATCCATAAGCGGAGTAATATCTTTAAATTCAACGCCTTCTTGTGGCCAATCTTTAACGATTTTTATATATTTTTTATAATCCATATGTCACTTCCTCCTTCGGTGCTATATCTACCATACAATCTTCAAACCACTGTTTTAAATCGTCATACGTAGAATAATACAATGTTTTTTCGATCGTTGCTTGATTGATGCGCTCTTGATATGTTTTAGATGATGATAAATCTTGTTTCACAGGTGATGGATGCAGTGTGAGTACACCTTGATCATACACGACAAATTGTAATTCTAAAAATACTTTAATCATAAAGTGCACATACTCTTTTGACCAATTTTTAGCATCCATAATCATTGGCAATTCATTATTTACGTGCAACTGTTTCCGCTTATAAATCTGGACATACAGCCATTTAAAATCTTTTCGGGAAGGCATTGGCGCTAAATATGTACTTTCCTCAATATAAAAACAAGCATGAATATTCGTTGGTTTAACAAGTTGAACAATTTGTTTTAACGTATTTAAGGTAGGGGGCAAATCAAATAAAAGCAATGTATCTGCCTCTGTAATTGAACGTAAGTCATCATCATACATCAGTTGTTTTACATCATTTGATAAATGACCGATTGTTGAATGTCCACTGCTATTCACAGCAACAACCCGTTTGTTCGGCTGAATGTGTGATTGTAAGTCGTTAAGCTTTCTGCCGCGATGATCAAATAATTGCCATTGATCAACTTTTATATCTTCAATAATCATTTGCACCGTTCGCTTCCCATTCCATTCATTAATTCCAAGTTCTCCAACAATAGAGACGGGTGTTTCTGGCGCTATGTAACTATGTAAATCGCCCATACCAAAACCAATTCCTTCAAGTCTTGAATCCGTGTCATTAAAGTGAATTTTTAAATGATTTTTTAATGCCCCAAGTTGGCGGATGTAATTAGGTACATGCTTTACGTGAAATAGAGGCTTCGGATTACCGATTCCAAAGGGAGCTAGCTGTTCAATTTCTCGTACGAGAGCTTCGTCAATTTCAGAAATTGAAAGTGTTCGATGAATTTCAATCGTCTGTTTGAAATCATCTGCTGTTAACTTTTCATTCATCCGGTCATTAAGAGCAGCTTGCAACGCTCGAATATTTTCAACTGGCAACGTCATCCCAGCCGCTTGGGCATGTCCGCCGAAGCTTGTAAAAAGATCTTTCACTTCCATACAATTGTCAAATAAGTGAAAGGCGGGAATACTTCTGGCGGATCCTTTCGCAACAGCAGTCGCTTTATCAATTGCTAAAACGATAGCTGGTCGGTGAAATGTATTAACTAACCGGGATGCGACAATTCCTAACACACCTTCATTCCAACCTTCTTTACCAACGATAATAACTTCTTTTTGTTTCGTCACATCAACCATTTGCTCGGCTTCTTTAACAATTTGTGTGACCATCTGTTGACGTTCGATATTTAATTGTTCAATAACATCGGCTATGTGCTCAGCTTCTTGAACGTCATCTGTTACTAATAAATGAACAGCTATATCCGCATCTTGTAAGCGCCCAGCTGCGTTTAAGCGCGGACCCATTTTAAACCCGATATCTTCCTCTGTCACTTGATGGGAAAGATTACAGTTCTTTTTCAAAGCTTGTAAGCCTGGCCTGTTCGTTTTCCATATTTTTCTTAACCCATGATAAGTTAGAATGCGATTTTCATCACGTAAAGGAACTAAGTCTGCTATCGTCCCAATGGCGACTAAATCCAATAACTGTTCTGGAAAATAGCCTAATAGATGTTCAGCAAATTTAAAAGCTACTCCAGCTCCAGCTAATTCTTTGAACGGATAATTCGGGGATAGATTCGGGTGTATGATGGCATAAGCACTTGGGAGATGTTGTTGAACATCATGGTGATCCGTAATGATTAAATCGATTCCAACCTTATGAGCTACTTCAGCTTCATGTATAGCAGCAATGCCTGTATCTACGGTTATAATGACGTCAACACCTGCTTGAGCAGCATCTTTAAAAGCTTGCTCATTCGGTCCATACCCTTCTGTAAATCGATTCGGAATATAAAAATCACAACGAGCACCGAGCTCCCGTAATGTTTGCATTAAAATCGCTGTTGAACAAACACCATCTGCGTCATAGTCGCCGTAGATAAGAATCTTCTCATCTAATTGAATGGCTTCGTGAACACGTTCAGAAGCTTTTTCAATCCCTTCTATTCGTTGAGGAGAATGTAAATTTTTTATATTTGGATTTAAAAACGATTCTGCTTCATTCTCTGTATAAATACCTCGTTGCTGTAATAGTTCATGAATTAAAGGGGAATGGTGAAGCGTATCGTCCAATGAATCATTTATATGTTTAATAAACTTCCAATTTGATTGACTATCTAGCATAAAACCACTCCTGACCCATCTATTATACAAAAGAGTGTGAAGGGGAGCAATGAGAAGTTCCTATCCTCATCCTATTGATGCTTTTAATGATATACATCTGTTCACCTATTCCAATAATGCTATATTACACTGTAGGTGGGCAATCTAAAAAATCCAAAACATTGATTTAGCAATGTTTTGGATTTTTGTTTTCGTGTTTTCAACTTAAATTTTATCCTTTTTAGAACAGCCCATTTTATAATCATATGTTCATTTTACATCCGTTGAGTAGTGATTGATTGCACAGATTAAACTTGTGGACCTTTCACACGCTTTTTCTTTCTAAAATCGACGGGTTTTCTATCGAGCATTTTACCTCTCCACAACAACCATAACTGTGCTGCTAAAACGAGTGATGAATATGTTCCAGCAATGATGCCGATTGTAAGAGCAATGGCGAACCCTGTAATTGATTCGGCACCTAAGAAAAGAAATGCTAAAACAGCGATTAATGTCGTAAGTGACGTATTTATACTGCGTGTAAATGTTTGAACAATACTTCGATTAACAATCCGTGCCAACTTCTTAAACGATGTAACTTGCTTATTTTCTTTCCGTAAATTTTCTCTCACGCGGTCAAAGACGACAATCGTATTATTAATCGAATAACCGATAATGGTTAAAATAGCCGCCACAATCGTCACGTCAAATTCAATACGTGCGATACTAAATACAGCTAAAATGATAAACGCATCATGCAACAAAGCGATGATTGCTGTAATTCCAAAAAAGAACTCAAAGCGCAATGTAACATAAATAATCATTCCAACAGCAGCGATTGCCAAAGCATAAATCGCATTTTTAACAAGTTCTTCACCTACGATTGGCGAGACTACACTAACACTTGGCTCGTGTCCATATCGATCTTGAAAGTACTCTTTTACTTCTGCAACTTTGTCCTCTGATAGTACAATATCATATCTTGTAACAGCCGTATCATTTTTTTCACCAGAAATGACAATTGCTTTCGCTTCTAAACCAAGTTCGGTTAATCCTTTATCAACTTCTTCCGTCGATATCGGCTCATCCGCTAAAATTTCAATTCGCGAACCACTCGTAAAGTCGATTCCAGGATTTAGCTTAAAGATTACTAAAGATAACGCACCTAAGATGACAAGTATTGACGTCATCGTATAAAATTTGTTCCGATGTTTTACGATATTTAAAGCACGGTTAAAGACTTTCGGTTCCTCTTCGGTTGTGTCGGCAAGATCTTTTATTTCTTCCTTTTTAACCCCAAACCAACCGAAACGATTATCTAACAAGCGACTCTTTACCCAAAATCCTAACAGCAATCGTGTGCCGTATACCGCCGTTAAAAAGCTGACGAGTATACTAACAATGAGCATTGTCGCAAAACCTTTAATAGAGCTTGTCCCAAAGTAAAATAAAATCGCTGCAGCTAACAGTGTCGTTACGTTTGCATCAACAATTGTTACAAATGAGTTCTTTGATCCCGCTTTAAATGCTGCCAGCACAGATTTACCACGTCGCAATTCTTCCTTAATTCGTTCAAAGGTAATGATATTCGCATCAACTGCCATACCAACACCTAATATAAGGGCCGCAATTCCTGGCAATGTCAACACACCGTTCATCAATTCGAAAACGAATAAAATTAAATATATGTAAATACTTAAATTAATCGCCGCAATAAAGCCCGGAAAACGGTAAACGACAAGCATAAATAAAAAGATAAGCCCAATCCCAATAAAACCAGCAAAAACCGTTTTATTCAAGGCCTGCTCACCGAACTGAGCACCGACAGAAGTTGAATATAATTCATTCATATGAACAGGAAGAGATCCTGAATTGATAATATCTGCGAGATATGTAGCCGATTCAATCGTAAAATCTCCTTCGATCATGACGTCGGTTGTATTTAATGTTTCTCTTACACTCGGAGCAGAGACAAATTTCGGATCTTCCTTTGTCGCTTCTTCCTTATAGGAATCCCCTTCTTGGAAATCCATCCAAATAACTAATAGATTATCTGGTACTCCTCTTTCTTTAATTTTAGTTGTAACATCGGCAAATTTTTGAGCGTCTTTTAATTGTAACGTTACAATCGGTTGATTCGTTTCTGGATTAAAATCTTGTTTAGCACTTCCTTCTTTCACATCAGAACCGTCGAGTAATTTGTTATCATCTACATCACGAAAAGATAACGTTGCAGAGGTAGCTAGCATTTCTCGGGCTTCTGTCTGATTTTCAACACCCGCTAATTGGACGCGAATTCGATCTTCTCCTTCAATATCAATATTCGCTTCACTAATACCGAGTCGATTTACCCGATCATTCAATGTTTGTACTGTACCTTCGAGCAAATCTCTCGTCACTTCTTGCTTTTCATCAATCGGTTCTACTTCATATAAAACTTCAAATCCACCTTGAAGATCTAATCCTAACTTTATGTCTTTTGTAATTCCAGTTACTGTAAACCCAATCGTTAGAAAAAATGCTATAACGATCGTAAAAAAGGCAACGATTCGGCCCCTTTTTTTCATGTCCATGTTCCTCCTTTAGCGCTTTAGCTTAACTTGACTCATCATTTTTATTCGCTAAAGCTGCGATCGAAGCCTGTAAATCATCTTCTTGATAAGCATTCAACGTTAACACATTCATATATGTGTTCGGACTGAGATGAAAAATATCGTGGACGATATCATGTAAACGTTTCTTTGGGTTACTTTTCCAAACGTTGTGTACTAAACAGTCCCACAATTGTTTCTCCGTTACTTTTGTGTACCCCATCATATGAAAATCATTTAATTTACATTGTAACGCCGGGGTTACAAATGATTTCCATTCCTCTGCCGTTCGTCGATCTTCCAAGTTTCATCCTCCTAATAATTATCATTAAACGTTCACAATCTACCTTCTTGTCATGCTTGACCCACTATATTGCATATACATCATTGTATATGAGTTTTTATTTTTTGAGAAGGCAAGGTGTCGATATTGTCTAAACAAACTTTTTTACAAGGTACGCTCATTTTAATTGTAGCAGGTATGACGACCCGCTTTTTAGGGTTTATCAATCGCTTAGTCATCGCTCGTCTAATGGGTGAAGAAGGCGTCGGACTCTATATGATGGCACTTCCTACATTATTTCTAATCATAGCGTTAACGCAAATGGGGCTCCCAGTCGCCATTTCCAAGCGCGTATCTGAAGCCGAAGCAATGAATGACGAAGTGAAAGTTAAAAAAATACTCATCGTTTCTCTGCTTTTAACAGCGTGCTCAAGTATTATTTTTACGTGTGCTATGGTTGTGGCAGCACCGTTTATTGCCACAACTTTACTTACCGATGAACGAACGTTGTTCCCGCTTTTGGCAATTAGTCCGATTGTGCCCATCATTGCAATTTCATCTGTTTTACGAGGATATTTTCAAGGGAAACAAAATATGAAACCACAAAGTTACGCACTCGTTATCGAGCAAGTCGTCCGTATTTCTTGTGTCGCTTTTTTCGTAAAGATGTTACTGCCGTTCGGTATTGAATATGCTGCTGCAGGTGCTATGTTTAGTGTTATTTTAGGAGAGTTGGCTTCTCTTGTCTACATGGTGTTCCAATTTAAACGGAAGAAAACGATTAAAGTCCGCTATCACTTTTTTTCTTTTTTGAAAAAAAGTAAGCAAACGGTTAAAGACTTATTTTCAATAGCTCTACCTACAACAGGTAGTCGAATGATTGGTTCTTTCTTTCACTTTTTAGAGCCGATTATTGTCGCCCAAAGCTTAGCCATTGCGGGAGTATCAACGACACTTGCAACGAAGCAATATGGTGAATTAACCGGTTATGTTCTTCCGTTATTATTTTTACCGACATTTATTACACAATCTTTATCCATCGCATTAGTACCATCGATTTCTGAAGCTGAAGCAAAAAGGAATCATCGATTAATCCATTACCGCATTCATCAATCAATTCGAATATCGTTTGCCTCAGGAGCAATAGCGACAATTGTGTTATCTTTATTTTCTGTACCTATTTTAACATATATGTACGGAACAGCGAATGCAAGTAAATTTTTAATATTTATGGCACCTTTTTTCATCTTGCTTTATATACAAGCTCCATTACAGTCAACGTTACAAGCACTTGATTTAGCTAAACCTGCCATGTGGAATAGTCTCATCGGTAATGTGTGCAAATATGCCTTACTCTTTTTACTCGCTTCAAATCCGACATTTGGAATAATGGGGGTCGCCATTTCGATGTCGTTCGGTGTCGTTCTTGTCACTCTATTACATCTTGCATCACTGCATCGGGCAATTCGCTTCTATATTCCTATAAAAGATGTAAGTAAAATGGTATTTCTCCTCGTGCTTACGTGGGGAGTTGGTAAAGTACTCCAAACGTTTTATATACAATGGGGCCCTCATCTCGTTATGTTTATCTTTATTTTGACGCTACTATTCATTGTGTATATTATGTTTCTATTTCTTCTAAGGTTTATTACGTCTGAAGAGTTGAAACAAATCCCACTCATTAACAAATGGATGTAAAGTAGGCTCGTGTAAACTTTTCGTCTATATTTTTACTCGAAGAATATAATGTACTAACTAGACTTCAGGAGGAGGTAAATTGATGCGTCAGCAACCATTTCTCGGGTTATTGTATGGGTGGACGATTATTTTTGGATTAATGTTAGGTGCTAGTTTTTTATTAGCTTTGCTCCTTCGTTTTTCATCATTTAATGAACCGACATTGTCCTGGGTAACACTCATCATCGGCCTGATTACACTATTTATTGGAGGTGTCGTGTCAGGAGCGAAAAGTAAAGCAAAAGGTTGGATCATTGGTGGACTAACAGGACTAGGGTTCACCATTTTTACATTCTTTGTTCAATACTTAGGCTATCAGCAACCATTTTCTTTGGAACAGACGCTACATCACATCGGCTTCATAACAGCGGCAATTATCGGTGGAATGATCGGGGTAAATATCGTTATCAGAGAGGATCAGTGATGTTCATAGCCTACAAGGTCGTCTAACGATCTTCTCTACAAACGTCGAAAGAGACTTGTCCTAAAAGGATAAAACGTAAGTTAAATACGTGAAAATAAAAGAGGCTGAGACATAAGTTAAAAATGAGTTGATTTTTGATTAAATCATAAAAGTAGAACCGCATGAAATCAAGGTTTTTAAACTAGATTTCATGCGGTTAATTCATTTTAAAAGAGTTTTGTCCCAGCCTCTTTTTAAATCAGCCATCTAAAGTTAAGAATAGACTTATTAGACAGCCCCTTTCATTGTCATCCTTATCCGTTTGATTTTACTTCACGAATCGCTCCACGATCGTATGTTAATTTTGTTCCATCTTTTGTAATAATGACGACTGTGTCTTCATCGAGTGCATGAATTTTTCCATGAAATCCACCCATCGTAATGACTGGATCTCCCTTTTGTAACTTCGCTTGCATTTCACTAATTTGTTTTTGACGTTTTTGTTGTGGGCGAATTAAAATAAAGTAAAAAATCGCAAACATCAAAACGAGCATAATAATCGATGGTAATGCTTCCATTGTTCAAGTCTCCTTTTCTAAAAACTTTTTGCATTCGGTTTATTAAAGCCATATTGCTCAAAAAATGATCGTTTATAATCATTCAGTCGATCTTCGCGAATCGCTTCCCGAACGTTCTCCATCAATTTTAACAGAAAATACAAGTTATGATAAGTCGTAAGTCGAAATCCGAACGTTTCATTACACTTAATTAAATGACGAATATACGCACGTGAATAGTTTTTACATACATAGCAATCACAATTTTCGTCGATTGGCATAAAATCACGTGCATATTTCGCATTTCTTACAACCAATCTTCCATTAGAAGTCATACATGTTCCATTACGAGCAATTCTTGTCGGTAATACAGAATCAAACATATCAATACCACGGATCGATCCTTCAATTAATGAATCCGGTGAGCCGACTCCCATTAAATAGCGGGGTTTATGAGTAGGCATCAACGGTGTCGTCTGCTCGAGAACGCGGTACATAATATCTTTCGGCTCTCCGACGGACAATCCGCCGATGGCATAGCCAGGGAAATCCAATGACAATAAATCTTCTGCACTCTGTTTACGTAAATCCTCATATTCCCCACCTTGAATAATACCGAATAACGCTTGTTGATCAGCTCTCTTCTCATGAGCGATTAAACATCTTTCCGCCCATCTTGACGTTCGTTCAACGGAGGATTTCATATATTCATAAGATGCGGGGTACGGTGGACATTCATCGAGGACCATCATTATATCTGATCCGAGTGCATGTTGAATGTCAACAGCTATTTCCGGTGAGAAAAATAATTTTTCTCCACTGATGTGGTTTCGGAAATGAACCCCCTCTTCGGTAATCTCCCGCATCTTGCTTAAACTAAACACTTGAAAACCACCTGAATCGGTTAAAATCGCTCGATCCCAATTCATAAACGTATGAAGCCCACCCGCTTCACGAATAATGTCCTCTCCAGGTCGTAACCATAAATGATACGTATTCGATAAAATAATATTCGCATCCAGCGATTGTAAATCCTCTGGACTCAATGTTTTAACCGTCGCTAATGTACCGACCGGCATAAATGTTGGTGTATCAAATGATCCGTGAGGTGTATGAACACGTCCTAGTCTTGCTCCTGTCTGTTTACACGTCTTAATAAGCTCATATGTTACAGGTGTCATCATCTATTCGTCCTTTTCTATAAAATTAACATCGCATCGCCAAAGCTAAAAAAACGATAGCGTTTACCAATCGCCTCTTGATAAGCTTTCATGACTAATTCTCTTCCGGCGAATGCACTGATTAACATAAGCAATGTTGATTTTGGCAAATGGAAATTTGTCAACAGACCATCAATCGCCTGAAATTTATAAGGTGGATAAATGAATATATCAGTCCACCCACTTGCAGCGACGAAAATACCTGCATGGTCATTTACGATTGTCTCTAAGGTGCGAGCAGTCGTCGTACCTACTGCAACAATTCGCCCGCCATTCTCCTTTACAGATGTCAAAAGTTTTGCAGTTTCATTCGAAACTTTGTAAAACTCGGCATGCATCGTATGGTCTTCTATATGATCGACACTTACCGGGCGAAATGTTCCGAGCCCTACATGTAAAGTAATGTAAGCGATCGTAATTCCCTTCGCCTTTAATTGTTCTAATAAATCGGTTGTAAAATGAAGTCCAGCCGTTGGAGCAGCCGCTGAACCTTTTTCTTTTGCATAAACCGTTTGATAACGTTCTTGTTCAGGTAATTGTTTTTTAATATATGGTGGTAGAGGCATCTCGCCAAGTTCCTCAAGTAGTTCATAAAAGATTCCATCATACGCAAATTGTAACACACGACCTCCATGTTCTTTTACTTCCGTACAAGTTGCTTGAAGCAAACCCTCACCGAAAGTAATCGTTGTCCCTATTTTTACCTTTTTTGCCGGTTTCATAAGAACTTCCCAACGATCGTTTTCAATGCGATGAAGAAGTAAAACTTCTATTTTTGCTCCGGTATCTTTTTTTACTCCGTATAACCGTGCTGGAAGAACTCGAGTATCGTTGAGAACGAGGCAATCCCCTTTTTGCAAATAGTTTTCAATATGTGTAAACTCGCGATGTTCAATCTCTTTTGTATGTCGATTGACGACGAGTAGCTTTGATGACGTTCGCTCCTTTAACGGAGTTTGCGCGATCAATTCTTCAGGTAAATCAAAGTCAAAATGTTCTATTTTCATCCGTCTATCTCCCAACTCGTTAACGAAGTTTTCCTAAAATGAACAAAATGAGTGATAGGACAATGCTTATGACAATGGATGTCATCAGCGGAAAATGAAAGGTGACATTTCCACGTTTAAATGTAAAATCTCCTGGTAATTTCCCAATAAATGTCCACAACGCTCCGATCAATAAGAAAGTAATTCCGATGAGTATAAAAAGTTTCCCCATATTCATGGCTCTTCATTCGCTTTCAAACCAAAATGTTCATATGCTTTAGGTGTCACGACTCTTCCCCGTGGAGTCCGTTGGATAAAGCCAACTTGTAGTAAATATGGCTCGTACACATCTTCGATGGTTTGTGGTTCTTCACGAATCGTTGCCGCAATCGTATCTAAACCGACGGGGCCCCCGTTAAATCCAGTAATGATACCTTTTAGTAATTTATGATCGATGTGATCAAGCCCGGCATCATCGACTTGCAACATATCTAATGCTTGCCGGGTCGTTTCAAAGCTTATTTCGTTCTCACCTTTCACCTGGGAAAGATCACGAATTCTTTTTAATAGGCGATTAGCAATTCGTGGTGTCCCTCTCGATCTACGAGCTACTTCAACGGCTGCTTCTTTTGCAATTGTCGTTTCAAAAACATAAGCCGTTCGTTCAATAATCGCACATAAATCGTCTATTTCATAAAAGTCAAGCCTACTTAAGACCCCGAACCGATCCCGAAGAGGTGCAGATAATAACCCAGCTTTTGTCGTTGCGCCAACTAGTGTAAACGGTGGCAAATCGATCCGGACCGACCGAGCACTAGGACCGGTACCGATGACAATGTCTAGAAAAAAATCTTCCATGGCTGGATACAACACTTCTTCGACGGCCCGCGGTAATCGATGGACTTCATCGATAAACAAAACATCACCAGGCTCTAATGACGATAAAATTGCTGCTAAATCACCAGCACGCTCGATTGCTGGCCCTGATGTCGACCGAAATTGCACGCCCATTTCATGAGCTATAATCGCAGCTAATGTCGTCTTTCCTAATCCTGGTGGCCCATATAATAATACGTGGTCAAGTGGTTCGTTGCGCATTTTTGCTGCTTGTATAAAAATACTTAAATTTTCTTTTACTTTATGTTGACCGATATATTGTGTTAATGTTGTGGGGCGAAGACTGAGCTCTACAGTGGAATCTTGCTCCTGTAATTCACCTGTTACAATCCGCTCTTCCATCGATGTTCCCCCCTCATTAGTTTTTCACGAGTAATGACAATGCTTTCTTAATCATTTCATCTGTTTCTTCTGTTTCATATTTACGAAGCTTTGGAATGATTGTTTCGATTTCACGATCCCGATAGCCGAGCGCCTTTAAAGCCTGTTGTACATCTTTCAGCCTGGTAGCTACACCCGAATCTTCTTGAGAACTTGAAGTTGATGGAGCTGTAACGACTACCAATGTCGTTAACTTTCCTTTTAAATCGAGAATAATTTGTCGAGCTGTCTTTTTACCGATTCCTGGAAAACTTGTTAAAAACTTATCATCTTCACGTTCGACGGCACTGACAAACTCTGAAACATTTACATGAGCTAAGATCGATAATGCACTCTTAGGGCCAATTCCAGAAACAGAAATAAGTTTCATAAACAAATATTTTTCATCTTCATTTGAAAACCCGTATAACACTTGAAGGTCTTCTCGCACATGATGATATGTATGGATTTTAATAAATTGGTTTAAAGATGATTGGAAATCAAAAGGGTTCGGACAAATAATTTCATAACCGATCCCATTCACATCTACAATTACTGCGTTATCTTGTATACTTGTCAAGTTCCCTTTTACATATGCAATCATTCCATCTACCTACCTTTTTCTATTTTAACATACTACACACGTTCGTGTGCGGACTTGTATTCGCATGCAAAATAAAACTTCCATCCGTCTCGATGGAAGTGTTCATTCATTTGCTCACTTCTAAATTATGATGAATATCCTGGACATCTTCATCTTCTTCAAGCATTTCAATAAGATTTAACATTTTTTCTTCATCTTTTTCTTCGACCGTTGTGTACGTTTGTGGAATATACGTAATCTCTGCTTCCTCAAGTTCATAACCGTTTTCTTTTAGCTTTTCACATACGACACCAAACTGATTAGTGGAAGTGAAAATTTCGTATACACCGTCTTCTTCAGCTAATATATCTTCTGCCCCTGCTTCAAGTGCAGCTAATGTTATCTCATCTTCATCAATTGTTCCATCTTCATTTAAAATGACAATATAGCCTTGTCGATCAAACATGAAAGCAACACTACCTGTTTCTCCAAGATTTCCATCATTTTTCGTAAATGCATGGCGAATTTCACCAGCCGTTCGATTTCGATTATCCGTTAATACTTCCACAATGACAGCTATACCACCAGGTCCATAACCTTCATACGTCACTTCTTCAAAATTTGACCCTTCAATTTTTCCAGTTGCTTTGTCAATGGCACGTTTTATATTACCCTTAGGCATATTATCGTCTCTTGCTTTCTCAACAGCCGTTCGAAGCGTTGGATTCATATCTGGGTCCCCACCACCTTCTTTGGCGGCAACATATATATTTCTAGCATGGCGCATAAATATTTTACCACGTTTAGCATCTTGGGCACTTTTTTTTCTTTTTATATTACTCCACTTGGAATGACCAGCCATTGGGACATTCTCCTCTCACTGAAATTTCATTTTTACTATATCAGAAAAAGCCGATTATATAAAGTAACCGTATAAATGGACACAAATATTTGTAAAAATATTCTCTAAAAAGACAACCATTACGATGAATGGCTGTCTTGATTTAAAAATTGTACAATCATGTTTTCCCGTTCTTCCTCTGAATGAGCATCGATAAGCTTTGGTTTTAATTCAACCATTCCATTCCAATGATACTCGTCTGTAAAAACAATTACCTGTTTGCGTGGAGCAATTGCTCGAACATCATCTTCAACATTACGGCGAATCGTTTCAACCGAGTATCCTTCGCGTAATAAGAGCGAAACAATTACATCGTAATCGGATGTAGCAACTCGTGCTTCCTTAATACATTTACGCTCCATAATTTTGTCGATCATTTCATTTTCTTCATCACGTAATAACATACTTTTGTTTTTATATTCTGTACCAACATCTTTTCGTTGCAAATGGTTTTCTATAGGGGATTCACGTTCACTTTGTCGTTCTTTTTGTTCATCAACCGTTTCGTAACGAATAGATGGTATAGACGAGTTTTTGTTATCATCCGCTTGTGGCTCCTCTAAACGATCCGTACAACCTCCTACAACGGTCGCTATCATAAAGCATATCATAATAGTTACCCGCATGAGCAAGACCTCCCTTTTCCGTTAGTTTGGGAAAGAGAAGCGTTTATACACATGGTAAATTTTATTTAACTTCGTGTATACATCGGGATTGGATCTCGCTTATGTTGTGTACGATTGTGCATCTGTTCGATCCGTTTTCGATCAGCTTCTGGAATCGATTCCCCTTTTAAATAAGCATCAATTTTTTCGTACGTTGTACCCATCTCTTGTTCATCCGTTTGACCTTCCCATAAATCGGCACTCGGTTGTTTATCAATCACTTCTTCAGGAACTCCGAGAACCTTTGCCATCTGTTGAACTTCTCCTTTTGTAAAATCGACAATCGGCAGTAAATCGACTCCACCATCCCCATGCTTTGTAAAATAACCGGTGTAATATTCAGAAGCATTGTCTGTTCCGACGACTAAATAATTGTAATGAGTCGCGATCGTATACAGTGTACTCATTCTTAGTCGAGCACGTAAATTAGCATCAGCCATTTTTCCTGCGCCTTGATGATAGGCGTCACCTAGTTGATCGTTTATTTCCCGTTGCATCGTTTCATGTGTTTTTGTTAAGTCGATTGTTAAAGCATCGGCAGCACAGCTTTGAACGACTTGTTCAGCATGTTTCATATCGACAGGATTGCTTCGTAAGGGCATGATAACTGCTAAAGAATCAGTTGGGAAAGCACGCTTGATTAAATGGAGAACGACAGCAGAATCAAGGCCACCACTAACACCGACTAAAAGACCTTTTCCACCTGCTGACTGAACATGTTGCTGTAACCACTTTACGATGTTATTAATTGTTTGTTCCATACGGCCGCTCCTTTCTGTAAACTGTCACCTATCATAGATATACTAATTTTAGCATGGATTGAACATTTCGCAAAAATAATTTTCTTTGGGCCCATTCCTCTTCCATCTTTAATAAATACGTTTTAGGTGAACGGACGGGGTTTCTAGCTACGACATACATCCATTCTCTCATCACATCAGTTGGAATACAGATCGCAAAAAGCCATTGATCAATGTATGCATCTTCTACCATCTGATATGCTAATAACTGATCGAGATCCCAGTGAATATATGGTAGAAAGCGTTGACCTAACTGGATATAGTCGTAAATTTGTGTTGTACATGTTAACAAATCGAAATCGATTAAGTACGTCTTCTCTTCTTTGTGGATAAAGTTATGCGAGGCGACATCGCCGTGAATCCATGTTCCATGCACTCGAGCTTTTGTTTCATACATCGACCACGGAAACTTTGTAAGTTGCCGTAAATATGTTGTCGCTATGTGAACAATGTCATTATATAAGTGGCTAAAACCAAATTCGTTAAACATCAATTCAGTCTGTTTAAATGATTGTAGGCGATGGTACCAACGAACGACCGTCATCGGCTTTCGTACTCGGTGAGCGAGATGAATATTTTCACTCGAGGCATGAAAATCTTTCACTGTTGTCACAGCAGCTTGACGGTCTTTATCATCGTTATAATTTAATTTTCTTCCTTCGATAAAGGGGGATATCGTCCAATAGAAAGAACCGTCATCAATTATTTTTTTGTCATTTGGAAAAGTTACAAAAGGAACAGCTGCTTTTATGGGCAATTGTTCGAAAAAATTCCACTGCTGTAGTACCGTTTTCTGATGACGATGTTTTTTTAAAATAAAAGCACTGTCATCAACGGTCCTTATATAATATACATGTTTATTAATAGACGTTATTTGTGTTATTTCAAGCAATCCTTCTTCATATAAAAAAGAAGAGAGACGATGATGACTCTCGTCTCCATATTTTAAATTATTCACTTTCTAATGTGTCCTCGTCATTTCGTAATGGTGGATATCCTGATGGGGTTGGACTAACATGTGGATGAAACAGTGGCGGCATTGGCATCGGTGGTTGTTGCTTTAGATCAACTGGAACAGGTGGCATATAAGAAGTACCGTGTCCACTCATTGGATACTGGAAAGGTGGATACTTTGGACACCCCATCTGATGAAGCGATGGTGGTTTATGATTTTTCATCGGTTTTTTAGGCTTTTCCGGCATTTCCATTGATTCGTCACACATCTCCATTTTCGGCAGATGGCTTTGCTTTTGTTTCCAATGTTTGTGACAATCTGATGGTGGTGAATGAAACATCGTGCTTGGCATTGACTGAGATATGGAAGAACAACAAGGATGGATCATATGGCAACAGATAGGTACGAAATACATCGGTTGACACATTGGTTGTGGCAACTGTGGCGCTGGCATCATTGGCATGACGGGGGGCTTTTGTTTTTCTTTCATTACAGGCTTTTCCTTTTCTTTTGGAATAGATGGCATCATTTTTGGAAAATTAATGGTCGTATACTGATTCATTGCTTGTTCCATTTTTGGAACTTGCATCATCGATGGTAGCTGAGGTGTTGGTGGGAGTTGAGGTAATTGCGGTACTTCTGGCATTTTTGGTAATTGAGGCTTGACTTCTTTTTTCTTTACGACATCATCTTCTTTAATTGTAATCGGCTTTAATTCCTTTGGTAGTTTACTTGGAGTGGCTTTGTCCTTCGGTAGCTTTGTCTTTTTAACGGGTACTTCTTTTTTGACTGTTTTTGTCGTACTCGGTATTTTTATTTTCATGCCTGGCATAATCATATCTGGACTCGATAATTGGGTATTTAATTGCTTTAACTGTTCAAAATCTACGCCATATTTTTTAGCTATTTCCCATAAGGTCTCACCTTTTTGGACAATATGAATTTTCAAATTAATCGAAGCTCCTTTCATTCTCATCTATGGGCGATTCACTCTATATCAACATATGCAATGAAATGAAAAAAGTTGAAACATTATTGCATCATTTTTATATGTTGCCCATATATAAAAATGACCTTTCGATGAAAAGGTCATTTTTTTAGACGTTTTTTTTACAGGACAGATGATTATACTTTCATTTGATAGACAGGATATGTACCTAATACGGTTACATTACATCCGAGAACTTCGAGCTCTTTTTTTACTCCAGGAAATAACACGTCGTCATACGGTTGGTCAACATCGATAATAAAAAAATAATTACCTAATCCCGTTTTCATCGGTCGCGATTCAATTTTAGATAAATTCATTTTTCTCCACGCAAAAGCCGATAAAACTTGATGAAGTGCACCAGCATAATCACTAGGAAGTGTAATTAATAAACTTGTTTTTTCATACGTCGGTGTTTGATTTATTTTTACACGGTGTCCGTCTTTCGTCAGTACAGCAAATCGCGTATGATTATTCGCAAAATCATGAATGTTTGCTTTTAATATTTGTAAACCGTATTCCTCTGCTGCGAGCGCGTTTCCAATCGCGGCAATTGGAGCGTTCGATTCGCTCACGATTTCCGCTGCTTTTCCAGTAGAAGATGTGTAACGAATTTCTGCATTAGGCAATTGTTGATGAATGTATTGATGACATTGTGCAATTGCATGACTGTGTGAATGGATTTCCTTAATATCTACTAAATCCCCGGTAAAGTCCGACCGCATCAATAGATGTTGTTGGATTGGTACAACGATTTCAGCGACGATTGGTAATCTCACTTGATGAACTAAGTAATCTACTGTCAAATGAACCGTTCCTTCTATTGCGTTTTCTAAAGGGACGACCGCTATATCAATCTGTTCATCATATGCAGCATCAATACATGCGGGTATTGTTTCAAACCCCCGTTTATCTCCACCGTTAAAAGCTGTATCGACAGCTAGCTTTGTAAATGTTCCTTTTGGTCCTAAATATCCTATTGTTTTACTCAACGAAAATTTCCCCCATGTTCTCATTTGTTAAAGATATATTTTATTCGTTTGTAGCACGTTTAGGCTCCTGAGCTTAGCATAACTACACGTTCAATAAATTCGAGCTGTTTCAGTTCATGAATCAATTGTTCAATATTTCCGTAAATCATCGATACATCTAAGGATAAGGTCACATTTGCTTTTCCTTGAATCGGGATTGTTTGGTGAATCGTCAATACATTACAACCAGCATCCGCAACGATACGTAATAACTTAGATAAGGTTCCCGTACGATCTTCTAAATGAAAAAATAAAGTGATGATTTTTTCTTTTACCATTGATTTAAAAGGAAACACAGCATCTTTATATTTATAATAGGCACTTCTTGATAAACCTACCATTTGGACAGCCTCAAATATGGTTTTAGCCTTTCCTCGTTCCAACAGTTCTTTCGCTTCAATTGTTTTTTGCATGGACTCCGGCAAAACATCACTACGTACTAAAAAAAATTTTTCATTCAGTTCTCCCATGTATGTCCCTCTCTTTATCGTACCATTCGTCGATTAATCAATGAACTCGAACTCTGCGTTAAGTAAGCGAACGGTATCCCCATCTTGAGCTCCGCGTTTACGCAGTTCTTCGTCCACACCCATCTCACGTAAGAGACGTGCAAATCGTTGGACACCTTCATCTTGTGTAAAATCAGTCATATGAAATAACCGTTCAATTTTAGTACCTGTTAAGACAAAAGCTCCGTCACCGTCACGAGAAATTTGAAAAGAATCTTCTTCCTCATGACGATAGACAACTTGCTCTTCTTCCATTTGTGGTACTTGCTTCGGAGTTTGATCGAGTAAATCAGCAATACCATACAGTAATTGTTGCAATCCTTTTTTCGTTAGTGCGGATACTGGATATACTTGTACGTCCGCTGGAATAGATTGTTTAAATTTTTTTAAGTTTTCTTCAGCGTAAGGCATGTCCATCTTATTAGCTACAATAATTTGTGGGCGTTCCAACAGACTCTCGTCGTACGCCTTTAACTCATCGTTCACTTTTTTATAATCTTCAAATGGATCTCTTTCCTCAATCCCTGCCATATCGACTACGTGAACGATTACTCTCGTTCGTTCAATGTGTCGTAGAAATTGATGACCGAGTCCGACCCCTTGATGAGCTCCTTCGATTAAACCAGGTAAATCAGCCATGACAAAACTTCTTTCATCACTGGTCACGACGACACCGAGGTTCGGAGCTAATGTCGTAAAGTGATAATCGGCAATTTTTGGTTTCGCTGAACTTACTACAGAAAGCAATGTCGACTTCCCTACACTCGGAAAACCAACTAATCCGACATCAGCGATTAGTTTAAGTTCTACTTTTATATTTCTTTCTTGTCCAGGTTCCCCATTTTCTGCAAAACGAGGTGCGGGATTTCGAGAACTCGCAAACTTAATATTCCCACGACCACCTCTTCCCCCTTTTGCGATCAATGCTTGTTGATCGTGAACAGTCAAATCAGCAATTACATCGTCTGTATCATTATCAATGACCGTTGTCCCTGGGGGTACAGGTACAATTAATGGTGGGGCATCTTTTCCGTGTTTTCCTTTACTCATACCATTTTCTCCACGCTCTGCTTTAAAATGTCGATTGTATCGAAAATCCATTAAGGTACTTAATCCTTCGTCGACTTTAAAAATGACATCACCACCGTTACCACCATCACCGCCTGCTGGCCCCCCTTTTGGAACATATTTTTCCCTTCGATAGGCAACCATCCCGTTACCACCATCGCCCGCTTTTACATAAACGTTAACCTCATCGATAAACATAACTATTCAACACCCTTCTATTCATATGGGATTCTCAGTTTGCACATCAATTGTTCGTCGGCTTTTTGATCAATAATCCATTGATATTTACTGTCATTCGTCATCATCGATTTAAATCGAGACATTCCTGTAAGAGGACCGTCGATGTACCATTTCATTTCTAAAGTCTTTCCTACATGTTTAAGAATAAGTTTCACCTCATATGATTCAGTTTGTTTTCCGTGTCGTTTAATAACCCCGATCATTTGTTCGCATCGGTTTACAAGTTGGTGGTCAATCGTATGTAAATGCTGAGGAAGATGGTCGGCAATGACATAAGTAATGCGGATATGATTATAGATGGAAGAGCGCAACAGCCATACTACGAAATTCGGAGCATCGAGGTTCAACAATTTACGTTCATTTTGATAATGAATAATCATTTCGTCTAACTTTTGTTGAACGTGAGCTACTTTGCCCATTGTTGCATACCCTTGAAGCAATTGAATCTGATTCATCAAATCATGTCGATCATGGCGAATCAACTGAATAACATCTTTTTCACGCATAACAACCCCTCCCTTACCATGATAAAAATTATAGCAAAAAATAGAGGGGACTTCATAGCAAAAGGAAATTCCGCCTGTTCGTTTATAGATAAATGTTTGTTGAGAAATAGTGACACGTTAACAGCATCATCCTGTAATGTATATGATTAAATCCATTACTCTTTAAAAATATGCATAAAAAAACTCCAATCCGTAATGAGAGATTGGAGTTTTGGTGATTTAAGCCTCTTTAGCAACTGGATAGACGCTTACTTTTTTACGGTCACGACCGAAGCGTTCAAATTTGACCACTCCATCGATTTTAGCAAACAATGTGTCGTCTCCACCACGTCCGACATTTTCGCCAGGATAAATTTTTGTTCCACGTTGGCGAAAAATAATCGATCCACCTGTGACGAACTGTCCATTGCCTCTTTTAGCACCGAGTCGTTTCGACTGTGAGTCTCGACCGTTTCTAGAACTACCTGCACCTTTTTTCTGAGCAAAGAATTGCAAATCTAAACGTAGCATTCGCTTACACCTCCTGTTTATTTTCAATGGTAATAAATTTTCCATACTCGCGTTCAATCGTTTCTAATGAAATAACCATACCTTCAAACAAGAGAATCGCCTTTTGTTTAATCGATTCATCCATCGAAACAGGGATTGTAACAGACAGGTAGCCCCCATCACAACCTTGTGTAACAGGAAGGTCCACATCGCACAGTTTCATAACAGCATTAATTGCACCAAATGACACAGCTGATACTCCTGCACAAACTAAATCATAACCGTATGGACCACTTTTCGCATGTCCCGATAACTCGAATCCTGTCAATTCATTTTCTTTTCGATAAACAATTACTTTAATCATGGTATCTTTAGCACGAAATCTTTTCAATAACTAATTTCGTGTAAGGTTGGCGATGACCTTGTTTGCGACTATAGTTTTTCTTTGGCTTATATTTAAACACCGTAATTTTTTTCTGACGGCCATGTTTTTCTACTTTGGCAGTTACAGTTGCTCCATCAACGTAAGGAGTACCAACTTTTATATCATCTCCACCAACGAGAAGAACCTTATCAAAAGTAATGGAATCATTTTCATTTGCGTCCATTTTTTCAACAAAGATTTCTTGACCTTCAACAACTTTAACTTGTTTTCCACCTGTTTCAATAATTGCGTACATCTACTGCACCTCCCTAAACTAAGACTCGCCATCTAGGTACCCAAACGGATTTGAGTTTGATAACCTATTCTGTGCGGTTGTAGCACTGGTGCTACGATAATAACACAGTGATGATACCATGTTTCTTAAACACTTGTCAACTTTTCTATCGGCTTTACATCAGTCCACTTCCGAGTTCACCAATCGTTTTTACATAGTTTTTTTCATAAAAATAAGTGTGCAAACAATCATTTTCATCAATCAATTTTCGCTCTTGATTCGGATATGTAATATAGATCGAGTGCTTTTTATTGCGTTGAAACTGAGAGAAAACATCCATAAGTTTCATTTGATGAGAAACAGAAATGGGCCGTACTGCATGGACAGACGCATTTCCTTCATATCTTTTTAATAAAAAACGAATAAATACGTAATAACGTCGTTTCCATTCTAGTCTATTTTCCATCAAGAGAAAAAGCATAATTAAAAAAACGCCTAATGAAAACGGAAAGAAGAACATCGTCACCAAAGCAAGGAACGTAGCCACTAAGGAAAATAGTATCACCGTATCATACGCTGTGCGAAAAGAAAAAACCATCGATAAACATAACAGTACTATTTTTCCACCGTCTAAAGGATAAATCGGCAACGCGTTAAACAGAAGAATGACCGTATTGTAAAAAAACAAAAGATCTAAAATATGATTTGGAATGAATTGGAAGTTCCCCGCAACGAAGAGAAATACGTAAATAAACACATGTTGAAAAGGTCCAGCAATCGTCACTAAGAAATCTTCATACATCGGTCGATTGCCGTGCTCATCTGTTTCCATGACTCCGCCAAAAATCCACAACATAATCTTTTGAATACGCCAGTTGAACCATTTAGCCATCGCGAAATGCCCGAATTCATGAAAAAGCACAATCGCTAATATGATGGAAAGTTGAACAAATGTACCCGTTATGAACGAAATGAATACAAACACGAGTAAAATAGGATGTACATGAATCGGTGGTAGAAGCGAATTACGATTGGTCATCAACTTGGATCACCTGAATTGGATCGACATACTCTTTATTTTTTTTGATTGAGAAATAAAATGTTTGTTTTTCACTCGTTGGAATGAATTGACCAAGTTCTTCGCCAGTTCCAATCATTTGATATAAATGAACATTTACCGTATTTAAGTGCCCGTACGTCGATGTACTTCCATCAGGGTGTTGAACTTTTACCGTTTTCTTCGTCTCTCGATCATTTCCAGCAAAAATGACAATTCCTTCTTGTATAGCCGATACGACTGAAGAAGTATCCGGAGCAATCATAATTCCTTTTCCATTCGTTTGAAAAGACTCCGTCACACTTCCGGAAACGGGTAATGCTAATCCGTCATGTTCACTTCCTTTTGAACCGGTAGGTGTAAATGCTAAAGGATTGCCAAACGTTTCTTGATACCACACATTCACTTTAGCAAATGGAAATTCTTCTGTAAGTGCGTCACTCGTCCAACTTTTAACGTTTGCAAATAAAGTTGTATCTGTATTCCATAACAACGCTGTACTAACAAAGAGCATCGCCGATAACGTAGCTTTGACGATGAGACTAGAAATAAACGAACTTTTTTCACTCGATGATTGTTCCACCATATCCGGGAAAGTTTGTACAAAGCCATGTTTTTCTTCTTCCTGTACAAAGGGTGAGATGACTTGTTTTGAAGTGATCCCTGTCATTGAAGGAGGAAGACCTCTTCGTTTTTTACGTTGCATAATCGACTTGCGAACTTTTCGTACACCTCTGCTCATTGTTCTCACAATCCTTCACCATTCATTTGTACAAGTATATGATGAATCAGAGGCGGATATGTGTGAATGTATTGCTCCACATCTTGTATGTATAGATATAAAATGATCCTCTTCAAATGAAAAGTGATCGTAATATCTACTTTAGTGGGGTACGCTTCATTGTTGAACATTTGTCAATCGCTAGATTGTAGTTACGCTCGCATACCAAAAAACTTTTTTAACTTTTGAAACATACCTGTTTGATTTTCTAAAGATTGAAGAGGAACCGTTTCTCCTAAAATTCTTCGAGCAATATTTCGGTAAGAAATTGATGCACTCGTTTTCGGTTGGAAAGCAACAGGTTCTCCTTTATTCGCTGCTTTAATAACTTCATCATCATCACGGACGATACCGATCAGATCAATCGAAAGAATGTGAACGATTTCGTCAATATCGAGCATATCTCCATTTTTCATCATATGGTTTCGAATTCGGTTAATAATTAGACTAGGAGACTCCATCTCTTCTTGTTCTAACAAACCAATAATCCGATCGGCATCTCTTACACTCGATATTTCTGGAGTTGTTACAACAATTGCCTGATCAGCTCCGGCTATTGCATTTTGAAAACCTTGCTCAATCCCGGCTGGGCAATCGATAATGATATACTCATAATCTTGTTTCAATTCAGAGACAATCGTTTGCATCCCTTCTCTCGTTATCGCAGATTTATCGCTCGTTTGTGCAGCCGGAAGCAAGACTAATTCATCAAATCGCTTATCTTTAATTAAAGCTTGGTGTAACTTACAGCGTTCTTCAATAACATCAACAATGTCGTAAATAATGCGATTTTCCAATCCCATAATGACATCGAGATTTCGAAGTCCAATATCTGTATCGATGAGACATACTTTTTTATCCATCAATGCTAACGAAGTACCGATATTCGCTGTCGTCGTTGTTTTTCCTACTCCACCTTTACCAGACGTAATAACTATTGCCTCACCCATTTTGCATTCTCCTTTCGAATCCACTTAGACGTTTGCTTTTTCGTGAAAGAACTTGCAATCGATCAATCATAATTTTGTCTTCTTCTTCATCGATAAAGCCACACTCCATGTAGACACCATCCGTTTCATAATCTGGGGCGCGGCTAATATAATCTGCAATTCGTAACTGAGTAGGTTTCATGAATGATGCAACAATTACAGCTTCGCGATTACCATTGATCCCTGCATGGGCAATTCCTCGTAAGTTTCCCATAATATAAATGTCTCCCGTTGAAACAACTTTTCCACCTGGATTTACATCACCGATCAATAACAAATCTCCTTCAATGTGCAAAACTTGTCCAGATCTCACCACCCGGTTAAATGCCTTTATTTTATTTTTTTCCATCCAATGAAGAGCTTCATCTTTAGGAATCAAGTTCGATTCAAATGCTTGAACAGAAAAATGGTGATCGCTCTCAATGAGACGGGTTAATTGTTCCTTTTGTTGTTCTGTTAAATAACGATTGCCTATTTTAACGGTTACAGATACAGTCGGGTCATTTTTTTGTAATTTGCTTGCAGAAAGAACAGCTGTTAATTCCTTGATTGCCTCTTCAAGCAAACACGTATCATCGATAAGCATCGTCAGCCCATCTCTTGTACCCTTAATCGTTATGAGTTGCTTTTTACCGAGCATGATCATTCACCTCATTACTGAATACCATATTTTAAATGTTTTACACGATACGTACCTTTTATTGTAGAAGAAATTTATAACGATTGATTCAATTGCTCCTTTTTCCATTTTCCGAGAC
>DASUXY010000060.1:0-27165 GCA_036377675.1 Bacillota bacterium
ATCCACGAAGAGTGGATAGGATCATCTAGAAAATATATTAAATTTTAAATTTTTCGTTTGGGGGTGCACCCCCAAAAAACATTAAGATCAAGGGACAAAACATTGTATTGGATTTTACACAAGATTATGGACTTGACTCTAGGAATATCTATTATTTACTGATTAACTCTTTCTTTTCTCCAAACAATCTTCCCATCCATGATTGTCACTTCCACTTTAGTATCCAAAATTTCTTTCTCAGGTATGTCAAACAAATTTCTATCTAAAATTACTATATCAGCTAACTTTTCCTTTTCTATCGTTCCAAGTTCATTTTCACGAAAAACACTGTACGCAGATTCCTTAGTATATGCTTTTAAAGCCTCTGACAACGTTAATTTCTCTTGTTCATTCCACGTTTTCTCTAGAGAATAATCCATCCGAGTCACTGCATGAAAAATACCAAGCATTGGATTCAAAGGTACAATTGGATAATCACTACTATATGGTACAATAGCACCTGATTTTAAAAGAGTAGAATTTGGATAAAGATATGGAAGCTTTTGTTGACTAACTTTTTCAGTATGACTTTCCCGAGGCATTAACGCTAAATGAGAAGGTTGTACCGATGCTAGAACTCCTAATTTTTTAAACCTAGGAATATCTTGTGGTGAAATAACTTCAATGTGCTCAAGAGCATGTCTGGAATCTCGTTTCCCATTTTCCTTTTGTGCTTGTTCAAATAAATCTAACCCTAGTCTAACTGCACCATCCCCAATTGAATGAAATCGTATTTGGAATCCCTCTTTATCTGCCTCGATTACCCATTTTTGTAGTTGTTCGGATGGAAAGCTCAACTCTCCCTTTGTCTCTGTATTATCCTCATATGGGTCAAGCATAAAAGCTGTATAACCGGTTACTACACCATCGATAAATTGTTTCAAACCGGGAACTTGAAGTTTCGATGAAGAAAAAGTTTCACGCATATTTTTTGCTTTTTCAATATCTCCATTTAACGGAGGGTATACATGAATTCTAACTGTTAATTGGTTATTTCTATCAAACTCTTCATAGACATCGTATCCTTCTAATTCCTCGTGTGCCCTACTCATATAAAAATCATTTACTGAGGTTACTCCTAAACGAATCGATTGATTTAAAAATTGTTGAAGCATTTCCCTTTTTTCTTCTTTTGTAAAGTGATATGCAAATTCCCCTACTAATGAAATGGCCGCTTCTATTAAAATTCCTGTTGGGTCTCCTACTTTATCTTTATAAATAATTCCATACTCTGGGTGATCTGTTTGACTAGTTATTCCTGCCATTTCTAATGCTTTTGAATTAACCCATGCATAGTGTCCTTCAGCGTGTAATAGAAATACTGGACGATCAGAGACAATGTCGTCAATCATGAATCGATTTGGAAAGTCTTTTAATCCCCATGCTGTATGATCCCAACCGATTCCAATAACCCACTCATCACTCGGATGGTCTGTAGCATGTTTTTTTAAGGTTTCAAGCGCCTCATTCAATGTTTCAGCTTCGGCTAATGAGACAGCATATTCATTAAATAATACACCTGCCATTAGATGAAGATGGGAATCGTGAAATCCCGGCATAACAAGCTTATTACCAACATCAATAATTTTCGTCTCCTTACCTTTAAAGAAATTAATATGGTCAATTGTGTCTACACCAATGATTTTATTTCCTTTTATAGCAATAGATAAATGTTCGGGAGTATCATTTAATCCCGTAAAAACTGCCCGACTATGAATAATAATGTCTGCTTTCATCCTTTTTCCTCCCCATTATAAGATTTAAAGATTAAATCAACTCTCCGTCCAATCAATAATGAAATGAGCGAAAACGTTAGTGACGTCGATGACGCTAGCGAGATCAACATTTTCATCTGGACCATGCATGTTTTCACCGATCGGGCCAAAACAAAGTCCTGGCATGTCGTAGTACCGGGTAAATCGTGCATCATTTCCCGAAGCTCTACCAATTACATTGATAGGATGTTTTAAAACCTGTTCCGTTGTTCTTTTAAAGGTTGTAACAAACGGGTGTTGAGGATCTTGATACCACGGTTCTGTTGACCAACCGAACCACTCAATGATGGGAGGATGTTTCTCAAACCAATCATCATCAGCAATCGCTTGGAAAACCGTGTCATGAACGAGCTGTTTCATTTGTTTACGACTTTCACCAGGGATAAACCCAATCCGGCATTCCAGTACGGCTTCACCAGGAACGGTAGACACCCAATCGCCCGCTTGCATCACTCCTGTATTCAAATGCACGGATTGCCCTGACCCTTGCTCGTAAAGATCAAACCGAACATGTTCGCCACGCCACTTCCCTAATTGTTCTAAGGCTTGGAAAATGGGATACATTTTCGCAATCGCATTGACACCTTCATGCGCGAGTCCGGCATGAGCCGTTTTTCCTGTCACTTTTACCCGAAAGTACATAATTCCAGCGTGGGAGATTGTCATTTGTAATTGATGAGGTTCAGAAGAGATGTATCCATCTGTTCGATAACCTTTTTCTAAACAAGCTAAAGCGCCTCCCCCACCTCCTGCTTCTTCTTCGATGACACAATGTAATTGCACATCCCCTGCGATCGGGTAATCTAAATCGATTAACGTTTTTAGAGCAAACCAGTTAGCCACTAAGCCTGATTTCATATCGGCTGAACCTCTTCCGTACAATTTATTTCCTTTAATTTCCCCACTCCAAGGGTTGATTGACCAATTCTCGACCGGTTCTGCGGACACGACATCCATATGACCATGTAAAGTTAATGACTTTCCATCTCCTTGACCTTTGTGAATTCCGATAATGTTATTCCGATTCGTAAAAGAAATTCCCGAATCGACGAAGGCTTCATGGCGCATTAATTCCTCCTTACATGGTTCAAATTCATGAACGTCTAAGCCAATCTCTTTATATTTTTGTTTTATATATTGCTGCCCTTCAAATTCATTACCGACAACGGTTTCAATCTGAACGAGTTCTTGAATTGTCTGAAATAATTCATCTTGATGTTTATCAATATAGTTACGAATTTTCTGTTTCAACGTTCTTCCTCCTGCATGTCAATAAGCATTTTTCCTTTTATAAATTCGCATTTATTGTTCTAATATTCGGAATTATTAAGTTGTAATCATGTGATGCTTCGTGTTATTTTTATTTATTGCTTTTTGTAGTCATCGTTTATCCACTCCATTGAGGTAGCGTATTGTAACGATTCATCATCACCTGCTAAATAATTAGGAATCACTTGATTCAGTACGAATCCATTTTTCACTTGGAAGGTCATTACTGGATCATAAATTTCTCCTTTGATCACCTTAAAAGCATATTCATCAGCCGTCATTTTGTCAGCGTAACGATAGTAATGAGGAATTCGCCCACCGATGATGATGCTTTGCAAATTGAGATCTTTACAAACTTGTTTGCGACCGTTATATAAATGACGACCAATTTTCATCCCGCGAAATTGTGGATCAACACCAACTTCAATTCCATAAAGGTTTACTCCACTCGCATTATGGTTGCGAATAAATCCCTCATCAGAAATCTCCTCATAGTCATGATCATAGCCATAATCGGAAAAATTAACGATTAAGCTAGAGGCCGAACCAACGATTTGCCCTTGATACTCGACACATATTTGTCCTTCTGGAAATATTTCGAGTTGACTTTTTAAATGCTCTAATTTTAAAGACATGGACGACCCGAAACATTTTTGTGATAAATCGGCGATCTTTGGCAAATCTTCTTCCTGAATATAGCGTACGACCACACTTTGATCCGTTTCATGTATTGGTATATTGATCATGCAATCCTCTCCTTTTAATCATTTAAACATTCCTTACCTGCTGTTTCTTAAGGAGTAGACGTATACCATCCCCATAACTTGTAAAAATGTTCGTCTAGAAAACTATCCGTCTACCCCGTTCCTCCATTAACATTATGCGTCAATTTTTCGTCTCTACCTCACAAAGGACGAGTACAATCGTTCTCAATTTGTTCGAATCGAAACAAATTTTTCTTCTAAATACTCATCCAAGCCATACTTTCCTCCTTCATTACCGATTCCACTTTCCTTCACTCCTCCAAACGGAGCTTGAATGACGATTGGTGTAGGGTCATTTAGGCCAACAATGCCAAACTCTAATTCCCTTATCATGCGTAAGCCGCGTCCTAAATCATTTGTAAAACAATAAGCGGCCAGACCATACGATTCATGATTCGCTTTTTCGATTACTTCTTCTTCGGTACGGAAAGGAAAAATGGGGGCAACTGGACCGAATGTTTCCTCCGATGCTATTTTCATATCTTCGGTGGCATGTTGCACGATCGTTGGTTCATAAAAATAACCATCGCCTCGTTTCGGTTCGTATTCCTTCCCACCATGAATGACTTTCCCACCTTTGTCTACGGCATCAACAATTTGCTCATTCACTTTTTTCATCGCTTTTTGATCAATTAAAGGACCAATCTCGACACCCTCTTCTAACCCATTTCCAATCTTTAGTTCCGAAACTTTTTCTGCTAACTTTTTACCAAATTGTTCAGCGATGCTTTCAGCAACGTATATCCGATTCGTACTAATACATGTTTGCCCAGCGTTTTTAAATTTCGACAAGAGGATTCCATTGATAGCTACATCAAGATCCGCATCTGCAAAGACGATGTACGGTGCATGCCCCCCGAGCTCCATTGAAACTTTTTTCATTGTTGCGGCTGAATCACGATACAATTTTTTACCAACCGCTGTCGACCCGGTAAAGGTAAGTTTACGAACTGCAGGATGACTCGTCAGTTCTGTACCGATTTCATTCGCTTCGCCGATGACTAAATTTACAACGCCTTTCGGTAGTTGGGCATCATGAAAACACTCGAATACGCGAATAGCTGATAAAGGCGTTTGCTCAGCTGGCTTCAAAACGACTGTACAACCTGCTGCAAGTGCAGGAGCAATTTTTCGAGTGATCATAGATAGAGGAAAATTCCATGGTGTAATCGCAGCACATACACCAATCGGCTCCCGTAACACTAGCAACTGCTTATCCGTGTGCGAGGCTGGGAGTGTATCACCATAAATTCGTTTCGCTTCCTCGGCATACCAATTTAAATATTCAATGGCACTGATTACTTCACCCTTGGCATCAGGTAATGGTTTACCGTTCTCTTTTGTAATCGTTTCCGCCAACTCATCCACTCTTTCTCGCATGAGTTGGACAACACGTTGTAAATACTTGCCTCGTTTTGGGCCGGGAAGCTTTTTCCAACTTGAAAAAGCTTCCTCAGCACTTGCAATCGCTTCGTTCGTTTCCTTTTTTCCGCCAGTAGATATCGCTTCAATTACTTCACCTGTTGCAGGATTAACAACTTCCATTTTATTCGTTGTAGATTCAATCCATTTTCCATTCACGTAAAGCATGTCATTCCTCCTCGTTGTTTTTCTAATCATGGAATCGCTTCCAATTTAATTATTCACTGTTGTTATATTTATTGATTTTATAAATACGCTCAACGGAGTGTCTTTTTAAAGGCAGTAATCGCATCGTCAACCTTATCAATAATCGTTGCGATTTCTTGTTGATTAATAATGAGTGGTGGGGCAAGCGCTACCGTTTGATTATACGAACCAACCGCCCGTAAAATAAGGTTGCGGTCAAAACAAGCATCGACAACTGCATTAGCTGGAAATACAGAATCATCAAATCGTTTGTTGCTGTCTGGATCTTCATATAATTCAAAAGCCGCCAACAATCCAATCGTTCTGCTTTTTGTGACAATGCTATGTTGTTCTTCTAAGTACTTTAATCCTTTTTCCATCTCAAGCTCCATTTTTTGTACATGGTCAAGAATCTGATCTCGTTCAATGATTTCAATGTTTTTCAAACCGACAGCACACGCGGTTGGGTGTCCACTGTATGTAAAACCATGAGAGATGACACCATCATAATTTATAAGTGTATCGTGAATCTCATCATTTACCATGACACCACCGAGTTGTGAATAACCACTTGTAATTCCTTTAGCAATGGTCATCATATCGGGGACGACATTCCAATGATCGACACCGAACATCTTACCTGTTCGACCGAAGCCACAAATCACTTCATCCGCAATGAATAAAATGTCATATTCATCACATATTTTGCGTACGGCTTGTAAATATCCTTCTGGTGGTATGTTCACTCCACCCGCCCCTTGCACAGGTTCGAGAATAATCGCTGCAATCGTATGTGCACCTTCGCGCTCGATGATTCCTCTAATGGATTGTTCATAATTCGGCTGGTCCTGATCCCCCAACTCACACGCTAAGAGATGAGGTTCAGCATGAAAGATACCATCAATTGTTGAACCTGCGAACTCATGAAACGAAGGAATACCTGTCGCTGTTTGTGCTGCCATCGTAACCCCATGATAGGCACTTTTTAATGCGATGAAATTCCGTTTCTCAGGCTTACCTTTTAACCCCCAATAAAACCGAGCAAACTTAAGTGCTGTATCATTAGATTCCGACCCCCCGGAAGTATAAAAAACTGCATTTAAATCACCAGGGGCAAAGGATGCTAGTTTTTCAGCCAATTGAATGGCTGGTTCATTTGAAAAACCTTTAAATGCCGATGAATAAGCAATTTTGGAAAGCTGTTCATGGCCGGCATCGGCAATTTCCTGCTGACCGTGTCCTAAATTTACATTCCAAAGCATCGACATACCATCAATATATTTTTCGCCATCTAAACGATTTGTCACATGAATTCCAGTTCCCTCCGAAAATATGATACTCGGTCCTCCGGAAACTTGTTCCTTCGGGTTGGTGGCTGGATGAATAAAATGCTTTCGATCAAGTTGAGATAACATTGTAGGACTATAATCCTCTGTAATGATTTTTTTCATGATTATTCCTCCTCAAGTTGTAATGTCTTACTCCTTAACATTGCAAAAGTCATGCCAAAATTGGGAAAAAATAAAGAACAGGTATTATATACAAAATCTTTTTCTGTTTTATTTGAACAGAAAAAGATTGTAAACCCTGTTATCATGCGCTTTTCTATGTTATTCTTATAACTATCTAATAAATCCCTTCTATTCATTATTGAATTTATTTTCTGAAATAAAGGTCTATAAGCCACTTTCATTTCAGAGACTTTTATATGTCTATTTACATAAATTATGCACTATTGCATAGAAGCGGATTTTTCACCATTTCGACGTTGTAAAATTTTTTTGTATTTACGGCTAACTGTTGATTGGTCTATTTGTAAAGCTTCCGCAGCTCTCGTAGTCGTTCGATACCGATCCATCGCCAATGAAATCAACTGCTCTTCCAACAATTGTTGTGCTTCTTTAAATGGAATGACTTCGGTTATAATCGGTTCGACTTGTTTCGTAGACGTAAAACTCATGAATGAACGTATAAAGTCGGCAGTAATGACGTCCTCATCGGCAAAAACAACTAAACGTTCGATAAAGTTTTGTAATTCCCTAATATTACCGGGCCAAGAGTAGGCCTCCAACAGACGTATAGCATCTGGTGATAGATGATGATTTTTTTCATATTGTTCGTTTAATTGTTTGATGAAATGAAAGGCGAGCAACGATATCTCTTCAGGCCTTTCCCGCAATGGAGGGATTGTAATTGGAATGACATGGAGTCGATAAAATAAATCTTCCCGAAACTCGCCATCTTGAACCATTTGTTGCAGGTCTTTGTTCGTCGCCGTGATGACTTGAACATCGACTGGAAGGGAGGTCGTACTTCCAACAGGAGTAATTTCTTTTTCCTGTAATACGCGTAACAATTTAACTTGGAGTCGTTGAGAAAGTTCACTAATTTCGTCTAAAAACAAAATGCCTTGATTGGCTTTTTGAAAATATCCTACTTTCCCTTCATGATCTGCCCCTGTGAACGCTCCTTTTACATAACCAAATAATTCACTTTCCAATAGTTCTTCGGGAATCGCTCCACAGTTAATCGCCAAAAAAGGAGCATTCGAGCGTTGGCTATATGTATGAATCGCTCGAGCTACTAATTCCTTGCCAACCCCTGACTCCCCCATAATCATTACGGTTGAAGAAAATTGCGCTATTTTTTTAATTTGCAACATAATGCGTTCCATTTGGGGACTACGGTAAATGATTTTTTTTGTAAAGCTGTTTTTGTTCTTCAATTGATCGAGCTCTTCTTTATACTCTACTGTCAGCCGTTTCGTTTCTTGAAGCTCTGATTTTAGCTGAGTGGTTTCTGTAATATCTCTGGAAGCGATAACGATTCGATGTAATTCGTTTTCCTCATTGAAGATGGGATTGCCCACCGCCATGACGACTTTTCCATTCTTTGTTTCTTGAATGATGGATACGCGCTCTCTTTTTTCTAGTACAAGACGAGTAACGGATGGCGTGAAGATCCCTTTTTCTTCCAAATCCAGTATGCTTTTACCGACTAAATCTTGTAAATGAGTACCCCAAAAATCCAAAATGAAGCGATCACTATGTCGCAAAATCTCTCCTTTATTGTTGACAACAATAATTTCATCGTACATTGAAGTTAAAATTGCATTAAGGTCATCATTTAAGTTTTTAATTGACTCAATTTCCATCGCCATTTTTTCAACCTTGGGAAGGTCTTGTACAATAATCATTACCCCATCTACGATGCCTAACGAATTGATAATCGGACTATAATCAACAATAATTCCAAAATCATTTGTAATGTGAATTTGATTCAGAATGGCTTCAGATGTTAAATACACTTTTTCCATATGCTCTTTGTTGAAAATATCGCCTAAATTTGCACCCATGACTTGATCATAGGTTGATTTAATCATTTTCAAACCCGTTTCATTACAGTTCGTACATTTCAGCTCATGATCAACAACAAAAATCCCCATCGGAATGGATGACAGCATGACCTTTAAATGATTGGTCGTTTCATTGTCTTTTTGGAAAAGTTCGATGAGCAAATCTTCTCTCCGAATGTATCCAAGATATTCTTCTTCGTTTTTAACGAGAGCAATGGGTTCCCCAAGAGCTTGAAATATCGTCGAAGCTGAAATCGGTTGGTCGATTTCTAAAATACTTACCCGGTCAATTGGTATAGACTCATTCCGGAGTGTATCCATAGATTGTGCAGAATCTACATGGCCTACGTATACATAATCAGTGATGATTCCTTTTTTTTCAAGAAATAAAAAAGGTCTATGATGTTCTATCTGTTTGTCTTTCTCTTGTACATAGTTACCATCAACTGATAACGTTGATAAAGGATAGATTTTGTCGAACGAAAGATGTAGCATAGTCAACTCCCTCCGTTTTTAAATGTTTACCATTCATTGTATCACTAGTTTTCCACTTTAGGTTACGTATTTTGGGAGAAGGGGATTCGGTTGCACATCAACTAAATGAGTCATCTGCACGGTAATATATAATATGTCCTCGTTCTTCAGATGAAATTTGTTCCAAAGATTGTAAACGATTTAAGTGCCCCATAATTTCCGACATGACGAGCGAAAATTCAGTTTTGTATTTGTTAGGATAATAGATTTGTGCGACTTCGGCAGCGGTACGTGCTTGTTCAGCGACGACTCTCTTAATTTTTGCTGATTTTCTGTCGAGTTCATCGATTCTTTTCTTTATTAACTCGTGTGGAGAGGTAATTACTTCACCGTGACCAGGATAAATGACGGTCATTGGCAGCTTTAGACATTTTTTGAGAGATGTTTCGTACAATTGAAGGGAAGGGATCATCTGTCCTTGTGCGTCAGGTTCAATTAATGCATTACTCGATATATGTTGGAGCAAATGGTCTCCTGCTAATAACTGTCCACTCCCCTCATGAAAAAGAGAGATATGATCTGCTGCATGACCCGGAACTTCTACCACTTGTAAACCATCAAGACAATCTCCTTCTTGAAGAAGGGAAATTTCCCCGTGCAGTACATCGTCTTTATTTTTTATCGTTGCTTTCCTTAACCGTTCCACTTCTTTTTCTCCATCTTTTCCACAACCCATTTTAGAATAAAGCGCTTGAAAAAAATCAATACGCCGATTGAAAAATGATGGTTCTCTTTGCAAACGGACAACGGCATCGCGATGAGCATAGACGGGTATATGATGATGTGACCGAATGCGATTGACTAAGCCGATGTGATCGTGATGATTGTGTGTTAAAATAATTTTTTGTATATCTTCAATTTTCCAGCCGTTTTTCTGTAAAACATCATTCAATTGATGCCAACATTTTTCAGTGGGTAAGCCCGCATCGACGAGAAAAAGTGATTGTTCGGTTTGGACAAGATAAAAGTTTACGGATAATAAACTTGAGCGCGTTTCTACGATAATCGGATGGACAATTGGATGGTTTGTTTGTTTACTCATCAGTATTCACCTCATTTAATGGATCATTCGCACCGATGAAATCAGGAAGCAAACGATCGCGTAGTTGTAATAGGGGCCCGCTTCCATACAGTACATCCGATGGGTGGATTCGCTCTTGAATACGCGCAAAATCCCCCTTATAATCCCATTTTTCATGTACCCATTGGTATAGTGTATGAACATCTACGTAATACAAAAAACGTGTTTTCTCTGAAAACTCATTCGTGTATTCCCAACCATCGGCAACTAAATAATCGACGATTTCAGGTAAAAATTCTTCTGCGATCGCACGATATCCCGCCTCGTTCGGATGGATATTTTTACGGTTCGGTAAATATTTTGGATAATTTTCTACGAACACATCATACGTAGGTATAAAATATGCGTCCGTCGTTACAGCGACTCCTTCAATCGCACCGTTGAAGCGAGTCACCATTCTTTTCATGAATGGCTGCGCATCTTGGATATATGGAGCAGGGTTATAGTAACCCATTACGAATAAAGGTGCTTGTGGATTTAACTCTTCCACCTCATAAATGATGAGGTGCAAATTTTTAGCGAGTTGGTGAATGGCCTGATCCGTACGCTCTTTCATTTCTTTTTGGTGTTCAGGTTCTTTTGAAAGGACTTTTTTCATTTCAATTGCATTGACGATATCATTCGCACCGATACCAATCGTAATGAAATCCGCCTCCGCTACAGAGTCACGAACATGGTTGACATTTTGTAGCAATTTCAATACATCAGCTGTTGTATAACCAGGAACTCCTGTACTCGTATAATCGATTTGAACAAAAGAAAGATTGTTCACAAGGTCCTTATAAATAAAATCCGGATAACTTGTGACATAACTTTCCCCATCACTCGTTAAACCTGCCGCTAACGAATCACCTAAAGCTACATAATGTAACGTAGATTGTTTCTCGGCAGATGTTTGTGAAAAAATAATCATCATCGAAAATAAGATTACAATCCATTTCACAGCTCGCTTCATTCGTTTCATAATGCAACACGACTCCCCATTAGCTGAAGATTTTTTACTTATGATCCTGTTCGCTTATCCAATCAAAATCAAATGATACGCATAATCTTGTCAATGTATTCATCACTCACGAAAAATTATGATTCTATCTATTATAACGAACGACAAGTTATCGTTCCAATTTTTCTGATTCCAACGAGTAGATGAATGAACCGTACATGCAGTGAATTGTCATATATCGTGTGAAAGTGGTTGACAATTCATCTTCACTTGCTTATGCTAATACACGTAGTTAAAAATAATAAAAACCCTTCGTTAGGTGAGGCTCCTGTGCGGAGATAAGATGCTGCCCAAAAAAGTCGAGAGACTCCAATGGGTCACCTAAAATCATCGAGATAAGGTGATTTTTAATGTATCTGGAATCATTCCTATGCCGCACAGTGCTAAAACTAAACGAGTGGAGGTAACTCGTAAAATTTCTATGTCTATACATCATAGATTGATATTCTGTTATATATTTTTTCATCAAAACACCTTCATTCGTTGGAGGTGTTTTTTAATGTTTAAAGGGGGTGGTGGAATGGACAGTCGACCTGTTGCAGATCCAGATGACGATTGTCGAATATGTACAATGAAAAAAATAAAGAGGTCCACTTCCATCACCGAAGTGGTCAAACATTTGAAAGGAGACCACATCAATGAAAAACAATGTTCTATCTTTTAAACAGGAAACAGCGGGAAAACTGATGAAAAGGGAATTCGTTGCCCTTCGCGAATCATTTACCGTCAATGAGGCGATTACTCACCTTCGAGCGAATGTAAAAGGAAAAACGAATATCCATTATTTATATATCGTTAACGAAGATCATACACTAAAAGGTGCCCTTTCGATTCGAGAGTTATTGAGTGCTGACAGTGACGAACAAATTACCAATATTATGGTTACAGACGTCACTTCACTGCCGATGAACGTGGATCAAGAAAAGGCAGCAACAATATTTCGGGATACCGACCTCGTCTCCATCCCTGTCGTCAATCAAACATGCCAACTGATTGGTGTTGTCCACGTCGAAGATATTTTGGACGTAATCCAAGACGAAGTAACGGAGGATTTTCACAAAATGGCTCCGGTGTCCACATTGGAAGGTGGCTTGCAGGATGCAAGTATCTTTACGCTATATCGGAAACGCATCGTTTGGCTCGTCCTGCTCGTATTTATGAATGTCTTTTCTGGTGCAGGAATTGCCCATTTTGAAGATGTCATTGAATCAAACATCGCTCTCGTCTTCTTCCTCCCCTTATTAGTTGATAGTGGGGGAAATGCAGGATCTCAATCGGCGACACTCGTCATTCGTGCCCTGGCTACAGGCGAGGTACGGATAAAAGATTGGGTAAAAATGTTCACAAAAGAACTTGCCGTATCCATCCCACTGGGGGTGACGATGGCTTTGGCTGTTGCTAGTGTTGGATTGTTTAGAGGCGGGCCACTTATTGCTCTCGTCGTTGCATTAACGATGATCGTCATCGTCATTGTCGGAAGTGTTATTGGGATGTGTCTGCCGTTTATGTTTAAAAAGTTAAACTTAGACCCTGCGACAGCCAGTGCACCACTCATCACTTCAATTGCTGATATTGTCGGTGTCCTGATTTACTTTTCCATTGCTGCTTGGCTTCTAAGTTTATAGGAATGTACGTTAAAGAATGGCTAAATGTAATGATAAAAAACGTAACGACGATTACTTTTTAATAAGGAGGGGTGGTAGTGGGCAACATAGAAGTGTCAAATCAAAGTGATAACATCCGGGTGTATAAAGTAAAATATTCACTTCCATCGCTCACTTTGTGTCTAGGAACTGAACAACGAGGAGGGTCACGTTCATGACAATTAATATGACTAAAGTATTCAAAAAAGGATCTGTCGGAAGATTAATGAAATCGGACTTCTGTTCTGTGCAAGATCACATCACTGTGGACGAAGCAATTATGATGATTCAAGAGTATGGAAAACAGAAAAGCAACATCCACTATTTGTACACAACGAATAAAAGGGATGAATTATCTGGTGTTTTATCCTTGAAGAAATTGCTCGCAGCAGATGATGATGTACTTTTAAGAGATATTATAAATGAAGACGTCGTATTCGTATCCGGTCATATCCAACTAAAAGAAGTCGCACAATTGTTCTACAAAAATGACTTTTTCATTATTCCGGTTACGACAAAACATAAACATATGATAGGCGTAGTAAAAAGTGATGATGTTCGTAATGCTTCTGTCCGAAAGAAACGATGGCGTTTTTTCAAAAAGTGACCTACAACATATAAATGGATGAACGACTGAAGCACATCGCTCATTTACAATCATACGCGAAACGATTCGTTTTGCGAGTCGTCATATCTATATGAAATGAATATCTTTTTTATTTGAAAAAAACGAGGGCGCAAATGCTATACTTGAACTTGAACTTGAACTTGAACTTGAACAATTAGCATGTGCGCCTTTTTAATGAGTTGAGCAAAGCTTGTGATTTTTTAATCAACCAATTTCAGCTATGAAAAAATTTCAGGTCCAACAGAAAGAAACAGACGAAGAATCTGCTTTTTTATGCGATACTTATGTTGGTTTAACTTAAATAGACTTGAATCATAATGTAAAGAGGTGAGAAGTTTCATCACTGTTTATAAGATTCATTGAGCTTGTCACTGTTCAAGCCAAATGTATGCAATTAGGTTGTAATCAATTACGAGGAAGGTTCCGTAATCATCCGACGCACTTTCTCTACCTCTTCTTCGGAAACAACCATATAATAAGTCCCATCTATAATCGTACCGCTTCCTTCCATCATATAACTTGTAAAATTGTTACGTGTATCGCCATAACGATTAAAAAGGGTCTTCATATCGTCGAAATCCATGTTCGTTGCCATATTATTTCCTAAAATATCAATTGTTCCGTTAATTTTGGGGATTGATCCTACTGTAGCACCACGGTCAACAATTCCTAAAATAACCTTGCGTTGACGTTTCGTTCGACCAAAATCACCCTCAGGGTCTTGCTTACGCATGCGAACATAGTGCATCGTTTGATCACCATCCATTTCGATAGGACCTTTTTCAAAATTATACTTCCCATCATTCCAAGCGATATCATTGTTGACCGTAATGGTGCCTAATTGATCAACAAGTTCTTGTAAACCTTGCATATTCATACTGACATAATAATCAAGATCAATATTTAAAAAGTTTTCCACAGTTGCAACGGCCATGTCTGTCCCACCAAATGCATAGGCATGATTAATCTTGTCTTCAATGCCTTTACCAACGATTGTTGTCCGTGTATCACGTGGTATACTAATTAACTGCATCGCCTCGTCTTTCGGATGTAATGACAGAATCATTAAGGCGTCAGAGCGTCCTTGATTTCCCTTGTCTGAATCGATTCCGAGCAGTAAAATATTCAAAGGCTCATTCGCTTTCAGTTTTTCCTTAGCGATATTCGTATCAATGGCATTTACAGGATCATGTATTTTATCATTGACTGTTTTTTTTGCATTATTATAAATCGAATAAGCATATCCAACAAGGCCTAAACCGAGGACGAGTATGGCTATGAGTGGTATTTTAACCCATAATCGTTTCGACTTCTTTTTCCGATCTACTCTTTTCATCATCGGACTCCTCTCGTATCGTTCGTTCTTCATGATAAGTAATATTTCTATTGTAGCTGTTCTTTCTACTTCTATCGATAGTTTATGCATAAGAATGACTTATAAACATCGTACTGTCCATTCATCCTTAACGAATCGTGGCATGAAGAGACTACTCACCTATTTAAGAAAAAGCTCCATTTTGCTTTTTATAAACTGTTCCAACTGTTTTAGCATCGCTTCACTCGCTTTTTCAGACGATTGTTTTACACCGTAGTAAAACTTCAGTTTCGGTTCTGTACCAGATGGACGAATACAAATCCACTGATCATGAATCAGCTTATATTTTAAAACGTTTGAACGAGGCAAATGCAGCTCTTCCTTTTTATTATTCACTAAATCATATCGTTCACCCGTTGTATAATCCTCTATTTCTTTCACAGCGATACCGGCAATTTCTGTTAATGGGCGAGTACGGAATGATTTGAAGATGTGCTTCATTTGCTGAGCACCTTCTTTTCCTTCCAATGTTAATGAATGTAGTGATTCTTTATAAAAACCATAGCGCTCAAACAACGCTTGAAGAGCATCGTAAAGTGACATCCCTTTTTGCTTATAATAAGCAGCTACTTCAGTTATAAATAAAGCCGCCTGAACGGCATCTTTATCCCGAACAAAATCGGCGATTAAATAGCCATAACTTTCTTCATAACCGAATTGAAAGGTGTACGTACCGGTCGATTCATATTGTTTAATTTTTTCAGCAATATATTTAAATCCTGTTAACGTATCGATCGTTTTTAAGCCAAAATCAGTCGCAATCGCTCGGCCTAATTCTGACGTAACAATTGTTTTAATGACGACTCCATTATTCGGTAACGTTTGTTTTGCTTGTTTTTGTGATAACATATAATGAAGCATCAAGGCACCCAGTTGATTGCCCGTTAATACTTCATATACCCCTTGAGCATTTTTAACCGCTACACCGAGACGGTCAGCATCGGGATCCGTCCCTAACAATAAATCAGCATCTTCTCGTTTTCCATATTCCATTGCCATTGTAAAAGCGTCATGTTCTTCTGGATTCGGTAATTGAACCGTTGAAAAATTCGGATCAGCATCAGCCTGTTCTTTAACGACGGTTATATGTTGAAAACCATAAGCTCGTAACCCTTTTGGAACAATGTGTGCAGCAGTTCCATGAAGGGGGGTGAAAACTATTTTTAAGTCATTAGTCGTTTTTCGAATCACTTCTTCATTTAAGCGAATGGTCAGCAATTGCTCAATATATGCCCGATCAATTTCTTCACCGATATATGTAAGAAGATTTCGTTCCACTAACTGTTGTTCTTCAGCTACTTCAATCGATAACTCATCAATCGTTTCCATTTGCTGAATAATCGAAGTAGAGGCTTCAGGTGTAATTTGTGCACCATCTTCGCCATACAATTTAATACCATTATATTGTGGTGGGTTGTGGCTCGCCGTAATAACGACACCAGAAAAAGCATGTAAATAACGGACTGCAAATGATAACTCAGGAGTCGGACGCATACCGTCAAACAAATACGTTTTTATCCCTCGTTCACCGACTGTTTTGGCTACCTCTAAAGCAAACTCTTTTGACTTGTGCCGTGAATCATAAGCAATGACGACACCACGTCTTTTCACTTCTTCCCCTAATTCATTCATAAAACGAGCCAATCCCTCGGCTACTTTTCGAACCATATAAATATTCATTCGATTCGTTCCGACACCTAAAATACCTCGCATTCCCCCTGTACCGAACTGTAAGTCTGTATAAAAACATTCCTCCAACGCCTTTTCATCATTGCAAAGATCGTTCAATCGTTCTATCATTTCATCGTTTAACATTGCCTCTTGCCATTTTTTCGCTTTTAATTTCCAACTCATTGACGAACCACCTTTATGAGATAATAACGATAAACAAACGAACTATTTTTTTCATTTACATCCTTAGTATAGCATGAATTTCTCATCCATTTACGTGTACATAACACCGCATCTCTCTATACCTTCCTTTTTTAAAAAATCCTTGACTTCATCGACGAAGTCAAGGATGGACTTGTTTTCATATACGCATTTATTTTTGAGGCGGTGGTGTTTTCATAAAGAAAGATAACAGAAAAGCGATGACTGCCGTAATCCCCGCAACGACGAACGACATATTAACCCCGTGAATGAGACCATCTACACCGGCCTCTGGTTGTCTACTCGTCGTCATCACAGTTACAAGCAATGCCGTTCCTACCGCACCAGCAACTTGACGCATCGTATTATTCATCGCTGTACCGTGTGGGATTAAACGCGGTGGTAGTTGATTTAATCCAGCTGTTGTAACTGGCATAATGACCATCGAAACCGACATTAAACGTAACGCATTGACGACGGCAATATACGTAAAGCTCGTTTCAGTCGAAAGAACTGTAAACATAAACGTCGTAATGACTAAAAGGAATAAGCCAATGAACGTTAACCACTTCGCACCGTATCGATCAAAAATTTTCCCTGTAATTGGGTTCATCATTCCGACGATAATCGCTCCCGGTAATAAAGCTAATCCCGATTCAAAAGCGGTAAATCCAAGCATATCTTGCATAAAAATGGGTAAGACGACCGCTCCACCAATCATGGCAATAAACACAACCATGCCGAGCACTGTTGTAATCGTAAAAATATTATATTGAAACACCCGAAATTCAAGAATCGGTTGTGGCAACTTTAACTGTCTCTGAATGAACCAAATGAGTGAAACAGTACCAATCAGCATGGAGATCGCCACGTGTTCACTTATCCATCCGCTATTACCAGCGATACTAAATCCATATAACAATCCACCAAAGCCAAATGTAGATAAAACAATAGATAATAGATCAAGCTTCGGAAACGTTTGCTTCGTGACATTTTCAAGAATAAAATAGGCAAGAATAATGTCAATAATGACGATGGGAAGGATGACGTAAAATAAACTTCTCCACGAAAACTCCTCGACGAGCCATCCCGACAACGATGGTCCAATCGCTGGAGCAAAAGCGATCACTAAACCAAACATTCCCATCGCCGTTCCCCGTTTCTCAACGGGATAAATAAGGAATAAAATCGTTTGCATAAGAGGCATCATAATTCCTGCACCTGCCGCTTGGGCAACTCTAGCAATTAACAAGAATGAGAAGTCTGGTGCAAGCGCAGCAATGAGCGTCCCTAAGGCAAACGTACTCATCGCTGTCAAAAATAAACCTCTTGTCGAAAAACGTTCAATTAAAAAAGCGGTAATTGGAATCATAATCCCATTTACAAGCATAAAAATAGACTGGAGCCATTGCACTGTATTCGCACTGACGTGTAAATCTTTCATCATGTGAGGCATCGCAGTCCCTAACAATGTTTGATTCAAAATAGCAACAAACGCTCCTGACAGCAAAACAATCATGAGTGGTAATTTTTTTACCGATTGCATTGACTGCGGCGGAGATTGATCTTTAACCATATTGATGATCCCTTCTTTCAAGATTCAACCATTTCATACGATGTAAACATATTTTTATACAATATAATAGAAATTCGTGACGAGGTGTAAGTCGATTCATTCACGTCTATGTTATCATTTATATCTGAGCCAACTTATAATATTAACATATTTAATATAAAAATAAAATGTTTTTACTGTAAGTGGAGTGAACGCATGACGATGAAATCGAAATATAATTCACTTCTTCAAGCGAGCAGGCATAACTATCAACGAGCGCCTTTACGCTACGAACCCAAACGACAGCGACCCTTTCTATATCTGTCAAACAAAAAAATCGCTTATTCTTCTGGATGGTTTGTTGTTCCAGTGAACGAGCGAGTTTTTTGTATCATTCTATTTACTTTTGTATAACAAAAAAAGTGCATCCTCATTAAGAATGCACTTCACTAGTGATTACTCTCCATCTTCTGTTACTTCCAATTTCGTTAACTCTGTCACAAGCGCTTGGGATTCTGTTTCCGTTAAATCTTCCGTATGCTTAAAACTTCCTATTCCAAATACCATTAGCACAATAATGATAAGAGAGATCAACCCATGCAAAATTTGTTTTCCATTCACTACAAGTTCCTCCTATAAACGATATTATTCAGCAACATCCCAATCTCCGTCTCGACGTGAATCAGCAATGCCGACGATTTTTTCATTCGCTTTATTGAGAGAGAGCATTTGAATGCCCCCGAAATACGTAGAAATTTCATTAATGTATATATGATATCCGCGATTTAATAACTCATTACGTGTTTCTTCAGAAAACCCTTCCTCCATATATAAATCATCTTTTTCAGCAAAAAACCGCGGTTGTTCGACGACTTCTTCAATATCTCGATCGAGGAGAATCGTTTGGACTAACACATCGGTTAGTATGCTCGGAATTCTTTTTCCCCCTGGCGATCCAATGCCGATAACTTGTTCATCATTTACGAGAATCGTCGGCGCTATAAAACTACGAGGGCTTTTACCACCTTCTCTATAATTACGAGAGGATTCCGTCGTACTAAAGTTTTCTAGAGCGTTATTTAAGAAGTAACCATCAACATAATCCCCTGAACCAAAAAAGTTACTTAACGTATTCGTCGTCGAAACGACCATACCACTATGATCTATAATGACAAAATGTGTCGTATTATCGTAGTCTTTCTCATCTGCTGGGCTATCGTTAATTTCAAAGTCGGTAGAAATCTCTTCAGTATCAATACTTTGCGCCAATTGTTTGATATATTGTTCAGAGACTAATTGCTCCGTATCCATATCATAAAAATGCGGATCACCAATCTTCCGTTGTCTTTCTTTATAGGCTCGTTTCGAAATCTCACTAATCAAATGAATGTAATCTGTTTCTGCGATTTGTTCATCGGTTAGCACATCTTCATATTGTTCCGCCATCCCAAGAGCTTGAATAAGTGTCGTACCTGATAAGGGAGGAGTGGCACTATACACTTCGTAACCATTGAATTCACCTTGAACAGGCTCAGATGTAACAGCTGCATACTGTTCTAAATCTTCCGTAGTTAAATGATCAACGTGTTCTACTAATCGGGCACCAATCTCTCCCTTGTAAAAGGCATCTGCTCCACCTTGTTGAATCGTTCGTAACGTTTCAGCAAGTTCTGGCTGTTTAATAACAGTTCCTTTAGGAGCGGGCTCTCCATTCGTAAACAAATGGGGTAATTGGTCGATTGGTAATCGATAGGAAGCGAACGCTAATCGTTCGCGTAAATCTTCATTCATTTTGAAACCTTCTTCTGCATAAGTAATAGCTGGTTCGATTAACTCCTCGATTGGAAGCGCTCCAAAGTCTTCATGCATCTTTTCCATCCCTTTTACAAATCCAGGTACCCCCGTAAAATTCGCAGGGATATCGCCAGACTGTGGGGAAACTTCTTTATATTGATAAGAAACAGGTTCCATATCTTCTGCATAAATTAATGTTTCTCCTCCGCCACCGATACCTGATGCATAAGGTTCTACAACAGACAAAACGTAAGAAACAGCAATCGCTGCATCAACCGCATTCCCGCCGTTTTCTAAAACATCAATACCAACTTCAACAGCTGCCGGATGACTGGCACTTACACCAGCATGCCCGTCCTTCTTCTGTTCAAGCGGATTAATGTCATCAACAACTTCTTTCATGCGATCACGATCTACTATCCCTTGTCCTTTTTTATCAGAAATGACAAACACACCGATAATAACTAAAATGCTGAGAATCGTAACGAGCACTTTTTTCTTCATCAGTCGTTCTCCTTTAATTTGTCTGAAAAATCTATTTCAAAAACGAGCTTTCCATCGTCTTTACTAAATTTGATATGATCGGAGTTTTTTGTCAGTTGTCGGAACGTTTTCGAACGATCGACTAAACTCATTTTCCCTAGTACAGCAGGACGAGATTCACGAATCTTTAACGGTAATAATTCAAAACGAGCGATTCCGTCTTCTTGCCATTTCATTTGTGCCAGAACACTTTGTCGAGTTCTCGACCACCCTTGATCAAAAATAAAATTACCTAGGCTCGTAAACATAACCGTGTCACCTATTAAATCTACCGATGATAAAACGTGTGGGTGATGGCCGATAATAACGTCGGCACCGGCACGAGAAATGGCTTCTGCCAATTTTTCCTGTCGTGGATGTAAACTATCATCATATTCAACACCCCAGTGAATATGGACAAAGACAAAATCTGCTTGTTCTCTAGCCTCATGAATCATCGGAATCATCACTTCTGGGTCCGTAACGAGCACTCCTGGAACACGTTTACTAACGGGAAATTCATTCGTATAAACATCGGTAAAACCTAATGTCGCTACTTTATAACCATTCACTTCTTGAATCGAAATGTTGTCTTGAGCATCCGCTAAATTCTCCCCAAATCCAACTAAATCTAAATCCTCATTTGCAAAAGCTTTTTGCGTATCGAGTAAACCTTTCTCTTTAAAGTCCATTCCGTGGTTGTTGGCGATATTTAACACCGAAAAGTTCATCTCTTTTAAAGTAGAAACACTTTCTTCGTGTGCATGTAAATGAATGAGTTTATCGGCTTTCACATAGTCCTTTTCATCACTTAAAAGCAATGGATTTTCAAAATTACCAGTGACATAATCAGATGCTTTTAAATAAGGTTCTACATGTTCAAATAAATAATCGATCCCTTCGTGGTCAATGACCTTTTCAACATTTCTCCCCATCATAATATCGCCGACAAAAGTTGCCGTAATAAGATCATCATCCGTATCGGCGACTGTCGGAACAAATGGTGTGTAAATGGCATTTATGAGCAAGATAATGAGTAAAATAGGGATGACCATAAACACATGCTTTTTCGTTTTTTTCTTATGTTTCTTAACATGTTTCAATAATTTCTCTTGAAATGTTAATTTGTCATTCATTGTATCCATCCTAGAATAAATAATAAATGTTCATAATAATATACGTAGCACCACTTAAAAGCAATGCCGAGCCGAGAGTTATAGGGACGCCTTGCTTTTGAATTGTATTAGCAATTAAACCTGGAACGATCACACCAATGCCGCGAAACTCATAAATTTCAAACGGCATCATTGGATAAAAATAATCAAATACTAGTTTCAGAGCAATTCCTACGGTTAACATCGCGGCAAATTTTCGCCGTCCATATAAAATGGTGAACCGGGCTACACCGTAGTTTACAATCAAATATGTCAAAATACTAATCAACAACACCATCGCAATAAAAACAGGTTGATCAAAAACTAACGCTAAATAACCAGGAACGACGAGCCCTGCAGGAACAATCCCTGTCTTTTCCGCAAATAACAAACTTAACAAAACGCCCAATATAAGAGCGATATATAAATCCGAGCCAAACATTTTACAATGTCCTCCCTCACATGTTAACAGTAATTTCGTTATTCTTCTTTAAATGTACAGTCATTTTTGAGTCATTCATATTTAGAATCTCTTTTGATGTAACAGACCAAGCTGACAATTTAGCTAGCCTGTTCGGTAATTGTATACGTTTGAATCGCTCTTATAAACGGTTCAGCTTCCCCGTGAATATTACCAATTCCATAGATTACTTTCCCGTGTGCATCAGCTATGATTTCGTCAATGACTTGATCCATTTCTTTATGTTCACAATCAATCACTTCGTCTGCTCGAATAGCACCTTCTCTACACGCGTTCATAATCGGTGCTGTCGTTTCGCCAATGACAACTAATTTACCGATGTCCATGTATGGAAGGACATCTCTTGCAAACTGTTCCGTCCGATCAACACGATCGGCCCGACAGTTCATGACGACAACTGGCTTTTCAGCTGGATAACCAAGCTGAACAATTCGTTTCCAAATGTTTAATGTTGAAGTTGGGTCATTACCAGCGAAACCATTTACAAAATAACCTGGAGATTGTTTATCAAACAACGGAAGTATCCGCATTGCGCCAGGGTCTGGCTGAGCATTCAACATCCCCTGAAAAGCTGTTGCTCGATCAATGTTTAATGCTTCTGCTACAGCAAGAGCGAGTGCAGCATTTTCTGGAAAAATCATATAATCAAATTGGCGTAGAAACTCCTCATGTATGTTTGATTGGTCTGCTACAATCATCTTTGTATTTCGTTGTTTAGCCATATACCCAAAGTAAGGCGTATAGGGACTATCGGAAACAATTAGATGCCCATCATAAGGAATCGTAGCTGTAAATGCTTCAGCAATTTCATCCAGTGTAGGTCCCATAACGTCCATATGGTCTTCCAACACGTTTACAATGACGCCGATATTTGCTTGAAGTAATTCATTTTGAAAAACAATTTGATAATCGGGATTGACCGCCATACACTCACTCACTAAAGCTTCCGCATCTAAATCGGCTGCTTCTTGAACGACTTCTTTTTGTTCACCGATATTCGGCCCTTGAGGCTTTCGAATAATTTGTTTTTCTTCTGATGTATGTGAATAAATCATTCGGGCATCCGTTCCGGTTGTCTTTCCAACCGTTCGATAACCCGCTTCTTTTAAAATCCCTGTAACTAACCTTGTCACAGTTGACTTGCCACGGATTCCATTAATATTAATCCGAATCGGGATAGCATCGACATTTTTTTGATGACGTTTTTTCTCAAAGATCCCAATGATAAAAACGAACAATAAGATGATTGGGATGAACCACATCATTGTGTAAACTCTCCTTTTTTCAATTTCCAACGTATAATTTTTTCGCATTTTAATGACGACGGAATGGTAGTTCCATTACAACTCTTTGTACCTAAAATTGCACATAGAGTTTAATATAGTAATCTATGTTTCTTTCTTCTATAAAATAGGTAACTTATACATAGAATAACTTTATTTTCGATACTTTTCTAGACGCACTAAAGGAGACTACCTTTTTAGTTCTAAAAACCATACTCACGTACAATCCATTTCATTAAAAACTAAAATAAAAATGGTTGGGGTATGATGCCCCAACGTATCATCCGAATTTGCTAGTAAAGTGTTCGTTTCTCTTTTTGTTTCTTCTAATACCTTTTGCTTTACTATTATTAACATCTATCTCTCTATCTTTACAAATTCAGAAGATACCTCACTCAACAGTTTCGAGGTTGCAAGGGCTAGCCTGCAAAATAAGATACGCTTATAATACCCTTCGCCTATCTTCCTCAATGGTCACAACATCATCCTGATTAAGAATAGATAACAAGATGAATAAACCTTTTTACATAATTATTTTTCCGTGAATATTGTACCATAAAATAGAGAAGCGGGTAAACTAATGGTCAAAAAAATGGTTATATAGTAGTAGTAGTTCGAAAAACATCACATATTGTTCACAAAAGGTATGTTCATACTGCAAAAATTCACTCCAATGGATATACTTACCGTTTAAAAGCAGATGATCAACCATTCATTTATAAACATAACAAAATAAAAAATGTCTAGAAAGTGAATATACCTTCTAGACATCTACTCGATTACTTGATCTCCAAGTTTCCTCTTACTGCATTTTTTCGCGATCATTGAACTTCACAATGAACCTGCGATGACCGTCATCGCCTGCCCGTTACGATGAGCAGACGTCATTTATTGAGCAAGTTGCATAATCAAAATAAAAACAGCTGTTAACAACAGACCTACATGTCCGATACAAATGTTCGGTAGCCAACTTTTCTTCGTTTTTTTTCCTGTCTGGCTTACAGAGCACGTCTGACAGGAAAAAAGAGTTGTTTTCTGTCGCTTCTTTTTTTCCAAGTGAGTCACCCTTCTCATCCTCGTTCTGTACAGCCTACATCCTTGTAACGTTAATCTGTACGATATTTTAGAAATAAGTACAGGTCCTACTTTTCTCGATTGTAACATAATTATGACAGATCAGGTCTTTTAATGCTTTTTTCACTTTCCTCATTTTTCCGAATGAGTGTTTCTAAAAACGACAACAGCTAATGAGATGCATGAATGATTGAGCTATTCATTACGCACATGTTTTTGTAACTGCCGTATGGTGTAAAAAGATTTCCAAAATTATTTATTCGCAAGGAGTAGACTTTTGCATATATATGATACAGACCAATTCATGATGGAGGGATAGAATGATTAGTGATGAACCCTGTAACCAATACGTTTATGAGCTTGAACAATGGATAAAAACAGCTACGCATCAATGGAATGATGCAAAACGTGTTTTAGTAGACCACGACGTTTCAGAAGAAGAGATACAACAATGGGAGAATTCACTTCGTAACCTTTCAAATCAACTTAACCAGCTAAATCGCGATGAAGCACGCAATCATTTAGAAACGACGTTATCTCTTGACAAAATAAATGAACAATGCAAAAAACTTTCCGATGAATATAATCACTTTCAGCAAAGCTGTTTGCCAACAACAACTCCAATGACAAATGATGATCGACCAGAAATAGATCAACTTGAAAAAGAGAACGCATCTTTAAATAGGCTTCGTCCTGGTAAACACCGTTTACCGCCACTCCCTTATCGTTATGCTGCGCTTGAACCTTACATTCAACGAGAAATTATGCAACTGCATCACAAAAAACATCATCAAAGCTATGTCGATGGCCTAAACAAAGCAGAAATCAACATGCAAGAAGCGAGAGAAACAGGAAACTTTGACCTTATTCGTCATTGGGAGCGTGAAGCAGCCTTTAACGGAGCAGGCCATTATTTGCATACAATCTTTTGGAATGTCATGTCTCCAAAAGGGGGAGGCAAGCCGACCGGAGATCTCCTACAGCAAATTAAAAAAGACTTCGGAAGTTACGAAGCCTTTAAAAAACATTTTTCTGAAGCAGCTAAAAATGTAGAAGGAGTTGGCTGGGCAATTGTTGTCTGGGCGCCACGTGCCCATCGATTAGAAATTTTACAAGCAGAAAAGCATCAAATGCTTAGTCAATGGGATGTGATCCCAATACTCGTTCTTGACGTCTGGGAACATGCGTATTATTTACAATATAAAACGGATAAAAATAAATATGTTGATAATTGGTGGAATATCGTAAATTGGGATTATGTCGCTAAGCGCTTTCGAGAAGCGTCAAAACTCCGTTGGAAACCGTATTAAGCAAACATCTATGAAAGACTCTAATCCTTGTTAGAGTCTTTCATAGATGTTACCATCTTTTACGTATTAGACATCCTCGTCAGCTCAGATTCGGAATATTCTCGATTAAATGGAGCCATTTCTCCGCACTTCGTGATGAACTAAATTGTTTAGCATTGTTCTATGCAAATTTGCTCATCGGCCCATTTAATGCCTCATTTTATGGCAATTCAATCATGCGTTACGTAAATCACCCTTGATTTCCATACGGGATTAAATATCCATTCTCACCGTCTCTAATCATTTCAGACGGACCGTATTTATATCGTAGCTAATAACTAATAACAGGACAACCGTGTGTTAAACTTTCCATCGCTCTCTAATCAAAATGAATCAGCCTATATTTCTAAAGAAATATAGGCTGATTATCATATTCGTATTTACTTAACATCTCTTCGTTTTCTAGTGAATAGACCGCCAATTCCGGCTAGCAGGGCTGCCATTCCCGCAAGCATCCAATTAAAGATTGATGTTGCCGTTTTTGGAAGCTTGTCTCCTTTATCTTCATCACTTGGATCGCTACCCACGACCGCATCAGCGTCGGAATCTTCGTCTGATTCTTCATCAGCGTCGGCGTCAGCATCAGCATCGGCATCGGCGTCAGCATCGGCATCAGCGTCGGCGTCGGCGTCAGCATCAGCGTCAGCATCGGCATCAGCGTCGGCATCGGCGTCGGCATCAGCATCAGCATCGGCATCGGCGTCGGCATCAGCATCGGCGTCAGCATCGGCATCAGCGTCGGCATCAGCGTCAGCATCAGCATCAGCGTCAGCATCAGCATCGGCGTCGGCATCAGCATCAGCATCGGCGTCGGCATCAGCATCGGCGTCAGCATCAGCGTCGGCGTCGGCGTCGGCGTCAGCGTCGGCGTCGGCGTCGGCGTCGGCATCGGCGTCGGCGTCTGCATCAGCATTCATGGTCGGCCGCCTCCAGCAATGGCAGCAAGCCCTGCGTGCCGGCGAGCAGCATCGTGTGGGCGAGGATGACGGCGTGACGCTCCAGAAACG
>DASUXY010000061.1:0-11024 GCA_036377675.1 Bacillota bacterium
TTGGATTGAGGGGATAAGGGTTTTACGTTTTTGACTATGCCCAAAGGATTTTTAAGAAAGTAAAAAGTTCTAAGGAGAGAAGCTCCCGTAAATGCTTGACAGACTCAAGCGATTGCATGTTGTTGACAAGAGGAGCGCCCGAACATAATAGTCTACGTATTTATATGATATTATTTAAAATATTCTTTACCGTGCTAAAATAGGAAAAGAAATGATTGAGACAAATAAATTTTTATTAGCTATTTTTATAACTTATGACAGCGATATCTGCCTGCTGTCATTATATAGCTTCAAAACAATCAAAGAAGGGGTGTCTCAATTTGCAAAAAAAAAGATGGAGTGAATGGATGAAAGTAATTGTCATAGCTATTTTTTTAGCCATTTTTTTCAGATCATTTATCTTTGCAACGTCAATTGTAGAAGGTGAGAGCATGGAACCTACTCTAACTGATGGAGAACGAGTTGTCTTTAATAAATTTATATATTTATTTAATCAACCGAAACGTGGAGATATTGTTATTATTCAACGTCCTCTTAAAACGTATGTGAAAAGAGTGATCGGTCTTCCAGGTGAAACCATATTAATAAAAGATCATACATTGTATATCGATGGTGAAGTGTACGAACAAACATTTTTAACCGAAGAATCACAAATACGTACAGGAAATTTTGGTCCCGTCGTTGTTCCGAACGATAGTTATTTTGTCATGGGAGACCACCGAGCGATTAGTAAAGATAGTAGAAATGGACTTGGCTTTGTCGAAGAGGATGACATTATTGGACGTTCAGAAGTAATCGTTTACCCAATTACTGCCTGGTCACTTACTCGGTAACTAACAGCTCTATAGCGAACACTTTTAGAAAGCATTTTAGGTCCAAGCATAATCATATGCTTGGACCTTGTTATCAATAAAAAATTATTTTTCATGATCAAAGAGACAGTAACCAATGTTTAGAGCTAAAATGGCAAAGCAAACGACACCAAAAAGAACTTCCCACATGATGCGTGCACTCCTTTCGTCCGAATATACTTATGTATGAAGTATGTAATCGTATTATACATTATTTCCTTATTATCATACCAAAATCGTTCATCTAAATAAAGGCTTCTCAAAATTTATTAGACAAATGTTCAAATAAACGTCGTATTCACATTTAAAATGTGCATCCCCATGGGGATTCCCTTCCCTCTACTGCTTCTATTATCCAATAATTATTCTTTCTTTGGGAAAATGGTATTTCCCACGATGATTGTTATTTTGAAAGGAGAACAAAAAGTTAATAATACCGACTCTACCGATAAACATTAGTAACATGAGAATCACTTTACTTACCGTTGTTAACTCACTTGTAATTCCAAAACTTAGCCCTACTGTTCCAAAGGCGGATGTCACTTCAAACAACAATTGAACGATCGGAAAAGGTTCTACAATCGTGAGCGATAATAAAGAGATGAACACGATGATAATTGCTAACAATGCTACGGTAACAGCTTTCGTTAAATCCTCTTCATAGATCTCTCTTCTAAAGAGCCGAATACTTCCCCCGCCCCGTGCATACGTAATGATAAAAATAACGACTAACGCAAACGTCGTTGTCCGAATTCCCCCACCTGTACTACTTGGGGATGCCCCGATGAACATGAGGAAAGACATAAACAAATGGGTCGGTTCTGTGAACTCGCTCATTTCCATCGTAGCTAAACCAGCACTTCTCGTTGTAACCGATTGAAAAAGGGCATAAAAAAATGATTCGTGCCACACCTTACCGGAAAAAAAATGCGTTCTTTCAAAGAAATAAATGAATAAAGTTCCGATAACAACTAAACTAAAAAAGGTAGTCGTCGTCACCTTTGTAAATAAACTGAAACGAAAAAACTTCTGTTCTTCACGAAAAGCAAATAAATATTGTTTAACCTCAATCAGCACAGGAAAGCCGATCGCGCCAAAAATAATTAATAACATCGTGATCAACTGTACAAAGTAATCATCTGCATAAAGATGTAACGATTGTCCAGTAATATCGAATCCACCATTAGACACAGCACTAATTGCGCTAAAAAAACCGTGGAAGTATGCCTCACTTACAGTCGGATAATATCGTAAATAATAGGTTCCGAGAATTACAAAACCGATGAATTCAATAATTAGTAGCACTAAAAATATCTCTTTTATAAAACGAACCATGCCTGTTAGTTTCGTTTGATTTTGATCGGTCATTATTAAACGACGACCTTTTAAGCCAATTCTTTTTCCTAGAAGAATCCATATCAATGTCCCCATCCCCATAACTCCTACGGCACCGAGTTGTAAAATAAAAGCTAACATAATAATTCCTGTCGTACTAAATGTATCCACAATGGAAACTGTCGTTAATCCTGTAACACTAAGTGCACTAACAGCCGTAAAAAGGACATCCACAAATGAAAGATGCACATCTTCTTGATAAGCGATCGGCAGTGACAATAGAAGTGTCGATATAATAACTGCGATAACGTAAAAAAATAAAATCATCCGAACGGGAGATGATCGTTGAGGACGTGGAAATTTACTTTTTATAAAAGACATACAAATATACTCCTTTTATTACATTTTATATAACATAAACAGAGAATGACTTTTTCCCACATGTTACTTTTGCTTCCAGCATACCATTCGGATGTATAAAATAATAATTATCATTTACTTAAAAATTTAGCCATCAGAATAACTACTGAGCGGTTTAATTAAATAAGCTGTTTGAACTTCTCTAACAATTCTTCCCCTTGATAACCTTTCGTGATTAATGAACGTAACATTTTTTCAATTTTACTTTTACGTTGATCGACGATTTTCCCCATAAACAACACGTTCATCCGTTCACCGATTGTGTTGATTCCGATAATCGAAGTAATAAAAGTTGCAGGAAGATTACTCTTTTTCGTTATTTTTACTTCAATCATAATTTCTTCTCGTTCACGTTGTAGTCGTTTAAATAAATCCATGTACTGTTGATCAACATACGCTTCAACAAGCCAGCGGTCATGTTCATCTTCTCGATTAATAATCAATCCATCCAGTAGCTCAATATCGTGTTCAATGATTTCAGCTTTAATACTTTCAATAATGCGTAATGATTTTAATTTAAATGTCTTCATAAATCCACCTTCTTCTTGTAATCAAAACATTAACCACCGATATAAAACATTTCGATTTTTCTACGTTCATCATGATGTTGTCCGAATCGTTGTTCAGAATAGCGATCTGTGCGGTTCGCCCACAACTGTTTCAATTGTTTTTCCAGTTGTTCATCATCGATTCCTTTCCGTAATTTTTCTTTAAGATCGAAACCACTTGATGCAAATAAACACGTATAAAGCTTTCCATCAGCGGACAAACGAAGTCGCGTACATGTCCTACAAAACGCATCTGTAACCGAGGAAATGACACCGATTTCCCCTTCACCGTCTTCATAACGATAACGCGATGCTACCTCTCCATAGTAACTCGCTTCTACGGGGACTAACGGCATTTCTTTATGAATCATTTGGATTATTTTCTCCTTCGAAACGACATGATTAACATCCCAATCATTATAATTACCAACATCCATAAATTCAATAAAGCGTAAAATTATATTTTTGTTTTTGAAATAGCGAGCCATCGGAATAATTTGTCCATCGTTCATCCCTTTTTTAACAACCATGTTCACTTTTACTTGTAGGCCGGCATTTTGCGCTGCTTCAATTCCTTTTAACACGGGGAGCGTACGAACGCCTTTTCCATTTATTTTTTTAAATACGTTATCGGCAATCGCATCTAAACTAATATTTACCCGCTTAAGTCCTGATTCCTGTAACAATTGCGCCTGTCTAGGGAGAAAAAATCCATTCGTCGTTAACGCGATATCATCAATACCTTCTATGCTCGTTAACTGGCGAATAAGCTGATATACGTTTTTCCGCATGAGAGGTTCTCCACCCGTAATACGAATTTTGTTCACTCCTAATTGTGCAAATATTGCGGCCAACCGAGCGATTTCATTAAAAGTGAGTAACTCCTTTTGTTCCAAAAAAGGATATTCTTCTCCGAAAACTTCTTTAGGCATACAGTATGTGCATCTTAAATTACATTGATCAATAACAGAAATGCGTAAATCTTTTAGCTTTCTTTCAAATTGATCGTAAATCGTTGTTCTTGCACTTTTCATCCAATCACTCCCTAAAGTTAGCTTGGCCATTTTCACTGTTTAACAATAACACCTCTACAGTTGAACCAGCTTTACATCCACCTGTTCCCCCTCGTAATTCCATAAAACATGTCGTATGTGCCAAAGATGAAACAACATTCGATTTATCTTTTCCTGCTAGATGGACGAATAGCTTTCCGTTTTCAAAAGTCGTATAACAACGAACAAATCGTGTAAATGGATTCTCCTTAGGAAAATCTTCTGCTAATGTAGCTGTTGTTCTTTGTAAAAACGGTTTTTGGCTGAACATATAGTATTGCATAATCGGTCGAACAAACAATTCAAAACCGACATAACAAGCGGATGGATTTCCGGATAAACCGAATAAAAAGGTATCCTTTAATAAAGCTACCGTTGTTACACTTCCAGGTCGCATCCCAATTTTATTGAACAAAATATTCGCTTGTAACATTTCATAAATTTCCGGCATCAAATCGTAATCACCGACAGAGACTCCACCTGTCGTAATTAAAAAATCGACTTCTTCAAGAGCCTTTTTTATCAACTCATAACTCGAATGTTTTTCATCAGCCAATTGACCGTAATATTTAAAATCTCCACCTGCTCGTTTCACTTGTGAGGCAATCATATATGCATTCGAATTTCGTATTTTACCTTCTTCAAGTGGTTCGTCGACTTCCAACAATTCCGTACCTGTAGCTAAAATTCCGACGACAGGTTTTTTACTAACAACGACTTGATCGTATCCAAATGTCGCTAACAATGCTTTTACACCAGGGTTAATCAATGTGCCACGCTCTACTAAAGATGTTCCTTTCTGAACTTCTGATCCTTCTTTAATAATGTTTTGACCGCTCGATACACTTTGTTCAATCGACATGAAATTTTTTCCATCCCTTTCGTACATTTGGCAATTTTCAAACATTATAACGCAATCAGCACCGTCGGGAATCTTTGCACCCGTCATAATTCTTGTCGCTTGTTGCTTACTTAGCGCTACTTCGGGAACTTGTCCAGCACCGATATGTTCAACTACTGTAAATTCGACGGGATTGTTCTTCGACGCACTTTTAGTATCGACAGACCGTATTGCAAATCCGTCGTATGGGGACTTATCAAAGGAAGGTACGTGATGAGTCGCTATAAGAGGTTCAGCCAATCGTCTATCATCACAATCGACAAACGGAATGGTTTCTTTTTCCCCAACTATACGATGTTCCATTACGAGTTGGACTGCATCATCAACCGAAATTGGCTTGCGTATTTCAACCATCAGATCACCCTTTTAAACGTATTATGCAATTATTATTAGTGTAACAAATTTATGAAGGGAATGGTACAGCTCATCTTTAAACGCATCGCTTGAAACTACCTACGGAAAAAAATAGCACGTATATATAAACAGCTAAATTAAAATGATAAGGATGAACATGCTAAAAGGGAGGATATTAAAATGACAGTAGGAACACAAATTAAACAAACATTGGCAGGACTTAAAAGCGCTCAAGCTAGCTTTGAACAATTTGCTTTGCAGACTGAAAATAAACAAGCGAAACAAATGTACGAAAATGCAGCCCAACAGACACAAATGCTCGTTCAAAATGTTGAACAACGTGTAAATGAAATCGAATTAGAAGAACCACAGTATAAAGGTTTTTAACAGTGGAATAAATAAGGGGTGGGCAAACCTACCCTTTTCCTATCGACGTATGGAAATGGGGGAAATGTATGCTAAATAACGAAACATTGTTCTCTTTTATACTAGCCTCTGTATTATTATTCGGTTGCACGACGAATTCTCAAGTGGTTCCTAACGATCATGGCAATGACACACAATTTACAACAATCTCTACGAACCAAGCAACGGACCAAAAAATTTCTAATCAAGCAAAAGAAAAATTGAGTGCGGACGAAAATATTATCCACGTAAAAGCAGCCAACTCAAAAAAACATTTAGCATTAGCGTTTGAAGTTCCACACCTCAAACGATTTCAATTACAAAAAATTAAAAAACAAGTGAAAGATGATTTAAAGCGAGAATTTCCAAAGATGAAAGTCGAAGTATCGACAGATCAAAAGATTATTTTGGAACTCGAACGGTTAGAAGAGCAATTGCAAACTGATTCGCTAAGTGAGAAGAAATTAAATAAAGAAATGAAACGTATTATTGGACTGATGAAAGAACAAACATAAAAGAAAGAGTGACGTGCAATGGCCGATCAAAAAAAGAAAAATTTACCACCTGAAGCACAAGAATATCAATCCTTTCAAGAAAAGAGAAACACAAAACAACCACTTCTTAAAAACTGTCTCAAAGCTTTTTTTGTTGGGGGGTTTATTTGTTTAATTGGCCAATTCATTACTACATTTTATATCCATTTTTTTGATTTTACTGAACAGACAGCTGGCAATCCGACCGTTGCCACATTAATTTTTATTACGATGTTATTAACAGGATTCGGTGTGTATGATCGAATTGGCCAATTTGCTGGCGCAGGATCAAGCGTCCCTGTTACTGGATTTGGTAATTCGGTCATATCTGCCGCTATTGAACATCGTACGGAAGGATTTGTACTAGGCGTTGGAGGGAACATGTTTAAATTAGCTGGTTCTGTCATATTGTTCGGTGTTTTCTCTGCATTTGTCATCGCCCTTATTAAAACAATTCTCATTCAATGGGGTGGGTTCTAATGTTAACTGGACATCGAACATGGATTTTTGACCAACAACCTGTGATTATTTCAACAGCTACTGTTGGAGGGCCTATTGAAGCAAGAGGAAAAATACCGGAAGCTTTTGATATATTGCATGATGATCTATGGCTCCAACAAGAATCCTTTGAAAAGGCACAGCAAATCATGATGGAAGAAGCTTGTCAACATGCCATAAAAAATAGCCCGATTGAAAAAGAGCAAGTAGAATTTTTTATAAGCGGGGATTTAATCAATCAAATTACACCGACAAGCTTTGCCGCACATACGATTGATATTCCTTTTTTTGGACTATTTAGTGCTTGTGCGACGTCCATGGAAAGTTTAGCTTTAGCCGCTTTAATGATCAATTGTAACGGAGCGAACTATATATTAAGTGGAACAGCAAGCCATAACGCTGCTACGGAAAAGCAATTTCGTTATCCAACAGAATATGGCGGACAAAAACCGCCAACTGCCCAATATACAGTCACTGGAGCGGGCTGTTGTCTCGTTGCTAAACATGGAAAAGGACCACGAGTTACATCTGCAACGATTGGTAAAGTCGTTGATATGGGAATAACAGACCCTTTTAACATGGGGGCTGCTATGGCTCCAGCAGCAGTTGATACAATTATCGCTCATCTACAAGAGAGAAATGTTGATCCGTCATATTATGATTACATTGTGACCGGGGACCTCGGTCATGTCGGGAGAGAAACATCCATTGATTTATTACGTCAACGAGGATTTGATATCCAAGAAAATCAATATGTTGACTGTGGCTTGACTATTTATGGTGAAGACCAAGCTGTCTTATCAGGTGGAAGCGGTACAGCATGTTCTGCGGTTGGCGTTTATGGATATTATTTAAAACTGTTAGAAAATGGCAAGGCCCAACGGATACTGTCTGTAGCCACCGGTTCATTACATTCACCATTAAGCGTGCAACAAAAGAATTCGATTCCTTGCATTGCACACGCCGTATCTATTGAATCTGGGAGTTGATCATCCATGATATATTTTTGGGCATTTGTCGTTGGTGGATTGATTTGTGTCATTGGACAAATTATGTTTGACGTGTTTAAGCTGTCACCTGGACATACGTTAAGTATCCTCGTCGTCGCAGGAGCCATATTAGATGGATTCGGATGGTATGAACCGTTAATTGATTTTGCCGGGGCCGGCGCAACGGTACCGATTACCAGTTTTGGGAACTCACTCGTCCACGGAGCCATGGCCGAAGCAGAAAAGCATGGCTTAATCGGTGTCATGACTGGGATGTTTGAAGTGACAAGCTCCGGAATCTCTGCAGCGATTATATTCGGAATGATTGGGGCTTTACTTTTCAAACCGAAAGGATGAACATAACGAGAAGGAAGTAAGGATCGTTTTGTTACTATTCCTTCGTCATTATTTCTTGTTCACAGAAAGGAGCACTTTTATGACCGTCGGATCTGACGTACGAACTTGCTTAGCAAACATTAAAAATATCGAAGCGACCTTAGAAACTTTATCTATGCAAACAAATGATCATGAAACGAAAAAAGCCTTAAACTCGGCCCACGATATGATGATACAAATAAAAAGTGACTTAACGGAGCAACTTCATAAGCTCATCAATGAAGAACCACAATATAAACAATAAGAAAGGACTATGATTGATGCCTGAATTGCCTGACTGGATTATGATTATCGTAAGATCATTGATTTTGCTCATCGGACTTTTCTTCATCACCAAATGGCTCGGTAAAAAACAAATATCAGAATTAAATACGTTTGATTATATTTCCGGTATCGTTTTAGGGGGAATTGTCGCCATTCATTCCAGCACATTACAATTTCCCCTCTATTATGCGCTGTTTGCGATGCTCATTTGGTTTAGTATTCCTCAACTTATCAAATTCATATCTTTAAAAAGCAAAACATTTCGTGATTATACGCAAGGAAAAAGTACAGTTATTATTCAAAATGGAAAGATAATGGAAGATAACTTAAAAAAGGAAGGCTATTCTACAGACGACTTACTTCATCAGCTTCGTCGCAAAGATATTTTCAACGTAGCCGATGTTGAATTTGCCATTTTAGAACCTTCTGGATCCGTTAGTGTATTACCTAAAAAAGACCATCAGCCACCAACTGCGAAAGATTTAGGTTTACAATTAGCCCCTCATAAAGAACCACAAACTGTTATTATGGATGGAAAAGTACTATTAGAGCCACTCGCCAACTTATCGTTAAATCCGACATGGCTTGAGACGGAACTCGAAAAACTAAATGTCAGTCTTGAAAACGTCTTCTTAGGCCAAGTTGATCACAACGGTCAGTTAACAGTCGATTTGTACGATGATCAATTAGCTGTCCCAAGTCCAACAGAAATGCCACTTTTGTTAGCGACGATGAAAAAATGTCAAGCTGATTTAGAGCTTTTCGCGCTTTCAACAAAAAATGAGCAGTCGAAACAAATGTATGAAAAAAATAGTCAACGGATGCAAGAGGCGATCAAACGTGTTGAACGGTATTTAAAATAACGAAGGTGTTTCCGAACAAAACACCTTCGCTTTCATGGAGCCATCAATCAATTTGAATCGCTATTTTCCCAAACTGTTTATTTGCCTTAAGATAATCAAACGCTGTTTGAATATCATCTAAAGAATAAACAGAATCAACGATAGGACGAGTATTGTACGTTTTTATATGGTTTAACATGTTTCGTAACTCTTCTCGAGAGCCCATCGTAGAGCCAACCAACTCATACTGTCCATAAAAAAACGCGCGTAAATCGAAGTCAACAACATCTTCAGTTGTTGCCCCAAACACAACCATCCGTCCTCCATGTTTTAACACGTCCAATGATTGATTGAATGTTCTACGTCCTACACTATCAATGATTAAATCAATCGTTTCACCGTGCAATGCTACATTCCAATCCTCATTTGTATCGATGGCAACGTCTGCTCCGAGCTGCAACGCCAGTTTGCGTTTTTTCTCACTTCGCGATGTGACAATTACTTTTGCACCTATGTTTTTTGCAAAAGATATTAAATACGTTGCTACACCACTTCCGGCTCCAGGGATAAAGACAGTACCTACTTTTGTAAGTTTTCCTTTCGTAAATAACGCGCGATAGGCTGTTAAAGCAGATAGGGAAAGTACACCTGCTTCCTCCCATGACAAATGAGTAGGCTTTTTCTCAACTTGCTCTTCGGAGATAACAATTTTTTCAGCAAATGTACCGTGATTAGGCATCCCTAAAATGTCAAAACCTTTCGGTGGAGCAGCACTATTTTCAAACCAACCGAGTGCAGGATTTACGATGACTTCATCGCCGATTTGAAAGCGAGTGACATCTTTTCCCATCTCTTCAATGACACCTGCTCCATCAGAACCTAAGATAAGTGCTTTTGCCTTATTTCCTCTTCGGTTTGGGATGTATAAATCCCGACGGTTTAACCCTGCCGTACGTAGGGCAACAACTACTTCTTTATCGCCAGCTACTCGTTCATCCATTTCTTTTAGCTTCAATGTTCCGTATTCATGTACAAATGCTTTCATATCCATCATCCTTTCAGTAAGCTGTTAGCTATTTTCAGCAAATGTCCTTCTTGTGTAATATCATGTAAAAAAAACGGTACGAATAATACGTTCCGATGTTGAAATTTCTTCGCAATCATTTGTAAATAATGTTGTTCGACTTTTTTCCGTTGCTTGAAAAAGGCACCTTCGTTTTGATCAGGTAGTACTTTATTCACAATTAATGTTTTTACATGGATGTCATATCTTTCAAGTAAGTGAAGTGATTTTTCTGTTTCTACAATCGATAGACGCTCTGGATTGAGAACGAATATGAAAGAGGTCATGTCTTGGTTTAATAACATATGTCGCACGTTGGAAAATCTTTCTTGTCTCCATTGTAACACGCCATAAATAGGGTCCTTAATCGGTTCGCCATCATGTAAAAGCCGCGAATAACTTTCATTTGTTTTTTTGCGTTTTTTCAACAACCCCTCAATCCATATCCCCATTAATTCGGGTAAAGACAATAAGCGAATCGTATGCCCTGTCGGCGCCGTATCAAAAATAAGCTTATCAAAATGACCCGCTTCTTCCAAAATGACGGACACGAGTTTATCGAAAAGTGCAGCT
>DASUXY010000062.1:0-14271 GCA_036377675.1 Bacillota bacterium
GCCAGAACAGAATTTCCCAATTAATGATGATTTTAAATTAAGTTATGAAGAACAGTATAATTTTGCACACGATTATTTAAAGAATAATGGATTTGATTACTCTGAAGAAAGAATCAAAAAGTCTTTAAAAGATAATCTAGAAGATGATATAGAAAAGGTTTTGGGATTTTATTTAAATGACTCAGAGAAAAAGGCTTTGATAAATAGAGATAAACTTATTGAAAATATTCCTAATATAGAAATGGATTTTATTTCATTAGTAGGCAATGATTATGCTGGAAAATATTATGATCAAATAAAAGGAAAGCTATATCTAGCAAGTAATAAAATGAAATGTTAGATTACAATTTTTCCAAAAAATATGATGACGTTGTAGTAATTAAAGCAAAATATTCATTAAAAGAATTACAAGATAAATTAAATGAATTAGAAGAAAGAGGCGATTTTTCAGAAATCGATAGTACTATGGCAACCATTGATCACCAAAAAAATACTATTGTAGTCAATACTAACAATTTAAACAAAGTCGAAAAGGTTATTTCAAATATTGGTAATGAATATTTTGAAGTTAATACAACACCATCAGAAACACTAATAAAACCTTATCTCGACCTTTTTTCTGGTATCAGAATTAATGAACAATCAAGTGGGGGGGTCTTGCTCAAACGGATTTTTAGCAGTCAACAATGCTTCTAAGAAAGTATCTGTAACAGCTGGGCATTGTAGTCCTTATAATATTGCAAATGATTGGACAACCCGTGGTTCAATATTATACCAAATTTTTGGTACTTGGTCTTCTAAAGTTACCGGAGAATATGTTGATGCTGATGCTGGAACAATTACTATTAACAATAACGTAGACACTTTTGCAGTTATCAGGGGAAATGGTCATGTTGATATACCTATAACATCTGTATATCTGATTTGGAAACACAGGGATTACCGCTTTTTAAACAAGGATATCGGACAAATAGAACCTCTGGTACCTTTCATGCGTTTGTTTCACTAACAAATTATCCAGATCCCCAAATGGGTAACTTAACAATTGCAGGTCTAATCGCTAATATGGACGCAAATCATGGCGATAGTGGTGGTACCATATACCGTTTAAAAGCAGATGGAACAGCTGCACTAGTTGGAATTTTAGGGGGTGGGGCGGAGGCTTCCTCAAACGAAACCTTCATTTATTATTCCCCAATTGTATATGTTTATGAATCTTTAGGTTTAAAAGGAATATATCTATCTCAATAATAGTGACTTTACACAAAAGATACTTTCTAGCAAAAAGTAAATAATCCCCTCTTCATCGACTAAAATATATACTAACTACAAACTAATGACACAAATTTCAATCAGGGTTGTTATACTACATTATATAAAATGTATAATTGTATTTTTGCATCGAAAACCTTTATTTAACGATTAGGGAGGTGGGGATATTGCTTAAAAATCTTAAAACAAAAGCTAAGCTATTTATAATATTAATCATTTGCTTATGTTTTATATCATTATTTATTTTTTGTGACTTGACCAAAAAGGAGTTCTATGTAATAAAAGAGATTGATAATATAGAAAATGGAGTATACCTGACACTAAAAAGTAATAAAATCTTAAACCCAACTTTCAGAAATATTTTAGTAGGAGTTGATGAAAACACGACAATTATTGATGACCAAGGAAATATTACAGGGATTGACAAGGGGAAGAAAGTGTTAATAGAATATAAAAATGTAGCCCTTTCGGATCCGCCTGTTACGAAAGCAACTAAAATCATTACATTATCCTTAAATTAATTCCAGTCCAAACTAGAAAAACAAATGCACTACCACTATTTATGTAGTTCCATCTAAAAGCGATTTCCTAAAAATGTAATTACCATCATTTTTTTGTGATCACATGTGCGTAAACTGATTGCTTCCGTGTACTTTTATAGGTCAATTATATTTTATATTTTTAAGAGACTCTCGCCTTTGAAAAAATCCCTTAAGTACTTCTTTATGTCATTCATTTGTTCTTTTTCTCATGCTACATAATCATCAGTGTAAAAATCTTATAAATCCAGTGCATCTATCACAAGTTAATTCAGCACAACCAGGTTGTAAACAAGGTCGATTCAGTTACCTTGGCATAACTTTCACCTCCAACGCAAAAAAACCCTCGCTATTTTCCTGCGAAGGCTATCGATAATTTATCTATATTAATACCATAACATGCTCAAAGTCAAAAAGCGTCCACGATATTACTCACTTGCCATAAAGTAATAGTGTTAGCTTATCCAATACTCGGTTCTTTTTGTTGTAAGCAGAGGACCTTTCAATCATAAAGTAATCACAAATGATATACACTGCATCGGTTTGTCTTTGATCTTCTACTAAGTAAAACTCATTTAAAACAAACTGTTCATCTTCTGTTAGTTCATCCCATGCAGGTTGGAACCATTCCATGTATTCGAGTGCTTGTCTTAATCTTTCTTTTAGCACGTCAATCTTATCAATGTTATGAGCTATACGATTTTCATTTGCGTGGGGATTGCGAACCGATGGCATTCCATCGTTTACAGGTGCACTTGGGGTAATCATCCCGTCATGAAGCATCGCAATATCTTCATCTGTATTTTCGATAATATGTTTCATACTGTTGTAATCTTTTAACACATCAATCGTTGCTGCCCGTTTATCTAAGTACTGCCATATAATATTCATACGAGAACCCCCCCTTTTAACGTAGCTTTTACTGCATCGATTAAAGCTGACTGCGTATTGTTCTTTTTATTTAAAGCCTCCATCACCTTTTCATCCATCGTTCCCTTTGCAACCAAATGATGAATGACAACGGTATCCGTTTGACCTTGGCGATAAAGACGTGCATTTGTTTGTTGGTAAAGTTCTAAGCTCCACGTTAGTCCAAACCAAACTGTTTATGGCAAACTAAAAATGTAGTCTTTGGCAGTTAATTTATGTAGTTTTCTAGACATAAATAAAATGCCACTTGCCAACCTCTCCAAATAATTATAAACTCACCTCGTTGGACCAACAACGATAGGAGGATATTAGGAGATGTTAGCAGTGGCACAAATTAATTATATCAGACATGAAGTAAATCAAAAAGGGGATTTTTATGCAAGTGTAGCAAGACGAATGGGGATTGACCCACGAACAGTTAGCAAGTACGCTAATCAGGAAGAATTTAAGGTGAAACCAAAACAAAAACGAAAAGCACGAGTAATGGATCCTGTTAAACCAATTATTGACAAGTGGATAAAAGAAGACCTAAATAAGAAAAAGAAATATCAAAGAACAGCTAAGAAAATGTATGAACAATTATGTGACTTTCACAGCTTTAAAGGTTCGGATCGAACCGTTCGTGATTATGTGTCTAAACGAAAAAAGGAATTAAAGGAGTCAACGGAGATAGCTGCCTTACCACTTGAATCTTTTCCTGGTACTGCTCAAGTAGACTTTGGTGAAGCACCATTTAAGTATCATTCAGAAATAATAGATTTGCCATATTTAGTTTTATCATTTCCATATAGTAATTGTTTTTACTTTCAAGTGTTTCCTTCGGAAAACACAGAATGCTTATTGGAAGGTTTACAGCGGATGTTTCGTCACATGGGCGGAGTTCCCAAAACGATTCGATTTGACAACTTATCTCCTGCGGTTCAGAAGATATTTTCAAAAGGAGAACGTGAATTAACTGATACATTTAAACGATTTGTTTTACATTATGGTTTTCAATATGAATTTTGTAATCCAGCAAAAGGTAATGAAAAGGGTCATGTGGAATCAATGGTTAAGTATGTAAGAAACAACTTTTTATTACCAGAAAACACGATATTAGATTTAGATCATTTTAATGAAAGTTTGTGGGTTATGGCGGAAAAGGACAGGGATCGCCTGCATTATAATAAAGACATTCTTCAATCTGAATTATATGAAGAAGATAAAAATAATTGGCTTATGTTACCTGAAAAAGAATTTGAATGTGCTCGATATGCGGAAGCAAAAGCGGATAAGTATGGAATAGTTATACTTGATAAAAAGCAGTATTCTACTTCTCCTAGATTTGCCAAACAACAGGTTAGAATATGTATCACTTATAACGAAGTCCATATTTTAAATGAACATAACGAGACGATTGTTAAACATTCTCGACTCTATGGTATGAAACGCAAATCGATGATTTGGCAGCCTTATTTAGATTTACTGTCTAAACGTCCTAGAGCTATCAAGTATTCAAGTATCTATAATCAATTTCCGTCCATTTGGACTGATTATTTAAGGAACTGTACCGTTGAAGAACAGAAAAATGTTTTACGTTTATTAGGGGAACTTTTGAAAAACGACGATTTTTCATTATTAAACGAAGCTCTTAAGATAGCATCTTCTCATGGACATCCAAGTGCTGACCAGGTTAAACATTGTTTTTATTCTGTACTTCATCAAGATCATAACTATAAAACTATTGAACCACATATTTCATTGCCTAAGATGCCGGAAGCAACAAGGGGACTGTCTCATTATGATTCTTTACTTGGAGACGGAGGTGCCATCAATGATAGAGCAAATTGAAACCTATGCAAACGCTTGAAGTTAAGTTGGATCAGAGAGCATTACCATGAAGTAGAAGCCAAAACCAATCAAGAGTATCTTCTTAAATTATTTGAAAATGAAGTCCAACAAAGAGAAGAAAGGAAAGTAAATTTATTATTAAAACAAGCTCAACTCCCGAAAACCGGAGATCAACCATTTCAATGGGAACATATTCAAATCCCGCAAGGGATTGATCGGGAAATGATTCTTCAGGCAGATTTTATTCAGCAAAAAGAAAATCTAATCTTTTGTGGTGGTGTTGGAACAGGCAAGACTTATTTGGCAACATTGATTAGCTTAAATGCCATACATAAGTTTGGCAGAAAGGTAAAATTCTTTACTGTGGCATCTTTAGCAAACAAATTAATTGAGGAGAACCAGAAAGGTTCCCTCCCAAGGTTGATGAAACAAATAGAAAAGCCGATTTACTTATATTAGATGAATTAGGTTATATCCCTCTTCATAAAGAGGGGGCAGAGTTATTATTTCAAGTGATTTCCATGTGTTATGAAAATAAAAGTTTAGTGATTACTACCAATCTTCAATTCGGTCAATGGAACCATGTATTTGGAGACCCGATACTAACTGAAGCAATTATCGACCGACTTATTCATCATTCACATTTACTTGTTTTTAACGGTGAAAGCTTTCGTTATAAAGAATCTTTATTACAGCAATAATTTGAGGTGGCAAGTGGCATACATTTTTTACTTGCCAAATACATTTCGTGTAAAAATATGACAAAACATGAAATGTAATCCATTCTATCAACTCAACCCTACTTTTCTTCAAATTCCCACTTCATTTCTAGCCAAATAAAATAAGATTTTCCAGAATTGGCAACTTCCCAAAACCACTGGAAAACCTTATTATATCAACACTTCAACAGTTCTTATTCTTCCACCCTAGACATCAACGCCACCAACTCCACATGCATCGTTTGTGGGAACATATCGACGGGTTGGATTTCTTTTGTAATAAAGCCACCGTCTTCAAGGATGCGCAAGTCACGGGCGAGTGTTGATGGGTTACAAGATACGTAAACGATTCGTTCGGGCTGCATGTCGATCATCGCTTGTAGTAACTGTTTATCACAACCTTTACGGGGTGGGTCGACAACGATGACATTTGGTTGGAGGCCTTGGGATTTCCACCATGGCATCACTTTTTCTGCTTTCCCGACGAAAAATTCTGCGTTCGTCATATTGTTTAGTTTTGCATTCTTTTTCGCATCATTTACAGCTTCAGGGACTACTTCGATCCCGTATACTTTTTTCGCTTGTTGGGCCAAAAAGAGCGAGATCGTCCCAATTCCACAGTACGCATCAATGACGATGTCGTTGTGGTCGATATCCGCATATTGGAGTGCTTTTTCATACAGTTTTGTTGTCTGTGGTGGGTTGACTTGGTAAAAAGACCGTGCCGAAATGGCAAAGCGCAATTCACCAATCGTATCGTAAATATAAGGCTCCCCCCACAATACTTTCGTTTTTGGACCGAAGATGACGTTCGTTCGTTTCTCATTTACATTGTGCATAATTGATTTGATATGTGGATATGTATTCGTTAACTCCGTAACGAGCGCTTTCGCATGTGGCAATTGTTTTGTCCGTGTTATTAGAACAATCATCGTCTCTTGCGTTTCCCGCCCTGTCCGTACCATAATATGACGGAGTACACCACGATGGTTTTTTTCATCGTAGGATGGAATGCCGAGTTGATCAGCAATCCGTCGCACTGCTTCGACCATACGATCATTTAATTCGTCTTGGACGACACACGTATCCATGTCACTGATGATGTCATGACTTCTCATGCGGTAAAATCCAGTGATTAATTGTCCGTCTCTTTCGCCGACAGGAATCGCCACTTTATTCCGATAACGCCATGGATCGTCCATCCCCATCGTCAGATGAACGGGTACATCATCTAAATGAGCTATTTTATGCATAACCGACTTCACTTGATGTTGTTTCATTTCTAGTTGTTTCTCATAACTCAAATGCTGAATTTGACATCCTCCACATTTATAAAAGACGTTACAAGGAGGGGCGACCCGATCCGGACTCGCTCGCTTCACATCCAAAAGCTTTCCATAGCCAAAGTTTTTATTCACCTTAACAACTTTAACCGTTGCCTCTTCACCTGGCAATCCATAGGGGACAAACAATGGATAACCATTTATCTTTCCGACACCATTTCCTTCATGCGTCAAATCTTCAAATGTTAGTGTGACTGTCTCATTCTTTTTCACTGGTGCTGTTTTCTTTGCCATATTGATCTTCCTTTTCGTTCATGTTGCTACGTTTTAGTTTAACATATGTTTTGCCAGTTGAAGCTTTGGAATACATTTTCCTGCCATTTCTTTTGACCGGACTGATCAATCGAATCATTCTTCGTGTAACTCCGAGTGACTTTAAAATTGTGAAGGTTTGCACAATCAAATTTTCTCGTTCCAATAACTATAAAAAGACGAAGCAAACAGTTTTGCCACTGGATCATTCTCAGCTTTTAGTTTCAAATAGTAGAACGGGAGAAAAAGCTACTATACCTTCTATAAACTTTTTCCTGCCTTACGAGCTCGGGCGGGGCAAGCACAACATTTTCCTACGACTAAATGGGCGACCCTTTTTCTCTAGATTCTCGACTTCCCATTGAAAAAAGAAAGAAGATTACCCATCGTAATCTTCCTGTAACTATTATTGAAGTGTTTTCGGAACAAAAAACTCAATATGTTTTTGTAAATTGACAAATTTCCCGGGCAATAAACCACCATATTCACCATCAATGTTCAATTGCATTTTTTCATCCGTTGTCACTTTGATCTCTTTTGCTTTCTTATAAATAACGTGTTCATCTTCTAAATGTGCACCGCGCAAGGCCATCGTTGCAATACGGATGAACTCTGCTAAGTTCGTTTTCTTTAAAATGATGACACTGAAATATCCATCATCTAACACTGCGCCTGGAGCTAATTTTTCAAATCCTCCTACCGAGTTTGTGTTTGCGACAAGAAATAGCATAATTTCTTCTTCGATAACCGTATCGTCAATTTGAATCGTTGTCTGAATCGGCCGTATGGACGGTAACATCTCAATCCCTTTAATGTAATACGCTAATTGTCCGAGCATCGTTTTTAATTTAATCGGTACTTCATACGTGAGTTCTGTCAGCTTTCCTCCACCAGCAATATTCATAAAATATTGGTCATCGTTCACCTTACCAATATCGAGCAACTTCGAATGGTTTTCGACAATAACATCAACCGCTTTCTTCACATCACGCGGTATATTCAATGCGCGAGCAAAGTCATTTGTCGTTCCAGCTGGAATAATCCCTAGCTTTGGACGGTATTCTTTTTCTGCCATTCCCTGTACGACTTCATTGATCGTACCATCTCCGCCAGCGACGATGATCACATCAAAACGACGTCCTATAGCCGTTTCGGTAGCTTTTTTTGCATCACCTTCACCCGTTGTCGCATGTGCCGATGTTTCGTAACCCGCTTTTTCCAAGCGATTTAATACATCTGGTAACTCTCGTTTAAATGATTCGCGACCCGCGGTTGGATTGTAGATAATTCGAGCCTTTTTCATCATGACCCCTCCCTATTCATTTAACAAGGTCATTTACGTCAGTGTATGATAAAGCATACGTCTATAAATGGAATCATCATGTCGATGATCTTCATACCTTTTTGTAAGTTGTACCCGACTTTTGTCGTCTAACAAAACATTATTTTACATACAACTTTCATCATAGCCTTTTTTCAAAGCATTTGCAAAGACAACGATAGCAATCGTCATCGTTCATAAGACCAGCTTGATCATTGATATAGCTTATAAGAAAAACAAGACTCCCGATGTCCGGCAGTCTTGTCTTTCATTGCAGATTACTCGTTATCTAACTGTTCTTTCAAAAGCTTGTTAACCATTTGCGGGTTCGCTTGACCTTTCGTCGCTTTCATCACTTGGCCTACTAAAAAACCTAGTGCGCGTTTTTTACCGTCCTTATAGTCAGTGACGGATTGTTCATTTTCATCGATAACTTTCGTAATGATTTCCAGTAATTGACCTTCGTCTGAGATTTGGACGAGTCCTTTTTCTTTAACGATTTTCTCAGGATCGCCGCCTTTGTCGACTAATTCTGCAAATACTTTTTTAGCAATTTTAGAAGAAATCGTACCATCATCGATGAGCTGAATCATTTTCGCTAAGCTCTTTGGGGTGATCTTCAAATCATCTAGCTCTTTCAAATGTTTGTTCATATAAGCGGACACATCACCCATCAACCAGTTAGACGCTTGTTTCGTATCGGCTCCCTCTTTGATTGTTTCCTCAAAAAAGTCAGCCATTTCTTTGGAGCTTGTCAAAACGTTTGCATCGTATTCAGGAAGATCGTAGTCCGCAATATAACGTTGTTTCCGGGCATCGGGTAATTCAGGAATTTCATTTTTAATCCGTTCTTTCCATGTATCATCGATGTATAGTGGAGCAAGGTCTGGATCTGTAAAGAAACGATAATCTTCTGCATCATCTTTGACACGCATTAAAATGGTCTTTTTCGTTTTCTCATCATAGCGACGTGTTTCCTGTAAAATTTCTCCGCCCGATTGTAAAACGTTCCGTTGACGTTTTTCTTCATATTCAAGTCCACTTTTGACGAAAGCAAAAGAGTTTAAGTTTTTCAACTCCGTTTTTGTACCGAATTCTTCTTGACCGTATGGACGAATCGATAAGTTTGCGTCACAACGAAGCGATCCTTCCTCCATACGAACGTCAGAAACGCCTGTATATTGGATAATATTTTTTAACTTTTCTAAATAGGCGTATGCTTCTTCCGGAGAGCGAATATCAGGTTCGGAAACAATTTCAATTAACGGTGAACCTTGTCGATTAATGTCAATTAAGGAATAACCATCGTCACCATGGGTTAATTTCCCTGCATCTTCCTCTAGGTGTAGGCGATTAATGCCGATTCGTTTCTTCTTCCCATCGACTTCAATGTCAATGTAGCCATTTCGGCCAATTGGCTCATACTCTTGGGAAATTTGGTACGCTTTCGGGTTGTCCGGATAAAAATAATGTTTTCGATCAAAATACGTTTCCGTAGCGATCTCACAATTTAGAGCCAGCGCTGCTTTCATCGCATAATTTACTGCTTCTTCATTGATGGTCGGTAACACACCTGGATACGCTAAGTCGATCGGGTTCACGTTTGCATTCGGTTCAGAACCAAATGCATTTACACTTGGGCTAAACACTTTTGAGTTCGTTTTTAATTCAACATGTACTTCAAGTCCGATAATCGTTTCAAAATTCATTATGCTTTACCTCCCAATGTCGGGCGTTTTGCATGATGGTCTGTCGCTTGTTCATACGCATAGGCCGCTCGATAAATCGTCGACTCATCAAAATGTTTACCGATAATTTGTAAGCCGATCGGCAGTCCTTGTTCAGAAAAACCACATGGCAAAGAAAGAGCTGGAGCGCCTGTTAAGTTCGCAGGAATCGTTAGCATATCACTCTTATACATCTCGACTGGTTCATCTGTTTTTGCATCAAATTTAAACGCAGGTGTCGGTGCGGTCGGTCCCATCACGAGGTCGTAGTTTTCAAATAGGTTGTCGAAGTCTTGCTTAATCAATGTACGTACTTGTTGTGCTTTTTTGACATAAGCATCATGATTGCCGGAGCTTAATGCAAATGTACCAAGCATGATACGACGTTTTACTTCCTCACCAAATCCTTCACTGCGAGATTGTTTGAAAATGTCAATCATATCTTCTGCGTTGTCTGAACGTACGCCGTAACGAATCCCATCGAAACGTGCTAAACTTGATGATGCTTCGGCAGATGATAATAAATAATATGTAGACTCTGCATATTTCAAGTGTGGCAAGGACACTTCTTCCCATGAAGCACCTAACGATTCATAAACTTTTAAGGCCTCCATAACTGCTTCCTTAACTTCAGGATGAACAGCTTCACCGATAAATGACTTCGGTACAGCGATCTTCAAACCTTTTACGTCCCCCGCAGTTAATTCTTTTGTGTAGGAAGGGACATCGATTGGCGCACTCGTTGTGTCCATCGGATCCTTCCCAGCAATAACTTCAAGTACTCTTGCGTTATCACGAACGGTACGCGTAATCGGGCCAATTTGATCCATGGATGAGGCGAAGGCGACGAGTCCAAAGCGGGATACACGCCCATACGTCGGCTTCATACCGACGACGCCACAAAAAGAGGCAGGTTGACGAACTGAACCACCTGTATCGGAGCCGAGTGCAAACATGACCTCTCCTGCTGCAACAGCAGCTGCTGAACCACCACTTGAACCTCCAGGAACATAATCTGTATTCCACGGATTCCGCGTCTGTTTGTAGCTTGACGTTTCTGTAGATGATCCCATCGCGAATTCATCCATGTTCATTTTCCCAATGATAACCGCTTGTTCCTCATTTAATTTTTCAATGACAGTTGCATCATAAAGTGGATCGTCAAAATTTTTTAGAAACTGACTGCCGCACGTTGTTTTTAACCCTTTCGTAACAATGTTATCTTTTATTCCGACGGGCATCCCAAACAGTTGATGACGCTCGTCTGTTTGATCTAAAGCTTTCGCTTGTTCACGAGCTTGTTCCTCATTTAACGTTAAAAACGCTTGCACATCTTGGTCAACTTCCTTAATCCGTTTGAAAGAAGCGTCGACTAAGTCCTGAACCGTAATTTCTTTTGCCTGAAGTTTATCTTCAAGTTCTTGTATACTGTAATCATATAACGACATGTATGTCCCTCCTACTCTAAAATCGATGGTACACGGAATTGTCCATCCTCTTGATCTGGAGCGTTTTTCAATACTTCTTCTTGTGTTAGCCATTGTTTCGGCTCGTCTTTTCGTAACACATTTTTTACATCGACTCCATGGGTTGTTGGCTGAACGCCGTCTGTATGTACCTCACTCAATTTGTCTTTATAAACAGCCATGGAACGTAAATGTTCTGTGAACATGTCTACTTCCTCTTCAGTAATTGCTAGTCGTGCTAAATCGGCGACATGCTTCACTCGGTCTTTTGTAATCATTCTGTCCACCTCCAAGCAAATGACCTGTATCACCATTTATAAAACGTTGTACGCCTACACATACAACGTTTAAAAACATTACATAACACTATTGATAATAGCAGAAACTAGCGTAAATAAGCAACTGATTAAAAGGAGAGATCACACTCGATGTGTGATGAGCAACAAACGGTCCCTCTCTTTCACGTTACAAAAAATACACGAGTAAGTTTAGTTATGCATGATTACCCCCTAAAAACGTTCAACTAAACGAGAGAAACCCATCGCTCGCTCCATTTGTAATATTTATATGGAATAAAACAATTTCCACATGAGAAAATCGTTTATTCATTTAATTTAGCAATTGTTTTGTCAAATTCAGCTTCAATTTCAGGAGCTGGTTTACGGTCGAATTTGCTAACCATAACCGCTGTGATGAGATTCAAAACAAACCCGGGAAGGATTTCATACACGTCAAATATTCCCCCTGATAAGAAATCTCCCCATATAATGACTGTAACAGCACCGACAATAATTCCGGCTAAGGCACCGTTTCGCGTAATTCCTTTCCAATATAACGATAAGATAATAATCGGTCCAAATGCGGCACCAAATCCAGCCCAAGCATAGCTAACGAGGTCAAGAACAGAACTTTGTGGATTCATCGCAATCACTGTTGCAATCAAGGCAATGGCAAGTGTCGCCACTCGACCAACCCAAACGAGTTCTTTATCAGAAGCATTCCGACGAAATATCGCCTTATAAAAATCTTCCGCTACTGCTGATGATGAGACGAGTAGCTGCGAGTCAATCGTACTCATAATCGCTGACAAAATCGCTGCTAATAAAATACCTGCTACAACCGGATGAAACAATATTTGTGAAAAGGCAATAAAAATCTTTTCTGGATCGGCTAACATTTGCACACCGTCTTTCGTTACGAGATCGGCACCAAATGTTCCTAAAGCCGATACATCTTGTGTAGAAACATAAGCAAGTCCGACAAATCCTGTAAACACAGCCCCGTATAAACCTAAAACCATCCACGTCGTCCCAATAAATCGAGCCATCGGCACATCTTTCGGTGACCGCAGTGCCATAAACCGAACGATAATATGAGGCTGTCCAAAATAGCCAAGTCCCCAAGCAATGGATGAAATAATCGCAATTATACCGACACCTTGAATCATATTCAAATGACTCGCATCGATTTGTCCGACGATTTGCACCGCTTCATTCCAGCCACCGATTTCTTTTATCGCGACAATGGGCACAACAATTAACGATAAAAACATTAAACTCCCTTGAATAAAGTCTGTCCAAGCAACTGCAAGAAATCCTCCAAGTAATGTATAAGATACGACGACAATCGTTCCGATCCATAACGCCGTATGGTAGGGCAGTCCAAATGACGCTTCAAAAAGCTTTGCACCTGCTACCATGCCTGATGATGTATAAAATGTAAAAAACAATAATATGACGAATGCAGAAATAACCCGCAACACGTGCGAATGATCTTTAAACCGATTTTCTAAGAAGTCTGGTACGGTAATCGAATTGTTGGACACTTCTGTATACACGCGTAAACGCCTAGCGACAAAATACCAATTCAAATATGCTCCGATTGATAGACCAATCGCCATCCACGCTTCTCCTAAACCAGATACATAAATGGCACCTGGAAGACCGAGCAACAACCAACCACTCATGTCAGAGGCTCCAGCACTTAAGGCAGCAACGCCAGGACCGAGATTACGCCCACCGAGAACGTAGTCAGATAAATCGTTTGTTCGACGATACATGACGATCCCAATGATTAACATGACGATTAAATAAACGATAAACGTAATTAATGTTTCATAACTCACCTATTGGCGTCTCCTTTCTCGAATTAATGAAATAATGGAAAACAAAATTAACAAAGGCATCGGGACAAACAACCAAAACAATGTCGCGAGCGGAATTGTATATTCCACGTCTCTTTTCCCCTTTCAATCGTAGGTTTTTAAAAACTGTCGTTTGAATATATTCCATAATAGCACAACTTTCATACACAAACACGAATGAATAGTCAACATACCGACACCTTTTCTAGAGATTATATATATCATCGTCAAAAATGATCCATTTCCTGTTTCTTCACTTGTCCATCCATCATCCCTCATGTTAACGAAAACTCGCAAGCGAAGAACAATGCGTTTGCTCACGCGTAGTAACGGTCGCTAAAAACAGAAAAAAATGCCTGAAATAGGTTCCACGCTATTTCAGGCCAATCTACCAAAGCATATAATAGGGTAAAGCGTTTACTGCCTAGCACCTAATCGTTACGCAAAGGCGCTAGAATCACTAACTGAAAAAACACCTGGATGAAGTTCGCCGGCTAAACCTTCTTCGGCTGAGAAAACGCCTGGGTAAAGTTCACCATCTAGACCGTCTTGAACTGAAAAGACACCTGGATGAAGTTCGCCTGCAAGACCGTCTTGAACTGAAAAGACGCCTGGATGGAGTTCACCCGCTAGACCTTCTTGAACTGAAAAGACGCCTGGATGGAGTTCGCCAGCTAGACCTTCTTGAACTGAAAAGACGCCTGGATGGAGTTCGCCAGCTAGACCTTC
>DASUXY010000063.1:0-39885 GCA_036377675.1 Bacillota bacterium
TTGATATCATTACTCATGAGGACTCCTCCTTTTTTGTTTTCTCGTGAAAAACTATTATATCAAAGGAGAGAGTCCTCTTCTTATTTCCTTGAAATTGAAGGAATATTCCAATTATGTCCCCGTAAATATTTTACTCATACTGTATTTTTCCATTCGGAAGAAATTACTTGTCGCAACTGTCCATTGTAAATTTGTTGTAAATATCTCTATTGAGCAATATGATCCAAAAATCGACATATGTAAGCGTTTTATTCGAATAATATGAAAATTGTCTTGATTTTTATAATCGGATAATATACAATATTTCTTAATTTACTTTTGAAGAGGAGGCTCAGCGATGATTACTTTTATAGGTTCAATCATCTTATTAATGGCAGGTTATTTCGTTTATGGAAAGGTGATTGACAAAATTTTTGTCATTGATGATCGGAATGAAACACCCGCATATGCAAACTATGATGGGTTTGATTACGTACCGATGCCTTGGTGGAAAGCGAGTTTAATTCAGCTATTGTATCGCTGGGCTCGGACCGATTTTTGGGGCGATTATGGGTGCTCTCTATGGTCCGGTTGCTTTTATATGGATCGTTTTTGGAGCGATTTTTGCAGGAGGAGTTCACGATTACTTTTCAGGTATGATGTCACTGAAACATAATGGTGCACAATTTCCACAACTCGTTGGTAAATATTTAGGAAAGAGTGTGCAAACGGTTATTAATATCGTCTCAATCGTCCTTATGATTCTTGTCGCGGCTGCTTTTACGGCAGGACCGGCACAGCTATTAGCACAAATTACGCCGCTATCATTTACGATGGCAATGATCATCGTTTTTACATATTTATTATTAGCAGCTGTGTTACCAATTAATAAAATTATCGGAAGAATTTACCCGATTTTCGGAGCTGTTCTTATTTTTATGGCGGTTTCGATTGGGATTGGCCTGTTTTTCTTTGACCATTCGATTCCGAATTTAACGTTAAGTAATTTACATCCGGACGAATTGCCCATTTGGCCGTTGCTCATGGTGACGATTTCTTGTGGAGCGATTTCTGGTTTTCATAGTACGCAAAGTCCGATTATTGCTCGTACTCTTCGGAAGGAGACAGAAGGCCGAAAAGTATTTTACGGCGCGATGATCGGTGAAGGAATTATTGCATTAATTTGGGCGGCAGCGGGGATGACGTTTTTCGGTGGGACAGGCGGTTTGATCACAGCAATTGAAGCGGGTGGACCAGCTGGTGTCGTGAACGAAATTAGCATGACGACACTAGGTACGTTTGGTGGCATTCTTGCTATTTTAGGAGTTGTCGTTCTTCCGATTACGACTGGGGACACAGCGCTTCGTTCGTGTCGAATGATGTTAGCTGATGTATTGGAACAAGTGACGGATAAAGATTTTACGAAGAAGAGTACATTAGCTTTATTAATGATTCCTGTCGCTGTTCCGACATTTATATTGACACAAGTTGATTATAGCTTTTTATGGCGCTATGTCGGTTGGACAAACCAACTCGTCGCAACGGTGATGCTCTGGACAGCTGCCATTTATTTATTAAAAAACCAAAAATTCCATTGGATTGCTAGTATACCTGCCTTATTTATGACAGGTGTTGTGAGCACGTATATTTTCTATGCACCAGAAGGATTTGCTTTACCTTATGACACATCAATCATCATCGGTTCCATCATTTGGGTTGCAATTGCAATCTGGTTCGGTTGGAAAGTAGTGAATGAAAGAAAGGTTACTCCTTCTCACGTAGAGGAAGAGAGGATCGCTTCTTAAATGATTTCCGGTGAGCTTAGATAAAAACAAGGACATCATGCAAAAAGAAACGTACGGATCCCCTTTTGTGGGCGACACGTACGTTTTTTATGTAAAAAAGACGTTCATCTTGTAGCTGTTATTCGATTTTAGAGAAGGAACTGAATTAAGAAGGTCAGAAGTAAGAGGATGGCGATTATGAAAAGTTGTCATGACGTTGTTTATTTTGATTTTGTTTCAAGTCTTATACATACGATGCACATAATCATTCTTTATGTCATTCGGAATCACATAGATTTCAATGGATTTTTAAAAGTAGTAATAATCAAAGAGACATGATTTTTTAGTAAAATATTTTTGTGAAATAAACATCGTTGATCATTTTTCGTCTTGAATTTTTTTGTGGATTTGTTCGTATTGTTTTTTTGATATTTCCCCTTTGGCGAGACGTTCTTTCGCTCGTTGTAGCGAATGTTCTTGCTCTCTCATCTTTTTTCGATTGTCTTTAACGAAGTAGATAATCGTAATGATCGTAATGACAAGAACAATAATCCACATGATGCCAAAAAGGTCTCCACTTTGCCCGTTCATATCGTTTCATCACTCCTAACATACGGATTCCGACTGTTGTAAAGGTGTAAGTTTGTAGGTTATTTATTTGCTCTAGACGAGAACGATTGGCCATTATGGTCATATCGTTCTCGTAGCGAAAATGGTTCGTTACGGTTACAAGTCGATTTAACGTGTTCGTTGCGGATTGTGCGCGTATGGGCACTCGTTTGGTGAGCCGTTTATATCCGAGTTGTCCTGACGTTGCTGTTGATGTTGTTTATTTTTATGCTGTTTTTGCTTGCCTTTTCCATATGGATGAAGTCTGTAATCGTTTTGCTTTTTTACGCATGCTTGTTTCGGTTGTCCGTCCATTTGGTAAGGGCAACCTTCCTTTGTTTTTGGGACACTTTGAGCGAGTGCTATGTGAACGAGACCGAAGATGAGCACAATCGTCAGTATACCAATTGTGAGCTTTTTATGCACGGCTAACACCTCCCTCACGTCAAGTATATCATCGTTTCAAGGGCGTGAACGAAGCGATTTATGACGTTTTCTTAAACGATGGAACACGTGATTGATAAAGCGAATCCCATTCATTGTCGGGAATCGCTGTTCATTCATTTCGTCATTTTTAGCGGTGTGTGCCTTTGATAAGTCGTTCAATCTCTTCGTTTACCTCTGTCGTCGGTGATTGGCAGGAAAAATGTTCACACATATAAAGCGTCGGTTTATCATCAATCGGTTTATATTGCGCTGCAAAAGGGGCAACATCAACAAATTCGCTTTTATGTTGGGCAACGAGGATGGAAACGTCGGGTAAAAATGCTTGTTGCAGTTTGTTGAGTATTTTTTGTTCCTTTGTCTCATTCGTTAGGGGGAGGAAGAGGACGATTTCTTTCGTCGGGTATTCGGTTAATAATAAGCTTTGCACAAAAAATGCCCCCGCTGAAGCTTGCCGATCGATATCGTTAAAAAATGTCCGATACATGTGATTGACGTAGTCTACATAGGTGAGTTCTCCAGTTAAGGAGCTCATTTTTACGAGCATAACCGCTGCTGTACTATTTCCGGATGGTAACGCCCCGTCATACACTTCCTTATCTTTAGCAATCAGTTGTTCTGCATCTTTTCCTGTAAAATAAAAGCCCCCAAGTTCCGAATCCCAAAATAAGTCGATCATCTGATCAAGGAGTTGCTTTCCTTTTTGTAAATAAGCGACGGAAAAGGTCGCTTCATATAACTCAATATACGCCCATAATAGAAAAGCGTAGTCATCGATATATGCTTTATACTTCGTTTCTTGATCACGATAGCGAGCCATGAGCCGGCCTTCTTGAAAAAGATGCTTTTCGATAAAATGCAACGCTCGTTCCGCCTGTTGAACATACATTTTTTCATTGAATACTTTTCCTGCATTCGCTAAAGCGGCAATCATTAAGCCGTTCCACGACGTTAAAATTTTGTCATCGATATGTGGATACACTCTTTTTTCGCGGGCGGTTAGCAATTTTTGGCGCGCCTCTTCTAACTGCTCATGCAATGTGTCGAGGGGTAAATTGTATTGTATCGCGATTTGCTCGAAATTTGTTTGCAACGTGTTCGGGATGTTTTTCGTTTGGAAATTTCCGACAGGTGTAATGTTGTATGCGTAGGCGTATCGTTCACCGAGTTCTTCACCGAGGATATCGAAAATTTCCTCATCTTCCCATACATAATACTTCCCTTCAACACCTTCCGAATCGGCATCAATCGCGGAGTAGAAAGCTCCTTCCGTGCTTGTCATTTCTCGACGGATAAACTGAATAATTTGTTCACTTATCTGTTTATAAAACGGACTTTTCGTAACTGCGAAGCATTGTGTATACGTATAAAGTAACAACGCATTGTCATAGAGCATTTTTTCAAAGTGAGGGATGAGCCACTTTTCATCGGTTGAATAGCGGCAAAATCCGAAGCCGACATGGTCATAAATGCCACCAGCCGCCATTTTTTGCAACGTATATTCGACCATTTTCAAAGCGGCCTTTTTCCCTGTGAAATAGTAGTAATGAAGTAAAAAAAGTAAATTGTGCGGTTGTGGGAACTTTGGTGCTGCACCAAATCCACCATTTGTAAAATCAAACTTTCTTTCGAGTTGATGAAATGCTTCATCAGCCGCAGTTTTTGTCAGTCGGTGCGTACTTTTAGTTTGAACCGTTTCATGTAGTGCTTCATGGACACGTTCTGTTACTTCTTCGATGTGGGTAGGATCATTTGTATATGTGTGGTGAACGTGTTGGAGCACCTCCATCATACTCGGCATGCCGTATGCATTTTTTTTAGGAAAATACGTTCCCGCAAAAAACGGTACTTCATCGGGCGTCATCACAATCGTCAGTGGCCATCCCCCGTGTCCCGTCATCATTTGACACACTTTCATATAAATCGAGTCAATATCAGGCCGCTCTTCACGGTCGACTTTAATCGAAATGTAATGTTTATTTAAATACGCTGCAATTTCCTCGTCTTCAAAGGACTCCCGCGCCATCACATGACACCAATGACAAGTCGAATAGCCGATAGAAAGGAAGATCGATTTATTTTCCTCCTTCGCACGTTGAAACGCTTCCTCCCCCCACGGATACCAGTCGACCGGATTGTATGCATGCTGGAGTAAGTAGGGGGATTTTTCTGTGATGAGTCGATTCGGTTTATTATGCTCGTTCGTCGTCATGTAACATCAAACTCCTTTTGAATATGTGATTATCTCGTATGTATCGTACCGAAATGGAACTAAAAAAGATACGGATACGAATGATTGCGTCATCGTTAGGATGTTTCCTTTCAAGCGGATGTATACAGGACATTTAACATACTGACGTCATATAAGTAAAAGAATGGAAACCGAGTTGTTTCTTGGGTGTGGAGTCTAAGATAGACGAAAGCTGTGCCTGAAATAACGATAAACGGGAGTAACGATGAAACACTATAAAAAATTACATTTGTAGAAAAATAAGTAAGTAATGCCACAATGATTCCAAATAAGAGAGTTCCCTCAGCTAAAGCGTATCCGAGTGCATGCTTTCAACTTACTTTGACCTGCTGCTCGATGTACATCTTTCCGATCACTTCATTTCTTTTTTGGCGGCTGTTCTCATCAGCAATTGTTGTAATGTCTGCTAACTCAGCAACTACTATTGTGAAAGCATCCTCATACCTGATTGTTCGAGGTCATTGATTTTTTCGGACATGTTTGAAGAAATTTCCTCTTTAAAATCCTGAAGATCAGGTGTTTCTTCATATCCCTTAAACAAATGATCTACATATGTTGTAATATCTGTATTCATTTTCATTCCTCCTCTAATAAACGGTTTAAAATTTTCTGTGTAAACTGCCAGTCGACTTTATTTTGCCGATATAGCTGTTTACCTTCTTCCGCCTTGTGTTTCGTCCTCCCAATACGCAATAATGAAGCCTTCTCTTTCTAAACGTTTGTAACTTGAATAAAGCGTCGCCTCCTTTAATTCATATAATCCATCTGTTTTATCTAAAATCGCTTTGTATATTTCGTATCCATAACTATCGCCTTTCATCAATATGCCTAGGACAATGGTGTCTGTATGTCCACGTAATAAGTCTGCTGAAACTTTTCCTTTCATTCATTCACCACCCTGCTATAGTACTATATGAGCCAATTTATTATATTGTACACATTACTATATCTGTCATAATAATCCAACCGTAATCGTTAAGTGGAAACGATAAATAGTAAAGAATGTTTCTTGAAGGAGGTTCAGTACTTACAATCCTTTGAGTCATACTTGCCGAAAGAAGTGTACCAGGTGGAAGGGGCTTGCATTTATTCACAGAGATGATAGGGCATGAACGTGCTATAGCCTTTATTTCGGTAACAATATAAGTATCAAAGGGAGGATGGGGTTTATGGAAAAACTACTTTCGTACATATGTAATGAGCCTTGCATTAATCATACGTGCAATTTTTAAACTCCACTATTGACAAATTTGAAATCCATGGTACGATACGCTTAAGTGAACAATTTCATATTGTATATTCACTAGGGGTGCCTTTGAAAAAGGCTGAGATCAAAGTGGAGATAAACTTTGGGACTCTTTGAACCTGAACTGGTTTGGGCCAGCGGAGGGAAGTGTTGCGGAAAAACTGATTGTTTAATCATTATGTACGCTGTTGGACTGAGATACCGATCACTTTCGTCATGCGCTGAGCATGGAGAAAGTGATTTTTTATTTTCAACAAAACGAAAAAAGAACGAGTGATTACTCTTTAAAGCGTACGACAATCAACAGGATGAACAAGAAACAGAGAACGTATAAGAGGCTTTTTTCCCTTTAGGATGGTAGTTAAGAAAAGTAGAGAACAACCCCTTAAAATAACCGAATATAGCGAACCTTCAAACGATATGAAGCGAGGGAGAACACCCATGCACGGACAATTACATATCATTTCCACAGGACAACAATCCATCGATACATTTTCGACGATCGTCGCAGCGATCCATAAAGATGTTGACGCGATTCACATCCGAGAAAAAACGTGGACGGCGACAGAGCTCATGAAAACTGTGCAACGACTCGTCGATCTAGGAGTCCCGCTCCATAAAATCATCATAAATGACCGTGTCGATGTAGCTTATGTGATGGGGACGAAAGGCGTTCAACTGGCACATCATAGTATCGACGTTGCACGTGTGAAAGAGAACTTTCCATCTTTACAAATCGGCTGTTCCGTTCACTCCGTCACTGAAGCACTTCAAGCCGAAGTAAATGGAGCTGATTACATCTTGTACGGTCATGTTTTCCCAACACGATCGAAGCCCGGTCTTCCACCGAAGGGTTTACAACGACTTTCACAACTGGTGCAGCACGTTCATGTTCCCGTCATTGCTATCGGTGGCATGACACCTAAACGAACGGCTGACGTTTTAGCAACAGGCGCGCATGGTATTGCGGTGTTGTCCGGTGTGTTGCTCGCAGACCATCCACAAAAAGCAGTGAAGGCGTATGCCCGAGCATTACAACGAAGGAGGTGAGTCTCATGCAGTTGCGCATAAATGGTGATGTTGTAAACGTGCCGCAAACGGTGACGTCGATTAGCGACTTAATTCAATATTTTAAGATTGATAACCCTGTCGTCATCGTTGAGCATAATCATACCATTTTAGAAAAAGACGATCATGCAAAAGCGACGATTACAGACGGAGATACCATTGAGCTTGTCCAATTTGTAGGAGGCGGTTGAACATGTTAACAATAGGTGATAAACAATTCAAATCTAGATTATTACTCGGTACAGGTAAATATCCGAGCTTAGACATTCAAAAAGAGGCTGTCGCAGTATCCGAAAGTGAAATATTAACGTTTGCGGTCCGGCGCATGAACATTTATGAGCCGAGCCAGCCAAATTTTTTAGCAAAACTTGACGTAGATCGGTTCCATTTGTTACCGAATACAGCAGGAGCAAAAACAGCCGAAGAAGCGGTGCGAATTGCCAAATTAGCTAAAGCTTCTGGATTGTGTGACATGATTAAAGTGGAAGTGATCGGTTGTGAAAAAACACTTCTCCCCGACCCTGTGGAAACGTTACGAGCGACAGAAATGTTGCTAGAAGAAGGATTTATCGTCCTGCCATATACTTCAGATGATGTTATATTAGCGAAGCGGCTGGAAGAACTCGGGGCTCATGCGGTCATGCCTGGTGCGTCACCAATCGGATCGGGGCAAGGGATTATTAATCCATTAAATTTAAGTTTAATTGTAGAGCAAGCGAATGTCCCCATTATCGTCGATGCGGGCATCGGTTCACCAGCAGATGTCGTTCAGGCGATGGAACTTGGTGCCGATGCGATTTTGTTAAATACAGCTGTATCTGGTGCGAAAGATCCGGTCAAAATGGCACACGCAATGAAAATGGCGACCAAAGCAGGGCGTCTCGGTTACGAAGCAGGAAGAATCTCGAAAAAGCGCTACGCCACCGCTAGCAGTCCGATGGAAGGAATGAGTATCGGGTGATGGATGATCGCTATTCCCGACAAATGTTATTTAAACCGATTGGGATTGAAGGTCAACAAAAATTAGCCCAAAAACACGTGTTAATAATAGGAGCAGGCGCCCTCGGAACAGGGGGTGCCGAAGTACTCGTTAGAGCCGGTGTCGGAAAGTTAACGATTGTTGACCGGGATTATGTGGAATGGAGCAATTTGCAACGACAACAATTGTATACCGAAGAAGATGCCGAAAAGCGCATGCCGAAAGCGATTGCTGCTAAAAGGCATTTACAACGAATCAATTCTGAAGTGCACATCGAAGCCCATATCGTCGATGTGACGCCGACTGAGTTTGAACAGTTGATTGATGGTGTTGACTTGATCATCGATGCGACGGATAACTTTGATATTCGTATGATTATGAATGACATATCGCAAAAGCATCACATACCGTGGATATACGGTTCGTGTGTCGGTAGCTATGCAATTAGTTATACAGTTATTCCGAACGAAACTCCTTGCTTGCACTGTTTAATGGAAGACGTACCAGTGGGTGGATTAACGTGCGATACGGCAGGAATTATTAGTCCCGCGGCGAACATGGTCATCGTGCAACAAACAGCGGAAGCATTGAAAATATTAACGGAGAATTGGCACGCTTTACGAAAAAAGCTGATCTCTTTTGATCTATGGAACAACCAGCAAACGGCCATCGACGTTTCCACGGTGAAAAAACCAACTTGTCCTTCGTGCGGACAGAAACCGTCCTATCCATTCCTTTCGTTTGCCAGACAAACGAAAACAGCCGTACTGTGTGGGAGAGATTCAGTGCAAATTCGCCCAGCGAAAACAGAAGAGCAAAATTTAAAAAAGCTCGCAGAACGCCTAAAGCATCTCGGCAAGGTTGAACTCAATCCCTTTTTACTATCCTTTACAAATGGAGATGAACGACTTGTTATGTTTCAAGATGGTCGGACACTCGTTCACGGAACCGATGATGTAGTGAAAGCAAAAACACTTTACCATCGTTACTTCGGTTAAACATAGAGACAGCTGCCGGTGAATCGTCCGATCGTTTGGTGAAAAAAATACGGAACACGCTTCGCCTACTTAGAGGTATAGTGATCGGTTGAAAAAGAATCCATTTCATAGTATATGATGGAAGGAAGGGGGCGATGAAGCTGACGTGGACGACATTTGAACATCGATTACAACAAACAATGGAAAGAGAGCATATTCCTGGAGTAGCTGTTGCTGTTAGCAAAAAGGGAAAAATCATTTACAAAAAAGGGTTTGGTGTAAAAAACATCGATACAAAAGAGCCGGTCACTCCACAGACCGTGTTTGGAACGGCTTCGATTACAAAATCGGTGACCGCTCTTGCGATTATGAAATTAGCAGATGAAGGGAAGTTATCTGTTCACGATCCGGTCGTTACGTATATACCTAACTTTCAATTAGCGGATTCGATCTACAGCGATACAATTACGATTCATCATTTATTAACGCATACGACTGGGTTAGCTCCGATTAAGAGGAGGGAAGAGCTAGCTGATTACGAAGCACATGTTACTTATGTAGCAGATCCTCAGCATGCGCTGTTAGGTAAACGAGGTGAATATTTTAGCTATAGCAATGACACATTCCTTCTGCTCGGAGCGATTATCGAACGCGTAACAGGAAAAACGTATCGACAATATATTACTGAATCATTGCTCAAACCGTTACAGATGGAACGGTCAACGTTTTCTGTGGAAAATGTACAAGCGATGGATGATGTGTCGACACCTTATGTTTTCAATCCGGAAGAAGACCACCTTACCGAAGTCGCTTGGCCGACATTAGGGAATTATGAAGTCGGGGGCGGACTCCGTTCAACTGTCCTCGATTTAATGACCTATGGAAATGTATATATCAATCGCGGAAAGCTTAACGATGGATCGCTCATTTCTGAATCGTTTCTAGAAAAAATGTGGCAACCCTATATCCTGATAGATCGCCACACGTCATATGGGTATGCGTTTAAAGTGACACGCGATCGAGACGGAAATACACTCGTTGAACATAGCGGGGGCCAACAAGGGGTGTCATCTAACTTCGGTTTTCTGTTAGAACACGACCTCGTCGTAGCGGTATTAACGAATGTTTCGGATGCCACAGCGAATAGAATTTGGCTTGAAGCAGTAAATACAGCTCTTGGTCGGTCGATTGATGAACCGAGAGGAACAGAGCCTTCTTTTTCGTTGCGACTAGCTATGAAAGAGAAGTTCATCGGTATATATGGAGCAAAAGATGGAACACGGGTAACTATTTTTGTAGACAGCAATGCGTTGCACGCACGGATTCATGAACAAACGTATTCATTACGAGCGAGTGACGAAGAGACGCTCGTCATCAAAGAGACGGAAAAGCCGATACGCTTTTTTATCGATAATCAGCAACGAGCGTGGGCGATCTTTTTTGGGATGAAAATGTTGCCACGCATCGATGAAGAAGCATGATTCACCCTTCATTTCATTAAGAGACGGGACAACATTTTATTCGTGTACAAAAGAATGCGGTAAAATGTTCATCGTGACATCCGTGGGCAAACATGCTAATATAATATCCGAGTGTAGAAAAGAGTATTGAGGAGATGAGAAAGAGCTATGTCACAGAAGCAGAGTGTAGCAGAGGCCGGCTATTTTGGGGAGTTCGGGGGTAGTTTTATCCCTGATAAATTAAAAAAAGTATTGGATCATGTAGCGAACGAATTTGCAACATACAAAGATGATCTTGATTTTCAAGCGGAATTTCGCTACTATTTAAAAGAATATATTGGTCGTGAAAATCCATTAACATATGCTAAAAACTTAACGAAAAAGTTAGGTGGCGCAAAAATTTACTTAAAACGTGAAGATTTGAACCATACGGGTGCTCATAAGGTAAATAACGCGATTGGTCAAATTTTGTTAGCGAAGCGAATGGGAGCGAAACGAATTATTGCCGAAACCGGTGCAGGTCAGCACGGTGTTGCGACGGCAACAGCATGTGCGATGTTCGGTATGCCATGTACAATTTATATGGGGAAAGTCGATACCGAACGACAAGCATTGAATGTGTTCCGCATGGAGCTACTCGGTGCGGAAGTCATCGCTGTTGACAAAGGTCAAGGTCGTTTAAAAGATGCCGTCGATGTAGCGTTAAATGATCTTACTGAAAACTACGAGCATACGTTTTACTTATTAGGTTCTGCCGTAGGTCCACACCCATATCCGTCGATTGTGAAGTATTTTCAATCGATTATTAGTGAAGAATCAAAGCAACAAATTTTGAAAAAAGAAGGTAAATTACCATCAGCAGTCGTCGCTTGTGTCGGTGGCGGTAGCAATGCGATTGGAGCATTTGCTCATTATATTGACGAACCTGATGTTCGACTGATTGGCGTAGAGCCCGCTGAAGCCCCAACGATTACAGAAGGAGTTCCATCTGTTCTCCACGGATTTAAGTGTTTAACATTACTTGATGAAGATGGTGAACCGAAACCGACATATTCCATAGCTGCGGGTTTAGACTATCCAGGCGTAGGACCGGAACATAGTTATTTAAAAACGAACGGAAGAGCACAATATGTGGCCGTCTCCGGAAAGCAGGCGTTGGCTGCTTTTCAAGAGCTATCAAAAGTAGAAGGAATTATTCCCGCCTTGGAAAGTTCACATGCTGTTGCTTATGCGATGCAACTGGCGAAGAAACTTTCTCAAGACGATGTGATTATTGTCAATCTATCTGGACGTGGAGATAAAGATGTCGATCAAGTATTTCGCATGCTATCTGAGAATGAAAAATAATAACGATCTACGTAACAAGATTCGCGCGTTCTTTCATGTTGAACGTCGCGAATCTTTTATTTATCCGAGGTTGCTCGGAATTACGTTAATTTTTTTTCGGCAATAATAATTCCGTCTTCATCGGCATATATGTAGTTCCCAGGTTTCCACGTTGCTTCACCAAAGATTACCGGGACATCTCGACTTCCTTTTCCTTCTTTTTTACTCTTTAACGGGTTACTTCCTAAGGCAAGGATTCCTACATCCATGTCACGTAAATCTGCTGCATCACGTACACATCCATGAATAATAATTCCTGCTAACTCACGTTCGACAGCAATTCCTGCTAGACGATCACCGAGAAGGGCACAATTTCTTGAGCCGCCACCATCAACGACCAGGACATTTCCTTTCGGGATTGATTGCAAAGCTTCTTTAACTAGAACGTTATCTTCTAATACTTGAACGGTTGAAATCGGACCAGAAAAAGCTCGTCTTTTTCCATAGGAAATAAACGGCTGTTTACAAATGACTAATTGTTGTGAAAATTCATCGCATAAATCTGCTGTTCTAAAACTCATGTACATCCACTCCTGTTTCAATTATTCTGTATTCATATAATCTTTTAAAACTTGTATACTATTATAGTACACGTAAAGCGACTTATAAAGCAATTGTTTTCCAGTTGATAGGACGACGTGGCTGGATATGCGAAAAATTTTTTCTTCTTCAAAGAGAATAAATCATGATAAATTTGGAAATAAGTGGAGAGGCAATTGTTAAAGTAGAGCGTTACGCAAGGACACGGTTGTTTTACGAACGAAGATGAGTGAGAAGTCGGTTGAACAAGATGACGCATGTGCCGATGACAGAAGAGGATACATTTTTCGTAAAAAGGGAAAATATTCATAAGTATACCTCATTAAAAGGAGTGTCGTTAATGAAACCATTGATTGGAATCACTTCATCTATGGAAGTGGATGAAATGTATTATATGACAGCGTCTGATCATGTGAAGGTGATTGAGCAGGCAGGTGGACTTCCATTAATCCTCCCTTACTGGAAAAAAGATGAAGACCTTCAACGGATGGTTGACACGTTGGACGGGTTATACGTAACAGGTGGTTATGACATTAATCCGATTTTATTTGGAGAAGAACCTCATCAAAAACTAGGAACAGTTATTCCGTTACGGGATACGTTTGAAATATCGTTAGTGAAGCAGATGTTAACGGCAAACAAGCCGATTTTTGCCGTTTGTCGGGGGTGCCAACTGTTGAACGTTGCTGTCGGCGGAGATATGTATCAAGATATATATGCTCAAATCGATGGACAATTATTGCAACATACTCAACGAGCACCGAAAGGTCATGGTTCTCACTATGTTGAAGTGTTGAAAGGCAGTTTGCTCAGCCAGCTGACAGGCGTTGATAAGTTATTAGTCAATAGTAGGCATCATCAAGCGAATCGCAATGTAGTAGCACCGTTAAAAGTGAGCGGAAAAGCGACGGATGGCATCATCGAGGCGATTGAAAGTAAAGATCATTCATTCGTCCTTGGCGTGCAATGGCATCCGGAAAATATGGCAATGGCCAATGATGAAATTTCCCAGGCAATCTTTCAAGGATTTATTCAGGCGTGTCGACGAGACGAAGATGCATAAACGAAAGTGAGAGGAGCCATTCGGATGAAAATCATTGATACGCATTGTGACGCTTTGTACAAATTGCAAAATTTAAAACGGAAACAAGGTGATTTGTCGTTAAACTTTTCCAACGATGAACAGCTCGATACAAACTACACCCGATTGCAGGCGGGCCATGTAATGGTACAGTTTTTTGCTATTTTTATTGAGCCACATATTCCTGCGGATGAAAAATGGCAACATGCCTTGGAACAAATCGATTTGTTTCATAGTGAGATCATTCACCCGCATAGACATATGAAACATATGAAGCGATGGTCGGATATTGACCGGTTAGATGACGGAGAGATCGGAGCTGTTCTAACGTTAGAGGGAGCTGATGCTTTTGGGAATGATTTGGCGAAATTGCGGCAGCTTTATCGAGAAGGTGTTCTTTCGCTTGGGTTGACATGGAATTATGCGAATCTATGTGCGGACGGTGCGAAGGAACCTCGTGGCGGTGGTCTTACTTTACTCGGAAGAGAAGTGGTCGCTTTAAATAATGAACATCACGTATTTACAGACGTTTCTCATACCTCGGTGCAAGCATTTTGGGATATTATAGAGTTAGCTGATTATCCCATTGCTAGCCATTCTAACGCTAGAGCGCTATGTGACCATCCACGTAATTTATTCGATGATCAAGCGAAGGCACTGTTTCAAAAAAACGGTCTTATTCATCTCGTTTTTAATCCACCATTTATCAACGATGACCGTGAAGAAGCGACGATCTCGGATCTCATCAAACATATCGATCATTTTTGTTCACTCGGAGGGAAAAAACGCATCGGTTTCGGTTCAGACTTCGACGGAATTAGCACGTTTGTAGAAGGTTTAGAAAACTCTGCTCACTATGAAAGGCTCATCAATGAATTATTAAAGTATTATTCAGAGGCTGACGTAAAAGGTTTTGCATATAAAAACTTTTTGAATCATCGCCCGTCAATGACGTTATGATCGCAATATATTGTTAACGATACATTTATAGTTCGTTTGTGAGATCACTTTGAAAAGGTGGATTTTTTATATTTCAACGACGTTCAATCGTTCACGTCGTTGAAAGAAGACGTCAAAGAGATGATGTGTTTGGAGGAGGTAAATTAAAGGATGTACAAATGTTTATAAAGCCCCTTCCTCCATCATTTCAATGACGTCATCAATAGAGAAATCGTTGCCCTTTAAAATGTTCATTTTAATTTTCTTGTATTTTTCTTTAGCATCTTGATCAAGAGAGTGCTTCGCTTTGTTATCGTTTTCCGACATTTCGATAACGGAAAGATAGTATCGTTTATTGTCAATTTCAACAATAGAATTGCTCATCTCTTTCATCCATTGGGCTTCCACTCGGTTTAATTTCTTCAAGGCTCTTCAACTCCAATTTTTATACAATATATGATATTAAATTCGATGTATCCTAAGCGTTTTCAATCAGCAATTGAAACTATTAATTGAATGAATATATTGATTATATATATAAAGAGTCTATTTCGTCAATACTATTTCTTCCAAATTCAACCAGTACGTGTGTGTGAAAAAGTGTACATATTTTCGTCAATAAAAGAGGATGTCTTAAAAGGATTAAACGTAATTTAAAACGCGAAAATAAAAATCCAAAACATTCATTTTCAATGTTTGGGATTTTTTAGATAGGCATTTAAAGTGAAGAATAGACTTATCGGACAAGCCCCTTCTAATCTTTCTATCAGAACATACATCAACGAAATAAATGTCGGAAAAATAGGTCGAGCGATTTGGCTTATGTAATTGCTGTTTGTAGAGCCGTCATTTTTTGTGCAATCGCTTCAGTTAAATGTTTAGTCGTCTTAGGTAACACAGTTTTTAAAAGAGGATTGATTACAGGTCTCATCATCCCCTTTGATGTAATCGTTAAGTACCCTGTTATTTTCGTTTGCGAAGGGAGGACGGATTGAGCGGAAAAATAACCGTGTCCTTTAAAGTTTTCGTTCATCCCTGTTAACATAAAGCTTATTTTTTTCGGTTCCAACCATTCCGTAATATCTAATCGTACGTGAACCGTTTTTTTGAATTTGCCAAGTTCCCCTTTAAATTTCCAAAACGATTGCCGATCGTTAATCCATTCATGGGTTGAATATCCCTTGATGAGTGGAGCCCAGTTACTCGGATTACATACGAAATTCCAAACACGTTCAATAGGAACATCTAATTGTAATTGATGAAAGCTTTCTGGCACTTGTACAAAAACCTCCTTATGATGTTTACATTCATGTGATTGGACGGCTTATGTACTTGATGAAGGGAGAGTGTACACGAGTGTAGCCGTTTTTATAAATCTTGAATGTGTCGATGGCGAGAGCGCCTCATGTAGACCCTATGTGTAGAGAAGAGGAAATATGAAAGGAAGTTTACATATTTTCTCAAGCTGTTGTATTGTTATAAGTCTACTTATAAAAGCCCCCTAATAAAATGATAAAAAGCATATACCAGAGTTCGAAAATTTTGTATACTATTACTACTCAATCGTTTTGTCTATTTATTCTAAACATAAGTTGTAGGAACTACTTACATCACAGGGGGGGGTAAAGCGATGGATTCCCAAAATGTACATCCGAAAAAAACGAAAATGGTGAAGGTTTTAAATGGCATTGAACGAGTTGGTAACAAGTTACCTGATCCTTTTATGTTGTTTGTTTACTTAGCGGCTTCTGTCATTGTTATTTCCTGGATGGTTTCTCAATTTAACGTCTCTTTTATACAGCCAGGGGTAGAGGAAAAAGTTTATATTCAAAACTTAATGTCGGCACAAGGATTGCAATATATGTTGGAATCAATGTTGGAAAATTTCGTTACTTTTAAACCACTCGGGATCGTTTTAGGGATGATGCTCGGTGTTGGGCTTGCCGATAAAGTCGGCTTATTGGAAACAGCAATCAAAAGTACAATTGTTAAAGCACCGAAGGCACTCGTAACATATGCAGTTGTTTTTACAGGTATTTTAGGCAACATTGCTTCTGATGCTGCCTTCGTCATTGTCCCCCCACTTGCAGCGATGGTTTTTTACAATGTTGGGCGACATCCATTGGCAGGATTGGCGGCAGGATTTGCTGGTGTCGGATCAGGTTATACGGCGAATTTTATGATTACAGGAGCTGATGCATTATTATCCGGCATTTCTACGGAAGTTATGGAATCGTTGCAATCAGAGATCGTCGTCACTCCTGTTGATAACTGGTACTTTATGGTTACTTCTGTTTTTATTCTATCAATTGTAGGAGCGTTTGTGACCGAAAAAATAGTGGAACCACGACTTGGTCACTATACGGGAACAGTAAAAAAGGCGTTTACAAAGACGAAGCCAATCGAAATGAAAGGATTAACATATGCAACATGTGCGGGGCTCATCTATATCGTCGTCATTGTAACGGTTCTCCTTTTACCAAACTCACCTTTAACGAATGAAGACGGTGGAATCGCTTCATCACCATTTTTATCAGGAATTGTCCCTATAATTTTAATTTTCTTTATTATTATCGGTGTTACATATGGGGTCACATTGAAAAAAATTGAAAACACACGTGCGATTGGCCAATTGATGGGTGAAGCGATGAAAGATATGTCTGGATTTATCGTGCTCATCTTCGCAGCTTCACAATTTATCGCTTATTTTGAATGGACGAATATCGGTTCTTGGATTGCTGTCAGTGGAGCCAATTTACTTGAGTCTGCTGGAGTTACAGGATTACCAGTCGTCATCGGCTTTATTTTATTAACTGCTGTTCTCAATTTATTTATATTTAGTGGTTCAGCACAATGGGCGTTAGAAGCACCGATTTTTATTAAAATGTTTTATTTTCTTGGCTATCATCCTGCTTTTATACAAGTCGCCTATCGGATTGCTGATTCGTCGACAAATGTCATTACACCGATGAACCCTTACATTATTATCATTCTTTCGTTTATGAAAGAGTACGATAAAAAAGCAGGAATTGGGACATTAATTGCACTTATGTTACCGTACAGCTTACTTTTTCTCGCGACGTGGATCATGTTGCTCATTCTATTTATATTATGTGGTCTTCCGTTTGGACCAGGGATTGGGGTGTATGTGTGAGGCTATATGAGCAATGGAGGTGAATGAATATGTGTTGCATCCGTTCATGAGAAGGCGTTTACAAATCAAGATTAAAAGATTGGAATATTGTTAAACTGTGTTACAGTCAAATATAGAAGATTGTTTGTTTTGGAAGTGATTGATTAAGAAGCTTTGTTTATATAGAAAAGTGCATCATCGATTCAAGAAATGAAAAGAAAGGTGATTGGCATGGCTCTCGTTACTGTTGATTTTGATGGTACTCTTTATCAAGGAAATTCATTTAAAACGATGTTACAAATGGCGCAAAAGGAATTTACGATGAAACAATGGGCAATTGTCGGACTCGGATTATGTAAAGCAGGATTCGCTTATGTATTTAAAGGAAAAAATGCCTTTCGTACACAGTTTTTCACAGCTTTTGCGAAATCGTTTAAAGGGAAGACAATAGAAGAAATGGATTTGTTTTTTCAGAAGTTAGTCGATCTCGGAAAAAAGGATGTTCATTACAAGCTCGTTGAGCAAATTCGTGAACATCAGAACAGTGGCGATACCGTCATCGTTCTCTCTGGTGCACTTCACCCTTTTTTAACAGCCTTTCTCAAAGAAGTCGAATTAGATGTTCCAGTCATTAGTACGCAGCTCGTATTTGATGAACATAATATTTGCACTGGAGAAATCGGCAAGATTATTCATGGGCAGGAAAAAGTAGCTAAAGTTCGCGAATGGCTCAACGAAAAAAAGAACTCGCATAACGGTGAAGACAATGTTGATGTTGACGTTTGGGCTTACGCAGATAGTGAACGAGATTTACCTTTATTTCAATTTGCTACGCATCCGATTGTCGTAAATCCAAATGATGAAATGAAAGAAATTGCTACAAAAAATAAGTGGCCAATCTTTACATCGTAACCGTTCTTAAAGCAAATCGATGCTCATCATGACGAATGGAGCATCGGTGTATCTTTTTTGACGATATTTATGAAGTGGGCATTTAGTTGCTCTGTTTATTCGTACGCCATATTCCATATAAAATAACACCAATGGCCAACATAATGCTTGCACTGACGAAGAAAGGATTTCCGAGTACTTCTGTTACAGCTCCAGCGATTGATGAACCAGCGACGACTCCGAGTGAGAAAAAAGCATAAAAGATTCCATACGCTTTTCCTCGATCCGCTTTTGTCGATGATTCCGCGACGATTTTATTCATCGAAGGGAAGATAAATGCAAATCCGAGACCATAAACAATCATCGCCAAGACGCTCCCCCAAAAGCTCGCCAACAATCTTAGCATGAAAAGAGAAATACCAATCAAAGCAATTCCTAACAAAATGAGGAAAATCGGTGAGAAATGGTCATATATCCGATTAATCGGTGATAAAAAGACGATTAAGGCGACAATTCCAAAAATGCTTAATAAGATTCCCGTCGTTTCAGACGTCATCCCTAACTCATCGACTTTTAACGGCATGGCAAACGCAAGTGTTCCATTGCTAACCATTAAGGCAAACGCAGCTAAAGACGCTTGCATGAGTAAAGGTTGTTTTAGAAGAGGGACAAAGTGGCTGAAACGAACGACCTCCCTTTTTTGGGCAACGAACGATTCCTTTACAAACTTCAACACGAGCAGCGCTGTGAAAATAAATAATCCTGCAATAAATAAAAATACAGATTCAATCGACGCTCGAGCGGCCATAATTCCACCAAACGCAGGTCCAACAATCGCTGCAATACCGATACTTGCTCCTGTAAAAGCCATTGTTTTTCCGCGACTTTTTTCTTTTGATAAATCTCCGATGTAAGCAAAGGTAGCTGGGATTAAGATTCCACCAGCTAAGCCGTGGATAAGCCTCACGACAAATAGTTGTTCCCCCGATTGCACGTATAAATAAAATAATAAAATAATGGAGACGGCAACCATGCTGAAAAATAACATTTTTTTCCGACCAAGCTGATCAATCCAATGGCCACCGATAATATTACCAATCATATTGGTAAACGAATAGACAGCAACAATTCCTCCCGTTAATATGTGAGAAGCCCCTAGCTCCAACGCGTACGGCGTGATGATAGGAAGTTGGACAAATGTATCTAAAAATGCCACGACAACGATAAAATAAATAATTTTCCTCATTCAATCTGCCTCTCTCTCTATTCCTTAAATATTATATACATACATTATTTCCATTGTCATGAAAGGCGAATCTTTGTCGTCAGATTGTCGAAAAAAACGTAGTATATTTTTATTTTAAATTGAAATAAATATACGAATGTAACAATTTATGTTTAAAAATAAGCTAGATTTGAACATTTTATGCCATTGTTCAAATCATCAGAATTATTTAACATATAGATAAATGAAAGGGCTTACAATGGGGAAAACTAGCAAACGTGAAAAGGAGAGGTAAATAAAATGATGGACGGAAAACAATATTTGGAAAGTTTACGTGATGGTAGGGTTGTTTATTTAGATGGTGAAAAAGTAGATGACGTAACGACACATCCAGCCTATAAAAACGCAGCTCGCTCCTATGCACGAATGTATGATGCGTTACATGACCCCGAGAAAAGCAAAGTGTTAACGACGAAAACAGAGGAAGGGTTTACCACTCACAAATATTTTAAAGCGCCTACGAGTAAAGAAGAATTGCTTGAAGCTCGCGATGCCATAGCAGAATGGTCAAAACTAAGTTACGGATTTATGGGGAGAACGCCAGATTATAAAGCATCATTCACTGCTCATTTAGAGCCTTTTGCTGATTACTATAAAGGTTTTGAAGATAATGCGAGAAATTGGTATAAGAAAGCAGTGAAAGAAATTCCTTTTTGTAATCATACGATTATAAATCCGATGCTTGATCGTTCAAAGCCATTAAACGAAAATAAAGATGTTTTCGTTCGAGCTGTAGAAGAACGTGATGGAGGGATTGTTGTAAGAGGTGCAAAAATGGTCGGAACTGCAGCAGCTTTAACACATTATAATTTCGTTTCCAATTATGCACCAACCGATCTAGGTGATGGAGATCAGAGTCATGCACTTATTTTCTTCGTACCGATGAATGCACCTGGTGTGAAGATGATCAGTCGACAATCTTATGAATTAGCAGCTCTTAAAAATGGAAAACCTTACGATTATCCGCTATCGAGTCGATTTGATGAAAATGATGCGGTCATTGTACTAGATGATGTCTTTATTCCGTGGGAAAATGTTTTAACCTATAAAAATGTAGAAGTAACGAATGGATTTTTTGTCGATACGGGGTTTGTTAATCGATTTACATTCCATGGTTGCACCCGTTTTGCAGTGAAACTAGATTTTATGGCCGGACTGTTATTAAAAGCAACTGAATCAGCTGGTTCAGATGTATTCCGTGGTGTTCAAGCACACATTGGCGAAATTCTCGCTTGGCGTAACACATTTTGGGGACTTTCAGATGCTATGGCACTCAACCCACAAAAAGGGCCAAATGGAGTTGTCATTCCAAACGGACATTACGGTACTGCCTATCGAGTATTAGCACCGATGGTTTGGCCAAAATTAGTCGAAACTTTTGAAAAGATTGTTGCTGGTGGGTTGATTCAATTACCGTCAGGAGCGAATGATTTTTTAAATCCAGAAATTCGCCCTTATTTAGAAAAGTATTATCGAGGCTCAGGCGGAATCGATGCTGAAGAACGTACAAAATTAATGAAAATGGTCTGGGATGCGATCGGTTCTGAATTTGGTGGTCGCAATGAGCTTTATGAAATTAACTACGGTGGAAACCACGAAAACATCCGATTAGAAGTCTTGAAGTATGCCAATGCCTTAGGAAATGCGAATCAATATAAAGAGTTTGCTGAAGAAGCAATGGGCGATTATGATTTGCATGGTTGGGTGAACGAAACTTGGAAAGAAGTGCATAAAGATTTACAAAAGACGTAATTTTGTACGGTAGTAGTTTCGGTAAATAATACAATTAAAATAAGAGGAGGAAAGCAAAAAATGGACTTTCGAAAGTTTCGCCAAGCTATGGGAGCATTTGCAACAGGAGTTACCGTTATTACGACAGAAGTTGCTGGAAAAGTGCATGGAATGACTGCCAATGCTTTTATGTCTGTATCACTTGATCCGAAACTTGTCCTCGTTTCGATCGATAAAAATGCGCAAATGCTTGATAAAATTCGCGAATCAAATCAGTATGCAGTAAATGTTTTGGCCAGTGATCAACAGGAATACTCAATGATTTTCGCTGGTCAAATAGAAAGTGATAAAAAAATAACGTTTGGACGACTAAATGATCAACCTGTACTGAAAGAGGCTTTGCTGACAGTGACGTGTGATGTCGATGCGATTCATAAAGCTGGCGATCACATGCTTTTTGTTGGAGCTGTTACAGATTTTGCAATGGGAAATGGTGACCCGTTACTCTTTTATGGTGGGAAATATCGAACGCTCGATCGTACCGAAAGTATGAGTAGATAATCGCATAAAAGGAGTGTTTTAATGGATTGATGTAGTAGCTTAACGATAAGGAGTTTTTCTTAAATGAAAACACATTTCATACGTCATAAAAGCCGTACCTATTTTCAAAGGAAATGTCCACCGTCAATTATGGCACTTGGATGTTTTGATGGTGTCCATCAGGCACATCGAAAAGTCATCCAAACAGCAGTTGACCTTGCTAAAGAAAGAGGTTTAAAAGCTTCGGTGATGACTTTTACACCACATCCAAAAGAAGTTATTCATGATGAAAAGGTAGGTATGTTGACGACACTTTCGCAGAAAAAATCTCTCATTCGCGAATTAGGAGTTGATGTTTTATACGTTGTTCGATTTGATCAAATGTTTGCTGCCTTATCACCGAAGCAATTTGTTTTAGAATATGTAAAGCGTTTACACGTACAACATGTTGTTGCGGGTTTTGATTTTACGTATGGTGCACGTGGTCAAGGCAATATGTCTCAAATAGTAAAAGACGGTGATCATACATTTACAGCGACAACAATACCAATAAAGAAAGTGGATCAACAAACGATTAGTTCGACAATCATTCGAAATAAGGTTTCAGCTGGACAACTCAAAAAAATCCGACACTATTTAGGACGAAATTACAAAACTATTGGAAAGGTTGTCCCGTTACGAAATACATATCGTATTCATGTGGATGAACGATATGTATTACCGAAAACGGGAATGTATGAAATTTTCCTTCATTTCTTTCAGCAAAAATGGAGAGCTATTGTTACATGTAATAAAGAAAAACGCGATATTCGACTATGGTCCTGGAACGGTACTCCGTATTTCAACTTGAATCATCTAGTAACGATTGAGTGGCTGAAACATATGAAGTCATCTGACATAACGGATGATGCGCAAAGCTTTTTTCATAAAGTCGTTCGTGTATAAGAAAGGAGACAACTATTGATGGGATTTATTCATAAACAGTCTATTTCTCATGAGTTCGCTCAGAAAATGATTTCAGAAGCTATAAATAGAGCTGAACAGTTTGGGATTGCTGTCAATGTAGCGGTCGTAGATGATGGTGGACATTTAACCGCCTTTTCGCGAATGGATCGTGCTGCCATATTAAGTATCGATATTGCGATAAATAAAGCATATACTGCGAGTGCTTTTGGGATACCAACGCATGAATGGTATGAATTAATAAATGATCATGAAGCATTAAAAACGGGGATTGTTCACACTGATCGACTCGTCGTTTTTGGTGGTGGATATCCGATTATGAACGGAAATGATCTAGCAGGTGGAATCGGCGTAAGTGGAGGAACAGAAGAAGAGGACCAACAATGTTGCCAAGCTGCTTTGAAATTACTAGAGAATACGGCCATGAGGGGGAATTGTTAGTGAGCGGAATTATGAGAATCGGACGTATTGAAATACGTGTTCTCGATTTGGAAGAATCGACAAACTATTATACGAATGTCATTGGTCTTGAAGAAACGGGCCGTTGTGATAGCCGTGTCTATTTAAAAGCTTGGGATGAATATGATCACCATAGTATTATTTTACAAAAATCTGATCGTGCAGGAATGGATCATCTCGCATTTAAAGTGAAGGATATTTTTGAACTTGAAAAATTAGAGCGAAAGGTTGAACAATTTGGCTGTACACTTGGAAGAGTTTCTGAAGGGACGCGGATTGGTGAAGGTGAAGCTGTTCGTTTTACAATCCCAACCGGACATACAGTGGAGCTTTATACAGACATTCGGCAAGTAGGAACAGCAACAGGAACATTGAACCCAGCTCCGTGGCCCGATGATTTACGAGGGATTGCCCCTCACCGATTGGATCACGCCTTATTAACAGGTGATGACTTAGAAACGGTCACCCGTTTTTTTACAGATGTTCTTGATTTTCACCAAACGGAGCAAATCGTCACCGTTGATGGAGAAACGATGGTCGGCAGTTTCCTATCGGCATCGAATAAAGCACATGATTTAGCGTTTGTTAAAGGACCTGATAATAAGTTTCACCATGCCGGTTTTTATGTCGAAAATTGGTATGAAGTGTTAAAGGCGGCCGATATTTTGTCGAAAAATAAAGTCGAAGTAGAAGTAACCCCAACGAGACATGGCATTACGAGAGGACAGACGGTGTATTTCTTTGATCCGTCTGGTAATCGAAACGAAGCGTTTGCGAGTGGATATATTTCATACGCTGACTTTCCAACGATTACGTGGACGGAAGATGAAATTGGAACAGGAATTTTCTATCACCGACGGGAATTAATTGAATCATTTTCGAAAGCACTCACATAAGGGGAGAGATTATACAATGAATGTTGCTAACATGGCACGCGAGCTGTTCGTGGCCGAGCAAACAAAAAAAGCGATCAAGCCACTTACGACTCGCGTTCCTTCATTATCAAAAGAAGACGCATATCGAATTCAACTGTTACAAATCAATGACAAAGTAAAGGCAGGGGAAACCATCGTCGGTAAAAAAATCGGTCTGACGAGTCGAGCGATGCAGGAAATGATGGAAGTGAATGAACCGGATTACGGTCATCTCCTTGACTCGATGATGTGTGTAGATGGCGACGTTCTTTCATTGGATAACTTTTTACAACCTAAATTAGAGTCTGAAATAGCTTTCATTTTAAAAAAAGATGTGAAAGGACCTGGAGTGACTGCTCTGGATATATTGGAAGCAACGGATTATATCGTCCCTGCTTTTGAAGTCATTGACAGTCGAATTGCCAACTGGGACATTACATTTGAAGATACAGTAGCTGATAACGGTTCATCGGCACGAGCAATTTTAGGAGGTAAACCGACAAAAATCGATGAAGTCGATTTGCAACATATCGGTATGAACGTCTGGAAAAATGGAAAACAAATTGATCATGCGACCGGAGCAGCAGTGATGGGAAATCCATTAGAAGCTGTTGCTTGGTTAGCAAATGCATTGGGTACATTTAATATTTCACTTTTAAAAGGTGAAATTATTTTATCAGGCGCCTTGGTAAAGGCGGTCCCTGTTCAAGCAGGCGATATGTTTAGGGCCGAATTTGCTCATATCGGTGCTGTTGAGGTGTCATTTGCGTAAGGAGGAGATTAAATGCATAAAAACAGTTGGTTTTTTAATGATGAGCCATATGGCTCCGACGAAAACATTAGTCGAACAAGCGAAGTTATTCGAAAGTTACGGGGCGGAGGTTGTTTATGTCGTCGATTCTGCTGGTGCCCTGTTACCGTTTGAAGTGACGGAGAAAATAACAGCTTTACGAAATGAATTATCGATTGACGTCGGCTTCCATGGTCATAATAACTTATCGATGGCAATGGCCAATACAATAGCAGCTGTCGAGGCTGGCGCAACATATATTGATGGTAGTTTACGTGCACTTGGCGCCGGTAGTGGAAATACACAAACCGAAGTGTTATCGCTGTGTTAGATCGGTACGGTTATGAGACCGGTGTTCAGCTGTATGATGTGATAGATGTTGCAAATGATGTCGTTGCTTCCTACATGCCTCGTCCACAGGAAATTACTGGTGGGAGTTTAATTTTAGGGTATTCGGGAGTCTACTCTAGTTTTCTATTATATGCTCATACAGCTGCGGAACGGTTTAACGTCGATGAACGTGATATCTTAGTTGAGCTCGGAAAACGGCAAGCTGTCGGCGGGCAAGAGGATCTCATTATGGAAGTCGCTGACGAACTTGCTCGTCAATCATAAATGAAATGTATAAAAGTTGTGGAGGGATTCGAAATGAATCAACAGACGAAAGAACAGAGTGCCGAAATGGACCGACAGACGAAAGAAAAAATTGCCGAAGAACTTTTTCAAGCCGAAAACCAAGGTCAGGAGGTTGATCAATTTACAGCCGATTATCCAAGCTTAGATGCAAAAGCCGCCTACGACATTCAGTCATTACTCGTAAGGAAGAAGTTGGCGGATGATGCGACGAAATTCGTCGGCCGGAAATTAGGCTTAACGAGTGATGCGAAAATGAAACAGATGAATGTCGATGCTCCGATTTATGGATCATTGTTAGCTAATATGGAATGTCGTTCATATGAGCCGATTTCGTTAGCACCATTTATCCATCCGAAAATTGAACCGGAAATCGCGTTTATTTTTAACAAGGATGTTAGGGGCCCCCATGTGACGGTGCCACAAGTATTGGAGGCAACAGCTTATATTACACCTGCACTGGAAATTATCGATAGTCGGTACCGAGACTTTACATTTACGTTTGCGGACGTTATTGCCGATAATGCGTCATCATCACGTTATGTAATCGGTAGTCAATACTACGAGCCACAAGCGTTTGATTTATCGTTAATGGGGATGGTGTTCAAAAAGAATGGGGAAATTGTCTCGACAGGAACGGGAGCCGCCGTCATGGGTCATCCAGCTCGTGCGATTGCCTGGATGGCAAATAAATTAGCTGCATCGGGTGAATCGATTCAAGCCGGGGAAATTGTGTTAAGTGGTGCATTAGGCGAGGCCATTGCGATTCACGAAAATGATGTCATCTCTTTGAGCTTTGATGGGATTGGTTCGATTGAGGCAACGTTTACAAAGTAAATGGAATGAAGCTTCGTAAAATGAATGGTTGAAAAGGAGGAATATGATGCCACTCGTGACGATCAATATAATTCAAGGTCGTTCAGCAGAAACAAAAGAAAAGCTCATTCAAGAAGTAACACATACAGTTTCTCATGTATTAGATGCCCCTGTGGAAAATGTCCGTGTACTCATTCAAGAGATGCCGGCGACGCACTGGGGAATAGCTGGACAATCGATGGAAAAAAGACGAGAACAAAACAAATAGGAGGTATTATAATGACGAAAACAAAAATTGACGTTCGTGAAGTTAAATTGTATATCAATGGAGAATATGTCAATTCAAGTGGTCATCGAACATTTCCCGTGACAAGTCCATCGACACAAGAAGAGATTGCCGTGGTTCACGAAGCAATCGAGGAAGATGTTGACAAAGCCTGTCAAGCAGCGCGTGACGCATTCGAACATGGTCCGTGGCGAACGATGCCGTTGAGTGAACGGACAAAGAAAGTCCGCCGTATGGCAGAAATTATTATGGAGCGCCGTGAAGAGTTAGCTCGACTTGAAGCCCTCGATGTTGGTAAACCGTATCCGGTCGCCTTTGAGCGAGAAATTCCACGGGCCGCGAACAATTTAACATTTTTTGCCGATTATATGGACCAAATGGGTGGCGAAACATATCCGATGGATGAAGACTTTTTAAATTATACACGCTATGAGCCTGTCGGTGTTGCAGCGCTCATTACACCGTGGAATTTACCATTTATGTTGACGACATGGAAGCTCGGTCCATGTTTAGCAGCAGGAAATACGGCTGTCATTAAACCGGCTGAAGCGACACCGATGACCGTTTCTTTGCTTGGGGAAATTGCGAAGGAAGCAGGCATTCCCGATGGTGTCGTCAATGTTGTCCAAGGCTTTGGCGGTCGGTCTACGGGGGAATATATGACGAAACATCCGGAAGTCGATCTCATTTCTTTTACAGGTGAAACATCGACAGGAAAACATATCATGGAAGCTGGTGCGAATACATTAAAGCGTGTTTCGTTTGAACTCGGTGGGAAAGCGGCCAATATTGTGTTTGCAGATGCCGATTTAGATAAAGCGGTCTCGACGTCCATTCAAGCGGCCTTTCTCAATTCTGGCCAAGTTTGTTTAGCTGGATCACGTATTTTAGTACAACGTTCGATTATGGATGAATTTGCAGAAAAATTTAAAGAAGCTACTGAACAGTTAAAGGTCGGTGACCCCCAAGATGAACAGACATCAATGGGCCCAGTTGTGAGTGCAGAGCATTATGAAAAGGTAACGAGTTACTTAGAAATCGCCAAAGAAGAAGGTGCGACCCTTGTGACAGGTGGGAAGCGTCCTAAATTAGATGATTATTTACGTGAAGGATTTTATCTTGAGCCGACTGTCTATATTCAAGAAGATCCGAAAACACGACTGTGTCAAGAAGAAATTTTTGGCCCCGTCGTTACGTTAATTCCGTTTGATACTGAAGAGGAAGCATTAGAAATTGCCAACGACACCGAATACGGTTTAAATGCCGTCATTTGGACAGAAAACTTAAAGCGTGCTCACCGTGTTTCGCATGATGTAAGGGCGGGAACGATTTGGGTGAATTGTTGGTTCGTCCGTGACTTACGTGCCCCATTCGGTGGTATGAAAAATAGTGGGATTGGCCGAGAAGGTGGGCGTTACAGTATTGATTTTTTCACGGAAGCTAAAAATATTTGTATCGCTTTAAAATAATGGTATAATTATTTAAAAAATTAAGAATTTCACAGGTAAAGCGATCAAAGGATTTCTTCACCTGATGTTGTAGACTTTAAAGGTAACAGTAATTTTCCATGCGTTGCATCGGTTTTCATTATTATCTTTTGAATACGCTTACAATCGAGCTATATGTTAGAGAAGTTAAGTAATGTGCAATCATAGTCAGTTGTAGTTGTTGAGCACTCGAGGAGGCTAGGTTGAAGATGTATCAAGTGACGATTAAAAACGAGACGTTTCCTTGCCAAATGAATGATAGCGTTTTAAGTGCTGCACGGAAGAAATTAGTCAACATTCCATATGGTTGTGCAAACGGTGGGTGTGGAATGTGTAAAATAAAAGTCATCAAGGGAGAGTATGAGATTCATACGTATTCCAAAGATGCTTTAAACGATGAAGAACGTCAAGCAGGTTATATATTAGCATGTAAAACATTTCCACTGAGTGATTTAATATTAATCAGATAGCCAAATTAAAAAAGGCGTGTGACGAATGATGAGACTGGATAAACAAGGTGAAGAGAACGTAATGTATGGAGATTGGGATAGGGATCGGAATCGGAATATCCTTGTGCCGATGTCTGCTTTCGGTGAATTGCGAAAAGACTTAATGAATAATCTCGGTTTAAATCGGATGAAAGGGTTTTTAATTCGTTATGGATGGGAATTAGGTAAGCAAGATGGAAAAAAGATAAAAAGAAAAAACATAAATGAAATCGAAAAGATGATTCATTATGGACCATTACTTCACATGAAAAAAGGTCACGTTATTACAGAAACAACTTGTCTTGACATTGACAAATCGAAGGAATTTCCTTTATTAAAAATGACAGGCATATGGAAATCATCCTATGAAGCGCATGAACATAAACGGTTATTTGGTGAAGCTAATCATGGTGTTTGTTATACATTGATTGGTTATGCGAGTGGCTACATGAGCGAATTATTCGGCAAAACAGTTATCTTTAAAGAACAATCGTGCGAAGGAATGGGAGACCCCTTTTGTCGATGGATTGGTAAACCGAAAGAACGATGGGGAGACGAACTTGAAGATATATTGATTCATTTTCGTGAAACGCCGATTGTTCAAGAGTTAGAAGAAACGTATGAAAAATTATTAGAAGAAAGAAATAATCTTGCACGAACAGCTGAAATACATAAACGTTTAACGGAAGAAATTATTCGTGGGAATGATTTACAGTCAATTTCCAATGTTGTTCATGAAACGTTTGGGATTCCTTTACTCATTGAAGACTCACAATTCCGAACGCTCGCTCAATCAACGTTTTTACAAAGTAAACATCAAATAATAAAAACTTCTTTTCAATCTTATTTAGCTGAAAAAAGCGAATTTCCAAAAATAAAAGTTGGTCATACATTTCGTCCATTTTATCAAACAAAATTCATCCGTTTTGCAGATCATCAACGATTAATTACGCCAATTTTTTTACAAGGGGAAATTTACGGATATTGTTCGTTAATTGATGTAAGTGAGGAGCAAAAATGTCCCGACATCGCACATATGGTTATCGAACGGATTGCCTCTGTCTGTTCCTTATATTTACTGAATGAAAAGGTGAAGTTTGAAACATCGGAAAGAATCAAAGGTAATTTTTTGCAACAATTAATAAATGGTCAATTTATTTCCAAAAAGGATATGATTACACGTGGAAATTACATCCATTTAAATTTAGAAAAACCATACTACATAGCTGTTATTACATATGATGGCTCATATCAAAGCATCGAAGAGGAACTCACATTCCATGATGCACTTTTAGAACAGATTAGCCTCTATTTTAAAAACAGACAAATAAATGTTTTAACCGGACAGCGTTCAAATGATATTATTCTGTTCATATCCATAGAGGTTTTAGGAAATCAATTGATTGAACATTTTTTTCAAAAAATTGTAACATATCTTCAAGACTTGTTTCCAAGTAGATCATTTACAGCAGGAATCAGTCTTAAAGATAATGATATTGAACATATTCGTGACTTATTTGATCAAGCTTTAGCCGCTGTTCGCTTAACGACGTCGAAAAATAAAATCGTTACGTTTCAATCGCTTGGGATTGTCGGTTCATTAATCAATCCACAAAATAAAAAAATAGTGGAGAAAAGTGCCAAACAGATACTTGATCCGATTATTTCAATGTGTGATGGGAAGCGGGAGGAATCTTTAAAAACATTGTATTTCTTTTTAGAAAATGGAGGTAATTTAGAGGAAACCGCCGATGATCTCGCTTTGTCTGTAAGTGGTTTACGTTACCGCATACGAAAAATAGAAGAAATCATTGGAAAAGATTTACGGAATCCTGCTGATAATTATCAGTTACTCTTATCATTACAGGCGTTGATTTTAATTGGAAAATTGGAGATTAACGAGCGAGTGGCTAATCGATTAACATAAAACATACAGCACAATATTGTGCTGTATGTTTTATGTTAATACTATGTTTGTAAAAATGTATCAGGCATGACGACACCTACGACTTCTCCTTTTGCGCAAAGCTTATCTTCTGCAAAAACTTCTGTCGTCACTTTCCATCGTTTTGGATGAATTTCTTTTACTGTGCCAATTGCTTTCAAAGGAAGGCCGAGTGGTGTCGGTTTAATAAAATCTACCTTTAAGGAAGCGGTTACAAACCGCGGCGGCTCTTTACCGTCACCAGGTTCATGTCCATTTTTACGGTGTAATGCTAACGATGCTGAACCAGTTCCGTGGCAATCTATGAGCGAGGCGATTAGTCCTCCATAAACAAAGCCAGGTAATGCGGTATGTTCAGGGAGTGGCGTATAAATTGTTATCGTTTGGTTACCTTTCCACCCCGTTCGGAAATGATTGCCACTTTCATGTAATCGACCACATCCGTAACACCAAGAAAAATCTTTTGGATACTCATCTTGAATCGCATGCTTTACTTCTTGCATCATTTAATCCCTGCCTTTCATTAAAATATGTTGAAAAATGTCTTTTCTATTATACCACGATTCTAATACTTTACATTAATTACACTTTAAAGTTTTTTCTAAAAAATTGGACCATTTCGTTTGCAACGTACTTCTAAGATTGTTATATTATTGTTACTATTCAGTTACATACTTATAATCATAGATCACTTTAGGGGAGGAGGAGTCTTATGGAGCGTGTATCCTATCGAAGGAGTGAAGATATTGGCTATATTACGTTACAAAATGAGAAGCAACATAATGCATTATCTTTGAAGTTACTTTTGGAATTAGACGAATTATTACAGAACATCGCTCGTCAACGAGACGCAAAAGTTTTCGTCATTGAAGGGTCAAAAAAGGTTTTTAGTGCAGGACATCATTTAAAAGAAATTCAGACGAAAACGGAAGCGGAAGTGTTGAATCTTTTTCATGTGTGTCAAGACTTAATGCGAACGATTCGTGAAATTCCACAACTCGTCATTTCAAAAGTTGAAGGGGTAGCAGTTGCTGCTGGTTGTCAATTAGTAGCGATTAGTGATTTAGCGATTGCGAGTGAAGATGCGAAGTTTGGTACGCCAGGGATTAATAGTGGGTTATTTTGCAGTACACCGGGTGTCTTTTTAAGTCGAAATATCGGTAGAAAAAAAGCGGTCGAATTACTCTTTACAGGTAAATTAATGGATGCACAAGAAGCACTTCAATCAGGCTTAGTCAATCGAGTCGTTCCTTCAGCAAATTTACATAAGGAAACAGAAAAGTTTGCTAAAGAAATAACGAAGCAAAGTTTAAACATTATTGAAATCGGTAAAAAACAGTTTTATGAGCAGATCAATATGCATGATTTCGCTGCTTTACAATGTGCAACAGAAGTCATTGCTAAAAATAGTAAACATCCTGACGCTGTCGAGGGGATTGAAGCGTTTTTTGCTAAACGAACTCCTGTTTGGAATGAAGCATAACCGTTATGATGAGGGCTGTTTCTAATCTTCTGTGCATTCTTAAATGAAGGTTGTATACGAATGCAAAAATTGAATCGTCTTCAAATGATGAATGCTGTCAAATCTATTAGACTTTGTTTAAAAAGCGGAGCAATACGTAGATTTTGAGCCAGTTTACATGAGTGAAGTGCCATACTACTTTCCGATGTATGTCATTTCCTTATGATGCTGGTTTTTTTATTGATATTGATCATGATCAGGAGGGGTTCCAAATGGAAAAATTACAAGAAAAAGGAAAAACAAAAACAGAAGAGCTGCAAGAACGGCGTGAACAAGCAGTAGCAAGAGGTCCTTATCAAGTAACCGGACTCTATGTTGAAACTGCACAAGGTGCGATCATTAAAGATGTGGAAGGAAAGGAATACATCGATTTTGCTGGTGGGATTGGTATTCAAAATATTGGGCATAACCATCCGAAAGTAGTAAAAGCAGTTCAAGAGCAAGTAGATCAATTTATTCATACGTGCTTTCATGTCGCACCTTATGAAAGTTACATTCAATTAGCGGAACGTTTGAATGCTGTAACACCAGGGGAGTTTAAGAAAAAAACGATGTTCGTCAATAGCGGTTCCGAAGCTGTTGAAAATGCGATAAAAATGGCTCGTAAATATACAGGGAAGTCAGGCATTATCGTTTTTGAGCGAGCGTTTCATGGGCGAACGCTTTTAACGATGGATTTGACGAGTAAAGTGATGCCTTATAAAAAAGGATTTGGTCCATTTACGAACGAAGTGTATCGCCTTCCGTATCCGTATTATTATCGAAGTGATGAACAGTTGACCGTTGATGAGATTGACGACATCATGTTAAAAAAATTGCATGATTTCTTTATTACAGAAGCTTCACCGGAAGAGATTGGTGCTGTCATCATCGAACCGGTTCAAGGTGAAGGTGGGTTTGTCGTCCCGTCTGTTCGCTTTATGCAAGGATTGAAAAAAATATGTGAAGAAAGCAACATTGTATTCATTGCGGATGAAATTCAAACCGGTTTTTGTCGAACAGGAAAATTATTTGCAATGGAACATTTCGGGATAGCACCTGATTTAATGACGATGTCTAAGTCAATTGCAGGTGGTCTACCGCTCAGTGCTGTGACAGGTCGCGCTGAAATTGTCGATGCACCTGAAGTCGGTCAAATAGGCGGAACATTTGCTGGAAGCCCGGTTTCATGTGCAGCTGGTCTTGCCGTACTCGATGTTATTGAGGAAGAACATTTAATTGAACGAAGTGCATGGATGGGCGAAAAAATTCAATCGACATTTCGCAAGTGGCAAGAAAAATATGATGTGATTGGCGATGTACGCGGGCTTGGTCCGATGTGTGCCATGGAGCTTGTCAAAAATCGCCAAACAAAAGAACCAGCCACTGATTTAACGGCACAAATTGTCAATGAATCGTGGCAACATGGATTGATTTCCTTAAGTGCAGGTGTATATTCAAATGTCCTTCGTTTTCTACCACCGATTACGATGGATGGGGAAACGCTTCATCTTGGCTTGACCATTTTAGAAAAAGTCATTCAACAAGAGGTAGAGAAGATAGTATAGTAGGGGGAGATGACATGAATCGATACTTAAATTTCATTGATGGGGAGTGGGTAAAGTCTCATTCCAATCAACGCCACGAACATTTTAATCCAGCAAAACCGTCAGAGTCAATCGGCGTAACGGAAGATTCAACGGTTGAAGATGGAAAACAAGCAGTTACAGCTGCAGTAGCCACGTCGCGTAAGTGGAAAACAGTTTCTTCAGTGACACGTGGCGATATTTTACAAAAAGCAGCCCACATTTTAGAAGAACGAGCTGATGAGATTGCGCGAACAGCTACTTTAGAAATGGGAAAGCGATTTGCAGAAACAAAAGGAGAAGCAATTCGTGGAGCGTCTATTTTAAGGTATTATGCACAAGAAGGTTATCGGCAAGTGGGAGAAGTTCTTCCGTCTGCTCATGAAGGGAGCACGATACTCGCTGTTCGTGTACCCGTCGGTGTCGTAGCAGCGATTACCCCGTGGAATTTTCCAATTGCCATTCCAATATGGAAATTAGCGCCTGCTCTTCTTTATGGCAATACAGTTGTTTGGAAGCCTTCACGTGAAGCTGGTATAACAGCTACAAAAATAGCGAAAGTCTTTGAAGATGCAGGACTTCCTAAAGGTGTTTTAAATCTCATTAATGGAAGCGGTTCCGTCATAGGTAATTATTTAACGACTCACAAAGAAATCGATGCTGTAACGTTTACCGGTTCCAATGCAGTCGGTCAGACAATCGCTCAACAAGCAACGGCGTCCGGAAAAAAGTTCCAGCTTGAACTCGGAGGAAAAAATCCAGCTGTTGTGTTAGCCGATGCGAACCTAGATGTAGCAGCTCGATTAGTCGTCGACGGGGCGATGAAACAAACGGGTCAGCGTTGTACGGCAACGAGTCGAACATACGTGGAAGCAGCTGTTTATGATACTTTTTTACAAAAAGTGATTGAGTATGTTAAACAAATTAAAGTCGGTGACGGGCTACAAGATGAAGTGACGATGGGTCCTCTCGCTTCAAAACATCAATTTGACACTGTGACCGACTATATTAAACGAGGTGTTGAAGAAGGGGCGACACTCGTCTATGGTGGCAACCCGCTTCACATCCACGGTGGCTACTTTATTGAACCGACGATTTTTAGTGATGTTACGGAGAAAATGACCATTGCTAAAGAAGAAATCTTCGGTCCAGTCGTTGCCATTATGAAAGTTGACAATTATGAAGAAGCACTTGAAAGAGCGAATGATACAATGTATGGCTTAAGCGCTGCTATTTTTACACAACGCCTTGAAAAAGCGTATCACTTTATGGAACATAGTGAAGTCGGTCTTGTGCAAGTGAATGGTGAGACGGGTGGTGCCGAGCCACAAGCTCCTTTTGGTGGTTTGAAAGCATCAGGAGCGGGTCCGAAAGAACAAGGTCAGGCGGCGAAAGAGTTTTTTACGAATTATAAAACAATAACCATCCATCCATTTGCTAAATAATTGATTGTTGATTAACAGGACAATTCGAGTTGAGATCCATTTTTCTAGGCGTACATTAAAGGTTGCATAGACATAGCCGATCACAATGGCGCTTCGTTTATGCACCTTTGTTTTTCTTTATAAGTTTTCTTAATAAATGGATTAAAACGGATTGGACTAGCTTGTCATCGCCGTAAATGTATGTTTTACACGACATCCATCGCTGGATGAAACGGTATTTTTTTCCTTTCGTGTATACTATGAATACATGAGGCGTGTAAGTTCGAGTAAATAGGACTACTTTTTTCGGAAATTTTTGAACACGCTTTAAGAAAATTGAAGGAGAGATTCACATACATGCAGGAAGATGCAAATATGCAAAAAGTTTTAACACGATTTGATGTACTGTTTTTAGCGTTTGGAGCGATGATCGGCTGGGGTTGGGTCGTTCTATCCGGCACATGGGTCATAGAAGCAGGAACAGTCGGAGCGATGATTGCCTTTGTGATTGGTGGGGTGCTCGTTGTTTTTGTCGGTTTAACCTATGCAGAACTCGCCTCAGCGATGCCGACAACTGGGGGTGCTCTCATCTATGTTTTGCGAGGAATCGGTCCGCGAGCTTCTTTTATCGCTTCATGGGCACTTGCTCTCGGATACATATCCGTCGTAGCCTTTGAAGCCGTAGCGCTACCGACCGTTATTGAATATATTTTTCCGAATTATAAAGTCGGCTACATGTATCGTATTAATGGTTATGAAGTATATGCTTCATGGGCACTTGTCGGAATGGTTGGGTCTATTTTTGTAACAGCTGTCAACTATATCGGTGTTAAATTTGCCGCCTTTTTACAAACGGTGTTGACGATGATCATTACAATCATCGGTCTATTACTTATTTTTGGTACCTCTTTTAATGGAAGCATCGCCAATGCTGAACCATTGTTATCAAACGGTTGGGTCGGTATTATTACCGTCGCCATTATGACACCTTTTATGTTTGTAGGCTTTGATGTTATTCCACAAACGGCAGAGGAAATGAATATGCCTCCGAAATCAATCGGTAAAATATTAATTATTTCTGTTGCCTTTTCTGTCCTCTGGTATATAGCGATTATCTTTGCTGTCGGATTTGGATTAGATAGAAAAACAATGATTCAATCAACACTTCCGACTGCAGATGCGATGGCAGCCGTCTTTAATCATAATATTTTTGCGATTATTTTAATTCTCGGGGGAATTGCCGGAATTGTGACAAGTTGGAATGCCTTTATTATTGGCGGAAGTCGAATTTTATACGCGATGGCAGAGAAGAAAATGATTCCCGCTTGGTTTGGTAGACTCCATCCGAAGTATGGTACGCCTACTCGTGCTATTCTATGTATTGGGGTGTTGTCAATGCTCAGTCCGTTGCTTGGACGTCCAATGCTTGTTTGGCTCGTTGATGCAGGTGGTTTAGCCGTCGTTATCGCTTATTTATTTGTAGCTATCGCATTTGTAAAATTGCGAAAAACAGAACCGGAAATGGACCGTCCATTTCGAGCTGGAAAATCGAGTATCGTAGGTTGGATTGCGATTATATTAAGCTTGTTTTTCATCTCTTTATACTTACCTAACATGCCAGCAGCTCTATCTTGGCCTTACGAATGGATAATGTTTGCAGGCTGGTGGATCATTGGTTTCACCATGATGTTCATGATGAGAAAAAAGGATCCCCGAGCGCTTACGAACAAAAAGGATCGTCGTCGGGCAAGTTAGTCCTAATCGAGGAACTTCACAGATTAGATGCAAAGGAACTTTAAATGACCGAAAATGCGCGTTGAACACGATTTCTATGTGTGTTACACTCAAAATTATATCCAAACTCATCTAAGATGAATCGTTTGCAAGATGAAAGAAATCGACTACATGAACAATCGTTCTTCGTGCATTTTACCGGTTGTTTTAAACAGGTTCATCAATGATGATGAAGAAAGCTAACGTGAGCATCGGTTGATTTATGGATTACATTACGGAGGATGCAAAAGAAACGAAAGCAACTGTTACGTATCCTATTTTTCACACACAAAAATGAATTTACATATAGACCGTCTACTAACAACTAGATCTACATCATTGCACCAGGTCATTAAAGGAGATGGAGATAAAGATGTATGATTTTGCAATTATTGGCGGTGGAATTGTCGGATTATCGACGGGAGCTGCTTTGTATGAGCGTTATCCACAGGCAAAAATCGTCGTTATCGAAAAGGAAGAAGAAGTCGCTTTGCACCAAACAGGGAACAATAGCGGTGTCATTCATTCAGGAATTTATTATGAACCGGGGAGTTTTAAAGCTCGATTTGCGAAACGAGGAAGCGAATCGATTAAACGATTTTGTGAAAAATATGAAATCGAACATGATATTTGTGGAAAAGTAATCGTTGCTACGACAGAAGAAGAACGACCTCTTTTAAATGATTTGTATGAACGTGGCTTAACAAACGGATTAGCGATTGAAAAGATCGATGCTCACGCTTTACGAGAAATTGAACCTCACGTCGCTGGAGTCGAAGCGATTCATGTCCCCCAAGCAGGAATCGTTAATTATCGTCAAGTGAGTGAAAAATTCGCTGATCTTATTCGCGATCACGGTGGGGACGTAGCCTTAAAAACGGAAGTCGAACATATTCACGAAGCAGATGATTTCGTCCACCTTGAAACGAATCATACGACAATAAAAGCGCGCATTGCTATTAACTGTGGCGGTCTTCATAGTGATCGGCTTGCGTTAAAAGCAGGGTACAAAACAGATATGAAAATTGTCCCGTTTCGTGGCGAATATTATAAGCTGAAACCGGAAAAGCGCCACCTTGTTAACCATTTAATTTATCCTGTTCCGAATCCGAAGTTTCCATTTTTAGGCGTTCACTTTACACGGATGATTGGTGGGGAGGTAGAAGCAGGACCTAACGCAGTTCTCGGATTTAAACGAGAAGGCTATAAAAAAAGTGATATCAGTGCTCGCGATTTAGCTGAAACCCTTACATATAAAGGGTTTTGGAAGTTGGCTCGTCATTTTATGAAAGAAGGGGTTGAAGAGTATATTCGCTCGTTTAGTAAATCCCAATTTACAAAAAGTTTACAAGCGTTAATTCCTGAAATTAAAGAAGATGATTTAATTCCTTCTCCAGCTGGTGTACGAGCCCAAGCTTTAAAAAGCAATGGTGAAATGGTCGATGATTTCTTTATCATTAAAGGAAAGCGTACGATTCATGTATGTAATGCTCCTTCACCGGCTGCAACTGCTTCGATTGAAATCGGTAAAGAAGTGGTCCGAAGAATCCCAGAGCAAACAGGCGTATGTAACCAACGAGTAAAAGTGATGTCTTAACATATAGGGAGGTTGCTTACAATGAATAAAAACACAATGTTTATTGCTGGTCATGCTCGGCTTCCACAAGGGATGGCCGCTAAAAGTATCTTTGGAACGTTAACAATTACGGCCGAAGTCGATCGGAGGTATGGCGTCATTTTAGAAGCTACCGCGACACTTGCTACAGAACACGGTAGCAATTTTATTAGTCGTCTCTTAAGAGGAACGAGTTTGAATGACGGGGTCGATGAACAAATTGAAACGATTAAACATCATTATCGAGGAAAGGCAGCAAATGCTCTGATCGCCGCCCTAAAAGATCTCGGTCTGCACTTTCAACAAAATCGGTTGACTGACAAAGAGGACGCTAATCAAAATAACTGACGATTATTTTTAATGGGAATAGTTTTAATATTGACATTTGCGGGATATGCTGTTATAATACAGTTAATTGAAAGATTAACGGATATTCGCCTTTTGAAAATAACCTTTTCAAAAATCGTGAATAGTGTATCGTAGAAACTAGAAAATCACATCTTAACAACTGCAATATTTACTGTGACTCTATTTGCGTGGAGCGGTTAAGTGAATATCGGCCAGTTGCCCAGGTTTATTCATTCAATCGTAGTGGATACCTGTGTAACTGGCTATTTGTGTTTTCTTAGGTTCTACAAACAGAAAAAATGGGAGGAATTATTCATGATTGTGGCAGAACAAACAAAACATAAGTTTGTAACGAAAGAATCAGGGTATGAGGTGAAAGTTCATCCTCAATCGAACCGACTCTATCATATTGAAATCAACAAGGAAGCGATTGCACAGTTTTTGTCGACCGTTAGAGAAAAAAATATTTCCGTACAAAGTTTGGAGTATACACCTTATCAACGTTTAATCGTTTCGGCCATCCTTCTCGATTGT
>DASUXY010000064.1:0-3696 GCA_036377675.1 Bacillota bacterium
AAATTATCGTCCGTGAAGGCCATACAATTACGAATGAAGTATACGAAGAGTTACAACTTGTCGGGCTCTTAAATGAGGAGCGCAATATATACCCCGTCATCGGTTTATCTCTGTTAATCATCCTCATTCTCGGTATCGTAGCCCATGAAATGTATGAGTTAGATCGCAGGAAACAATTAGACAAAGGTAAAATTGCATCTGTGGTGATGATTAGCTTTATCGTCGTCTCTTTTATGAAGGTAATCAGTCTATTTACGTCGCAAACGAATCAATTATTTTTTGTTGTTCCCGTCGCAACAGGTGTATTGCTCGTAAAATTGTTAATTCATGAAAGACTTGCCATCGTTTTTGCTAGTTTATATGCGATCATCGGTAGCATTATTTTTAATGGGGAAATCGCGGGCTCCTTGAATGTGGAAGTAGGTGTATATTTTTTCTTTTCGCAAATGGCCGCGATTATGTTTTTAGTTAATATAAAAGACCGACTAGCGATTGTTAGATCAGGTATTGGTATTAGTATCGTTAATATGATATCTGTCTTATTATTTTTATTTTTATCGTTTGAAAAATACTCATTGCGCGATTTATTTGTTCAGCTAGGCCTCGGTGCTTCTTCCGCACTCTTATCAGCAATTTTAACGATTGGGTTATTGCCATTTTTTGAAACGGGATTGGGTATACTATCAGATACGAAACTTTTGCAATTATCGAGTCCGCATCACCCGCTTTTACGAAAAATATTGACAGAAGCCCCCGGTACGTATCACCATTCAGTTATGGTTGCTAATCTTAGTGAAACAGCATGTGAAGCAATTGGGGCAAACGGCTTATTAGCGAGAGTCGGTGCTTATTATCATGATTTAGGAAAAACAGTCCGACCACATTACTTTATTGAAAATCAAATGTCGATCCATAATCCACACGATGTCATTCGTCCCCGACAAAGTGCAGACATTATTATAAGTCATCCTTATGATGGAGCGAATTTGTTAAAAAAGCATAAAATGCCGAAAGAAATTATTGATATCGCTTTACAACATCATGGAACGACGTTGTTAAAGTACTTTTACTATAAAGAAAAAGAAGTGAATCCTAACGTTACCGAAAAAGAATATCGCTATCCTGGTCCTAAACCACAAACAAAAGAAGCAGCAATTGTTTGTATATGCGACTCTGTTGAAGCAGCTGTTCGTTCGTTAAAAGAGCCAACAGAACAAGAAATCATAAACATCGTGTCCTCGATTGTAAAAGACCGTTTGTTGGATGGTCAATTTGATGAATGTCCGTTAACAGTACAAGATTTAAAGGTCATTCACAAAACGGTCTGTGAAACATTGAAAGGCATTTTCCATTCGCGTATTCAGTACCCGGAAAAGGAGGCAAAATAATGAATATATATTTTTTGGATCGTACCAATGAGGTAACGAATCATCACCAACAATTACTTAAACGACTCGGTCAGTATGTTGCTACTTTGGAAAACATTCCTCATGATGCAGAGGTTTCTGTTAGTTTTGTTACGAATGAAGACATACAACAGTTAAATCGAACATATCGACAACAAAACCGGCCAACAGATGTCATTTCATTTGCATTCGAAGATTCAGTCGAAGGGGACTTGAAAATCGAGGGACAAGATTTAGATCTCCCACGAGTGCTCGGTGACATTGTCATATCCATTGATCAAGCGAAGGAACAGGCTACGCAATACAATCACTCCTTTGAAAGAGAGTTAGGCTTTTTATTTGTTCATGGCTTACTTCATCTGCTCGGCTATGATCATATGAATAAAGAAGACGAACGTAAAATGTTTAAACGTCAAGAAGAAATATTAGGTGAATGTAACCTTGAACGATCATAAACGGTTAATTGGCTTTTCATTTGCTTGGAATGGGTTACGTGAAGTGTATAAGACAGAGCGTAATTTCCGCTTGCATCTTGTAGCTGCTCTCTTTGTCGTAGTGGCAGGATGGTGGATGCGTTTATCGAGGTGGGAATGGATCGTTATTTTATTAGTAATCAGCTTCGTCCTTTTGGCAGAGATGATCAACAGTGCGTTAGAAAAGCTTGTTGATCATCTCCAACCTGATTGGCATCCTGTGGCGAAAGTCGTTAAAGATGTCGCTGCGGGAGCTGTATTAATTGCTGCAATTACGGCCGTTATTATAGGTTGCATCATTTTTATTCCGAAGTTCATTTACGTTTATTAGTTGATTATATGAGAGCGATTGATCGTTCATCAAATCGTAAAGATACAAAAGTCGTCCATCTGTTAATCATGAAGGGCGACTTTTTATTATCGTAAAATTACTCGAAGAAAATAACGTTACGGGAAGTTTTGTCGAATATGTGAAAGAAAAACTTTTTTGTAGTATTATATAAACAAATGATTCGTACGAATTTTTATCGTGATGTAGCCCATTCATACGTATGAATACACTGCTACAATTTTGGAGGACACAACATGGAACAAACATATAAATCTGGATTCATAGCAATTATCGGTCGACCGAATGTAGGGAAGTCAACATTTATAAACCGCGTCATCGGGCAAAAAATTGCAATTATGAGCAATAAACCCCAAACAACACGCAATAAAATTCAAGGTGTGCTAACAGATGATGATGCACAACTTGTTTTCATTGATACACCAGGAATCCATAAACCGAAACATCGGTTAGGGGATTTTATGGTAAACATTTCTTTAAACACATTAAATGAAGTCGATGCTATTTTATTTATGATTCATGCTAAAGAAGGATACGGTAAAGGTGACCAATATATTATTGATCGTTTAGAAACTGTCAAACAACCTGTTTTTTTAGTCATTAATCAAATTGATTTAGTACATCCAGATGAACTGTTACTCTTAATTGATCAATATAAGGATAAATATGATTTTGCAGAAATCATCCCGATTTCTGCTCGAGATGGGAATAATGTCAATCATTTAGTCGATGTTTTAAAAACATATATGCCTGAGGGTCCCCAATTTTATCCCGAAGATCAAGTAACGGATCATCCCGAGCGATTTATTATTCAAGAATTCATCCGCGAAAAAGCGATTCAATTAACGAAAGAAGAAGTCCCACATTCAATCGCTGTCGTCATAGAAAATATTGAAAAGAGACGTTCACAAACCGTGTTTATACAAGCTGCTATTATCGTCGAAAGAGATTCACAAAAAGGAATTATTATTGGTAAACGAGGAAGTATGTTAAAAAACATCGGGCAAAAGGCCCGAAAAGATATCGAAGCTTTACTCGGCTCGAAAGTATATTTAGAATTGTGGGTTAAAGTGCAGAAAGATTGGCGGAACCGTAAAGGACAACTCCATGAATTCGGCTATCAAGACGATGTCTACTGAATATGGAAATTTTTTAAACTTATTGTTTTGTAGTCGAAGGAAATGATAAAGTTATGATGCATGGTGGTGCATCCAAACCATGTGTATCGATTTTGTTCTAACTTTACAAAAATATACGCTTTTAGTATATATGGAAGGTGGGTTTTCTTGTGATCGACTTTACTTGGAAAGTTTTTAGTCAAACAGGAAATGTTGAAATCTATTTATTGCTAAAAGAGTTAGAAGAACAACCGAAGACAAGGGAACTCGATGAGGTTGAAACATCGGAAGCGCCTCCCTTTGATACGAAAATATAATGTAGCGTGTGAACTTCATTTGTTTGATTGGAA
>DASUXY010000065.1:0-29678 GCA_036377675.1 Bacillota bacterium
ACGGCTAACACTTACTGTATTTCCAGGGATTGGAGATGAAGAAAACACAACAGTGTCACCAGGAATGATTTGGATCTGTCGGTGTGTACCATTGGCAATGCGAGATAGAGCTGCCATCGGTTCACCTTGTGAGCCAGTACAAAGAATGGTGACTTTGTTAGCTGGGAGTCGATTGATTTGGTTTCCATTGATAAATGTATCTTTCGGTGCCCGGATATATCCTAGTTTTTGTCCTAGCGTGATGGCGGATTCCATACTGCGACCAAAAACCGCTATTTTACGGTTCGTTTGAATGGCAGCTTCAACGACTTGTTGCAGTCGATATATGTTTGAAGCGAATGTTGCAAAAATCAATCGGCCATCCACCCGACTGAAAATGTCTTTAATATTTTTTCCAACGATCTTTTCAGAAAGTGTAAAACCAGGTACTTCACTATTTGTACTATCAGAAAGTAAGCAAAGTACGCCTTCTTTTCCGATTTCAGCCATTTTTGTTATGTTGGCTGGTTCACCGACAGGTGTAAAGTCAAATTTAAAGTCCCCTGTATGGACAATATTTCCTGGAGGAGTTTTAATGACAACTCCATAAGCGTCCGGAATACTATGTGTCACACGGAAAAAGCTAACAGATGTTTTACGGAATTTAATGACGTCGTGTTCATGAATGGTAGTGAGTTTAGCATTTCTGAGTAAACCATGTTCTTCGAGTCTATTTTTGATTAATCCGATTGCAAGTTTTCCAGCATAAATTGGCACATTGATTTCACGTAGTAAATAAGGGATGCCCCCGATATGGTCTTCATGACCATGTGTAATGAAAAGTCCTTTGATTTTATCTTGATTTTTAATTAAATACGTATAATCTGGAATGACATAGTCAATGCCAAGAAGTTCATCCTCTGGAAATTTTACTCCGGCGTCAATTAAAATAATTTCATCCTGGAATTGAATACCATACGTATTTTTACCGATTTCGCCTAAGCCGCCAAGAGCAAAAATGGCTGTTTGGTCATTTTTTACAAATTTCATCGGTTAAACAGTCTCCAGTTCAAAATCTTCGGATTGCTTTTCAAAATCTAGATGTGCCCCATCTATTGCTTGGATATATTCAATATTATAGTTACGATCACTTAGTTGTTTACGGACTTCTCTCGTTGAATCCGCTTCAATATATAAGGTCTTCGTACGTTCTCGTACGGGAAACTCGTCTCGTAATTCTTGATAAAATACTTTAAAAATCATTTCATCTCTCCTATTTTTTTCTCTATTTACCATCCATGTTTAGTCTTTTTCATACTTGAGTCAATAAATTGTTGAAGACATGTGACCGTTCATGTGATTCAGTTTTCCGAACGCTGATCACTGCTGTTTTCCTTTTTACATTGTGTGACTATCGGTGTTTCACTTTCTGTGTGAAGTACGTGGCATTGGTTCTGCTAAAATAATGGGTAAACTCCATGTTATGCTCCGCTTTTTTTAAGATATCCCGTTCCGAATTACATGGCATCAAACCGACAAAATTACTTACAAGTTAAGATCCTTAAGGACTCGCAAGGATTACTTTTTTCTATATGTTGTAGGTACTCGTCCTCGGCCCAAAAAGTCTTTCCAACGTTTCTTTAGCTTTTCTCTAAGTCGTTTCAACATGAGGACTCACATCTCCCTTCATGAATTTGACGAAAAAAGCACAAAACGTTCTACCGATCCAATCCCTCTTACATATAGTATAGTATGATATCGAAAATAATTAAATAAAAACAACCTATTTTGTTAAAAAAATTTATGTTTGGTGAAAATAACTACATGAAAAGGCGACGACTAGCCCATGAAGAGCACCGGTGAACGATTGTTCGTGCGTTATACATGTATGTTTATTTTTTTACAAACATTTGATTCTTATACGTCTGTGGAGAGGTTTTACATAAGGTTGAAGATATTACGTTAGATAAGCGAGTAGACGATCATGAACTGAAGAGCATTGAAGCCACAAGGTTGGGTATAGAAAAACCAAGTGGCAAATGATACTTTCTTCTAGTTATCCTTCAAGTGCTTTAGCATTGTCAGGAACAAAAAAAGGATTCTCTTTATTGATCCGATCGAAAAACATAACTCCGTTGAGATGGTCAATTTCATGCTGTACGACGATAGCGAGAAGGTCTCGTAAGCGTAATTTTAATTGATTACCATCGATGTCTGTTGCTTGTACGGTAATTCTTGCATAACGTGGTACATACCCTTTTATCTCTCGGTCAACAGAAAGACATCCTTCTCCTCCAGGTAAATAAGTTTGTTCAACTGAATGACTAACAATTTTGGGATTGAATAAACAATAACTGTGTAATTTTCCTTTTGCATCTTCTACGTGAATGGCGATAATCTGTTTATTAATGTTCAATTGAGGTGCGGCCAATCCAACACCAGGTCGTAACTTATATTTAGTAGCTAATTCCTCATCTTGACTATTTTTGAGGAATGTTAACATCTCTTTTGAAAGTTGCACATCTTCTTCTACTAGTGGTACAGGTACTTTCTCTGCGGTTTTTCTTAAGGCAGGATGGCCTTCGCGAACGATATCTTCCATAGTAATCATGTATAGGTCACTCCATATTTCAATGAATCATTATTTTCTCTTCTCCAACTTCCATTTTAACATACATCGGAAATTTACATCACTATTTTGTATAGAAATACTGTCATGGAATGGTGAAATGCTTCATAAGAATATCGTAATAACTGTGATATACTCATAATCAATATCGATTCGTTTGTTCGTAATGAGCAAGGAGGATTGTAATGAACGTAAAAAACATATTATTTACGCTAATGATGTTGTTAGTCATCTTCGTATTCACTGCATGTGGCCGATCAACTGAAGAAAAGATTTACAACCATTTAGAAGAGGCAGTGTTACTCGAGGGGGAATTTAAAGAACAACAAAAACCAATCTCTAAATTAGAAAAAAAAGAACAAGAGATATATGAAGAGATTATTAGTTTGGATACGGATGAATTCGCTGACATCGAGAACCTTTCGGAACAGGCAATGCAAATTATTGATGAACGGAGAGAAAAGCTCGAGTTAGAAAAAGAGAGCATCGAAAATTCGCAAAAAGAATTTTTGAAAATAGAAGATTTAATCGGACAAATAGAAGATCAAACAAGTAAAAGTATTGCTAATGAACTATTCGAGACGATGAGTAGTCGCTATGAAGAGTATACGACTTTGAATGATTTATATAAACAAACTTTAGAGTTAGAAGAAGATTTATATAAGATGTTAAAAGATGAAGAAGCTGAACAAGAGGATGTGGAAAAAAAGATCAAGGAAATAAATGAAGGTATTGAAGACATTATTGAAGCGAATGAAAACTTTAATACATATACTTCTAAATACAACACTTTAAAAAAGAAATTGTATTCTAAGTTCGGCTACGAAATCGCTGAGACAGACGATTCAAATAAAGAAGAGCAAAATGAAGATCAGTCGGATGAAAGTGATAAACAATCGAAAAGAGATGGTTCAAGGAATAAAGATCACCAAGATAAAGATTCAAAAGGGAAAAAGTCATCTGACAAAGAGAGCGAACGTGACAAAAAAGAGAATTAATTTTTCATGATATAAAAGCATGTGGCGTCATGTATACGTTTATACGCCACATGCTTTTTTGTTTAACGACTCTGCTTGTAAAATGAATTGTACTAATACAGATTATGTTTAGTACTATAACAGAAGATGTTTACAGAGAAAGTTATATTTTTTCGAAAATGAATACCCCATGAAGTAGAAAGCATTTGACCCAAACATGCCATTTAAGATAAAATAAATAATAGACAGTTGTACTAATTTATTTTATGATAATTATACAACAGTTTTTATGTGTACATGTCAACATTTGCTTCTACGTGCTTTAAAACAAAAAAGAGAATAAGTAGGTACACTTTTATTTATTTAAGGGAAAGCTAATGATAAAGTGTTAAGTCATCATGAATAAAAGTTTAAGAAAGGAAGAGGTGATTGTTTTGAAACATGTTCTTGAAAGTGTGGAAAGTAAGTTCAAAACATTTCAGATTTTGAATGAAGAAGGAGAAGTTGTAAATGAGGATGCGTCGCCCGACTTATCAGATGACGAATTAAAAGAGCTCATGCGTAGAATGGTGTTTACGCGTATTTTAGACCAACGTTCGATTGCTCTTAATCGACAAGGACGGTTAGGGTTTTATGCACCAACAGCCGGTCAGGAAGCTTCACAAATCGGAAGTCACTTCGCGATGGAAAAGGAAGATTTTTTACTACCTGCGTATCGAGACGTTCCTCAGTTGATTTTTCATGGTCTTCCATTACATCAAGCATTTTTATTTTCAAGAGGCCATTTTCACGGAAATCAAATACCTGAAGGTGTAAACGCTTTAAGTCCGCAAATCATTATCGGTGCACAATACGTACAGGCTACTGGTGTAGGTTTAGGGATGAAAAAACGCGGAAAAAAAGCAGTTGCAGTCACATATACCGGTGACGGTGGAACATCTCAAGGAGATTTTTATGAAGGTCTAAACTTTGCGGGTGTTTACGGAGCAAATGTAATTTTTATCGTTCAAAACAACCGCTTTGCAATTTCTGTACCAGTTGAAAAGCAAACAGCAGCTAAAACGTTAGCGCAAAAGGCAGTAGCGGCGGGAGTTGAAGGAATCCAAGTTGATGGAATGGACGTCCTAGCTGTGTATGCGGTAACAAAGCATGCTCGAGAGCGCGCCATCAATGGTGAAGGCCCCATGCTTATTGAAACGATGACTTATCGATACGGTCCACATACGATGGCTGGTGACGATCCGACCCGTTATCGTACATCTGATCTTGATTCAGAATGGGAGAAAAAAGACCCACTTGTTCGCTTTCGTAAATATTTAGAACGTAAAAACTTATGGTCTGAAGAAGAAGAAAATAAAGTGATTGAACAAGCGAAGATAGATATACGCGAAGCGATTAAACAAGCAGATGCTCAGCCGAAACAGAAAGTGACCGATCTCATTTCAATTATGTTTGAGGAGTTACCTGTTAATCTCCAAGAGCAAATGGAGCAATATAAAGAAAAGGAGTCGAGATAACAAATGGCTCAAATGACAATGATTCAGGCGATTACCGATGCTTTGCATACAGAATTAAAAAATGATGATAATGTTTTAGTTTTTGGGGAAGATGTTGGTAAAAATGGCGGTGTATTTCGCGCGACAGAGGGATTGCAAAAAGAATTCGGTGAAGAGCGTGTTTTTGATACGCCTTTAGCAGAATCAGCCATTGGTGGGCTCGCTATCGGCCTTGCTCTTGAAGGGTTCCGTCCTGTACCTGAGATTCAGTTTTTTGGATTCGTCTATGAAGTGATGGACTCGATTAACGGGCAAATGTCACGGATGCGTTATCGTCATGGAGGTAGATTTACGTCACCGATTACAATTCGATCACCATTTGGTGGCGGTGTAAAAACTCCAGAGCTACATGCTGATTCATTAGAAGGATTAATTGCCCAGCAGCCAGGTATTAAAGTCGTCATACCGTCGACACCGTATGATGCTAAAGGGTTGCTAATTGCGGCGATTCGGGATAATGACCCTGTCGTTTTTTTAGAACATATGAAGTTGTATCGCTCATTTCGCACCGAAGTGCCGGAAGAAGAATATACAATTGAACTCGGAAAAGCAGATATTAAACGCACAGGAAAAGACGTAACATTAATTGCATACGGAGCTATGGTACATTCATGCTTAAAGGCAGCAGAGGTATTAGAAAAAGAAAATATTGATGTTGAAGTTATTGATTTAATGACTGTTTCGCCGATCGATATCGATACGATCATCGAATCTGTTCAAAAAACAAATCGAGCAGTTGTCGTGCAAGAAGCTCAGCGCCAAGCGGGAGTTGCAGCTCATGTTGTTGCAGAAATTCAAGAAAGAGCTATTTTGCATCTCGAAGCCCCTGTTATGCGAGTAACTGCACCTGATACCGTTTATCCATTTGCCGAGGCGGAAGACGTATGGTTACCTGATCATAAAGATATTGTTGAAAAAGTAAATGAAGTTATGAATTTTTAAAAGAGAAGATAGGAGGTCGTCTATATGTCATTTGAATTTAAACTTCCCGACATCGGTGAAGGAATTCATGAAGGCGAAATTGTGAAGTGGTTTGTCAAAGAGGGTGATGAAATAGAGGAAGACGACACTTTATGTGAAGTGCAAAATGATAAAGCTGTTGTGGAAATTCCATCGCCTGTTGCAGGAACCGTCGAAAAAATTTTTGTCGATGAAGGCTCAGTAGCTATTGTAGGGGATACGCTCATATCAATTGATGCAGAGGGTTATGAATCTGAACACGAAGAGCCCGTTGAAAAAGAGGAATCTGTTGAAGATGTCGAGGAGGAAGAAACGAAAAAGCAGCGTGAAACAACTGAAGAAGATGATTCTCGTCGAAAACGATTCGTAATCGCCATGCCATCGGTTCGTAAATATGCTCGAGAACATGATGTTGATATTCACAATGTTTCAGGTACAGGAAAAAATGGTCGCGTTCTGAAAGAGGATATTGATCGCTACTTAAGTGGTGAACAGAAATCAGACGTAGATGCTCCTGAAGTCGATGAGAAGCAGAAGACGGAAAAGGTCTTTGCATCTGAAGATTCATTGATGGAAACACGTGAACCGATTAAGGGCATTCGTAAAGTAATTGCCGAAGCAATGGTTCATGCTAAAACGAAAGCACCACATGTCACTTTGATGGATGATGTAGACGTAACTGAACTTGTCGCACATCGCAAACGATTTAAATCCGTTGCCGCTAAACAAGACATTAAGTTGACATACTTACCATATGTCGTCAAGGCGCTCGTTTCTGCACTTAAAAAATACCCAATTTTAAATGCGGCTGTCGATGATGAAACGAATGAAATTATTCATAAGCATTACTACCATATCGGGATTGCAGCTGACACAGATCGAGGTTTACTCGTACCAGTCGTAAAAAATGCGGATCGAAAATCAATTTTTGAAATATCAAAAACCATTAATCAATTGGCAGAAAGAGCAAGAAATGGTAAGATAACATCTGAAGAGATGAAAGGTGCATCAAGTACGATTACGAATATTGGCTCGGCTGGTGGCCAGTGGTTTACTCCGGTTTTAAACTATCCGGAAGTAGCGATCCTTGGCATCGGTCGAATTGCCGAAAAACCTATTGTTCGTAATGGAGAAATTGTAATCGCTCCCGTGCTTGCATTATCATTGAGCTTTGATCATAGAATTGTAGATGGTGCTACGGCTCAATTAGCCTTGAATCAAATCAAACGTTTATTGAACGATCCACAATTAATCATGATGGAGGCATAAGTCTATGGTAGTAGGAGATTTTCCAATTGAATTAGACACACTTGTTGTCGGAGCTGGTCCAGGTGGCTATGTAGCCGCTATAAGGGCCGCACAATTAGGACAGAAAGTGACTATTGTTGATAAAGGAGAAGTCGGTGGCGTTTGCTTAAATGTCGGTTGTATACCTTCTAAAGCACTCATTGAAGCAAGTGAACGAGCCAATCAAGTAGAAGAGAACGAGGAAATCGGTATTCAAGCTGAAAATGTTTCAGTAGACTTTTCCAAAGTACAAGAATGGAAAGGAAACGTCGTCGATAGACTGACAAATGGTGTACAAGCTTTATTAAAAGGCAACAAAGTCGATGTTTTGAAAGGTGAAGTCTACTTCGTCGATCAAAATACGGTTAAAGTAATGGACGAGAAAAAATCGCAAACATATACATTTAATAACTGTATTATTGCCACAGGTTCTTCTCCTGTTGAAATTCCAGGGTTTCCGTTTTCAGAACGTATTTTAGATTCCAGTGGAGCATTAGCATTAAAAGAAATTCCGAAAAAAATGGTCGTCGTCGGTGGTGGCTACATTGGAACTGAGCTAGGAAATGCTTATGCTAATTTCGGTACAGAAATCACTATTTTAGAAGGAACGAAAGACATCTTAAATGGCTTCGAAAAACAAATGTCACAACTTGTGAAAAGAAACTTGAAGAAAAAAGGTGTAAATATTGTTACTGAAGCGATGGCAAAAAGCGTTGATGAGTCGAAAAAAGGTGTAAAAGTGACGTATGAAGCGAAAGGTAAGGAAGAAACAATTGAAGCTGATTATGTACTCGTTACCGTCGGTCGCCGTCCAAATACGGAAGATATCGGCTTAGAACAAGTCGGAATTGAGAAAGATGATAAAGGCTTGATTAAAATCGACGAACAATGCCGAACAAACATAAATAATATTTATGCCATTGGAGATATTGTTGCGGGACCACAACTTGCACATAAAGCATCCTATGAAGGTAAAGTAGCAGCGGGAGCAATTAGTGGTGAAAAAACAGCAATCGACTATTTAGGTATCCCAGCGGTCGTCTTTTCAGAACCAGAACTTGCTTCTGTCGGGTATACAGAAAAAGAAGCGAAAGATGCAGGGTTTGATGTGAAGGTTGGCCGATTTCCATTTGCTGCAAATGGTCGGGCTTTATCATTAAATAATACAGATGGTTTCTTGAAATTAATTACGCGCAAAGAAGACGGACTCGTAATAGGTGGTCAAGTTGCCGGACCGAATGCAAGTGATCTCATTGCTGAAATTGGATTAGCCATTGAGGCAGGGATGACTGCAGAAGATATTGCCCTTACGATTCATGCACATCCAACGTTAGGTGAAATGACGATGGAAGCTGCTGAAGTTGCCTTAGGTACTCCAGTGCACGCGTTATAATAGATCATAATCGAAAGAGAGTTGCCCCGTGCGACTCTCTTTTTTAATCGTTTCCATATTGTTTATTCCGATAAAAGTTAAATAAGCATCCCATTCATGGCAATTGTATGACATATTCAGCTTCAAAAATCGCTTTATTATAATATATTAAGAGCAAAATCATACACACGAATCGAGTCACTGTCATATATATGTCGTAACAGCATTTGAAAAAAGGAGGGGCCGATATGGGGACAGTCATTTGTCAAGATTGCCAGAAAATCATTGAGTATTATGAAACGGAGAAGGTAACGACGCTTTATAGTGTCTGTTCAAACTGTAATGAAAGATAAATGAGTTGCATAAAGGAGTGCGACTCGTTTATCTTTTATTTATTTCATGGTAGGATACATATAAACAAAAAGAAAAGGGGAATCATCTGTATGTCATGGAATACACGAGTAACACAATTGTTAAATATTAAGTATCCGATTATTCAAGGTGGACTGGCTCACTTGGCGTATGCTGATTTAGCAGCAGCTGTGTCAAATGCGGGTGGACTAGGGCAAGTTACGGCGATGAGTTTAGAAGGCCCCGAGAAATTACGTGCAGAAATTCACCGTGTAAGAACATTAACTTCTAAGCCTTTCGGAGTCAATTTTGCGATTGGCCAACAGAGACGCCCTTATAAAGAGATGGTTGAAGTTGCAATTGAAGAAAAAGTACCTGTCATTTCTGTTACAGGCGGAAATCCGAAAAGTGTTTTAGATATGGTCGAAGGACATGATATTAAAAAGCTTGTTCTTGTCGCTGCAAGACGTCACGCGGAAAAGGCAGAAGAAAGTGGTGCGGATGCAGTAATGGTAGTCGGTCAAGAAGGCGGTGGACATCTCGGGCGAGCCGATACGGGTACAATTGTCTTAACCCCACAAGTTGCCGACTCCGTCTCAATTCCTGTTATTGCTTCTGGTGGTATAGTGGATGGGCGTGGGATGATGGCAGCTATGGCTCTTGGAGCAGAAGGAATAGAAATGGGGACACGATTTATCGCTACGAAAGAATGTGTACATGCTCATCCTGCATATAAACAAGCATTGCTTGATGCTCATGAAACGTCCACCGTCGTTATTAAACGTTCGATTGGGGCACCAGCACGAGCGTTAAAAAATGAATGGACAGATCAGATTTTGAAAATAGAAGAAAAAGAACAAGGGTATGAATCATTAAAAGATTACATAAGCGGAGAAGCAAATAAGAAATTTATTCATGATGGAGAAGTTGACAAAGGATTTGGTTGGGCAGGTCAAGGAGCAGCACGAATTAAGGACATTCCAACGGTTAGCGAATTGATCCAAACGATTGTCGAAAAAGCTAACGAAATTCGTCAAAAATGGGCAAAGTAAATGTAGTTGCGAGCTTCACGTAAAAGTCTTCAACCTCTATTGTAAAATCACAGTATTAGAGACTGGGACAAAACCCGGCTAAATAAGAAAAAGGAGTTCAGTTGATGATAAAACTGGACTCCTTTAATTTTTATAAAAGGAAATTGCATTCTTTTTTATTGAGTTATGTTGACTTTCACTTCAGACAGTTGCTTTTCACGGGCAGGACTTAAGCTTTTGTAGCTCCTCGTCCGAGTCGCTACAGGAATCTTCAAACTCGTAATGTTCCCGCAGGAGTCCACTGTCTTTCGTTCTAGTTATGTCCCAGACTCTTTTAATAATATGAACTGTAAATATTTCGACTTCCACATCTCTTAATCAATCTCTTATTATCGTTATATTTACAACAGACGGTATAAGTGAAAGAACATAAATTAAAAATCATCATATATTAAAGAAAATAGCAATGCCACGATGTAATAGTAGGTATGGACAACGATCTTCGATGATTAGGTATACAATTGAGCGAAAGGGTGTGGCGTATGAAATTTGTTATGGAAGAATTAAAACGCGAGGAACTAAAAGAAAAACAGCCAGTGATCCGTATGGAAATTGATTATGAACTGTTAACCTTATATGATGCTTTACAAATCAATGATGTTGTCCAAATTATACGCTCCAAGGAACGACTGAAACAGCTACATCAGCAATTATACACAACCCCTTCTAAGTAAAGTGTCTACTTTTCGAAAAGCTCAGCACTCTGTTAAAAAACAGGATGCTGAGCTTTTTAGGGGGGGTTAAGACTGACATATCCTCGTTCATTTGTTACGATGATAATACGATATGCAAATATAAATGATGGAGGATGGCAATGGTTGGAAGTATACGTAATGAATTATTTCATCAAGCGAAAGAATGGATTTTAGAAGCTGGTGAAATCATTCGTCAAAAAATGAATGAACCTTTAGAAGTAAACACGAAATCTGATGCAAGCGATCTCGTTACGACGTTAGATCGGGAGATAGAAATATTTCTCATTACACATATAAAACAGAAATATCCAGAACATTTAATCATCAGTGAGGAAGGATACGGTGATGACCTGCAATCGTTGGACGGAACTGTTTGGATTATTGATCCTATTGATGGAACGATGAATTTCGTTCATCAAAAACGGATGTTTGCTATTTCTATTGGCATTTATCATGAAGGGGTCGGTGAAATCGGGCTGATCTTAGATGTCATGTCGGGAATACTTTATAGTGCAAAAAATGGTGCTGGTGCTTACAAAAATGATGAAAAATTACCACGATTAAACAAACACCATTCTATGGAAGAGGCGATTCTTTGTTTGAATCACCGCTGGCTGTTCGATAATGACTTAGTAAATGAAGAGGCAATGCACCGGATCGTAAATACGGTACGTGGAACGAGGACATATGGTTCGGCCGCTTTAGAGTTTGCCTACGTGGCTGAAGGAGCACTTGATGGTTATTTATCGATGAGACTAGCCCCATGGGATGTTGCCGCAGGTATGATTATTGTTAATGAAGTCGGTGGGATTACGACTAATATTGCAGGTTCTCCCGTTCATTTGTTACAGACGAATTCAATTATGACTTGTCACCCATCAATTCATCGACAATTGATTAATGATTACCTTCAATCGTAATCCATACCGTTTCATAAAAAGCAAGTGACTCTTCTGTACGAAGAATCACTCGTTTTTTTTCTTTAGAGAAATACCGTAACCCATAAATAGAAAGCCAAGTGCTAAAAACAGCAAAATAAGCCATATGTTTTGATAAGAGACCGCTATACCAACCGCTATAAACATAGCAATTACAAGCATCGCTAATAAAAGCATTGGAACGTTAATTTCTTTAAGTTTTTTCATTATGTCACCTCTATTTCTCCTCTTCAAGTATATATGATGTTTTCCAATTCACAAAATAATCAGGGAAAAAGAATAAATAGTAGCATGTTGAAGGAAAATTTAGTATGATGAAATAAGGATTTGGAAGCAATGGGGGAAACATATGATATACGAATTTTTAGTAAATAATTTTGGGTCTGATCATCTTTATGCTATTTTTTACGTATTAAATTTAATATTCGCTGCAATCGCTTATGAGTTAGGGTTTGCAAAAAAACTACCTATATTGAAAACAATATTCGTTTATATTTTGCTTGCGGTCGGTGTCTACATATTAACGATTTTTAGCATCCTTCCGACCGCTCGGACGAATAAACCGCTTCCTGTCACTGAGAGTTTAATTATCATTTGTGTTGTGTTAGGCATTTATCGATATCGACTACATTTACGACGAAAAGCTCAAAAGGATTCATAAATTTACGAACCCTTCCTTTAAACAGGTAAGGGTTTTTCTAAGTTTGAGAATAGTTTGACATGAAGGTTAATCTCCGTTTAAAAAGTGATCTTTCTTTTTCTTTGATCGATATAATCGAAAGTTCCCAGAGGCGTGGCGTTCTTTCGTTTTTTTCCCTATTCTCTCATAGCAAGTTTGACAAAGATACATTTTCAGACGTCGATTCCGCAATGTTTTTGCTTGAAGCGAATGGTCGTCTAATTCATCTACTTTGTCACATAAAACACATTGAACGTGCATTTGTATCACCTCGAGTATTCGTTACTTACTATACCACAGGCTTTCATATAGATGAATCATTTTTATGTTTTATTTTAAATGAATGGGGAAGTATATAAGTAAATCATCATAAAGGGGGAGATTCCATGAAAAAACGCTATCTTCTTTCTGCAGCAGGAGCTTTAGGGATAGGAATTCTCGGGTATTACTTGACAAAGCGACAAAGACAATCAAATGAGCAGTATTCAACCTTTGAACATGCTGGTGCTCCCGACCAATCTCCTGTAAATGATTTAGCTCAATTAGAAAATGCGAAGATGGTATCGGAAGGATCACAATTTGGTGTTCAATATTATAATGAGAAAAAAGCTGAACAAGATACGCCATATCATTAAAGATATACATTGTAAAAATAAAGATGAGGTGCTCTATCGTTTTTAGAGCACCTTTCTTATGACTATTTCGCCTTGTCTTTATAATGGTTTGATTGTTCATCTTGAGTATCATCGAGTTCTTGCTCGTCTTTCTTTGGAATCGTTTGTTTATTTTGATCAGGTTCTTCAGGTCGATCTTCAGGTGCAGGAAAAGTTGGCATATATCTTCCAACGATCGCTGCTAATTCGTCTACAACTCCTTGTATTGGGTATCCTTGATCAATTTTGTCACTCATTCGACGGATTCTTTCGTTAAGATCACCGTCAGCTATAACAACGGCTGTTTTTCCATAAGGGTCATGTTGCAAAGCTTCGACGACAGAATACTTTACCGTTCCTACTCGTGAACGATCTATATCTTGATTGACATCAATACCTACTACTGCATACGGTCCAGCAACGATTGACACGGCATCATTGACATCAGGAACATTTTTAGCAACGTCTGCTAAATGCTTTGAGATTTCAGCATTCGTCATCGACTGTTCAGTCTCTTGATCAGGATTTTCAACTTGGGTAAAGCGGTTTTCGGTTTGTTGTTCCTGCAAGGATTGTTCTCTGTCATTTTGTTGACAACCGACAATTAAGAAGAAACTACTTAGATACAATAGACCTCGAATTAACATAAAGCATCCTCCTATTAGGATTGACTCTTATGTTATTGTGAGTTGTCCTCCCTCAAAATATACGAACAAAACGTATCGGATGAAAATCGTTGTCCATGTAGTGATGTTTTTATGTGAAGATAGAGGGGGAATGATCCAATTATAAATAAAAAATCGTCTCATCTTGAAGACGAGACGATTTTCTTTTAATTGATAATAATTTTTTTGACGCCTTTAATTGGCTTATTTTGATTGGATCCATCTTTAAAGAGGACGTGTACAGGTCCGTCCTCTCGGAGTGGCTTACCTTCTCGTGAAAATAATAAGTAACAATTTTGTAGCTTCTCGAGAGAGATGGAAACATCTCCGTCGCTTGTAACGAGTGTAGCATTTTTCGCATCTTGTTTCATTTCTGCATGTCCTAAGAAATCATCGATTGGCATGACATATGTATTTTTTAAGATGTCTTCACGCTTAAATCGATTAATACTTTTGTTGATGGGGGGGTTAATTTTTTGCTGATAAATTTCACGGTTCCATCTCTCCGCTGCTTTTTCCAATTCGTCGTCTTCATCATCATGATTGACATCATTTGAAAAAGCATCTTCTAACTTTATTTTGCGATCGTCAAAAATCCATACTGACGGATCCATTGTAATTGAATACGTAACTTTACCAACAATAGGTACTATCATATTGATCCACCTTTCTATTATCTTCTTTAGAATAACAGACAACCATATTTTTTTCACGTGTTTTAAACTAGAGAAGGATGAGTTCCACTGCTTTAAACCGTGAACATTTTTATTTGCATTTTTTATACTCAAACGATACTATAAACAAGTAGAACGTGCTATAATCGTATGTAATCTACTTTTGTATATAGGAATTAAGTTTACGTGTAGTAACAATGGAAGATGTCAAGTTTGAGTGGAGGGGGATTTATTTGATGCCTAAGGTGACAGTTGACCATCGCGAAAAAGCATATGCTTTACTTAAAGATGACGCTGAAAAAATATTGCGACTCATAGAAGTGCAAATTGATAATCTAACTATGCCACAATGCCCTCTCTATGAAGAGGTCTTGGACACGCAAATGTTTGGACTCTCCAGAGAGATTGATTTTGCTGTTCGTTTAAACTTAGTTAGTGAAAATGAAGGTAAAGCCTTGCTTGATAATTTAGAAAGGCGGCTCAATGTACTTCATGAGGCAGCACAAAAATCTTTATAAGCAAGACATATTTTATGGTTTTATAAAATGTAGTTAAAACTTTGCCGACCTTTGTTTTGGAGTGGCAAGGTTTTTTTATTGAAATATAAAATGATGCATATATACGTTTTTTTATAAAATATGATACACTATTTGGTGAAATGTGTTATACTTAAATAAAATTTCACTTTCATCTTATATTGTAATCTCTGGTGGGGAGAATAGATGAGAAAGAAATTAAAAAATTTTGACTTTATATTAATCATTGTACCTCTTTTATTAAGCTCTTTTGGAATTGTCATGATTTATAGTGCAAGTATGGTCATGGCGGTTGTTGAAGGCTTTGAACCTACTCATTATTTATACCGACAATTACTATGGTTTTTAATTGGTTTGGTAGGGTTTGTTTTATGTAGTATATTCCCGTATCAAAACTATCAAAGATTCATGAAGGTTATTGTATTGACAATGCTCTTTCTATTAATAGGTGTTTTGTTCTTCGGTGAAGTGAGAGGGAATGCAAGGTCTTGGTTTGTTTTTGGCCCTATAAGTATTCAGCCATCTGAGTTTGCTAAATTAGGTCTAGTGATGTATTTGGCCTCTATATATTCCAAGAAACAAGCGTACATCCATGATTTTTATAAAGGTGTCTTACCCCCACTCGTACTTACAGGGATTATTTTGAGTCTGATCATGATGGAACCTGATATTGGAACGACGGCGATTATTTTCTTAACTGCAGCGACGATTATTTTTAGCTCAGGAATCCGGGCAAAACATTTACTATTACTTAGTTTTGTAGCGCTTATTGTTGCAGCAATTGCAATTCCTAAAATGGTGACCGATGTGAGGATTTCTCGATTTACGGGGGCTTATCAACCATTTGAGGCTCCAGATGATGCGGGTTACCATTTAATCCAATCTTATTTAGCGATTGGTGGTGGAGGTGTTACTGGAGAAGGATTAGGACAAAGCGTCCAAAAGTTAGGTTACTTGTTTGGTGCACACACTGACTTTATTATGTCCGTCGTATCTGAAGAACTAGGCTTCTTTGGAGTTTCACTGGTGATTGGCCTCTTATCTCTTATTGTGTTGAGAGGATTATTTATCGCTAGAAAATGCGAAGATAGTTTTGGTTCATTATTAGCCATCGGTATTTCATCATTGATTGGTATTCAATCGTTTATTAATATAGGAGCGATAAGTGGAATTTTACCGATTACAGGAGTTACATTACCGTTTATTAGTTATGGTGGCTCTTCTTTATTTGTCACGTTACTTGCTATGGGCGTTTTGAACAACATTGCGATGACCGTAAATAAAAAGAATAATCAAGCGCCAATTCGTACAGATGTACCAGAAAGCCCCAGCACTAGAAAATGGAATTATAGAGGAGGAAAAAGATGGTCAAGTTAAATAAAATAAAAAAGGTGTTGGTAGCTAATCGTGGGGAAATAGCCATTCGCGTTTTTAGAGCTTGTACGGAGTTAAATATACGTACAGTTGCTATTTACTCAAAAGAAGATTCAGGATCTTTGCATCGTTATAAAGCTGATGAAGCTTATATCATTGGCGAAGATAAAAATGCGATTGATGCCTATTTGGATATTGAGGGCATTATTAAAATCGCTAAACAAGTAGGAGTGGATGCCATTCACCCAGGGTATGGATTTTTATCCGAAAACATCACATTCGCAAGACGTTGCGAACAAGAAGGAATTATCTTCATAGGTCCTACAAGTAAACATTTAAATATTTTTGGAGATAAAGTGAAAGCGAGAACACAAGCTATTAAGGCTGGGTTACCGGTTATACCCGGAAGCGATGGACCGGTTACTTCTGTGAAAGATGTTGAAGATTTTGGACAAAAATATGGCTATCCAATTATTATTAAAGCGACACTCGGCGGTGGCGGTCGAGGGATGCGAATTGTTCGTCATGCTGATGACGTGCAAGAGGCTTACGAACGAGCTAAATCTGAAGCAAAAGCTTCTTTTGGAAATGATGAAGTATATGTTGAAAAACTTATCGAAAAACCGAAACATATAGAAGTACAAATTATAGGAGATCAACATGGGAACATCGTTCATTTGTACGAACGTGATTGTTCTGTCCAAAGAAGGCATCAAAAGGTTGTCGAAATTGCTCCGAGTGTGTCTTTAATGGATAAGCAACGCGAACAAATCAATCTTGCAGCAGTCAACTTGATGAAAAATGTCAACTACATAAATGCTGGTACGGTTGAATTTTTAGTTACAGATGATCAATATTACTTTATTGAAGTAAATCCACGTGTGCAAGTTGAACATACAATTACAGAAATGATAACAGGAATAGATATTGTTCAAACGCAAATTAAAGTTGCTGACGGACAAAATATGCATGACAAAAACGTCGGTATTCCGAAGCAGGAACAGATTACAATCAATGGCTATGCCATTCAATCACGGGTGACGACGGAAGACCCTCTAAATAATTTCATGCCTGATACAGGTAAGATTATGGCTTATCGAACAGGGGGCGGATTCGGTGTACGTTTAGATGCTGGCAATGGTTTCCAAGGTGCAGAAATCTCACCACACTATGATTCATTACTCGTTAAAGTTTCGACATGGGCACTTACATTTGAGCAAGCTATACAAAAAATGGTCAGAAACTTGCGAGAGTTTAGAATTCGCGGCATAAAGACGAATATTCCTTTTTTAGTTAATGTCATGTTACATGAAGATTTTATGTCTGGAAAATATGATACGACATTTATCGATCAAACACCTGAATTATTTGTTTTTCCGAAGCGTAAAGACCGAGGAACAAAAATGCTTACGTATATTGGGGATACAACTGTAAACGGTTTCGATGGAAGTGGCAAACGAAAAAAACCAAGATTCCCTAGGCTCTCTATTCCAGAAGTAAACACGTTAGAGGAGATTCCTCAAGGAACAAAACAAATTTTAGATGAGTCCGGTCCTTTAGGTGTGACAAAGTGGATGAAAGAGCAACAAGAAGTGTTACTGACGGATACAACATTTAGAGATGCTCATCAATCGCTGTTAGCAACTCGGGTCCGTACGAAAGATTTAGTCAATATTGCTGATGCAACGACGCGTCTTCTTCCAAATTTATTTTCGGTCGAGATGTGGGGAGGAGCAACATTTGATGTAGCGTATCGTTTTTTAAAGGAAGATCCGTGGGAACGACTGTTAACATTACGACAAAAAATGCCGAATGTACTTTTTCAAATGTTACTTCGAGCGAGTAATGCAGTCGGTTATAAAAACTATCCAGACAATCTCATTCAAGAGTTTGTCGAAAAAAGTGCTACGGCAGGAATCGATGTTTTTCGAATTTTCGACAGCTTGAACTGGGTTGAAGGTATGATTCCAGCTATTGAAGCGGTTCGAGAAAATGATAAAATTGCTGAAGCAACAATTTGTTATACAGGCGATATATTAGATGAAAGTCGTACAAAATATAATTTAGCTTATTATATTAACCTCGCAAAGGAACTTGAACGAGCAGGAGCACATATCCTTGGAATTAAAGATATGGCAGGGCTATTGAAACCTGAGGCCGCTTATCAATTAGTTACATCTTTGAAAGAAGCGACAGATTTACCGATTCATTTGCATACACACGATACGAGTGGCAATGGAGTATACACGTATGCTCGTGCGATTGATGCAGGCGTAGATGCGGTTGATGTTGCTGTTAGCTCAATGGCAGGTTTAACTTCTCAACCTAGTGCACAATCTTTATACTACGCTTTAGAAGGAACAGATCGTCAACCTAAAGTAAATGTCGAATCATACGAGAAATTGTCTCTCTATTGGGAAAATGTACGCCACTATTATCAAGATTTTGAAAGCGGTATGCAATCTCCACACACAGACATTTATTTTCATGAGATGCCTGGAGGTCAGTATAGTAACTTACAACAACAAGCGAAAGCCGTCGGTCTCGAGGAAAGATGGGACGAAGTTAAAACAATGTTTCGTCGCGTAAATGATATGTTCGGAGATATTGTAAAAGTAACACCATCTTCAAAAGTTGTCGGAGATATGGCGTTGTTTATGGTACAAAATAATTTATCTGAAGACGATCTTTACGAAAAAGGGGAATCGATTGATTTTCCGAATTCTGTCGTTGAATTTGTACAAGGCTATCTCGGCCAACCGTACCAAGGTTTTCCCCAACAGATGCAACGGATTATTTTAAAAGGCAAAAAGCCGATTAAAGAGCGCCCAGGTAAATTGTTACCTCCAATTGATTTTAATCAGTTAAAAGAAACATTGTTTAAAACGTTGGATCGTCACGTGACTAGCTTTGATCAAATTTCCTATGCCTTATATCCGCAAGTGTTTACGGATTATCATAAATTTTGTGAAACATACGGAGACGTTTCGGTTTTAGATACACCAACTTTCTTCTACGGCATGCGATTAGGAGAAGAAATTGAAGTACAAATTGAACAAGGGAAAACATTGTTTGTAAAATTAGTTTCCATTTCTGAGCCACGTTCAGATGGAACACGAGTCATTTATTTCGAATTAAATGGTCAACCGCGTGAAATTATTGTTAAGGATCATCAAGTCGAATCGGAAGCTGAAACAAAGCTAAAGGTTGATCCTTCAAATGAGAAACAAATTGGTGCAACAATGCCGGGTACAGTAGTTGAGGTGCTATGTAAAAATGGAGATAAGGTTAAAAAAGGTGATTACTTATTAATTACGGAAGCGATGAAGATGGAAACGACTGTCCAAGCTCCATTTTCAGGAACGATCAAGCAAATCCATGTAACAGATGGAGATGCTATCGAAGTTGATGATTTACTATTAGAGTTTGTGTAAGAGAAAACGGGTCGTCAGTATAGACGACCCGTTTTATATACATGTAAACGAGTAAAAATTATGATTCAATGTATGCGATATTTGAACGGACCTCTTTGTTTACATGCACCATTCGCTCAGTTGCCGCACTTCGCGAAGAAAGCAAGATTAAATAACTTAGTACTCCGAAGTAGCATGAAATGACTAGTGCATGTAATAACGCTATTCCTAAGTTTAGAAGTGTAAAAATAATTAATGCTCCAAAAAATACTTGCAATGTAATGAGGACGAATAACGCATTTAACGACCACATCATCACACGACTTTGACGGTATTGTTTAATCATTCGAATGACGAAAACGACTGTCCAAATGAATAAAATGCCAGCAGCTAGTCGATGCCCCATTTGCACCCAAACATCTAAACGATTGGACAACATAAATGATAATGGTGCTTCATTTATGCAGAAAGGCCAGTCCTCACAAACGAGATTGGCATCTATATGGCGAACGAGTGCACCAGTGTAGACGACGATGAATGTATAAGCAGTTAACAAATAGATTTCGATCCGATGTTTCTTTTGAATGAATAGCGATTTGGAATCTAATTTTTTATCGACTTCAAAGATTAGTAATGTGAGTAAAAGAACAGCAGCAAAGGATATTAACGATATACCGAAGTGGATGGCTAAGACGAAATCAGACTGTCCCCACATCACTGCAGCTGCACCAATTAATCCTTGTAAGACGAGAAAAATGACTGATAAAATCGATAAAAATTTAACTTCACGAACGTCTCCAATTTGTTTCCATGAAAGATAAGCTAGTGCTATTACAAAAATCCCTACGACTCCTGAAACAAGCCGATGACTGAGTTCAATGACGAGTTCAGGGGTTATTTCACTCGGGATGAGTTCACCATGACATAAGGGCCAACTCGTTCCGCATCCTGCTCCTGAATCGGTTTTCGTCACGAGGGCACCCCCGATTAAAACAAAGACCATTCCAAGTGTAGTTATAACTGACAACCACTTTAAATATTTATTTACCATATAACTGCCTCACTTTGCGATGATGTTCATATTTTAAATCTAATATGACATGATGTATATGTATGAATCTAAACATGATGATGTCTATAATTTTTTTCATCATAGGATCCTTTAATGGCTAATATCAACTAAATAATACATAAAATGAGAATTGTTTTCGAGTTCTATAACTATAGTAACATGATTTAATGATGTTTTCACTATTGAAAAGTAGAAAACCTTGCAAAGTGATAAATATTTTGCTAGAAATAGTGTATAGGAGCATTTTTTTTATTGTAAAAAAGGGCTGTAATGGTTGAGTTCGACATAATCCTACAATAATTGATGTGATATCGCCTTTGCCATTTATAATGGATAAATTGTTCACTAAAACGTCACAATTGGACGTTGAAAATTAATTTATAAATAGTAAAATCTCCTATGGGTGGATTCGTATTTAACAATGTTCCATGATACAATAACAGATAGGAACATTACCTTCCGCCAATGAACAATTGTCTTTATTCACCGATATCACAATACTACGCATTGTTTATCGGAAGTTTGCGCATTGTTTATCGGAAGTCTGAAGGGGGGATTATCATAAATGACTGACATCGGGACACCTTCGTCATCGAAAAACGACGAAATGACTGTCTCAAAAACGAAACAACCCACTTTTTTTTCCGATTTGAAGGCACTTGTAAAGATAGGGATTGTAAACTCGAACTTAATTACTGTATTTACAGGTTTTTGGCTAGCCCTTCACTTTACAAACTCTTCTTTCATGGCCCATTGGGATCTATTTCTTTTAACAATGTTTGGAAGTTCTTTTGTAATCATGGGTGGATCGATCTTGAACAATTGGTATGATGTTGACATCGACCCAGTCATGACACGAACAAAAATACGACCGACGGTAACTGGAAAGATTACTCTACGAACTGCATTCATACTTGGAACATCATTTAGTTTAATTGGACATATACTATTAATGTTTACGACGCTAGCTGCCACTTTCGTAGCTTTTATAGGATGGTTTACATATGTCATTCTTTACACGGTGTGGTCAAAGCGAAGGTATACCCTCAACACTGCAGTTGGTAGTATTTCGGGTGCAGTTCCTCCGTTAATCGGTTGGACAGCAGTTGAACCGAATTTGCATATCATACCAGTAGCGTTATTTGTCATCATGTTTATATGGCAAACTCCTCATTTCCTTTCGTTAGCAATGAGAAGATGTAAAGAATATAAAAAGGCAGGCATTCCCATGCTTCCAGCTGTTTATGGATTTGAGATGACGAAGCGGCAAATTGTAATCTATATCACCTGTTTACTGCCAGTTCCGTTTTTCATGGTTTCATTAGGAACGACATTTTTAGTCATTGCAACGATACTCAATGTAATCTGGTTGGCTTTGGGTATTAGTGGATTTTTCGTAAAAAACGATTTGAAATGGGCAAATGTAATTTTTGTATATTCATTAAACTACTTAACGATCATGTTTATTTTGATGATTGTCACAACTATTGAACTACCGATTTAATGTAATGTAGTCCTTAACTTTTTAATATATATTAAGGAGAAAACAATATAGAGAAACAAAGAGAAAGAGAGGTATGGATACATGAAAGGTTGGATGGGAAAGATAAGAGCCTTATTCGTATTAGGCTCTTTAGCACTATTTTTATCAGCTTGTGGTAAGGAGAATTTAACAGCCCTTGTTCCCAAAGGGTATGGTGCCGAAGCATCAATGGATTTAATCGTTTTGACAACAATTGTTATGACATCTGTATTCTTGGTAGTAGTCATTTGGCTATCCCTCGTATTAATAAAATTCCGTAGAAAGAAAGGCCAAGAAGATTACATACCTAAACAGGTGGAGGGTAATCAAGCGTTAGAAACGATATGGACTGTAATCCCAATCATTTTAGTTGTTATAATGGCGGTCCCTACGCTCATATCAACGTTTGATTTAGCAGATGCATCAGATGCTGATGATCATATCAATATTGATGTGGTTGGAAAACAATATTGGTGGCATTTTGATTATCAAGATGAAGAGATTCAAACGAGTCAAGACATATATATACCTGCAGGAGAAAAGGTTTATTTACACCTGCTGGGTGGCGACATTACACACTCCTTTTGGGTCCCGAGTCTTTCAGGAAAGCTTGATGCTAACCCTGAAAACGTAAACACACTTTATATTGAAGCTTATGAGGAAGGTGTTTATTGGGGTAAATGTGCTGAGTTTTGTGGACCTTCACACTCATTAATGGACTTTAAAGTTATTGTAGTTAGTCCAGAAGAATATGAACAATGGGTAGCAGATATGCAAGGTGCGGATTCTGAGGAAGAACCGAAAGATGCAGTTGCAAAAGAAGGTAAGGAATTATTTGAAGAAAATAATTGTATGACTTGTCATGCGACTGACGCTGAGTCTCCAACTGCAGAAGGGCAAGACGAACCGACTGCACCAGTAGGTCCAAATCTAACAAACTATGCAAATCGCTCAACAATCGCGGGGATTTTAGATCCAACAAAAGAAAACTTAGTGGATTGGATTGTTGATCCGGAATCCGTTAAACCAGGAAACTTAATGACGGGTAATTATCCAGAATTATCAAATGAAGAAGCAGAAAAAATTGCTGATTATTTATTGCAGTTAGATGAAACAGACATTACTCCTGAAAGTGCCGGAGATTAAAACTTATAATCATATAATCATATAATGATTTATATAGTATGGAATATTTAAGGGAGGTATAAGTTGTGAGTCAAGCAGCTACTCAAAAGAGAAGTTTTGGTGCTTTTTTGTGGGATTATTTGACGACAGTTGACCATAAAAAAATAGCACATCTATATTTATTTGGTGGAGGCTTCTTTTTCTTACTCGGTGGTATCGAAGCTGTTATCATTCGTATACAGTTAATTAAACCTGAGAACGATTTTATTAGTGCAGGTCTTTATAACGAAATGATCACGATGCATGGAACTACAATGATTTTCTTAGCGGCAATGCCGTTATTGTTAGGGTTAATGAACGCGGTTATGCCGTTACAAATAGGTGCTCGTGACGTATCCTTTCCATTTTTAAACGCTTTAGGTTTTTGGCTATTTATGTTTGGAGGTATTTTATTAAACCTCAGTTGGTTTTTTGGAGGAGCTCCAGATGCGGGGTGGACATCATATGCAGCACTTGCGATGGATTCACCAGGTCATGGTGTTGACTATTATGTTATGGGGTTACAAATAGCTGGTGCCGGTACATTAATGGGTGGAATTAACTTCTTAGCAACCATTGTTAACATGCGTGCACCAGGGATGACATACATGCGTATGCCGATGTTTTCATGGGCTACTTTTATTACGAGTGTACTCATTTTATTCGCATTCCCTGCTCTAACCATAAACTTGTTTTTACTCATGTTTGACCGTATGTTTGGAACAGCATTTTTTGATGTAACGTTAGGCGGGAACACGATTATTTGGCAACACTTATTCTGGATTTTTGGTCACCCAGAAGTATATATTTTGATCTTGCCACTGTTCGGTGTCTTTAGTGAAATATTCCCGACATTTTCTAGAAAAAGATTATTTGGTTATACGGCAATGGTTTTTGCTACAATGCTCATTGCATTCCTCGGATTTATGGTTTGGGCACACCACATGTTTACGGTAGGCCTAGGTCCAGTTGCAAACTCTATTTTCGCCGTAGGTACAATGGCAATCGCTGTACCGACTGGAATTAAAATCTTCAACTGGTTAGCGACAATGTGGGGCGGAAGCGTTAAAATTAATTCAGCGATGTTATGGTCACTAGGATTCATTCCGTCTTTTACAATTGGTGGTATGACTGGTGTTATGTTAGGTTCAGCAGTTGCTGACTATCAGTACCATGACACGTACTTTGTTATTGCACACTTCCACTACGTCATCGTTGGGGGCACAGTGTTCGGTATTTTCGCGGCATTACATTACTGGTGGCCGTTAATGTTTGGCAGAATTTTAAATGAAAAAATGGGTAAATGGTCATTTTGGACGTTCTTTATCGGATTCCATTTGACATTCTTTATCCAACACTTCCTTGGATTAATGGGAATGCCACGTCGTTACTGGGTATTCTTAGAAGACCAAGGCTTAGATTTAGGGAACTTTATTAGTACGATTGGTTCCTTCTTCATGTCATTTTCTGTAATCTTATTTTTAATAAACATCATTTACACTGCTGTTAAAGGTGAAAAGGCGCTTGCAGATCCATGGGATGGTCGTACGTTAGAGTGGGCGACAGGATCATGTCCACCACCTTATTATAACTTTAAACAGCTACCACTTGTACGGGGGTTAGATCCGTTATGGATTGAAAAAATGGAAGGCAATGGTAAGATGACACCTGCTGAGCCTTTAGGTGATGTTCATATGCCAAACAGTTCCATTTTACCGTTCTTAATGTCACTAGGCTTCTTTATAGCTGGGTTCGGATTTATCTATCAAACAGAGAATCCGTTATGGTATATCGCACTATACGGAGGGATTGGTTTCGCACTACTCTGTATGATAATTCGATCTGTTAAAGATGATCACGGCTATTACATCAAGAAAGAAGAACTCGAAAGGGAGGCCTCCTAATTATGAGTTACGATCCATCCTTATTTCCAAAAACAATGCCTGAAAATCCTGAAAGAGCTACTCTTGAAGGTAAAAATAAATTTTTAGGTTTATGGTTCTTCTTAGGTGGGGAAACAGTACTTTTTGCAAGTTTATTCGGGACATATTTAGCCTTGAGAAACTCAACAGCTGGTGGTCCTACATCGGAAGAATTATTCGGGTTAGAACTCGTTTTTCTCATGACGATCATTTTATTGACGAGTTCACTGACGAGTGTTTATGCAATGTATCATATGAGAAACAATGATTTTAAAAAAACACAGTTATGGCTTGGAATTACCGGGTTATTTGGAATCAGCTTCTTAGGGTTAGAAATTTATGAATTTACACATTATATAACTGAGTATGGATTCACGTTCCGTTCATCCGCCTTTGGCTCGGCGTTTTATGCCTTAGTTGGATTTCACGGAGGTCACGTAACTTTTGGTGTCGTTTGGCTAATTACTTTAATGATTCGCAATGCGAAAAGAGGTTTGAATTTATACAACGCACCAAAGTTCAATACATTTAGTTTGTATTGGCACTATATTGATGTTATTTGGGTATTCGTATTTACAGTTGTATACTTGATTGGAAAGGTGGGTTAACACATGACAGACAACATTAACACTGAAAATTTAAAAGCATTTCGTAAGCAAAAGAATAAAGAAGCGATGAAGCGAAACCTTATTTCATTCGCTTTAATGATTCTCGTTACGCTTATAGCCTTTATTGTTGTTGCGACGGGTGCCGTTGAAAGCATGTTTGCTATACCCATTATCGTTTTCCTAGCGATCATTCAAGTGGGCTTTCAATTTTACTATTTTATGCATATGAAAGACAAAGGTCATGCGATGCCTACCGTTTTGATTTATGGTGGGGTTTGGGCAGCACTGCTCACGTTAGCAGGACTTGTGCTCATATCTTGGTGGTAAAATGACAAAGTCGGGGTATTATTCCCCGACTTTATTACCATTTGTGCATGTATTTATAACATTCGTTTCCTTTCGTCTTCAACTTCCTCTGTTAGAACCTCCCCCCTTATCTATTGTTAGCTTTATATAGTACTATCCCATCGTTTTGTTGTAGAATTGTCATATATATAAATGTGTTTCTTATATTAGTACGTTATAATAACGTAAGATAATAACGTAACAATCCACTTATATGGAGTGATAATCATGTGGTACAAATTACAAATATTTGGCTTCAGAGCTTTATGGAGCCCATATTTCTTTATATTCGTTCTCGCTTTAGGGCTAGTCTATTATTTAATAACGGGTCCCTTTCGAGATAAATTTGGTGGCACGACAAAACCTACTGTGAAACAACAAATGTATTTTTATTTAGGACTAGTTATATTGTATGCTGTAAAAGGATCACCAGTCGATCTATTATCACACATCATGTTAACGGCACATATGGTTCAAATGGTGTTTTTATACCTCGTTTTCCCTATTTTTATCATTAAAGGGATTCCTGCTTGGCTATGGGAGAAATTTATCCATTTAAAAGGAGTTAAACCCGTCTTTGACTTTTTAACAAAGCCGTTAATTGCTTTGTTGTCATTTAATGTATTGTTTACGTTGTATCACATTCCTGTCATTTTTGATTTTTCGAAGTCATCAAAATGGGTACACGCTATCATAATATTGACTCTTTTATTTACTGCATTTTTAATGTGGTGGCCACTGATGACTCCAATTAAACGGTATGATACGTTAAAACCATTAGTGAAGATGGTCTATCTCTTATCAAGTGCAGCTATTATTACAATTGCCTGTGCACTCATTATTTTCGCTTCAGATCCAGTTTATGAAGCATACACATCAGAAGGTGCTTGGATGAAGTCGCTAAGTATTTGTGTTCCAGGTGATGTATTAGACGGTCTTGCTGTTTCTATCTCTGGACCAGAAATGTTTTCACCATTGTCAATCTTATATGATCAACAGTTAGGTGGGATCGTTATGAAATTTATGCAAGAAATCATTTATATCATTATTATGGCTAAAATTTTCTTTTCGTGGTTTTCAAAGAAGAACATGGAATCCGATCCATTACCTACAACAGATATTAGAATCTCATTCTTAAAAGATCGATAAGTGGGTATGTAAGATCTGTTACGTCACAATTCCTCATTTTTATTAAAACGTTATAAATAATGGCTAGCGTTTTGTTACATCATACGATGTGTTGTAATTATCTTAAGTTCCATTAATCAGATAGAAAGGGTTGATTTTATTATGCCAATTTTACCGACGATTAGTACATTTTTTATACTGTTAAGTGCGATTTTAGTCGCGATCGGGTGGAGATTCATTCGAAAAGGTAAAGCTACTCTGCATAAAAAAGCGATGGTTTATGCAGCGATTAGTGCTCTGTTGTTTTTTATAATTTATATTTCTCGAACCGTTTTTATAGGAAATACGAGTTTCGGAGGACCGGAAGAGTTAAAAATTTATTATACGATTTTTCTTATTTTCCATATTACACTTGCGACAATTGGAGCGGTTTTTGGCATCGTTACATTGACGCTAGCTTTTAAACGAAATATTACGGTTCATCAAAAAATTGGTCCTGTGACGAGTATCATTTGGTTTTTTAGTGCTGGAACCGGGACGATGGTCTATTTGCTCCTTTACGTATTTTATAAAGGTGGAGAAACGACGAGTTTAATTAAAGCGATTCTCGGAACTTAAAAAACTCACATTCTTCATAACCATGATTATTTAAAAAATAATAAAAAGTGTGACGGCAATGTCGTCACACTTTTTACGTTGGATTATCATGGGATTTTTTATTTGTTCATATTTTAATCTTTTTCCATTTAATAATTCCCGTTTCTGTTGCGGAATTGAATGCGATGACGAGAAGAGGTCCTATAATAAATCCAAACACTCCAAATAGCTTCAGTCCTAAAAACATCGCAATTAAAGTTGCTAACGGAGAGAGTCCAATTTGTTGTCCCATCACTTTTGGTTCTACTATACGGCGAATGGCCAGTAATATGATGGCGAGAATCGCTAACTTTACACCCATGACTGTATTCCCAGACAAAAACATAAATAATGACCACGGTCCTAAAATAATGATAGACCCGATAATTGGAATTAAATCAACAATCCAAATAATTAATGCCATAATTAAAGCGACGTCTGGTGCGATGATTAACAACCCTGCTAAAGAAGATAAAAATATGATTATACTTAACAGGAATTGTGCTTTAAAAAATCCTAAAATCACACTGGACAGTCTCGCATTCATTAAGGAAACTTTTTCTGCTGTTTCTTCTGTAAATAAATTGTACAGCTTTGCTTTAATTATCGGTAATTCTAGCATAAATAAAAATAATCCGATGAGGTATACGAGAAAACTGATTAAATATTGTGGGACTTTAGCGAACATTTGGGCGAGATTATCAATTGTAATCTTTTCTTTCACGGTTGTATTTAAAGCGGTTAAATGATCTTCAACACTTGCTGAAACTTGTTTGATAAACTCAGGTGGTAAGTCTTTAGCATATTGCTTAAAGGATTGTTCCCAGTTTTCATAAATTTTATTTACTTGATTAATGTAAGTAGGAACATTTTCAGCAAAATTAATAACTTGACTGACCGCTTTTGTCACAATGAAAGTACCGGCAAAGCCAATTAAAAATAAAAACAATATGAAAACAATGATCACTGAGCCTTTGCGATTGATTTTAAATCTTCGCTGTATAAAACGTACAGCAGGGTCGAGAATGAGTGCAGTAATTAAGGCGATGATAAAAGGTATTGAAATCGGAATAAGAAAATAGCCAGCAATCAGTAACAATATAATAATAATAATAGTAATCCATTGACGTTTCGTTATGGAGAGGAACAAGTGTATATGAAAACTCCTTTCAAATCCTAAAACAATATGTAGGAATCGATCATTATTAAGCATAGAAAGTGATAAATTGTAAGTTACAAATTTTTTGAAATGCTTTATATATCGCTAATACATGTTTCTGTACATATAAAAAATATATCATTAATCACTTCGAGTCAAGTCCATAATCTTGTGTAAAATCCAATACAATGTTTTGTCCCTTGATCTTAATGTTTTTTGGGGGTGCACCCCCAAACGAAAAATTTAAAATTTAATATATTTTCTAGATGATCCTATCCACTCTTCGTGGATAT